>NZ_JAKSXG010000014.1:0-354638 GCF_022380625.1 Pseudomonas sp. DP-17
GAGCTGGTAGCTGGCGACGCTGCCGTCCACATCGGTGGCGACCGGGACCTGCCCCTGGAGCACGGCGTTCTCGTCGGTGGTCTGGCTGTCGGCGTAGGCGACCGGCGCGTCGTTGGTGCCGTTGAGGGTGACGGTCACGTTGCTGCTGGTGCCGTCGGCGGCCTTCACGACAAAGGTGTCGGTGACGTGCTCGCCGGCCTTCAGCTCGTTGAAGGCGGAGTTGGCCACGTAGGTCCAGCTGCCGTCGGTGGCGATGCTGAAGGTGCCGAAGGTGCCGGCGGTGTTGGCCTGTGCCTGGAAGCTGGCGGGCCCGTCCACGTCGGTGACGTTCAGCTTGCCGTCGAGGGTGACCGGGGCGTTGGTTTCATCGGCGCTGCCGCTGGCCTGGCCAGTGATCACGGCTGCGTCATTGCTGCCGGTGACGGTGATGGTGACGGTCTGCGGGTCGCTCAGCGCGCCGTCGTTGTCCTTCGCCTGGTAGGTGAAGGTCACGGCTTCGCTCTGGCCGGCGGCCAGGTGGTCGAAGGCGCTGCCCGGATCGAAGCTGTAGCTGCCGTCGGCATTGAAGGTCAGGGTGCCTTTGCCGGCCGCCACGGGGGTGGCGAGCTGGTAGCTGGCGACGCTGCCGTCCACATCGGTGGCGACCGGGACCTGCCCCTGGAGCACGGCGTTCTCGTCGGTGGTCTGGCTGTCGGCGTAGGCGACCGGCGCGTCGTTGGTGCCGTTGAGGGTGACGGTCACGTTGCTGCTGGTGCCGTCGGCGGCCTTCACGACAAAGGTGTCGGTGACGTGCTCGCCGGCCTTCAGCTCGTTGAAGGCGGAGTTGGCCACGTAGGTCCAGCTGCCGTCGGTGGCGATGCTGAAGGTGCCGAAGGTGCCGGCGGTGTTGGCCTGTGCCTGGAAGCTGGCGGGCCCGTCCACGTCGGTGACGTTCAGCTTGCCGTCGAGGGTGACCGGGGCGTTGGTTTCATCGGCGCTGCCGCTGGCCTGGCCAGTGATCACGGCTGCGTCATTGCTGCCGGTGACGGTGATGGTGACGGTCTGCGGGTCGCTCAGCGCGCCGTCGTTGTCCTTCGCCTGGTAGGTGAAGGTCACGGCTTCGCTCTGGCCGGCGGCCAGGTGGTCGAAGGCGCTGCCCGGATCGAAGCTGTAGCTGCCGTCGGCATTGAAGGTCAGGGTGCCTTTGCCGGCCGCCACGGGGGTGGCGAGCTGGTAGCTGGCGACGCTGCCGTCCACATCGGTGGCGACCGGGACCTGCCCCTGGAGCACGGCGTTCTCGTCGGTGGTCTGGCTGTCGGCGTAGGCGACCGGCGCGTCATTGGTGCCATTCACCGTGAGGGTGATGGTCTGCGGATCGCTCAGGCCGCCGTTGTTGTCCTTGGCCTGGTAGGTGAAGGACACAGTTTCGCTCTGGCCGGCGGCCAGGTGGTCGAAGGCGCTGCCCGGGTTGAAGCTGTAGCTGCCGTCGGCGTTGAACGTCAGCGTGCCCTTGCCGGCCGCCACGTCGCTGGCCAGTTGGTAGCTGGCGATGGTGCCGTCCACATCGGTGGCACTCGGAACCTGGCCGTTGAAGACGCTGTTCTCGTCGGTGGCCGCGGTGCCGTCGAAGGCGACCGGGTTGTCGTTGGTGCCGACGATGTTGACGGTCACGGTGGCGCTGGTGCCGTCCGCGGTCTTCACGGTGAAGGTATCGGTGTAGCTCTGGCCGACCTTCAGTTCGTTGTAGGCGCTGCTGGCGACGTAGGTCCAGGCGCCGTCGGTGCCGAGGTTGAAGGTGCCGTACTTGCCGGCCACATCGCTCTGCGCCTGGAAGGTTGCCGGGCTGTCGACGTCGCTCGCGTTGAGTTTGCCGCCGGTGCTGATCGGCGCGTCGGTCTCGTTGACGCTGCTGGACTTCACGCCGCTGATGACGGCGGCGTCATTGCTGCCGGTGACGGTAATGGTGATGGTCCGGGGTTCGCTCAGCGCACCGTTGTCGTCCTTCGCCTGGTAGGTGAAGGTGACGACCTGGCTCTGGCCGGCGGCCAGGTGGTCGAAGTCGCTGCCCGGCTCGAAGTGGTAGGTGCCGCTGGAGTTGAAGTTCAGCGAACCGTTGCCCTGGCCGACGTCGGTGACCAGTTGGTAGCCGGAGACCTTGCCATCCGGATCGGTGGCGGCCGGTACCTTGCCGTTGACGCGGCCGTTCTCGTCGATGGTGATGCTGTCATCGTAGGCGGTGGGCGCGTCGTTGGTGCCGACGATGTTCACGGTGACGCTGGAGCTGGTCCCGTCGGCAGCTTTGACGGTGAAGGTGTCGGTGAGGGTTTCGCCGGCCTTCAGCTCGTTGTAGGCCTCCTTGGCGACGTAGGTCCAGTTGCCGTCGGTACCCAGGTTGAAGGTGCCGTACTTGCCGGCGACGTTGGTCTGGGCCTGGAAGGTGTCCGGGCCGTCGACGTCGCTGGCGTCCAGCTTGCCGGTGGTAATGATCGGCGCGTCGGTTTCGTCGACGTTGACGATCTTCGCGCCGCTGATGACGGCGGCATCGTCGCTGCCGTTCACGGTCAGGGTCAGGACGTTCTCGTCGGTGGCGCCCTTGTCGTCGGTGACGATGAACTTGATCTGCAGTTCGAGGGTTTCACCGGCGCCGAGCTTCTGGTAGTCGGCGTGGTTGCCGTCGAAGCTCCAGGTGCCGTCGGCGTTCAGGGTGAAGCCGTTGGGCGCTGCATCCTTCAGGCTGAAGTACAGCGCGTGGCCGTCATCGATGTCGGTGGCGGTGAGCGTGCCGCCGCTGGTCTTGTCTTCGTTCACCGAGGCGCTGGCGGCCTTGGCCACCGGCGCATCGTTGGTGCCGATGACGGTGATGGTCAGGGTGCTGGCGCTCTTCGCACCGTACTGGTCGGTGACGCTGTAGTTGACGGTGAAGACCTGGGTCGCCCCCACGGCCAGGTGCTGGTATGCCGCGTTGCCGGCGTCGAAGCTCCACTTGCCGCTGCTGTCGCTGCTGAAGCCCGCCGGCAGGCTGCCGGTGGTGGTGAAGGTCAGCACGGCGTTGTGGTCGACATCGCTGCCGGCCAGCTGGCCGCCGATCTTGCTGTCTTCGTAGACGGTTTGCTGCATCACCCCGGCGACCGGTGCGTCGTTGGTGCCGGTGACGGTGATGGTCAGGGTGCTGGTGCCGGTGGCACCGTGCTCGTCGGTGACGGTGTAGTGGATGACCACCGCCTGCTTCTCGCCCTGGGCGAGGTTGTCGTAGGCCGGGTCCTTGGCGTCGAACAGCCAGCTGCCGTCCGGCTTCAGGGTGAAGCCGGCGGTGTTCTGCGCGGTGCTGAAGGTCAGCTGGGCGTCGTGGTCGACGTCGGTGGCCTGCAGCTTGCCGGTGATCTCGCTGACCGGCTTGAGCTGATTGCCCAGGGTGGTGCTGTTGGCGCCGTTGGTGGTCAGGGTCCAGTTGTTGCCGGTGTGGGTGACCTGGCCGACGACATTGCCGACGCTGACCTGCGACGGCAGGTTGCTCAGCACGAGGGTTGAGTCGACGACAGTGTCGAGAGCATCGGAAACGCCCAGCACGATGGTGTAGGTGCCCGGCTTGTCGAATACCTGCTGGAAGGTCTGCAGGCCCGAGTTGCCGCCATCGCCGACCACGGACACGCTGGAAAGCAGTTGCACCTTCTGGCCGTTGACCTGCACATAGGCGAAGTCGTTGTATGACCCGCTGTCGCCGGTGCTGAACTTCCAGTTGAAGCTGACCGCCTCGCCCGGCTGCGTGGTGGTGATGGTCAGGGTGACGGACGAGCCGTCGGTGGCGCCGGCCACGATGCCGGGGTCCTTGATGCCGCCTTCCACGGCGCTGGCGCTGGCGGCAATGGCGAATGGCGCGTCGTTCGTGCCGACGATGTTCACGGTGACATTGGCGGTGGTGCCATCGGCGGCCGTGACGCTGAAGGTGTCGGTGAGCACCTCACCGACCTTCAATTCGTTGTAGGCGCCCTGGGCGTAGTAGGTCCACTTGCCGCTGGCATCGATGCTGAACTTGCCGTAATTGCCGAGGGTGTCGGACTGCGGCAGGAAGCTGGCCGGGCCGTCGACGTCGCTGATGTTCAGTTGGCCGCCGGTGTTCACGGCGGTATCGGTTTCGTTGACGCTGACCGAGGTCTGGCCGCTGATGACGGCGGCATCGTTGCTGCCGGTGACGGTGATGGTGACGGTCTGCGGGTCGCTCAGCGCACCGTTGTCGTCCTTCGCCTGGTAGGTGAAGGTGACGTCCTGGCTTTCGCCGGCGCCCAGGTGATCGAAGTCGGTGCCCGGCTCGAAGGTGTAGCTGCCGTCGACATTGAAGGTCAGGCTGCCATGACCCTGGCCGACGTCGGTGGCCAACTGGTAGCCGACCACGCTGCCATCGATATCGGTCGCCGGAGGAACCTGGCTGGTGAAGGCGGCGTTCTCGCCGGTGGTCCTGGTGTCGCCGAATGCCACGGGCGCGTCGTTGGTGCCGACGATGTTCACGGTGACCGTGGCGCTGGTGCCATCGATCGCCTTGACGGTGAAGCTGTCGGTCAGTTTTTCGCCCTGCTTGAGCTCGTTGTAGGCAGCGTTGGCGATGTAGGTCCAGGCGCCATCGGTGCCCAGGCTGAAGGTGCCGTATTGGCCGGCGACGTTGTCTTGTGCCTGGAAGCTGGCCGGGCTGTCGACATCGCTGACGCTCAGCAGGCCGCCGGTGGTGACCGGGGCATTGGTCTCGTCGACGCTCGTGCTGGCCACGCCGCCGATCACGGCCGCGTCGTTGCTGCCAGTGACGGTGAGGGTCAGTGTCTGGGTGTCGGTGGCACCGTGTTCGTCGGTGACGATGTACTTGACCTGGATGTCGCGAGTCTCGCCTTCGGCGAGGGCCTGGTAGGCCGGGTCCTTGCCATCGAAGGTCCAGCTGCCGTCGGTCTTCAGGGCGAAGCCGGCCGGCGGGTTGCCGGCAACGCTGAAGCTCAGCTTGGCGCCATCGTCCAGGTCGGTGGCGCTGAGCTGGCCCTTGCTGAGCTGGTCTTCGTTGGCGGCGACGTTCGCCGGAACGCTGGCGACCGGGGCGTCGTTGGTGCCGGTGACGGTGATCACCAGGCTGCTGGAGGTTTTTGCACCGTGTTCGTCGGTGACGGTGTAGGGCACGTTGATGACCTGGACGGCGCCCGCCTTCAGGTGCTGGTAGGCGGCATTGCTTGCATCGAAGCTCCACTTACCGTCGCTGCTCAGGGACAGGCCCGCCGGAGCGGCCTTGTTCAGGCTGTAGGTGAGCTGCGCGCCATTGTCCAGGTCGATGGCTTTCAGCTCGCCGCTGATCTTCGCATCTTCGTTGACGCCATTGAGCAGCGAAGGCAGGGCGATCGGCGTGTCGTTGGTGCCGGTGACAGTCAGGGTCAGGGTGTTGCTGCTGGTGGCGCCGTGTTCGTCGGTGACGGTGTAGTCGATCGACAGAACCTTGGTCTCGCCGGCGGCGAGGCTCTGGTAGGCCGGGTCGAAGCCGTTGAATACCCAGGTGCCGTTCTTGGCCAGGGCGAAGCCAGCCGGGGCCTTGTCGTTGAGGCTGAAGCTGAGCTTGGCGCCGTCGTCGACGTCAGTGGCCGTCAGCTTGCCGAGGCTGAGCTTGTCCTCGCTGGTGTTGGTGCTGATGGCGTCCGCCACCGGCGCATCGTTGGTGCCGGTAACGGTGATGGTCAGGGTGCTGGCGCTGGTGGCGCCGTGCTCGTCGGTGACGGTGAACGGCACGCTGATGACCTGGCTGGCACCGGCTTTCAGGTGCTGGTATTCGCTGACGCTGGCATCGAAGGTCCACTTGCCGTCGGCGTCGACGCTGAAGCCGGCCGGTGCGGTCTTGTCCAGGGCGTAGCTGAGCTGGGCGCCGTTGTCGGCGTCGGTGGCGGCGAGCTGGCCGCTGATCTGCGCGTCTTCCTTCACCGCGCCGCTGGTGGCGCTGGCGACCGGCGCGTCATTGCTGCCGGTGACGGTGATGGTGATGGTCTGCGGGTCGCTCAGGACGCCGTTGTCGTCCTTCGCCTGGTAGGTGAAGGTGACGTCGCGCGATTGGCCATCGGCGAGGCCGTCGAAGTCCTTGCCCGGATTGAAGACATAGCTGCCATCGGCGTTGAAGGTCAGCGAGCCGTTGCCATTGCCGACATTGCTCACCAGTTGGTAGCCGGCGACGCTGCCATCCACGTCGGAGGCGGCCGGTACCTGGCCGTTGAGCACGGTGTTTTCTTCGGTGGTGGCGCTGTCGGCATAGGCAACCGGTGCGTCGTTGGTACCGGTGACGGTGATGCTGACGGTCTGCGGATCGCTCAGTGCGCCGTTGTTGTCCTTCGCCTGGTAGGTGAAGGTCACGGTCTCCTGGGCGCCGGCGGCCAGATGGTCGAACGCGGTGCCCGGGTTGAAGCTGTAGCTGCCGTTGGCGTTGAAGGTCAGCGTGCCCTTGCCCTGGGCGACGTCGCTGGTCAACTGGTAGCCGACGACGGTGCCGTCCACGTCGGTGGCCGCCGGTACCTGGCCGTTGAGAACGGTGTTTTCCCCGGTGGTGACGACGTCGGCGGAGGCGACCGGAGCGTCGTTGGTGCCGTTGAGGGTCACGGTGACGGTGGTGCTGGTGCCATCGGCGGCGAGGACGGTGAAGCTGTCGGTCAGCTGCTCTCCGACCTTGAGTTCGTTGTAGGCGTCATTGGCGACATACGACCAGCTGCCATCAGCGGCGACGCTGAACTTGCCGTAGAAGCCGGCGGTGTCGGCCTGGATCTGGAAGCTGGCCGGACTGTCGACGTCATTGATGTTCAGCTTGCCGTCGAGGGTGACCGGGGCGTTGGTTTCCTCGGCGCTGCCGCTGGACTGGCCGGTGACCACGGCGGCGTCGTTGGTGCCGGTGACCGTGATGGTGACGGTCTGCGGGTCGCTCAGCGCGCCGTTGTTGTCCTTCGCCTGGTAAGTGAAGGTGATGTCGCGGGTCTCGCCCTGGGCCAGGCTGTCGAAGTCCTTTCCGGGGTTGAAGACGTAGCTGCCATCCGGGTTGAAGATCAGGTTGCCGTTGCCCTGGCCGACGCCGGTGGTCAGCTGGTAGCCGGCGACGTTGCCGTCCACGTCGGAGGCGGCCGGGACCTGGCCGTTGAGGACGGTGTTTTCCTCGGTGGTGGCGGTGCCGGAGAAGGCGACCGGAGCGTCGTTGGTGCCGGTGACGGTGATGGTGACGGTCTGCGGGTCGCTCAGCGCGCCGTTGTCGTCCTTCGCCTGGTAAGTGAAGGTGATGTCGCGGGTCTCGCCCTGGGCCAGACTGTCGAAGTCCTTGCCGGGGTTGAAGACGTAGCTGCCATCCGGGTTGAAGGTCAGGTTGCCGTTGCCTTGGCCGACGCCGGTGGCCAGTTGGTAGCCGGCGACGTTGCCGTCCATGTCGGAGGCGGCCGGGACCTGGCCGTTGAGGACGGTGTTTTCTTCGGTGGTGGCCGCGCCCGGCAGGGCGACCGGCGCGTCGTTGGTGCCGGTCAGGGTCACGGTGAGGGTGGCGGTGCTGGTTGCGCCGTGCTCGTCGGTGACGCTGTAGGGCACCTGCACGACGAGGGTCTCGCCCTCGGCCAGGTGCTGGTAGGCCGGATCCTTGCCATCGAAGGTCCAGCTGCCGTCCGGCTTCAGGGTGAAGCCCGCTGGCGGATTGCCGTGGGTGGTGAAGGTGAGGGTGTTGCCGGTGTCGCGGTCGGTCGCCGCCAGCTGGCCGCCGATCACGCTGTCCTCGTTGCCGCTGGCCTGGCCATCCTGGGCGGCCGGGGTGTCGTTGGCGCCCTGGATGTTCACGGTGATGACCCGGGTGTCGGTGGCGCCGGAGGCATCGGTCACGGTGACGGTGAAGCTTTCCGTCGGGTTCTGGCCCTGGGGCAGGGCGTTCACCGCGTTGGCGTCGACCACATAGGTGTAGCTGCCGTCGGCATTGACGGTCAGTTCGCCGTAGGCACCCTTGGCGCTGCCGCTCCAGGTCAGGTTGGTGTCGTCGACGTCCGTGGCGGTCAGTTGGCCCTTGATGTCGGCGAAGCTGTCGTTGGCAGCGGTGTCACTGATGGCACTGGTATGGGTGCCGGTGGCGACCGGAGCATCGTTCACCGGGGTAATGCCGACGTTCACCACCAGCGTGCTGGCCGCGCCACGGCTGTCGGTGACGATCACCATGAAGCTGTCGGCACCGTTGTAGTCGCCGTTGGGGTTGTACTGCCAGGTGCCATCGGGGTTGAGCACCAGCAGGCCGTTGGTCGGCGCCTGGCCGACGCTGTAGGAGATCGGGTCGCCGTTGGCGTCGCGGCCGGAGAAGGCACCGGTGAGCTGCGTGTCTTCTGCGGTGGTCAACTCCAGCACGCCATTGCTGCCGTCGGTGAACTGGGGGGCGAGGTTGGGCGGCAGTTCGTTCTGGCGCGCGTCAGCGGCGCTACCGCCATTGCCCAGGCCCGTAGTGGCGTAGCCGATATTCGGGTCGACGCGACCGGCCGTGGCGTCCAGCACCACGAAGCTGTGGCCGCCGCCAACACCTCCGTTACCGCCGGCTGCAGAAGGCGCAGCGCTCGGGCCGGCCGCGGTGGGCGCCAGTGCCTGGGTCGGGTCGAGGCCCGCGGCAATGGCTTTCTGCAGGTCTTCGGTGCTCGGGGCGTGGACCGGTTGCGCAGCAGCGTGATGCGTCTCGGCCTGCGGCAGGTCGGCGCTGCTCCACTGGCTGTCGCGGCCCAGGTCCACCAGCTTGCCCTTGCCGACATCGAGCGTTACCGCGCCGGAGGCGCCGGTGAGCAACTGCTCGCCCTGGTAGATGCGGTCACCTTCGACCAGGACGCGCTGGGCGCCTTCGGGGGATACCGCAATCACTTGGCCGATGATGCTTTTTACGACGGCGACGACGCTGCTCATGCACTTCTCCTGGTGAGGCTTGCCTGGTTGCCGACCGGCCGCAGGTGAGGTCGGCTCAGGAGGCATTCCCTGTCTTTAAGAGCAAAAAGATTGGCGTCAAAAACATGGCTTATAGCGGTTGGAAATTAGGTATATGCCAATGTATTGACCATTCGATTGCCATCCTAAACAATTGGCAAATCGATGTCACTTTGATATCGGTGGTTCGCCCAAAAAAAATTAGCGTGAATTTCGTCACGCTTTTGAAGCTTTTCTTGCAGCTATTCGCCGGTCTTTTGACGCTCCTTGGCGGCAATCGAATCGCTGCGGCTATCTCACTGATAAGGATGTTTTCCTCATGCGCATGCGATTCGCCCACGCCGTACCCTTCGCCCTGGCTTTCGTCATTCCCGTTGCCCTGCCGGTACACGCCGACACACTTAACCAGGCCATGCAGAAGGCCCTGGAGTACCACCCGGAAGTCCAGGCCGGGGTGAACTCGCGCCTGGCGGCAGACAAGCAACTGCGTGCGGCGAAGGGTGGCTACCTGCCATCCGTCGACCTGACCGCCGGCTATGGCCGGGAAGGCTCCGACAACACCACCACCCGTGGTCAAGGCGACCATTGGGAAACCCTGAACCGCGGCGAATCCAACCTCGCCCTGCGCCAGATGGTGTTCGACGGCTTCGCCACCTCCAGCGAAGTCGGTCGCCAGCAGGCCAACGTCAATTCCCGCGCCTACGCGTTGCTGGGTACCTCCGAGCGCACCGCGCTGGACGTCGCGCAGGTCTACACCGACGTGCTGCGTCGTCAGGAAATGGTTCGTCTGGCCGAGGAGAACCTGAAGAGCCACCAGCGCGTCTACGACCAGATCAGCCTGCGCAGCGCCCGTGGCGTCGGCCGCCTCGCCGACCAGGACCAGGCCGAGGCCCGCCTGGCCCAGGCGCAGAACAACCTGATGACCGAAAAGACCAACCTGGCCGACGCCCGTACCAACTACTACAGCGTGGTGGGCAGCGACCCGGTGGAGCTGAGCGAGCCGACCGGTCTGGTCGGCCAGTTGCCGGAAGACCTGCAGGCCGCCCGCCGCCAACTGGTGGAAAACAGCCCGATCCTGCGCTCCGCGGAATCCGACGTGGCCGCCGCCGAGAAGCAGTACGACGCGGCGAAATCGACCTTCTATCCGAGATTCGATGCAGAACTTTCCCGAGGTGCCGATAACAACCTCGACGGAGAAGAAGGCCACAACAACGAATGGCAGGCCATGTTGCGCATGCGCTACAACCTGTTCGCCGGTGGCAGCAACAAGGCCGAGCTGGAAGCCAAGTCCTATCAGGCGAACCAGGCCCTGGATATCCGCAACAACGCCCTGCGTCAGTTGAACGAGGAACTCGGATTGTCCTGGAATGCCCTGAACAACGCCCGCGACCAGCTGCCGATCGCCCGCCAGTACGTGGACTACAGCACCCGCGTGCGCGAGGCCTACCAGAAGCAGTTCACCATCGGCGAGCGTACCCTGCTCGACCTGCTGGACAGCGAGAACGAGCTGTTCAACGCTTCGCGCCGCCTGGTCGACCTGAAATACACCGAGCTGTTCACCCAGTACCGCATCAAGGCCACCCTGGGCGAACTGCTCAAGAGCCAGGGCGTGGTCGCGCCGATGGCCGCGGTGGCTTCCGAAGACATCAAGCCGAAAGTCCAGCTGCCCGGCCTCAACTAACCTGCCCGAGAGAGCATCCGCGTGGATCAAGAAGTCAGCGCCGTACCCCTAAGCCACGATCCGCGCGGTCTGCTGGATGACCCGCTGCTGGACAGCCTGCTGACGCTCTGTCAGCTGCACCAGAAGCCGGCCAGCCGCGCCATGCTCACCAGCGGCCTGCCGCTGCCTGGCCAGCGCCTGTCCGCCGAACTGCTGCCCCGCGCGGCGGCTCGCGCCGGCCTGCAGGGGCGTCTACTGCAGCGCAGGCTGGAGCAGATTCCCGCACTGGCGATGCCCGCCATGCTGCTGCTGCGCGAAGGGCGCTGCGCGGTGCTGCTGGGGTGGGAGAAAAATGGCGATGCGCGCCTGCTGCTGTCCGAGAGCGACGGCGGTGAAGTGCGCGTCAGCCGCGAGCTGCTCGGCGAGGACTACGCCGGCCAGGCCTTCTTCGCCCAGCCGCAGCACAAGTTCGACCTGCAGCACGGCGAGCTGATCCCGCGCGCCAAGAGCTGGTTCCGCGACACCCTCAAGCGTTCGCGCTGGCTCTATGTCGATGCCGTGGCCGCGAGCCTGCTGATCAACCTGATCGCCCTGGCCGCGCCACTGTTCGTGATGAACGTCTACGACCGCGTGGTGCCAAACCAGGCCGCCGCCACCCTCTGGGTGCTGGCCATCGGCATCAGCGGCGCCTACCTGTTCGACCTGCTGCTCAAGACCATGCGCGGCCTGTGCCTGGACCTGGCCGGCAAGAAGACCGACCTGATCATCTCGGCGACGCTGTTCGAGCGCATCGTCGGCATGAGCATGAAGTACCGCCCGGCGCGGGTCGGCTCGTTCGCCCAGAACATCCATGAGTTCCAGACCCTGCGCGATTTCCTCAACTCGCTGACGCTCACCACCCTGATCGACCTGCCGTTCACCCTGCTGATCCTGCTGGTGATCGGCATCATCGGCGGGCCGCTGGTGTTCGTCCCGCTGGTGGCCTTCCCGCTGGCCGCAGGCCTGGGCTGGCTGCTGCAGAAGCCGTTGGTGGAGACCATGAACCGCACCATGGCGCTGGCCGCCGAGCGCCAGTCCAGCCTGATCGAGACCCTCGCCAGCCTCGACGCGGTGAAGGTCAACAACGCCGAAAGCGAGCGCCAGTACCTCTGGGAACAGACCATCGGCACCCTCAGCCGCCTGGAGCTGCGGGTCAAGCTGCTGTCGACCCTGGCGATGAACATCACCGTGCTGATCCAGGCGCTGGCCGGGGTCGTCATGATCATCGGCGGCGTCTACCTGATCATCGCCGGCGACCTGTCCATGGGCGGCCTGATCGCCTGCTACATGCTCAACGGCCGCGCCCTCGGCCCGCTGACCCAGCTCTCCGGGCTGATCCAGCGCTACCAGCAGGCGCGCCTGTCGATGGCCACCACCAACCAGATGATGGAACTGCCGCAGGAGCGCAACGCCGACGAGCGTCCGCTGACCCGCTCGCAACTGCGCGGCGGCATCGAAATGCGCGGCCTCGACTTCGCCTACCCGAACCAGCAGGTGGCGGCGCTGCACGGCATCAACCTGCAGATCCGCGCCGGCGAAAAGATCGGCATCATCGGCCGCAGCGGCTCGGGCAAGAGTTCGCTGGCCAAGCTGATCGTCGGCCTGCACCAGCCCGAGAATGGCAACCTGCTGGTGGACGGCGCCGACGTGCGCCAGCTGGACATCAGCGAGCTGCGCCACAACATCGGCTACGTGCCGCAGGACATCAGCCTGTTCAGCGGCACCCTGCGCGACAACCTGGTCAGCGGCGCGCGCTACGTCGATGACGAGCGCGTGCTGGAAGTGGCCGAGCTCACCGGCGTGAACGAGTTCGTCCGCCTGCACCCGCAGGGCTATGAGCTGCAGGTCGGCGAGCGCGGCCACAACCTCTCCGGCGGCCAGCGGCAGAACGTCGCCCTGGCCCGTGCGCTGCTGCTCGACCCACCGATCCTGCTGCTGGACGAACCCACCAGCGCCATGGACAACGCCGGCGAAGAGCGCCTGAAACAGCGCCTGCAAGCGATCATGGGCGAGAAGACACTGCTGCTGGTCACCCACCGTGCCTCCATGCTCAGCCTGGTGGATCGCCTGGTGATCGTCGACAAGGGCCGCATCATCGCCGACGGTCCGAAGGACGTGGTCATGGATGCACTGAAGAAGGGGCAGATCAGTGTCGCTTAATCCTCTGGGCAACATCCGCCACTCGGTCCGTGGCTATTTCAAGGGCGGCGACAATCTCTCCGGCCAGCCGCTCCCGGAAGTCAGCAAGGCGCTGATCGAGGACGCGCCGCGGGTGGTGCGCCTGACCATCTGGATTCTCATCGGCTTCGTGGCCTTCCTGCTGCTCTGGGCGCATTTCGCGCAGATCGACGAGGTCACCCGTGGCGAGGGCAAGGCGATTCCCTCGTCCAAGGTGCAGAAGATCCAGAACCTGGAAGGCGGCATCGTCTCGCAGATATTCGTCCATGAAGGGCAGGTGGTGCAGGCCGGCGAACAGCTGATGCGCCTGGACCCGACACGCTTCCAGTCCAATGTCGGCGAGACCGAGGCCGACCGCCTGGCGATGTTCCTGCGCGTGGAGCGTCTCTCCGCCGAGGTGGAAGACCGTCCGCTGGACATCCCCGCCGACGTGCGCGCCAAGGCTCCCGGCCAGGCCAGCAGCGAAGAGGCGCTGTTCCACAGCCGACAGCAGCAGCTCAAGGACGAAACCGACGGCCTGCAGCAGCAACTGGTGCAGAAACAGCAGGAGCTACGCGAGTTCGTCTCCAAGCAGGCGCAGTATCGCAACAGCCTTAACCTGCTGCGCGAGGAAATCTCCATGTCCGCGCCGCTGGTGGCCCAGGGCGCCATGTCCCAGGTGGAACTGCTGCGCCTGAAGCGTTCGGAAGTGGAGAACCGCGGCCAGCTCGATGCCACCACGCTGGCCATCCCGCGGGCCGAGGCGGCGGTGAAGGAGGTCGAGCGCAAGGTCGCCGAGACCCAGTCGCGTTTCCGCAGCGACGCGCTGAAGGAACTCAACGAGGCGCGCACCGAACTGAGCAAGGCCACGGCCACCGGCAAGGCGCTGGAAGACCGCGTCAGCCGCACCCTGGTCACCTCGCCGGTGCGCGGCATCGTCAAGCAACTGCTGGTGAACACTATCGGCGGCGTGATCCAGCCCGGCAGCGACCTGATCGAGATCGTCCCGCTGGACGACACCCTGCTGGTGGAAGCGCGCATCCGTCCGCAGGACATCGCCTTCCTGCGCCCCGGCCAGCACGCCATGGTCAAGTTCACCGCCTACGACTACACCATCTACGGCGGCCTGCAGGCGGACCTGGAGCAGATCGGCGCCGACACCGTCACCGACGACGATGGCAACAGCTTCTACCTGATCAAGCTGCGCACCCGCAAAAGCCACCTGGGCAGCGACGACAAACCGCTGCTGATCATCCCCGGGATGATCGCCACGGTGGACATCATGACCGGTAAGAAGAGCATCCTCAGCTACCTGCTCAAGCCCATCCTGCGGGCCAAGGCGGAGGCGCTGCGCGAGCGGTGATCCGGGCGGCATGGCGAAAACGCAAGCGAGTCGGAGTTTCTGCAGGAATCGACTCGCTTTTCTCGGGAAGCGCCGGCAATCTTGAGCTCTTTGCGTTTTGGTTCATCAGGAGCTTGATCATGAAAGGGAATTTGCCGCTGGCCTTGTCTTTACTCGTTGCGCTGGGAGCGCCCACGGTTTTCGCCGAGGAGGCTGCAACCGGTTCCAGCGCCCTCAAGGATTCCGCCAAGGCGGCCGTGTCCTCGGCCATTTCCGCTGGCAAGAATCTGCTGGGGGGAGTTTCCGACGGCGTCACCGAAGGTCGAGAGTCCGCCCAGGGTAGCGATGGTTCCATCGTCGTCTCCAGCCTGGCGCAAATGGACGGTCAGGTCAGCGTTCAGTTGCTCAAGGTCGAACCAGGCGAGGATGGCAACCTGGTTGCCACGCTCGGGTTCAAGAACGCCACCGGGAAGCCGCTGCGCCTGATCAACCTGCGTCAGACCGGCGCGTTGTTGGCCATCGATCAGGAGGGTTACTCCAGCGCGCCTTTACCCGGTGCGATCAATCCGGATGACGTGACCATCCCGGCGAACACCGGAGTGCGGCAGAAGTTCGTGTTCGATGGTCCGACTGCTGCGGTGCAGTCGATCCGCCTTTGGGGACGCGATTTCACCGTCAAGCCATAATCCCCATGGCGCCTGGAAGCCCCGCATCCGAGCGGGGCTTTCTGTTTTTCAATACGCCACGGTAAACCGCTGCTGGTGATGGTTGGCCTGCTCGGCCTCGTCGAGCATCGCCACCGCCAGGTCCGGCAGGGAGATGCGGCTTTCGCCCTTGTCATCGAACAGCACCTGGTCACCGCCGACGCGGAAGCTGCCGGTGCGGGTTTCGCCGTCGAGCAGCATGGCCGGGCTGAGGAAGGCCCAGTCCAGGTCCTTCTCCGCGCGCAGCTGCTCCAGCGCGTCGGCCGCGCCCAGCGCGCCCTGTTTCCACTGCTCGGGGAATTCCGGGCTGTCCACCAGGCGCTGGCCGGGGGCGATTTCCAGGCTGCCGGCGCCGCCGAGCACCAGCAGGCGCTTCACGCCGGCGGCCTTCACGCCGTCGAGGATGGCGCGGCTGCCCCTGGCGTGGGCGCCACGGATGTCCGGGTTGCCCCAGCCGGCGTTGAACGCGCTGACCACGGCGTCCTGGCCGGCGACGGCACGGGCGACCTGGGCCGGGTCGTAGACGTCGGCCTGGACGACGTTGAGGCCATCGCGCGCCGGCAGTTTCGCCGGGTCGCGCACCAGCGCGGTCACCTGGTGGCCGCGGCGCAGGGCTTCTTCGAGGAAGTAATGGCCGACGTGGCCGGTGGCGCCGATCAGGGCAATGTTCATGGAATCACCTTTGTGGGGATGGAGTGCCGCGCCTGGGCGGCGGGTGATTCATCTTCGGCTGGGGGCGGTTGACGATAAAGAGGGGTTGAGGGCATGCACTCGTAAGCCTGGCTTCACAATCAGTCCTTGCTGTCGTCGGTCATCAGGCTCAACCCCCTCGCCACGGCCAGTGCGATGAACAATGACCCCATGATGGCCTCGCTGCCCGCCAGCAGGCGCGGCAAAGGGTGTACCGGGACAATGTCGCCGTAACCGATGGTGGTCAGGGTGATCATGCTGAAGTAGACGAAGCTGGCCATGTCCAGCGGGCCGTTGGCGGACACGAAGCTGTGGGGATTCAGACGTTCGATCAGGTTGTAGGTGAGGGCGAAAGCCAGCACGAAGTTCAGGTACAGCGCGCAGAGGCCATAGAGCAGCTCGCGGGTGACCGGCCGCTGCTGGGTGACCCGGTGGAAGATGCTGACGACCAGCAGCAGGAGGAAGGCGATCTGCGGAATGCCGCGTTTCAGGAAAGGATGGATGTGCCAGCTGGGGGGAACGAAGGTCATGAACAGGCTCAGCGTGCCCATGGCGCAAATCAAGTGGAACCAGCGGTGGTGGCTACGCACGGTATTGATGCCGGCCAGGACCAGCAATAGCAGGCTGCCCAGCTCCAGCAGCAGGGGCGGAGAGGGGATCGACAACACCAGCAGCACCAGCAGAACACTGTTGAGCAGCAGGCGGAAACGGTAGTGCGACAGAAAGTGCTTCAAGAGGGCCGCCAAGGGTACAGCTTGGGAAAGGCTGGCCAGTCTGATTCAGCACCTCTTCGGACTTCCAGGCATGAGCCTAGGAATCGAAGAGTTTCTGTATGACGGAAAAGTCCTGTTCGCCATGGCCCTGTCTCACCAGCAGCCGATACAGCGCCAGGGCCAGGCTGCCCATGGGCGTGCTGTTGCCGCTGACCTGGGCGGTTTCCTGGGCGAGCCCGAGGTCCTTGGTCATCAGTGCGGCCATGAAGCCACCGGTGTAGCCGCGCGAGGCCGGGGTGTTCTCCATCACGCCGGGCCAGGGGTTGTAGACCTCCAGCGCCCAGTTGCCGCCGGAACTGCGGCGCATGATCTCCGACAGCACCACCGGGTCCAGGCCATTGGCGGCGCCGAGGGCGAGGGATTCGGCGGTGCCGATCATCAGCACGGCGAGCAGCTGGTTGTTGCACACCTTGGCCACTTGTCCGGCACCATCGCCACCCGCGTGGAAGATGTTGCGGCCCATGGCGGAGAAGACCGGCTGGGCGCGTTCGAGCACCTGTGCGTCGCCGCCGACCATGAAGGTCAGGGTGCCGGCGATGGCGCCGCCGGTGCCACCTGAGACCGGGGCGTCGAGCATGGGAATCCTGCGTTCGGCAGCGGCCTGGTGGACTTTGCGCGCGGACGCCGGGGCGATGGTGGAGCATTCCAGCACCAGGGTGCCGGGGGCGATGTGCGCCAGCAGGCCTTCATTGCCGAGGTAGAGCCCTTCGACGTGCTGGCTGGCCGGTAGCATGGTGACCACCACGTCGGCGCCGTCCACCGCGTCGTGGGCGCTGCGCGCGGCACTGGCGCCCTGGGCGATCAGGCCGTCGATGGCGCTCTGCACCAGGTCGAACACGCGCAGCAGGTAGCCGGCCTTGATCAGGTTGGCGGCCATGGGGGCGCCCATGTGGCCGAGGCCGATGAAGGCGATGGTTTGCATGCTGGTTTCCTCCTGTTGGACCGCAGAGCACTCCAGCGCCCGGAGATGTCATGCCAGCTCCGGGCGGCGGCTCTCGCAGGGCGCATAACGCGCAAGCGTTATCCGCCGCTCAGGTGGGCGGCGGATAACCTGTTCCAGGTTATGCGCCCTACGCTGCGGCAGGGGGACGGCAGGGGCTACAGGTCCGCCAGCGGATGCTCGCCCTCCCAGGTCGCGTCGAAGTGCGCACTCACCACAGCAACAGGTATGGCAGCGATATCCGGCCAGTGCCAGTGTGGGGTGTTGTCCTTGTCGATCAGCCGGGCCCGCACGCCTTCGGGGAATTCCGGGTGGCGGCAGCAGTTCAGGCTCATCGCGTACTCCATGCGGAATACTTCGGCAGTCGACAGATGGCGCGCGCGGCGGATCTGTTCCCAGACCAGATGAGCGGTCAGCGGGCAGCCCGAGGCGAGGGTTTTCGCCCCCCGGGCGATCAGGGCGTCCTCGTCTTGGGTCAGCGCGGTCAGCGCGTTCCAGGCCTCGGCGACGTTGGCGCAGTCCAGCACCGCATCCAGGCGAGCGCGGCGCGGCAGCAGCTGGGCTTCGGGCATTTCGCCACGGGCTTCGTGCTCCAGCGCCTGGAGCAGGCTGTGCAGCTGCACGTCGGCCTGTTCGCGCCAGTTCAGTTGCACCAGGCCTTCGATCAGGTCTTCCTGCTGGGTGTCGAGCAGGAAGCGGTCGGCGAGGTCCAGGTCCAGCGCGTCGCGGGCATTCATCTGCGTCGCGGTCAACCCCAGGAACAGGCCAAGGCGGCCGGGCAGGCGGGCGAGGAACCAGCTGGCGCCGACATCGGGGTACAGGCCGATGTTCACTTCCGGCATGGCCAGGCGACTGCTCGGGGTGACGATGCGCACGCCGGCGCCCTGCATCAGGCCCATGCCGCCGCCCATCACGTAGCCGTGGGCCCAGCAGATCAGCGGTTTGGAATAGGTGTGGATGAGATAGTCCAGGCGGTACTCGTCGGCGAAGAAGCGGCGGGCCAGTTCCGGCACCTCGCCGGGTTTCTCGCGGCAGGCATCGACCAGCTTGCGCACGTCGCCGCCAGCGCAGAAGGCCTTGCCGCCGTTGCCGCGCAGCACTACGCAGGCGATCTGCGGATCGTCCTGCCAGACGCGCAGCTGGTGGTTCATCGCCTCGATCATCGGCAGGCTCAGGGCGTTCAGGCTCTTTTCCGCATCCAGCGTCACCACGCCGATGCGGAAGCCATGCAGGCCAGGGCGTTCTTCGAACATCACATTCATGGTCGGGGCCTTATTGGTTGCGCCAGTGCGGGTCGCGTTTTTCCAGGAAGGCGTTCACGCCCTCGCGAGTGTCGTCGGCGTCGAACAGGTCGACGAAGCGCTCACGCTCCTCCGGCAGCCAGGTGGTCGGACCGCGTTCGCGGGCGCCCTGGATCAGCGGCTTGATGGTGCGCACCGCCACCGGGCTCTGCCGCGCTACCTTGGCCGCCAGTAGCAGCGCGGTACCGCGGGCTTCGCCGGTATCGACGATCTGCTCGATGAGGCCGATGCGCAGCGCGGTGTCGGCATCGACACGCTCGCCGCAGAGGATCATGCGCTTGGCCCAGCCTTCGCCGACCAGCCAGGGCAGCGCCTGGGTGCCGCCGGCGCAGGGCAGCAGGCCCACGGCCGCTTCGGGCAGGGCCATCTGCGCCTGACGCTCGGCGATGCGGATGTCGCAGGCCAGGGCGCATTCCAGGCCGCCGCCCATGGCGTAGCCATTGATCGCGGCGATGGACACGCCACGGAAGTCGCGCAGCGCCTCGAAGGCTTCGCCGAAGCGGCGGGCCATCTCGCGGGCACGGGCCTTGTCGCCGTCGGCGAACATGTTCAGGTCGGCGCCGGCAGAGAAGAATTTCGGGCCCTGGCCGGTCACCACCAGGGCGTAGATGTCGTCGTCGCGGTTCAGATGTTCGATCACCTGGCGCAGGCCGATCAGCGAGTCGCGGTCCCAGGTGTTGGCCGGCGGGTGGTTGATGGTGATCAGCGCGGTATGGCCGTGCTTTTCCACCGTCAGCTTGTGGGTCAGGTCGAAGACTCCGGGCTTGTAGGGCTCGATGGCGTTGCTCATGGGCATCTCCTTGTCGGTCATGGGCATGGACTCTAGGTGTGCGCGGCGGCACGCGTCCATGTCCGATCTGTTCGATTGCGCCCGCGCGGGCGGGCGGTTTTTCCAGTGATCGGCGGAATTCGGGTCAGAGCAGGCGGTCCAGCATCCCACCCTGTTCCAGCAGGCGGCGGGCGACTATGACGCGCATGATTTCGTTGGTGCCTTCCAGGATCTGGTGCACGCGGCTGTCACGCACCCAGCGCTCCAGCGGGTAGTCGTTGAGGTAGCCATAGCCGCCGTGCAGCTGCAGCGCCTCGTTGCACAGGGCGAAGCAGCGGTCGGTGGCGAAGCGCTTGGCCATGGCGCAGTAGAGGGTCGCCTCGCCGTCCTTGTGGTCCAGCTTGTGCGCGGCCAGGCGCACCATCTGCCGGCTGGCGGTAAGGTCGGTGAGCATGTCGGCGAGCTTGAACTGCAGGGCCTGGAATTCGGCCAGCGCCTTGCCGAACTGCTTGCGTTCCTCCACATAGCGCAGCGATTGCTCCAGCGCCGCCTGGGCCGCGCCGAGGGAGCAGCTGGCGATGTTCAGCCGGCCGCCATCCAGGCCTTTCATGGCGTAGACGAAGCCCTGGCCTTCCGGACCGATGCGGTTGCCGGCGGGGATGCGCACGCCTTCGAAGGTAATGGTGCGGGTCGGCTGCGCCTTCCAGCCCATCTTGTCTTCGTTGCGTCCATAGCGGATGCCTTCAGCGTTGGCCGGCACGAGGAAGCAGGAGATGCCCTTGGCGCCTTCCTCCCCGGTGCGTGCCATGACGATCAGCACGTCGGTGGAGCCGGCGCCGGAGATGAAGGTCTTGGCGCCATCGAGCACATAGTCGTCGCCGTCGCGTTTGGCGCGGGTGCGCAGGCGCGCGGCGTCGGAGCCGGCGTCCGGTTCGGTCAGGCAGTAGGAGGCGAGCAATTCGCCGCCGATCAGCCCTGGCAGCCACTGCTCCTTGAGCGCGGCGTCGCCGAAGCTTGAGAGCATCCAGCTGGCCATGTTGTGAATGGTCATATAGGCGGTGGTGGCGACGCAGCCGGCGGCCAGTTGCTCGAAGATCAGCGAAGCGGAGAGGCGCGACAGGCCCAGGCCGCCGTCTTCCTCGGCGATGTACAGGCCCAGGTAGCCCTGCTCGGCGGCGCGGCGGATCACTTCCACCGGGAAGTGGTGCTGGCGGTCCCAGTCGGCGGCGTGGGGCGCCAGCTCACGGCTGGCGAAGGCGCGGGCGCTGTCCACCAGCAGGCGTTGTTCTTCGGACAGATCGAAATGCATGCAGCTACCTCTGTTGTTCTTGTTGGCTACCGCTTCGCGCTTGTGGCGCGCGCGCTCTTGGGCGAAGAGGCTCTTGGGTAAAGAGTCCTTCGGTTATAGCCGTTGCGCCGGCTGCTGTGGATTGACGATCTTGTGCTGGGGATGGACGATCTTGGCATTGCAGATCCCGGATGCCTGCTCATGTCCCGTCCACTGATTTCCACCTGGCCACTGCCGCAGCAGGGCGTGCGCTTCATCACCCCACCGCGCCTGCGCCGTGCGCTGGACCGCCATCCGCTCGGTCAGGCGTGTTATCCGCTGGCCCTGGGGTATTACCCCGCAGCGGTCGGGCATCGTATGGAGCGGGAGAGCCCGGATGATCACCTGCTGATCTACTGCAGTGCCGGGCAGGGCTGGCTGGAAACGGCGGATGGACGATTCGAGGTCGCCGGTGGCGATCTGCTGGTGTTGCCCAAGGGGCGCGCCCATGCCTACGGGGCCGACCCCCAGCGACCCTGGTCGATCTTCTGGGTGCACCTGGAAGGCCGGCTGGCCGAGGACTTCCTGCGCCCGCTGGGCAAGTCGCCGCGCCTGCGCGTAGGTGTGCAGCCGCGCCTTCTGGGAGAGTTCGACGCGCTATTGGCGCTGCGCCGCCAGGGCCTGAGCCTGCCGCACTTCATCCACGCCGCCCACCTGCTGCAGAGCCTGCTGACCTCGCTGGCCCTGCGCCCGGCGCGGGCGCGGCTGAAGTCCGGGCGGGTGCTGGACGTGGAGGCGGTGCAGGCGATGATGCGCGAGCACCTGCACGATGCGCTGAACCTCGATGAGCTGGCCGCGCAGTTCCGCCTGTCGCGCTTCCACTTCGCCAAGACCTATCGCGCGCTGACCGGCCAGGCGCCGATCCAGGATTTCATCCGCCTGAAGATGACCCACGCCTGCCGACTGCTCGACCAGGGCAACCTGGAAGTGCGCCAGGTCGCCGAGCAGCTCGGCTATGCCGATGCCTATTACTTCTCGCGTCTGTTCAAGCGCGTGGTGGGCATGGCGCCCAGTCACTACCGGGCATTGCATACCGGCTGAGTCATTGCAGGGTCAGCGGCTTGCCCGCGGCGCGGCGCTCGGCCTGCCATTCGGCGAGAGTCGGGGCGGCCTCGGGGCCGTCCATGTGCTCGACGATCTCGAAATAGTCCTGGTGCAGCGGGCTGCGCATCACTTCGTCGCGCGGTTTCACCTTCACCACGTAGACGCGCTGGATGTTCTGGTGGTCGAAGTCGCGCCATTGCTGCTCGCCCTTGAGCAGGCTGTAGCGATGGCCTTCGAGCGCCTTCACCAGCGCATCGCTGTCCAGGCTGCCGCTGCGCTTGGCGGCGTCGGCCCACTGGTAGACGATGCTGTAGGCCGAGGCGGCGGAGCTGGCGGGATAGACGCCGTAACGCTGGGTGAAATCGCGCACGAAGGCCTGTCCGCGCGCCGAACCTTCGCGCGCGGGCACCTGCCAGGTCCAGGGTTCGGTGCCGATCACGCCTTGCATCAGGCCGGGGCCGGCCAGCTCGACCATGCTCTGGGTGAGATTGGGCGCGATGATCTGGTGGTTGCGCGTCAGGCCCAGTTCGTCGGCGATGCGCATGGCGTGCACCAGATCCTCGCCGAACAATGCCAGGACCAGCACGTCGGCCTTGCTCGCGGCGGCCTGGGTCAGCGCATCGCGGTAATCGGAAAGGCGCGCGCCGGGGAAGGGCACCTTGATCGACGGGTGCCGCGCGGCGTCCTCGGTACCGGTGTAGTGGCGCAGCGAGCTTTCGGTGGTCAGGCCCCAGGTGTAGTTGGCGGTGACATAGAAGTAGCGCTTGTCCGGCAGCGTGCGGTCCAGGTAGCTGCCCAAGGCGCGGGCGCTCATCCAGGCGCTGTTGCACTCGCGGAACAGGTAGCGCTGGCCGTCCTTGCCGGTGGTGTCGTTGGAATAGGTGAGGGTGCCGAAGTACAGCAGCTTCTTCTGCGCCGCCCTCTCGCCAGCGGCGATGGCCACCGCGCTGGAGGCGCCGCCGAAGAACATTGCCGCGCCGTCGGCGGCCATGGCGTCGATATTGCGCAGGGCCTTTTCCGGACGCGAGGCGTCGTCCTTGCTCAGCAGATGCAGCGGCCGGCCGAGCACACCGCCCTGGGCGTTGATCTCGTCGATGGCCAGCAGCGCGCCGCGCATCTGCGCGAGACCTTCTTCCTTGTAGGAGCCGGTGCGGGGGTAATTGAGGCCGAGGTTGATCGGTTCGGCGGCTTGCGCCAGGCAGCTGAGGGTAGCCACCAGCGAGAGTGCGGCAGTCAGAAAGCGCATGTTCGTTCCCTGTTGTTCTTATTGGCGGGTGAAGCGAAGAGGGGACTGTGCACAGACTGGCCGGCCACTCCCATTGGCCTTTGGTCGAATCCGGACGTGGTCGATGGACGCAGGATGGCGCGTGCCGTCGCCCACGCTGGCGTGCTCGACCGTGCGCTTTCTGCGATGGCTCGCTAGTCTGCGGCCACGACAGGAAGAAGGACTGCCCGATGTTGCCCGTGATCGCCGAACTGCTGCTCACCCTGGCCTGCACCGTCGCCGCCTGGCTCGCCCAGCGCGAGCCGATGGGCTGGCGCGCGCTGGGGTTTCTGTCCATTGGCATCGCGGCGCTGCTGGGCGCGCTGGAATATGGCGGCGTCGCCGGGTTGGCCGGCGCGCACCACATCGCGAGTGTGGTGTCCGGTGCCGTGGGCCTGCCCCTGATCGCGCTCGGCCGTCTTTCCGGGGGCCCCGGTCGGCAGCTGGTGGCGCTGGTGATCGGCGTGCTGCTGGTATTCCTGGCGCAGCTTTCATTGGTCAGCAACCTGATCGCCTTGCTGTTCATCGCCTGGCCCGGTCGCTCGCGGCGCCATGCGCTGGCGCTGCTGGGGGCGCTGCTGTTCATCGGCAGCGGCCTGCTGATCGGCACCCGTGGCGAACTGGCCGGCGTACCGCGCCGCGAGCTGTTCCACCTGGGGCTGACGGTGGCTGTCGCGGCGTGGACTCTTGCAGGCCTGGGCAGTGGTGCGCCGCGCTTGCCGGGTGCGTGGGCGGCTCGGCACAAGTCACCTTGACTTGGCCGGGGCGCTTGCTTAGCGTGCCGGTTCGTTTCACCAGGCAGACGCACCATGACCAACGAAGACCGGATCAAGCTGGAACCCAGCTGGAAAGAAGCCCTCCACGAGGAATTCGAAAAGCCCTACATGAAGCAGCTGGGGGAATTCCTGCGCGCGGAAAAGGCCGCCGGCAAGGTGATCTTCCCACCCGGTCCGCTGATCTTCAACGCGCTGAACAGCACACCGCTGGAGCGTATCAAGGTCGTCATCATCGGCCAGGACCCGTACCACGGCCCCGGCCAGGCCCACGGCCTGTGCTTCTCGGTGCAGCCGGGCGTGCCGACGCCGCCGTCGCTACAGAACATCTATAAAGAGCTGCAACGCGACCTCAACCTGCCGATCCCCAATCATGGCTACCTGCAGCACTGGGCCGAGCAGGGCGTGCTGCTGCTCAACACCTCGCTCACCGTCGAGCAAGCCCGTGCCGGCTCCCACGCCCAGGCCGGCTGGGGGCCGTTCACCGACAAGGTGATCGAAGTGGTCAGCCAGCGCTGCGAGAACCTGGTGTTCCTCCTCTGGGGCTCCCACGCGCAGAGCAAGCAGAAACTGATCGACGCGCAGAAGCATCTGGTGCTCAAGTCCGCGCACCCGTCGCCGCTGTCGGCCTACCGCGGCTTCCTCGGCAACGGCCACTTCAGCCGCACCAACAAGTTCCTCGAACAGCACGGCCTGACGCCCATCGACTGGTCGCTGCCGCCGGTGTGATGCCGATGCTCCGGCGCGCATGGGTGGCGATCCTGCCGGGCATGGTGCTCAGCATGGACTGCCTCGCCGCCGGTTCTTCTCTCGAGGAGTGGCGTTCCAACGACGCCATTCACGGCCTTTACGAAATCGACCAGGCGGCCCGTGCTTTCGTAGCTGCCGAGAATGCCCGCAGCAAGGCGCGCTGGACCGTCGCCGAACCCAATCTCAAGACCCTTGTTGCCCGCTGTTCGGTGCCGCTGGATACCCGTTGGGGGAAGATTCGCTTGTTCGCGCCGGACGGGCGCGAGCTCACCGGCAGGGTTGTGGAAGTCGTCTGCACCCAGCCTGTAAGTGGCGAGCGCTGGACGATTTCACTGCGCGTCTCAAGCGCTTCCTGATCCGCACAAAAAAGAGGCCCGCACGAAGGCGGGCCTTGAAAGTCGCCGCGTGTCTCGACGCGGCGAGCGTGGTTAGCTTTTATGCGGCGTCGGCCACTGCCTCGTGGGAGCGGCGGGAGCGCTTGCGCCAGGCGCGGTAGAGCGGCAGGCCGAGCATCAGCGCGACTAGCGCCCAGGTACCGATGGCGATGGGGCTGGACCAGAGGATGCCCAGCTCGCCGTTGGAGATGGACAGCGCGCGGCGCAGGTTCTGTTCCATCAGCCCGCCGAGGATGAAGCCCAGCAGCAGCGGCGACAGCGGGAAGTCCAGCTTGCGCAGGATGTAGCCGAGGATGCCGATAGCGACCATCAGGAACAGGTCGAAGGTGGTGGCGTGCACGGCGTACACACCGATGGCGGTGATGATCGCGATGCCCGGCACCAGCGCCCAGTTCGGCACCGAGAGGATGCGTGTGAATACCCGCACCATCGGCACGTTGAGGATGATCAGCATGACGTTGGCGATGAACAGCGAGGCGATCAGGCCCCAGACGATGTTCGGTTGTTCCTGGAACAGCAGCGGACCGGGGGTGATGTTGTACAGGCTGAGCGCGCCGATCATCACCGCGGTGGTGCCCGAGCCGGGAACGCCGAGGGTCAGCATGGGCACCAGGGCGCCGCATGCCGCGCCGCCGATGGCGGTCTCCGGCGCCGCCAGACCGCGCATGTCGCCCTTGCCGAACTTGCCGGTGTCGCCGGCCAGCTTCTTCTCGGTCATGTAGGCCACGGCGCTGGCCAGTGTCGCGCCGGCGCCGGGCAGCACGCCCATGATGAAGCCGAGCAGGCCGCAACGCAGGTTGACCACGAACACCGCGGCGGCTTCCTTGACGTTGAACAACATGCGCCCGCTGGCCTTCACCATCTGGTGGCCGTGGTGGGTCTTCTCCAGCAGCAGGAGGATTTCGCTGACCGAGAACAGCCCCAGTACCAGCACCACGAACTGGATGCCGTCGGAAACGTGGATGTTGTCGAATGTGAAGCGGTACACGCCACTGTTGGCGTCGATCCCGACGCTGGAAAGGAACAGCCCGAGCAGCGCCGCCAGCAGCGTCTTCAGCGGTCGGTCGCCGGCCAGGCCGCCCAGGGCGACGATGGCGAAGACCATCAGCACGAAGTACTCCGCCGGGCCGAAGGCGATGGCCCATTTCGCAAGCAGCGGGGCGAACAGCACCATGCCGCAGGTGGCGATGAAGGCGCCGATGAACGAGCTCCAGGCCGACAGCGACAGGGCCACGCCGGCCAGGCCGTTGCGGGCCATGGGGTAGCCGTCGAGGGTGGTCATCACGGTGGAGGCTTCGCCGGGGATGTTCAGCAGGATCGAGGAAATCCGCCCGCCGTACTCGCAGCCCAGGTAGACGGCGGCCAGCAGGATCAGCGCCGACTCCGGCGGCAGGCCGAGGGCAAAGGCGACCGGGATCAGCAGGGCCACGCCGTTGATCGGGCCCAGGCCGGGCAGCAGGCCGACGACGGTGCCGATCAGGGTGCCGATCAGCGCGGTAATGAGGTTGTAGGGCGAGAGGGCAACGCCGAAGCCCTGCCCGAGATAGCTCAAGGTATCCATCGTCTTTTCCTCAGAGCAGGGGTTCGAGAATGCCCAGCGGCAGCGGGACATCCAGGGCGCGGTCGAACAGCAGGTACAGGCCGACGGCGAGCAGGGTGGCGGTGACCACGCTGGCCGCCGGACGACCGCCGTAGATCAGCGCGATGAACGTGCCGATCAGGGCGCTGGCGGGGATGAAGCCCAGCGGTTCGAACAGGCCGGCATAGACCGCCAGCAGGGCGACGCAGAGCACCACCTTGCCCAGCAGCGCGCCCTCCAGCGCGGGCTCGTCGTCCTCGCGCTTGATCGGCGTGGGCCGCACGATCAGCCAGGCCAGGCCGGCGGCCATCAGGCCGAGGCAGAGCAGCGGGTAGGCGCGCGGGCCGACCGGTTCGTAGGAAAAGGGTGCCTGCAGCTGCCAGGCGATCAGGGCGAAGGCGACGCAGGCGAACAGCCAGGCGCCGGCGAACAGCCGCTGGAAGAGGCTGGTACGGGACATGGTGAGTCTCCTGGCGCCGCCTTCGCTGAAGGCGGCGCCGCTCGGGGCGTTACTGGATGAGGCCGAACTCGCGGGCCAGCTGCTTGTACTGGGCGACCTGCTGCTTCACGTAGGCGTCCAGTTCCGGGCCGGTCATGGCGAAGGGGAACAGCTCGCGCTGGTCACGCAGCTTGGCGAAGTCTTCGGAAGCCAGCAGCTTGTCGAAGGAGGCCTTCCAGAACTGGTAGTCCTCGTCGCTCACCTTTGGCCCGACGTAGAAGCCCCGCACCACCGGCCAGACGATGTCGAAGCCCTGTTCCTTGGCGGTGGGGATGTCGGTCATGCCTTCATCCTTCAGGCGCTCTTCGGCGAATACCGCGAGGATGCGCATCTTGCCGGCGCGGATGTGCGGCATGGAGTCGGAGATGTCCGTGCTGCCCACCTGGATGTGCCCGCCCAGCAGCGCCGTGGCAATCTCGCCGCCGCCTTCCAGGGCGACGTAGCGCAGCTGCTTCGGATCGATACCGGCGGCCTTGGCGACCAGTGCGGTCTGCATCCAGTCCTGGCTGCCGACGGTGCCGCCGGAGCCGATCACCACCTTGCTCGGGTCGGTCTTGAGCGCGGCCACCAGGTCGCCGAGGTTCTTGTAGGGCGAGTCGCTGGGCACGGCGATGGCGCCGTAGCTGGTGCCCACGGCGGCCAGCCACTTCACGGCGTTCTCGTCGAAGCGGCCGAACTTGCCCTGGGCCAGGTTCAGCAACGAGCCACTGGAGAACGCGGTGATGGTGTTGCCGTCGGCCGGACGCTGGGCGACCACCGCGTTGTAGGCCACGGCACCGACGCCGCCGGGCATGTAGGTGACGCGCATCGGCTTGGTCAGCAGCTTTTCGTCGACCAGGGCGCTTTGCGCCAGCTTGCAGGTGAGGTCGAAACCGCCGCCGGGGGAGGCGGGGGCGATGCATTCCGGGCGCTTGGGCTCGGCCATCAGTTGGCTCGCGGCGAGCAGGGTGGCGCCGGCGAGGGTCAGGTTGCGCAGGACGGTGGACATGGTGCGATTCCTCTCTTGTTGTTGTCGGTTTACCAGATCGCCAGGGAGTAGCTGAGGTAGATACGCGTCTCGTCGGCATCCCGCGCGAAGCTGGAGCGGTAGGTGGCGTTACGCACGCGCACCGCGACGTCCTTGAGCGGGCCGCTCTGGATCACGTACTTGATGTCGGTGTTGCGCTCCCATTCCTTGCCGTGGCCGTCCATGCCGGTGATTTTGGCATTGTCACCGCTGATGTAGCGATTCATCAGGGTCAGGCCGGGGAGGCCGAGCTTGGCGAAGTCGTAGTCGTGGCGCACCTGCCAGGAGCGTTCGTCGGTCTCGGCGAAGTCGCCGACCTGGACGAAGTTGACGAGGTAGGGGTTGCTGCCATCGATGTAGGGGAAGGCGCTGTCGCCGCTCATCTTTTGCCAGCCGAGGCTGAACTTGTTGGCGCCCAGGGCGTAGGCGAGCATGCCGTTGAAGGCGCGGTTGTCGATCTCGCCACCGCGGGCCTCGCCCTGGTCGTCGCTGATGGCCATGCGTACGTCGGCGCTGAACTTGCCGGGGCCAAGCGGGTAACTGGCGAGCAGGCCGACGAAGTGCTGGCGGTAGACCTCGTCCAGCTGTGCGTAGTGGTAACGGCCGGTGAGGTTGTCGGTGAACTTGTAGTCGCCGCCGGCCAGGTCGTAATGCTTGCCCTCGGCGCTGCCGCCGGAGAAGCGGCGGTTCTTGTTGTTCAGCGCGAGGTCCTGCCAGTCGGTGGAGTCGCGGTCCTTGACCTTCTCCAGGCGCCCGCCGGTGAAGTTCAGGCCCGGCAGGTCGGTGGAGTTGAGCAGCCCGCCCTCGAAGGTCTGCGGGAACAGGCGGCTGTCGTTGGGTTGCAGGGTCGGCAGGTCGGGGATCAGGCTGCCGACTTTCAACTCCGTCTCGGAAGCCTTGAACTTGGCGGTCAGGCCGAGCTTGCTGTACTCGTCGGCCGCGCGGCCGTCATCGTGGGTCGGCAGCAGGCCGGTGCCGGTTCTGTCGGGCGAGGAGTCCAGCTTCAGGCCGAGCATGCCCATGGCATCGAGGCCGACGCCGAGGGGGCCGGGCGTGTAGCCGGACTGGAAATCGAGGATGAAACCCTGCGCCCATTCTTCGCGCTTGGACTGGCCGGCGCCGTCGCGAAAATCACGGTTGAAGTAGATGTTCTGGGTGCTGAGCGTGGCGCTGCTGTCTTCGAGGAAGCCGGCGGCTTCGCACAGCGGGGCGACGCCGGCGAAAGCCAGCAGGGCAGGGGGCAGACAGCGGGAGCTGGGCTTGGTGAAAGCCGGTGCAGCCAAAGGCCGGGCGGTGGGCATCTGTGGTCTCCGTTCTTGTTGTTGTCGCGAAAGGGCACCACGCCGCCTTCCGCTCTGTTGACGGTCTTTGCCGTCGTCGAGTCCGCTGCTCCCGCCGATGCGCCTGGGCAATGGGCGCTGAAAAATCGGGGTTGGGAGGCGGCTCGTTGGCGATGCTAACGGACTAAGCTTTCGCCAGGCTTTCAGTCTCCTTTCGCAGTGATTTCGGCGAATTTCCTCCATTCACAGCGGCGCGCGGATGGGTAAACTGCCGGCCCGAACCTGTAGTCCGAGGGTAGAAATCCGTGCGAATACTCCTGGTTGAAGACCATCCGCAGCTCGGCGAAAGCGTCGCCCAGGCGCTCAAGGGCGCCGGCTGGACCGTGGACCTGCTGCAGGACGGCGTGGCCGCTGACCTGGCTTTGGCCAGCGAGGACTATGCGTTGGCGATCCTCGACGTCGGCCTGCCGCGGCTGGACGGCTTCCAGGTGCTGGCGCGCCTGCGCGAGCGCGGCAAGACCCTCCCCGTGCTGATGCTCACCGCCCGTGGCGAAGTACGCGACCGCGTGCACGGGTTGAACCTGGGCGCCGATGACTACCTGGCCAAACCCTTCGAGCTCACCGAGCTGGAGGCTCGGGTCAAGGCGCTGCTGCGCCGCAGCGTGCTCGGCGGCGAACAGCAGCAGCGCTGTGGCGAACTGGTCTACGACCTCGGCGCACGGCGCTTCACCCTGGCCGAGCAGGCGATGAACCTGACCTCCCGCGAGCAGGCCGTGCTCGAAGCCCTGATTGCCCGGCCGGGTCGGGTGATGAGCAAGGAACAACTGGCGGCGCAGGTGTTCGGCCTGGACCAGGACGCCAGCGCGGACGCCATCGAAATCTACGTCCACCGCCTGCGCAAGAAGCTCGAAGGCAGCTCGGTGCGCATCGTCACCTTCCGTGGCCTGGGCTACCTGCTCGAGGCCCGGGATGGCTGAACGGCGCTGGATGCTGCCCGGCACGGGCAGCCTGCGCGGGCGCCTGCTTTGGCGCCTCGGCGGTCTGCTACTGGTGCTGCTGCTGATCGGTAGCGCGGCAACTTACTGGCGCGCCCGGCACGCGGCTGACATTGCCTATGACCGCACCCTGCTGGCTTCCGCGCGGGACATCGCCGATGGTCTTTACGCCAGCGACGGAACGCTGCGCGCCAATGTGCCCTACGTGGCGCTGGACAGCTTCGAGTACGACAGCGCCGGGCGCATCTTCTACCAGGTGATCGACCCCCAGGGACACATGATCTCCGGCTATGAGAATCTTCCTGCGCCGCTGCCGACCACGCCGCGCACGGACGACTACCCGGCGCTGGCCAAGTTCTACGACGCCACCTACGAAGGCCAGGGCGTGCGGGTGGTCAGCCTGTTGCAGCCGGTGAGCCAGCCGACGGTCAGCGGCATGGCGGAAATTCGCGTCGCCGAAACCCTGGGCGCCCGCGAGCGGCTGGCGCGCAACCTGCTGACCGACACCCTGCTCAACCTCGCGCTGTCGGCCATCGCCGCGCTGATGATGGTCTGGTATGCGGTGAGTGCCGGTCTGCGCCCGCTCGACCGGCTGCGCGACGCGGTGGAAGAACGCCAGCCGGACGATCTGCGGCCACTGCCGGAAGTCCGTGTGCAGAAGGAGCTGCGTCCGCTGGTGGCGGCGCTCAACCACTTCACCGTGCGCCTGCGCGGGCTGTTCGATCGCCAGTCGCAATTCATCGCCGAAGCCTCCCACGAATTGCGTACACCGCTGGCGGCGCTCAAGGCGCGGCTGGAACTGGGCCTGCGCGAGCAGGACCCGCAGCAGTGGCGCGCCACGTTGGTAGACGCCGTGCAGAACACTGACCGGGTGACCGGGCTGGCCAACCAGTTGCTGTCCCTGGCGCGCGTGGAAAGTGGCGCCCGCGCCATCGCCGAAGGCGCGGGGGAGCGCATCGAACTGGGCCAGTTGGCCCGCGAGCTGGGCCTTGCGTTGGCACCCCTGGCGTATTCGCGCGGCGTGGCGCTGGCCCTGGAGGCGGACGAACCGGCGTGGGTGAAGGGCGATCCGACCCTGCTCAACGAGCTGCTCAGTAACCTGGTGGACAACGCTATCGCCCACGCCCCGGCGGACGGCAATGTGATCATCCGCGTGCGCTCGCCGGCGGAGCTGGAAGTCGAGGACGACGGCCCGGGCATTCCGCCGGATGAGCGCGACAAGGTATTCCGCCGCTTCTACCGCCGCCGCCAGCAGGGCACCGGCCTGGGGCTGGCCATAGTCGGCGAGATCTGCAGCGCACACCGCGCCCGCATCGAGCTGGGCCAGGGCGAGTTGGGCGGGTTGTTGGTGCGGGTGACCTTCCCGGCGGAAAACGCCTGAGCCAGAAACGCGAAACCCGCCGGTAGGGGCGGGCTCCTGGGTTGGGCGAAGATATCGCGGACGGAGGCCGCTCCTACCCGGAGGTTGAACCTGGCGTAGGAGCGGACTCTGTCCGCGATCGGTTTCGATTCGCGCCGATCTCCAGAATTACTGCAACATGCTCATGGCCGCTTCCATGGCGGCGGAGAGGTCTTCGTCTTCCTTCACGTCCGCCTTCGGGTCCAGGCCCAGCTTGGCGAACGCCGGAATGGTCGCCCAGTCCAGCTCGGTATAGGGGTGCTGGCTGCCGAGGTAACTCTGCAGGGTAGCGACCTGGACGATGTCCACGTAGTCGACCTTGGCCGAGTCGCGGCTGAAATCCAGGTGCTGGCCGGGCACGGCGGCAATCGGCGCCGGGAAGTCCCAGGCCTTGAGGATGCGGTCGCCGATGATCGGGTGGATGCGCTCGATCACGTGGTTGAGGCTGATGGAGTCGGCCAGCAGTTCGCTGTGCTCTTCGGCGTAGGTGAGGATGGGCAGTACGCCGATCTGGTGCACCAGGCCGGCCAGGGTCGCCTGGTCAGGCGCCAGGCGGGTGTAATGGCGGCACAGTGCATGGCAGATGCCGGCGATCTCGGTGCTCTTGTTCCACACCTCGCGCATCTTGCGGTCGACCACGTCGGAGGTGGCCTGGAACATCTGTTCCATGGCAAGACCTGTGGCCAGGTTGCAGGTGTAGTTGATCCCCAGGCGGCTGATCGCCATCTGCAGGTCGTTGATCTCCTTGTTGGTGCGCAGCAGTGGGCTGTTCACCACCTTGATGATGCGCGCGGTCAGCGCGGCGTCGTTGCCGATCACCTTGCTGAGGTCCTGGATGCTGATGTCCGGGTCTTCCGCAGCCTCGCGGACGCGCAGGGCGACTTCCGGCAGCGTTGGCAGCACCAGTTCATCGTTGTCGATGGCTCGCAGCAGTTCCTGTTGTACTTTTTCGGCAAGCTTGCTCATGCAGTGTCCTTCAGGGAAAGCCGGGCTCCCCGCCCGGCACGGAAAGTCAGCGCTGGATCTCGCGGTCGCTGTCCAGAACGTAAGGCAGATCCAGCAGGCGCAGGGGCTGGTCCTCGCCCAGGCGCACATTGCCGTCGGCAGCGGCGTCGTCCTGCAGCACGGCGAGCAGCTCCACGCCATCGGCTGCGCGCGCAGCCAGCACCACTTCGCCGACGCTGGTGGAGTGCACCGGCGAGAACAGTTCGCGGCCCGGCTCCGGCAGTTCGGCGCCGTCGAGTTTCAGACGCTGCAGACGACGCTTGAGGCGGCCCAGGTACTGCATGCGCGCGACGATTTCCTGGCCGGTGTAGCAGCCCTTCTTGAAGCTCACGCCGCCCACGGCCTGCAGGTTGATCATCTGCGGGATGAACAGCTCGCGGGTGGCGCCGAATACCTGGCCGACCCCGGCGCGAACCTGGCCGAGCAGCCAGTCGTTGAGCTCGGCATGGGGCAGGCGGGCCTGCAGCAGGTCGGCGATGGCGGCGGCGCGCTCGGCCGGCGCCCAGAATTCGACGCGGCCCTGGCCCAGGCCGATGGCGATCAGGCCGTCGGCCCGCGCCACCTGGTCGGCTGCACCGGAAAGGTTCAGTCCCAGTTCGGTGAGGACAGCGTCCGCACCGCTCAGGCCGAAGCGCGCCCACTGGGTGCTGTCATCGGAGAGGGTCGCCTTGGAGAACACCGCATATTTCTTCAGGTCCGCCAGCTGGCTGTCCACAAGGTCATTCGCCATGGCCAGCAGGAAGCCTTCGCCCTCGGCGAGGATGCGGAAGCTGGAGGTCATGCGGCCCTTGGGCGTGCAGCGGGCGCCGAGGCTGGAGTACTCGGCATTCAGGTAATTGAGGTTGCAGGTCAGCTGGCCCTGGAGGAATTTGGCCGCGTCCGCGCCACGGACGGCGAGAATCCCTTCGTGATTGAGTTCGGTGTAGAAAGCAGAGTCGGTCATCACGATTCGCTGGAAGAAAGTTAGGGGCCTCATGATAGAGCCCAGGCCCAGCCTTGTCAGCGGGTGCCGGGTGGGCCGAGCATGCGTATAATGCCGCTCGGCTCGCGCCGTCCGTCGACTTCGCGAGCGACAAGACGTATTCGCCCGCTGTTAATCGAGGTGCCCCGCAGATGACCGACGAAACCGAACTCAAACGCCTTTTCTGGCACAGCCGCCGCGGCATGCTGGAACTGGACGTGCTGCTGGTGCCCTTTGTCCAGGAAGTCTATCCGGGGCTGCCCGCCGATGATCAGGCGCGCTTCCGCAAGCTGCTGGAGTGCGAGGACCAGGACATGTTCGGCTGGTTCATGCAGCGCGGCGAGCCGGAAGATGCCGACCTGCGCATCATCGTTCGCATGATCCTGGACCGTGTCCAGCCGAAGTGACCCCTTCGAGTGCCGCTGGCAGCCGTCCATCGGTTTGCTCGCGGCCTACCTCGTCGCGCAATCCGGTGCCGTCCTGGCGCTGCTGCTAGCAGACATTCCCCTTCACTGGAAAACCTTCGGTCTGAGCCTCTGCCTGCTGCATGCCTGCTGGGTTGTGCCTGGGCGGATTCTATTGCGCGCGCCGGATTCGGTGCGTGCGCTGCGCCACAACGCCGAGGGCTGGCAATTGTGGAGCGAGCGGGAGGGGTTTGAACCGGTGCAGTTGATGCCGGACAGCCTGGCGCTGCCGGCGTTGATCGTCCTGCGGTTTCGTCGCCCTGGGGACTGGCTGGCGCGCAGTGTCTGCGTGCCGGCCGATGCGTTGGCGCCGGAGTTGCACCGGCGCCTGCGTGTGCGGCTGCGCTTCAGCCGCAATAGGTGGACGGCGCCAGGATAGTGTCGCGGGCCTCGGGCAGCAGGTCCGGATAGTCCAACGTATAGTGCAGGCCGCGGCTTTCGTGGCGCTGCATGGCGGAGAGGATGATCAGCTCGGCGACCTGGGCCAGGTTGCGCAGCTCGATCAGGTCGCGGCTGACCTTGTAGTTCGAGTAGAACTCGTCGATCTCGTCCAGCAGCAGGCGCACCCGGTGCTGGGCGCGCGCCAGGCGCTTGTTGGTGCGCACGATGCCCACGTAGTCCCACATGAAGCGCCGCAACTCGTCCCAGTTGTGGGCGATGATCACGTCCTCGTCCGAGTCGGTGACCTGGCTGGCATCCCAGCAGGGCAGCGCGACCAGTTCCTGCGCCTTGGGCAGCTCGGCGATGATGTCGGCCGCGGCAGAGCGGGCATAGACGAAGCATTCCAGCAGGGAATTGCTGGCCATGCGGTTGGCGCCGTGCAGGCCGGTGAAGGTGGTCTCGCCGATGGCGTAGAGGTTCGGCACGTCGGTGCGGCCCTGGGAATCCACCACCACGCCGCCGCAGGTGTAGTGTGCCGCCGGCACCACCGGGATGGGCTCGCGGGTGATATCGATGCCGAAGTCCAGGCAGCGCTCGTAGACGGTGGGGAAATGCTCGCGGATGAACTCGGCCGGTTTGTGGCTGATGTCCAGGTAGACGTAGTCGATGCCCAGGCGCTTCATCTCGTGGTCGATGGCGCGTGCCACCACGTCGCGCGGGGCGAGTTCGCCCAGTGCGTGGAAACGCGGCATGAAGCGCTCGCCGTTGGGCAGGCGCAGCAGCGCACCTTCACCGCGCAACGCTTCGGTGATCAGGAAGCTCTTGGCCTGGGGGTGGTACAGACAGGTCGGGTGGAACTGGTTGAACTCCAGGTTGCCGACCCGGCAGCCGGCACGCCAGGCCATGGCGATGCCGTCGCCGGAATTGCCGTCCGGGTTGCTGGTATAGAGGTAGACCTTGCTGGCGCCGCCGGAGGCGAGCACGGTGAAGCGCGCGCTGAAGGTGTCGACTTCGCCGGTGGAGCGGTCCAGCACGTAGGCACCCAGGCAGCGCTGTCCATCCATCCCGAGTTTCTGCTCGGTGATCAGGTCCACGGCGACCCGCTGCGACAGCAACTCGATGTTTGGCCGCTGCCGTGCCTGTTCCAGCAGTGCGTTGAAGATGGCGGCGCCGGTGGCATCGGCCGCGTGGATGATGCGCCGATGGCTATGGCCGCCCTCGCGGGTCAGGTGGAATTCGAAACCGCCGTCCTCGCGGCCCGGCTCGTGGTCGCGGGTGAAGGGCACGCCCTGTTCGATCAGCCACTGGATCGCCTCGCGGCTGTGCTCGACGGTGAATTTCACCGCGTCCTCGCGGCACAACCCGGCGCCGGCCACCAGGGTATCCTCGACATGGGATTCGACAGTATCGGTGTCGTCCAGCACGGCCGCGACTCCACCCTGGGCCCAGAAGGTGGAGCCCTGGGAGAGTTCGCCCTTGCTCAGCACGGCAATCCTCAGGTGCGAGGGCAGTGTCAAGGCCAACGTCAGGCCGGCGGCCCCGCTGCCGATCACTAGGACATCGTGCTGGAAATGCTGACTCATACCCGGCTCCACAAAATGGCGCCCTAGTATATAGAAGGGGGCCACGGCACAATACTGGCGAACCGATGACACCGAAGGCGCGGGGAGCGCGCGGTCCGCCCGGAGGCGGATGGGTTTCGCTCCAGGCGGGCTGATCGGCCAGGCCCAGTCGGGGTTGTCGAAACCGCTGAGGAATCAAGGTAATTCGCCGGAACTTTCTTCCGAGTTCCGGTTCGAACTCGGAATACCCAATCAACTTTGCGCGCAGATCGACATTGCGCGGAAGGGGAGCGGGTGTTCCGCCCGGTATCGTTGAATTTGACGGGCTTCGGACGCATGTCGGGGTCCGATTGCCGCCAATGTGAAAAAACTGTGCGGCGCATGCTTGGAGGGGAGAACTTTTGCAAAAGACCCGAGTCTATCTTGGCAGGACGATTCACCAGGGTGCTCGAAGCTCCTCCAGGTTTTCAGAGGAGCATTCATGCTAACCCAGGAACAGGATCAGCAACTGGTTGAACGGGTACAGCGCGGAGACAAACGGGCTTTCGACCTGCTGGTGCTGAAGTACCAGCACAAGATTCTGGGGCTCATCGTGCGTTTCGTACATGACGCCCAGGAAGCCCAGGACGTTGCACAGGAAGCGTTCATCAAGGCGTACCGCGCCTTGGGTAACTTCCGCGGCGACAGTGCCTTTTATACCTGGCTGTACCGTATCGCCATCAACACCGCGAAAAACCATCTGGTTGCGCGCGGTCGGCGGCCGCCGGACAGCGATGTCACGGCAGAGGACGCGGAGTTCTTCGACGGCGACCACGCCCTGAAGGACATCGAGTCGCCGGAAAGAGCCATGCTGCGGGATGAGATCGAGGAAACGGTCCATCGCACCATCCAGCAGCTGCCCGATGATTTGCGCACGGCTTTGACCCTGCGTGAGTTCGAAGGCTTGAGTTACGAAGATATAGCCACCGTGATGCAGTGTCCGGTGGGGACCGTCCGCTCACGGATCTTCCGTGCGCGGGAAGCGATCGACAAAGCTTTGCAGCCTTTGTTGCATGATGAAGTCTGATACAGCGGCAGAAGCCAAGAGAGGTACCGCTATGAGTCGTGAAGCCCTGCAGGAGTCGCTGTCCGCTGTTATGGATAACGAAGCGGACGAGCTGGAGCTGCGGCGTGTGCTTGCAGCCTGCGGCGAGGACGCCGAATTGCGGGCCACCTGGTCCCGCTACCAGCTGGCCAGTGCAGTGATGCACCGTGAGCCGGCCATGCCCAAGCTGGACATTGCCGCCGCGGTGTCCGCCGCGCTGGCCGATGAAGCCGCGCCGGCGCAGCGCAGCCGCAATCCGTGGCGCAACGTTGGTCGCCTGGCTGTCGCCGCCTCGGTGACCCTGGCCGTGCTGGCAGGCGTGCGCATGTACCACCAGGATGACAGTGTGGCCAACGGCCTTGCCCAGCAAGGTGCCACTCCGCAGATAGCCCTGCCGCAAGTGCAAGGCCCGGCGGTGCTGGCAGGCTACACTCAGGACGAGGCGCCGCAGGTGATCACCAATGCCCAGGGCGGGCAGACCACCTGGCATGAGCAGCGTCTTCCGGGTTACCTGCGTCAGCACGCACAGCAGTCAGCCGTCAGCGGCACCGACAGCGCCCTGCCTTACGCACGCGCCGCGAGCCTGGAAAGCCGCTGATTTGCGACCTTAAGGAGCGACATGCGCGCGAAGACAGCACTGTTGTTCTTCCTCGGTGGCCTGCTGGCATTGCCAGTCCAGGCCGCCGATGCGTTGGACTGGATCAAGCGCCTCTCCGAGGCTGATCAGAAGCAGAATTTCCAGGGCACTTTCATCTACGAACGCAGTGGAGCCTTCTCCACCCACGATGTCTGGCATCGTGTTGAGAGCGATGGTTCCGTGCGTGAACACCTGGTCCAGGTCGATGGGCCGCGCCAGGAAGTGGTGCGCGTCGACGGCGCCACCCAGTGCGTAGGTGGCGGCATGTCTGGCCAGGTTTCGACTGGCGAGATGTGGCCGGCACGCAAGTTCAATCCCACCGACCTTTCTTCCTACTATGACGTTCGCGTCGCTGGCGAGTCGCGCATTGCCGACCGTCCGGCGGTGGTGTTGGCGGTGATCCCGCGCGATCAGCATCGCTACGGCTTCGAGCTGCATGTGGACAAGCAGACCGGCCTGCCGCTCAAGTCCTTGCTGCTCAATGACAAGGGCCAGATCATCGAGCGCCTGCAGTTCACCCGCATCGATCTGTCCGCGCCGGACGACAGTGAGCTGCAGCCCACTGCGGCCTGCAAGCCGGTGAAGGAAACCAAGGTTGCGGCAGTGAAGACCAGCTGGCATTCCGAATGGGTGCCGCCGGGCTTCACCCTGAACAGCACGCTGCAGGAGCGCAGCCCGGTTTCCAATGACCAGGTCCTGTGCCTCGCCTACGGTGACGGCCTGGCGCGATTCTCGGTGTTCCTTGAGCCGCTGCACGGCGCCAAGGTCGACGATGCCCGCACCCAGCTGGGGCCGACGACGGTGGTATCCAGGCGGTTCGCCAGTGACGACGGCGGGACCATGGTGACAGTGGTCGGCGAGATACCCAGCGGTACGGCCGAGCGAGTGGCACTGTCCATGCGGCCGACGGGAACCCAGCCTCAGTGATCCATGAGCGGGGGAGGGTGGTTGCGATCGATGCTGGAGCTGTCCAGATCGAAACGCTGCGCCGCTCTACCTGCTCGGGATGTTCCGCCAGCGCGGCCTGCGGCCATGGACTGCTGGGGCGGCTCGGGGCTTTTCGGCGGCTTGACCCTGTGCGCGTTCCCGCTGGGGACCTGGCTTCATCGGGTCTTAAGCCTGGCGATGTAATCCTGCTGGGCATGGATGAAGACCTGCTGTTGAAAAGCGCCCTGCTTTTCCATCTTGCTCCACTGATCGGACTTTTCGCGCTGGCGCTACTGGCGGCGCGCCTCGATCTGGGAGAACCTCTCATCATCGTGGCCGGGCTGGCGGGTTTTCTGCTGGCCTGGTTGCTTGTGCGCCGCTATTCGCGGTGTCATTCCGATGATCCGGCGATGCAACCGCTTGTGCTGCGTGCGCTGGTCGGCGGGCCGCCCGGCCCTGTTTAGTGATCTTCCCAATCAACATCACGGGAGCTGTAGTCAATGCAAACCCTGAAACGCAGCATGGCTGCGCTGGTCGCCCTGCTGGCCCTGAGCCTGGCGGCCACCGCGCGGGCTGAACTACCGGACTTCACCCCACTGGTCGAGAAAGCCTCGCCGGCGGTGGTCAACATCAGCACTACCCAGAAGATTCCCGACCGCTCCAACGCGCAGATGGGCATTCCGGATCTCGATGGCCTGCCGCCGGGCCTGCGTGAATTCTTCGAGCGCAGCATTCCCCGCGGCCAGGGCGGCCAGGGGCAGGCGCCCCGTGGTCAGCAGCGCGAGGCCCAGTCCCTGGGTTCGGGCTTCATCATTTCCGATGATGGCTACATCCTCACCAACAACCACGTGGTGGCCGACGCCGACGAGATCCTCGTGCGCCTGTCGGACCGCAGCGAGCACAAGGCCAAGCTGATCGGCGCCGACCCGCGCAGCGACGTGGCCGTGCTGAAGATCGACGCCAAGGGCCTGCCGACACTCAAGCTGGGCGATTCCGACAAGCTGAAGGTCGGTGAATGGGTTCTGGCCATCGGTTCGCCGTTCGGCTTCGACCACTCGGTGACCGCCGGTATCGTCAGCGCGAAGGGCCGCAGCCTGCCGAACGAGAACTACGTACCCTTCATCCAGACCGACGTGGCGATCAACCCGGGTAACTCCGGCGGTCCGCTGCTGAACCTGCAGGGTGAGGTGGTCGGTATCAACTCGCAGATCTTCACCCGTTCCGGCGGCTTCATGGGCCTTTCCTTCGCGATCCCCATCGATGTGGCGCTGAACGTCGCCGATCAGCTGAAAGCCGGCGGCAAGGTCAACCGTGGCTGGCTGGGCGTGGTGATCCAGGAAGTGAACAAGGACCTTGCCGAATCCTTCGGTCTCGACAAGCCGGCCGGCGCCCTGGTTGCGCAGTTGGTTGAAGACGGCCCGGCAGCCAAGGGCGGCCTGCAGGTGGGGGACGTGATCCTGAGCCTGAACGGCCAGACCATCAACGAATCCGCCGACCTGCCGCACCTGGTGGGCAACATGAAGCCGGGCGACAAGGCGAACCTTGAAGTCATTCGTGACAACAAGCGCCAGAACCTGAGCCTGACCATCGGCAGCCTGCCGGACGACGACGATGCCGTCGCAGCCGTCGAAGGCAAGGGCGCGGAGCGCAGTAGCAATCGCATGGGTGTGACCGTGGCGGAGCTGACTGCCGAGCAACGCAAGTCCCTGGATATCAAGGGCGGCGTGGTCATCAAGGAAGTGCAGGGCGGTCCGGCAGCGATGATCGGCCTGCGTCCGGGTGACGTCATCACGCACCTGAACAACCGCGCGGTGGATTCCTCGAAAACCTTCAGCGAGCTGGCCAAGGCGCTGCCGAAGGATCGCTCGATCTCCATGCGCGTGCTGCGCCAGGGCCGCGCGAGCTTCATCACCTTCAAACTGACCGAATAAGGTCGACGCACCAGAAAAGGGCGACTTCGGTCGCCCTTTTTCATGCCTGACCGTCCGGCGCGGCGTGACGCATCAGGCTGTAGTCAGGTAAACTCCCCGGCTATTTTTCGGCGGACCGCCGCCTTCAGCCTTCCGAGTGTGTTCGCCGTGAGTGACCTGAGTCATATCCGCAATTTCTCCATTATCGCCCACATCGACCATGGCAAGTCGACGCTGGCAGACCGCTTCATCCAGATGTGCGGCGGCCTGTCCGACCGCGAGATGGAGGCCCAGGTACTGGACTCCATGGATCTGGAGCGCGAGCGCGGCATCACCATCAAGGCGCACAGCGTCACCCTTCACTACAAGGCGAAGGACGGCAAGACCTACCAGCTGAACTTCATCGACACCCCCGGCCACGTCGACTTCACCTACGAAGTCAGCCGTTCGCTGGCGGCGTGCGAAGGCGCGCTGCTGGTGGTGGATGCCGGCCAGGGCGTGGAAGCGCAGTCGGTCGCCAACTGCTACACCGCCATCGAGCAGGGCCTGGAAGTGATGCCGGTCCTGAACAAGATGGACCTGCCGCAGGCCGACCCGGACCGCGTGAAGGACGAGATCGAAAGCATCATCGGTATCGACGCCACCGATGCCGTGGCCTGCTCGGCCAAGAGCGGCATGGGCGTCGACGAGGTGCTGGAGCGCCTGGTTGCGACCATCCCGTCGCCGGAAGGTAATATCGATGCGCCGTTGCAGGCGTTGATCATCGACTCCTGGTTCGACAACTACCTGGGCGTGGTCTCGCTGGTGCGTGTGAAGCACGGCCGCGTCAAGAAGGGCGACAAGATCCTGGTGAAGTCCACCGGCAAGGTCCACCAGGTGGACAGCGTCGGCGTCTTCACCCCGAAGCACACCGAGACTCCGGACCTCAAGGCCGGCGAAGTGGGCTTCATCATCGCCGGCATCAAGGACATCCTCGGCGCGCCGGTGGGCGATACCCTGACCCTCAACAGCACCCCGGACGTGGACGTGCTGCCGGGCTTCAAGCGCATCAAGCCGCAGGTCTACGCCGGCCTGTTCCCGGTCAGCTCGGACGACTTCGAGGACTTCCGCGAAGCCCTGCAGAAGCTGACCCTGAACGACGCTGCACTGCAGTACGAGCCGGAAAGCTCCGAGGCCCTGGGCTTCGGCTTCCGCATCGGCTTCCTCGGCATGCTGCACATGGAGATCATCCAGGAGCGCCTGGAGCGCGAATACGACCTGGACCTTATCACCACCGCTCCGACCGTGATCTTCGAGATCGTGCAGAAGAACGGCGACATCCTCTATGTCGACAACCCGTCGAAGCTGCCGGACCTCTCGTCCATCGACGAGATGCGTGAGCCAATTTGCCGCGCCACTATCCTTGTGCCTCAGGAGCACCTGGGCAACGTCATTACCCTGTGCATCGAGAAGCGCGGCGTCCAGCGCGACATGCACTTCCTCAGTGGCCAGGTCCAGGTGATCTACGACCTGCCGATGAACGAAGTGGTGCTGGACTTCTTCGACCGCCTGAAGTCCACCAGCCGTGGCTATGCTTCGCTGGACTACAGCTTCGACCGCTTCGAGCCGGCCAACCTGGTTCGCCTCGATGTGCTGATCAACGGTGAGAAGGTTGATGCCCTCGCCCTGATCGTCCACCGCGACAACGCTCCGTACAAGGGCCGTCAGTTGGTGGAGAAGATGAAGGAATTGATTCCGCGGCAGATGTTCGATGTCGCGATTCAGGCGGCCATCGGTGGGCAGATCATCGCCCGCTCGACGGTCAAGGCGCTCAGGAAGAACGTGCTGGCCAAGTGCTACGGTGGTGACGTGAGCCGTAAGCGCAAGCTGCTGGAGAAGCAGAAGGCCGGTAAGAAAAGGATGAAGCAGGTCGGTAGCGTGGAGATTCCGCAGGAAGCCTTCCTCGCTGTGCTCAAAGTGGACAGTTGAACCCTATGACCCTGAATTTCCCGCTGTTGCTGGTGATTGCCGTCGCGGTATGCGGCGTTCTCGCCCTGGTGGACCTGGTGCTGTTTGCACCGCGCCGCCGGGCAGCCATTTCCGCCTACGAGGGCACGGTCGGCGAGCCCGACCCGGAAGTGCTGGAAAAACTGAACAAGGAGCCGGTGCTCGTCGAGTACGGCAAGTCGTTCTTCCCGGTGCTGTTCATCGTGCTGGTGCTGCGCTCGTTCCTGGTCGAACCCTTCCAGATCCCGTCGGGCTCGATGAAGCCGACCCTGGAAGTGGGCGATTTCATCCTGGTGAACAAGTTCGCCTACGGCATCCGCCTGCCGGTGCTGGACACCAAGGTCATCCCGGTGGGTGACCCGCAGCGTGGCGATGTCATGGTGTTCCGCTACCCCAGCGACCCGAACATCAACTACATCAAGCGTGTCATCGGCGTACCGGGCGACACCATTCGCTACACCAGCGACAAGCGCCTGTACATCAACGACCAGGCCGTGGCCGAGTCGCTGGTGGGCGAAGAGCCGGGCACCTTGGGCAGCGTAACGCTGTACCAGGAGAAGCTGGGCGCGGTGGAGCACATGATCCGCAAGGAAATGACCCGCTTCCGCATCGAGCCGGGCAAGCAGTGGAAAGTGCCGGCCGGCCATTACTTCATGATGGGCGACAACCGCGACAACTCCAACGACAGCCGCTACTGGAACGATCCGAAGATTCCCAAGGACCTGCTGGGCATGGTTCCGGACCGCAATATTGTCGGCAAGGCGTTCGCGGTCTGGATGAGCTGGCCGGATCCGAAGATGCGCAATCTGCCGAATTTCTCGCGAGTCGGCGTGATTCACTAAACTTGTGAGACGTTTCAGGCCGGCAAGGCTGGAGCGGTGCTAGAAAAGGGCGGGGCTGCACGCGGGGAGCGAGGCAGCCCCGCTTCACTTGGACCCGCCGCGCCTGGCGGGCATATAAGAAAGATACCGACATGAGGTCGATATGACGTACGCACGTTCGCAGAAGGGAATGTCGTTGCTGGGTTGGCTGGTCGTTCTTGCGCTCGTGGCGTTTCTTGCCAGTGCCGCGTTCAAGATCATTCCGCACTACCTGGACTACTACGCCATCGAGAAGGCCATCACCTCGGTGGAAACCGACAAGGCCGCCGAAGTGCATACTGTCCCCGAGTTCTATTCCTATGTCGGCAAGGCGCTGATGCTCAACAACATTCGCGACCTCAATCTAGACGATGCCCTGGACGTGAAGCTCGAGAACAACGAGTTCCGCGCCCACCTCAAATACGAAAAACGCGAGCCGCTGGTGCAGAACATCGACCTGGTGGTCAAATTTGACAAAGAATTCCGTGTACGAATGCCGTGAGTAACAACAGTCTGGATCGACTCGAGCGCAAGCTTGGCTACACCTTCCGCGACCAGGACCTGATGGTCCTGGCGCTGACCCATCGCAGTTTCGCCGGGCGCAACAACGAGCGCCTGGAATTTCTCGGTGACGCCATCCTCAACTTCGTCATCGGCGAAGCCCTGTTCACCCATTTTCCCCAGGCCCGCGAAGGCCAGCTGTCGCGCCTGCGCGCGCGACTGGTGAAGGGCGAGACCCTGGCCCTGTTGGCCCGCGGGTTTGAGATCGGGGATTACCTGCGACTGGGCTCGGGTGAGCTCAAGAGCGGCGGTTATCGCCGCGAGTCGATCCTGGCTGACGCCATGGAGGCGCTGATCGGCGCCATCTATCTGGACACCGGCATGGATTCCGCCCGTGAGCGGATCATGGATTGGCTCGGCCCGCAGTTGCGCGAGCTGACCCCGGTGGATACCAACAAGGACCCCAAGACCCGCCTGCAGGAGTTCCTGCAGTCCCGCGGGTGCGAACTGCCGCGTTACGACGTGGTGGATATCCAGGGCGAACCGCATTGCCGCACTTTCTTCGTGGAGTGCGAGGTGGCCCTGCTGAACGACAAGACCCACGGTCACGGCGGCAGCCGCCGCATCGCCGAGCAGGTGGCCGCCGCCGCCGCACTGGCAGCCCTGGGCGTGGAGAATGGCCATGAGTGAGCACGAGCAAGACCAGCACGACCCATCCGAGCACGATGAAGCAGGAGCCGTTCGTTGCGGTTACGTCGCCATCGTCGGCCGCCCCAACGTCGGCAAGTCGACCCTGCTCAACCACATCCTCGGGCAGAAGCTGGCGATCACCTCGCGCAAGCCGCAGACCACCCGCCACACCCTGCTGGGCATCAAGACCGAGGGTGACGTGCAGGCGGTGTACGTCGACACCCCCGGCCTGCACAAGGACAACGACAAGGCGCTCAACCGCTACATGAACCGGTCGGCCAGTGCCGCGCTGAAGGACGTCGACGTGGTCATCTTCGTCGTCGACCGCAACCGCTGGACCGACGAAGACCAGATGGTCTACGACAAGGTCAAGTACGTGAGCTGTCCGGTCCTGCTGGCGGTGAACAAGGTCGACCGCATGGAGGACAAGGGCGAGCTGCTGCCGCATCTGCAGTGGTTGGCCGAGCAACTGCCCAACGCCGAGGTCGTGCCGATTTCCGCCCAGCACGGGCAGAACCTCGACGTCCTGGAATCCCTGGTGGCCGAGCGCCTGCCGGAGAGCGAGCACTTCTTCCCGGAAGACCAGATCACCGACCGCAGCAGCCGCTTCCTCGCCGCCGAACTGGTGCGCGAGAAGATCATGCGCCAGCTGGGCGCCGAGCTGCCGTACCAGGTCACGGTGGAGATCGAAGAGTTCAAGCAGGACGGTCCGATCCTGCACATCCATGCGCTGATCCTGGTGGAACGCGACGGTCAGAAGAAGATCATCATCGGCGAGAAGGGCGAGCGCATCAAAAGCATCGGCCAGAACGCCCGCAAGGACATGGAAGTGCTGTTCGACTCCAAGGTCATGCTCAACCTCTGGGTGAAAGTGAAGGGCGGCTGGTCCGACGACGAACGTGCGCTGCGTTCGCTGGGCTACGGCGACCTTTGATCCTCGCTGCCCCGCGAGCCTTCGCGGGGCGCACCCTCCGGGCGCCTGAGCGCGCCCGTCTTCCGACTTCCACTCCAGGCGCAGCGCCATGAGCCTCGCTTCTACTGCCCAAGCCGCCTTCGTCCTGCACAGCCGTCCCTACAAGGAAACCAGTGCGCTGGTGGATTTCTTCACCCCGCAGGGACGGCTGCGCGCCGTCCTTCGTGGTGCGCGGGGCAAGGCTGGAGCGCTGGCGCGGCCGTTCGTGCCGCTGGAAGCCGAATTCCGCGGGCGCAGCGACCTGAAGAATGTCGTGCGCCTGGAGCCCAACGGCATCCCCAACCTGCTCAGTGGCGAAGCGCTGTTCAGCGGCCTGTACCTGAACGAGCTGATGATTCGCCTGTTGCCGGCCGAAGACCCGCATCCCGCACTGTTCGAGCACTACCGCGCGACCCTGCCGCTGCTGGCTGCCGGCAGCCCGCTGGAGCCGCTGCTGCGCTCGTTCGAATGGCGGCTGCTGGACGACCTGGGCTATGGTTTTTCCCTGGACAGCGATATCGTCGGCCAGCCCGTCGCGCCGGATGGCCTCTACCGTCTGTTGCCCGACTCCGGCCTGGAACCGGTCGGCAGCCTGCAGCCGGGGCTGTTCCATGGCGCCGACCTGCTGGCAATGGCCGAAGCCGACTGGAGCGCACCCGGCGCCCTGGCGGCGGCCAAGCGCCTGATGCGCCAGGCCCTGGCGCCCCATCTAGGCGGCCGACCGCTGGTCAGCCGTGAGCTCTTCATGAATCGCAAGGACAACTCCCGTGACTGAAGCCAACCGTATTCTGCTCGGCGTGAACATCGACCACGTCGCTACCCTGCGCCAGGCTCGTGGCACCCGCTATCCCGACCCGGTGAAAGCGGCGCTGGACGCCGAGGAAGCCGGTGCCGACGGCATCACCGTACACCTGCGCGAAGATCGCCGGCACATCCAGGACCGCGACGTGCGCGTGCTCGCCGAAGTGCTGCAGACCCGCATGAACTTCGAGATGGGCGTCACCGAGGAGATGATGAAGTTCGCCGAGATCATCCGCCCGGCCCACGTCTGCCTGGTCCCGGAGACCCGCCAGGAGCTGACTACCGAAGGCGGCCTGGACGTCGCCGGCCAGGAAGCGCGCATCCGCGAGGCGGTGCAGCGCCTGGCGGCTGCTGGCTGCGAGGTGTCGCTGTTCATCGACCCGGACCAGCGCCAGATCGAAGCCTCCGCCCGCATCGGCGCCCCGGCTGTGGAGCTGCATACCGGTCGCTACGCCGACGCCCACAACCCGGCCGAAGCCGCCCATGAGCTGGCGCGCATCCGCGATGGCGTGGAGTTCGGTCTGTCCCATGGGCTGATCGTCAACGCCGGCCATGGCCTGCATTACCACAATGCCGAACCGGTGGCGGCGATTGCCGGGATCAACGAGCTGAACATCGGCCACGCCATCGTCGCCCATGCGCTGTTCGTGGGCTTCAAGCAGGCGGTCGCCGAGATGAAGGCGCTGATCGTGGCGGCGGCTAACCGCTGATCCGATGGTCCCTGTAGGAGCGGGCCATGCCCGCGATGGCGCCCGTCAGGGCGCACCTGCGGATCAGGGCTTGCGCGCCACCAGCGTGGCGCGCAGCGGCGCCGGCAGGCCTTCGACGGTGCGGCTGTGGTCGTGCGGATCAAGGAAGTCCGGCAGCGACTGGTAGCGCATCCAGTCGGTGGCGCGTTGTTCCTCCACCGAGGTGCGGCTGATATCGACGCTGCGCACGTCGGTGAAGCCCGCGCGACGCAGCCAGAGTTCCAGCGCCGGCACCGACGGCAGGAACCACACGTTGCGCATCTGCGCGTAACGGTCTTCGGGCACCAGCACGGTGTTCACGTCGCCTTCCACCACCAGGGTTTCCAGCACCAGTTCGCCGCCCCGGCGCAGGCAGTCCTTGAGCGCCAGCAGGTGGTCGATGGGCGAGCGCCGGTGGTAGAGCACGCCCATGGAGAACACCGTATCGAAGCCTTCCAGCTTCTCGGGCAGGTCTTCCAGGGCGAAGGGCAGGTGCCAGGCCGGCAAGTCCGGCAGGTAGCGCTTCATGGCGAGGAACTGGCAGAAGAACAGCCAGTTCGGGTCCACGCCGACCACGCTACGCGCGCCGGCACCCAGCATGCGCCATTGGTAGTAGCCATTGCCGCAGCCGACGTCGAGGATGCGCTTGCCCACCAGGTCGATGTGCGGCGAGACACGCTCCCATTTCCAGTCCGAGCGCCATTCGGTGTCGATGTGTACGCCGAACAGGTTGAACGGCCCCTTGCGCCACGGGATCAGCCCTTGCAACGCGAGTTTGAGCTGGGCGCGAGTGTCCTCGTCGCAGTCGCCTTCGAGGCTGAAGCGCTCGCGCAGCTCGACGGCGGCGGCTTGCAGCTCCGGCAGGCGGTCCACCGCGGCCAGCCAGCGTTCGAGATCGCCATGGCCATCGTCGACCTTGCCGGCCAGTTGCACGGGCAGCGAGGCAGCCCAGGATTCCAGTGGCGTGCCGGCCAGTTCAAGGCGCAGGCGGTCGAGGTCGAAGCGTTCGATCATGGCAGGGCAATCAGGGAAGCGAAGTTGAGGCACTGGAACCAGGGCACCACCTTGGAAAAACCGGCGGCCAGCAGGCGCTCGCGGTGGGTCTCCAGGGTGTCGGGGCGCATGACGTTCTCGATGGCGGTGCGTTTCTGGGCGATTTCCAGTTCGCTGTAGCCATTGGCGCGCTTGAAGTCGATGTGCAGGTCGGTGAGCAGGTCGTGCTCCTGCTCGTCGGCGAAGCGCAGTTTTTCCGAGAGGATCAGCGCGCCGCCGGGCAGCAGTGCGCTGTGCAGGCGGGTGAGCAGGCCCAGGCGTTGTTCGGGGGCGATGAATTGCAGGGTGAAGTTCAGCGCGATCAGCGAGCAGGGCTTGAGGTCCAGCTTCAGGATGTCCGCCTCGATCAGTTCGACCGGCAGCAGTTCCTGGTGCATGGCGTCCTGGGCGCGCAGGTATTCGCCGCAGCGCGCGATCATCGGCGCGGAGTTGTCGACGCCGATCACGCGGCAGCCATCGCTCTTCACGTGGCGGCGCAGCGCCTGGGTCACGGCGCCCAGCGAGCAGCCGAGGTCGTAGAGCAAGCTGTTCGGCGTGGCGAAGCGCGCCCCGAGCACACCGATGTTCTCGACGATGGTGGGGTAGCCCGGCACGGATCGCTTGATCATGTCCGGGAAGACGCGCACCACGTCCTCATTGAAGGTGAAGTCGGGAACCTGGGTTTGCGGCTGGGCGAAGATGCGGTCGGATTCGCTCACGCTGGAGGGGGCCTCGTTACGCTGGAACAGGCAGCGGGGCGCAGCGCGCCCCGATTGCCGGGGCGCGCATTGTAGCCGAGGCGCGGGGTGCGCCCAAGCTTCAGCCGATAAGGGTCACTTGAGCTGGTCGGAGAAGTATTCGCCGGCGCCTTGCAATGGACCGAGGGGGTTCTTCTTGTCTTCCATGCGGCGGATGTTCGGCTCGCCGTTGCTGGTCTTGTGCACCACCACGTCGTCGATCAGCACGAACACCGGACGGAATGACCAGCCCTGCACCTGGCGGCGCTTGCGAAAGTTGAAGATGTCGGCCCAGAAACTGCCCACGCGCTGGCTGTCGGTCTTGTTGAAATCGAAGGCATAGCCGATGCAGCGGTCCTTGGCCTGCAGGCAGGTCACCAGGCCGTCGGGCAGGTAGTCGATGGGGATGTTGGGCTGCACGAAGAGCAGGCGCACGTCGATGAACGAAAGCATCTTGGCGTTGCCCTGGGACAGCGGATCGAAGCCCAGGGCGTAGAGCTGCGACTTGGTGGTCTTGCCAGGGTCGACCTGGTTGTAGCGGCTCTGTGCATCCTGGTAATCCAGGAATGGTGACTGCACTTCCGCGCGTTCGCTGGGCAGCAGGCTGCCACAGGCAGAGAGCGTCAGGCAGGCTCCCAGCAACAACATCGAGCGAACTACTGCACGCATGGAGCTCCCCTTTTCCCAGTCTCTTATTGATTGATCTATAGCCGATGACAGAGGGCTCTGCCGGACTTTTCTCACGCCTTCGCAGGACTAGTCAACGACGACGCCGTAACCCTGCATCAGGGGTTTCCACTGGTCGTTGCGGCGCAGTTCGCGCAGGCCTTCGTCGAGGTCGGCCAGGCGTTCCTGCACGCCTTCCAGGCGAGGGTTGAGCGCGACGTACATGGGACGTTTATCGGCGAGCTCGCCGGCTGCTTGAATGCGCTCGGTCAGGCCGTGCCGGTGCAGGTAGTGCTCGACGATCTGGCTGTCTTCCAGCAGCACCGTGATGCGCCCGAGCAGCAGCTTCTGGATGTTGCGCTCGAGCACCTTTTCGCCGCTGAGCACTTGCACCTGTTCGTGGTTGGCGAGGTGCTCGTCGCGCCAGTCGTCCAGTTCCTTGCCGTAGGAATAGCCCTGCGCCAGCCCGATGGACTGGCTGCTCAGCGAGGTCGGACCCTTCCAGGTCCAGGGGTTATCGTTGCGCACGTAGAAACGCATGGTCACCCAGCCGATGGGCTCCTCGCCGATCAGCAGTTCCTCGGACTCTTCGCTGTAGGCGCCGACCACGCCGTCCACCAGTCCCTCGCGGGCCATCTGCAGAGCGCGTGGCCAGGGCAGGGGTTCGAAGAGGGGCGGTTGAGGGAGCACCTGGCCGAGGGCTTCGAGCAGGTAGCCGGGTTTGTCCGGATTATCCGGGCAGAGGTAGGGGCACCAGTCGTCGCCGGCCAGGCGCAGGGGTTCTGCGCTGGTCAGCGCCGAACAGAGGAGCAGCAGCGGTGACGCGATTCGCAGCATGTCAGGCCCGGGAAGTGGTTTGTCCTTCCGAGTATGGCAGAGCGATATGACGGGATGTGACGGACGCGGCGATACCGAACTGGCCAAGCCAGTAGGTCAGCATGATGGCGTAGGAGGAGCCATCGAAGGCGGCGACGAAGCGGCTGATGCCGATCATCGAGTCGGAGCTGACGAACAGCAGTGCGCCCAGGGCTGCGAACACCCGGCTGGCATTGGTGATCGAAGGCACGCCAAGGCGGGCGACGGCGCGCCAGAGCATGGCGCTGATGGTCAGGCTGTATAACGCAATCGGCAGCAACAGCGGTCCCAGGCCGCGGCTATGGAGCAGCGCGAACAGGCCGCCACCCACGCTGCCGGCGAGCAGCAGGCCGAGCGGGGCGAAGCGGCGGGTATCGCCCAGATAGGCGCCCAGGTAGGCCAGGTGCGCCAGCAGGAAAGCGGCGAGGCCGGGCACGAAGGCGTTGATCGGCCATTCCAGCAGGATGTCGCCGAGCATCGACAGCGCCAGGCCGATGGCGACCCAGCGGCGATAGCCATCAGCTGGCGTGGCGAGAATCCACAACAGCATCGCCAGCACCGGCAGCGGCTTGCAGAGCATGCGCAGGGCGGGCAGGTCGAAGGTGACGGCGAACAGGTAGGCGGCACCGCCGATCAGTGCCAGGAGCGTCCAGCGCATGGGGTTCCCTCCCGAGGAAATGAACGTCCACTGTGCCGCAGCGCGACGCCAGGCCTACAGGCCGAAGGCGTCAGTGCGAGCGGCTTATGGCGCCTTCGTTGTCTGCGCCTATTCGACGGCGCCTACTTGACGAGGATGGGGCAGACGAAGGTCTGCGCCGGTGCCACTTCCGCTTCCCAGGGGCGGCGGTAGGCCAGTTCAAGCTTGTCCTCGCCGGCGGCGGTGACGCGGAAGCGCCAGGTGGATTCGCCGGCGCTGCCGACCAGGCCTGCGTCTTCCGGGTTGCTGTAGACCTCCGGGCCGAGGGCGCGCAGCAGGCCGTTGGCGGCGTTGCGCAGTTCCCAGCGGAAACCGGTGGTGGGGTTGCTCGGCAGGATCAGCACCAGTTCCTGGCCGGTGTGCAGCTTCAGCGGCTTGCAGTCGCTGGCGTCTTCCAGGGTGACCACGGGTTTGCTCTGTCCGGCGCAGCCGGCGAGCAGGGCCAGGGTGAGGGGCAGCAACGGGCGGTACGACGGCATGACGGCTCCTGGGTGGGGACAGGTTGGGCCGCAGGATAACGCAATCATGTGAGAAATAGAGGTTTCGCGGGGAAGGCGTTTGGCGCGGGTGCGAATTCGGGGCGTTCGCCGAGGGCAGGGGAATTCTCCGTGTTCAGAATCCAAGTCCACACCTGAATCACCACGGAGCAGGAATGCAGGGTGGGTGGAGCTAGCGATACCCATGCTGTCGGTGCGACCGAGTCGATGGGTATCGCTGCGCTCCACACCATCCTACGCCGGTGTTCGACGGAGGCAGCGATAGCGTCTGCCGCGAATAAGCGTCGCTCCTACGAGGAGATAGAACGGAAAGGCAGCAGTGATCTTGCGAATCACGCCCATGGAGGTGATTCGCAAGCGTGGCCCGCTTCTGCGGGTTCATTCAGGACATCAGCCCGGAAACAGCACCTTCGCCACGTCACCGAAGCGCCTGGCGAAATGCACCGTGATGCCTTCCTTCAGGTACTCCGGCAGTTCCTCGAAGTCCCCCCGGTTGGGCTCGGGCAGTATCAGTTCGAAGATCTTCTGCCGCCGCGCCGCGATGACCTTCTCGCGCACCCCGCCAATAGGCAGCACCTGGCCGGTGAGGGTCAGCTCGCCGGTCATGGCCACGCCTTTCTTCGGCGCCTGGTTGCGCGCCAGGGACAGCAGGGCGCTGGCCATGGTGACGCCGGCGCTGGGGCCGTCCTTGGGCGTGGCGCCCTCAGGCACGTGCAGGTGGACGAAGGCCTGGTCGAAGAAGGTCGACTCGCCGCCGTACTTCTTCAGGTTCGAGCTGATGTAGCTGTAGGCGATCTCCGCCGACTCCTTCATCACATCGCCCAGTTGCCCGGTGAGCTTGAAGCCGCGATTCAGCGTATGGATGCGCGTCGCCTCGATGGGCAGGGTCGCGCCGCCCATGCTGGTCCAGGCAAGGCCGGTGATCACGCCGATGCCGGAGAGCACCTGTTCGGTGCGGAACACCGGCATGCCGAGGTACTCCTCCAGGTCCTTGGCGCCGATCTTCACCACCGAGTCCGGGTCTTCCAGCAGCTTCATCACCGACTTGCGCACCAGCTTGCCCAGTACCTTCTCCAGCTGCCGTACGCCGGCCTCGCGGGCGTAGCCTTCGATCACCGCGCGCAGTGCAGCATCGTTGATCGACAGGCGATTCTTCGGCACGCCGGCCTTTTCCAGCTGCTTGGGCCACAGGTGACGCTTGGCGATGGCCAGCTTCTCCTCGGCGATGTAGCCGGACAGGCGGATGACCTCCATGCGGTCCAGCAGCGGGCCGGGGATGGAATCCAGGGTGTTGGCGGTGCAGACGAACAGCACCTTGGACAGGTCCAGGCGCAGGTCCAGGTAGTGGTCGAGGAACTCCACGTTCTGCTCCGGATCCAGCGTCTCCAGCAGCGCCGAGGCAGGGTCGCCCTGGTAGCTGCTGCCGAGCTTGTCGATCTCGTCGAGCATGATCACCGGGTTCATCACCTCGACGTCCTTCAGCGCCTGCACCAGCTTGCCGGGCAGGGCGCCGATGTAGGTGCGGCGGTGGCCCTTGATCTCGGCCTCGTCACGCATGCCACCGACGCTGAAGCGGTAGAACGGCCGACCCAGGCTCTCGGCAATGGACTTGCCGATGCTGGTCTTGCCGACGCCCGGCGGGCCCACCAGCAGGACGATGGAGCCGGCGATCTCGCCCTTGAAGGTGCCGACCGCGAGGAACTCGAGGATGCGGTCCTTCACGTCTTCCAGGCCCGAATGGTGCCGGTCGAGGACCTTGCGTGCGTGCTTGAGGTCGAGCTTGTCGACGCCCATCAGGCCCCACGGCACGGAGGTCGCCCAGTCGAGGTAGTTGCGCGTGACGGCGTATTCCGGCGAGCCGGTCTCCAGGATCGACAGCTTGTTCAGTTCTTCATCGATGCGCTTCTTCGCCTGGTCGGGCAGGGTCTTGCCTTCCAGGCGGGCGCGGAATTCGTCGGAGTCCGCGCTCTTGTCATCCTTGGTGATGCCCAGCTCCTGCTGGATGATCTTCAGCTGTTCCTGCAGGAAGAACTCGCGCTGGCGCTCGCCGATCTTGCGGTTGACCTCGGCGGACAGCTCCTTCTGCAGGCGCGCGACTTCCACTTCCTTGCGCAGCAGCGGCAGCACCTTTTCCATGCGCTTGAGCATCGGCACGGTGTCCAGCACGCCCTGCAGCTCGGCGCCTGGCGCGGTGGTCAGCGCGGCGGCGAAGTCGGTCAGCGGCGAAGGATCGTTGGGGTTGAAGCGGTTGAGGTAGTTCTTCAGCTCTTCGCTGTACAGCGGGTTGAGCGGCAGCAGTTCCTTGATCGCGTTGATCAGGGCCATGCCGTAGGCCTTCACCTCGTCGCTGGGGTCGTTGGGGGTGTGCGGGTACTCCACTTCCACCAGGAAGGGCGGGCGGTGGCGCTTGATCCAGCCGCGGATGCGTACGCGCGACAGGCCCTGGGCGACGAACTGCAGCTTGCCGCCCTCGCGGCTGGCGTGGTGCACGCGCACCAGGGTGCCGTGCTCGGGCAGGCTGTCCGGGTCGAAGTGGCGCGGGTCTTCCGGCGGGTTCTCCATGAAGAACAGCGCCAGGCTGTGGTGCTCGGTCTTGGCGACCAGTTCCAGCGTCTCGGCCCACGGCTCCTCGTTGACGATCACCGGCAGCACCTGCGCCGGGAAGAACGGGCGGTTGTGGATCGGAATGACGTACACCGTGGTCGGCAGGTTCTGCCCCGGCAACACCAGCCCGGTGTTGCTGACCTCTTCGGCGCTATGGATATCGTGAATCTCGTCGTGGTCGCTCATGAGGCACCTGACTGATTGAACATGACAGTCTAGATGGGGAAACCGGCTCGGGGTTTCAATCCCATTGTTCGAAGGATATGTCTGGGGATGTTGCGGTCGATTGTGGACGACAGGAGCTTAGGAGCGGATTAGCGACGCGGCCGCAGGAAATCGCTGGGCGGCCGGCCGAACTGGCGGCTGAACATGGCGCTGAAGGCGCTGGGCGTGCTGTAGCCCACTTCCAGCGCCACGCTCAGCACGCTCTCGCCCATGGCCAGACGTTCCAGGGCGGCCAGCAGGCGTGCCTGTTGCCGCCATTGGCCGAAGGTCAGCCCGGTCTCGGCGCAGAACCAGCGTTGCACCGTCTTGCCGTCGACGCTCAGCCGGGCGGCCCAGTCGCTGAGGCTGGCATGGTCGCTGGGCTGGGCCTGGATGGCCTGGCACAGCCCACGCAGGCGCGGATGGGCGGGCAGGGGCAGGTGCAGCGGGAGCATCGGGTCTTCGCGCAGTTCATCGAGCATCAGGCCTAGCACGCGGCCGTCGCGGGAGTCCGGGTTGACCTCGCCGCTGATCGACAGCGCCGCCAGGATCAGTTCCCGCAGCAGCGGCGAAACCGCCAGTACGCAGCAGTCCGCAGGCAGGTGCGGGGCGCTGCCCGGCTCCACATAAAGGGTGCGCACCTGCACGTCGCCGACCATGCGCGTCCAGTGCTCCACGCCGCCGGGTATCCACAGGCCACGGTTGTCCGGTACCACCCACTGGCCACTGGCGCTGCCCACCACCAGAACGCCACGCACGGCGTAGAGCAACTGCGCACGGTGATGGCTGTGCGCGGGCACCTGATGGCCATCGGGGAAGTCCAGGGCGATGGCCGCCACCGGGCTGGCGGCCCGTTCGTCACCGTGGTTCTCCAGCGGTTGGGGTGGAATGTCCTTTTTGCGCATCTGGATACCTGTTTGTCGTTAGACGACCACTTTCCTCCATCGTTAGGCTGCTGAACAGTCCCCTCTGCATCGATGATCCCGCCATGAACGACATGTCCCTGATCGCCGAACAACTGGCCCGAATCGCCCAGTTGCTTGAACAATCCCTCCCTGCGCGCGCCGAGCTGGCGTTGGACGAAGGCGCCATCGCCCATCTCTGGGAGTACCGCCAGGGCCAGCCGCGCCTGACGCCGGTGATCGAGCCGGCGCTGATTGCCTTCGAGGACCTGCGCAATGTCGAGCGGCAGAAGGCGCTGATCGAGCAGAACACCCGCCAGTTCGTCTCCGGCCGCCCGGCCAACAATGTGCTGCTGACCGGCGCGCGCGGCACCGGCAAGAGTTCGCTGGTGAAGGCTTGCCTGCATGCCTTCCACGCGGAGGGGTTGCGTCTGATCGAGGTGGACAAGGAACACCTGGCCGACCTGCCGCAGATCATCGACCTGCTGCGCCATCGCCAGGAGCGCTTCGTCCTGTTCTGCGACGACCTCTCGTTCGAGGATGGCGAGACGGGCTACAAGGGCCTGAAGACCGTGCTCGATGGCTCGGTCGCCGGGCAGTCCGGCAATGTGCTGATCTACGCCACGTCCAACCGCCGCCACCTGCTGGCCGAGCGCGCCGAGGACAACCTGTCCTTCCAGCGCGGCGAGAGCGGCGAGTTGCACCCCGGCGAGGCGGTGGAAGAGAAGATCTCGCTCTCCGAGCGCTTCGGCCTGTGGATATCTTTCTATGCCTTCAGCCAGGAGCAGTACCTGGAGGCGGTCGCGCGCTGGCTGGAGTACCACGGCTTGGGCGGTGTGCAACAGGACGAGTGGGAACAGGCGGCGATCCGCTGGGCGACCCATCGCGGGTCGCGGTCCGGGCGGATTGCCGCGCAGTTTGCCCGGGATTACGCCGGGCGCCAGTTCTAGAGACTCGGAACGCCACTGCTTAGAAAGCCACTTTCACCCCCGCCTGAATGCCGCGTCCGCCGGCCGGCACGCTGTCGCGGAGGATCGAGCTGGCGTAGCGCACGGTCTGGTTGGTCAGGTTCTCGCCCTTGACGAAGGCCAGCCAGCGGCTGTCGCCCAGGTCGAAGCGGTAGCCCACGCTGGCGCCGAGAGTGGTATAGCCGTCGGTGCGCAGTTCGTTTTCCGGGACGCGGTTCTGGTCGGCGGCGTATTCCACGTCGACCCGGGCCTGCCACTGCTGCAGTTCCCAGAGAATTGCACTGTTCAGGCGCAGCGGGGCGATGCGCGGCAGGGCTTCGCCGGTGTCCTTGTTCTTGGCGCGGGTGTAGTCGCCGGAGAGTTCCAGGCCGAAGCGGCCGTAGGGGCTGTCCAGAAGGTGAATGCGGTCCTGCGCCTCGACGCCGTAGAAGTCCGCCTTCACGCCGCTGTAGAGGTACTCGGGCAGCGCCTCGTCGTCGCCAGCATCGACGACCGCGCCTTCCTCGTCGCGATAGCGCCCGCTGGCCAGCAGGCCGATGTAGTTGGAGAAGCGGCTGTAGAACACACCGACGCTGCCCTTGTGGCGGCCGTTGTCGAAGCGCAGGGCGAGGTCGGTGGAGACGGCTTTTTCCTTGCTTGCGTCGGCATCGCCCACTTCATAGGTGCCGGTAGCGGCGTGGGCGCCGTTGGCATACAGCTCGTAGAAGGTCGGTGCCCGCTCGGTGTAGGCCAGGGTGCCGGCCAGCGACCAGATCGAGGTCAGCTTGTACACCGCGCCCGTGGACAGGCTGCCCGCGGTGAAGCTGCGCGAACCGTCATTCTCGGCGAAGCGCTCGTTGTCCTTGGCGTTGGGCTCGATGCGCGTGTGCTCGGCGCGGCCGCCCAGGTTCAGCGCCAGGCGTTCGGTGGCCTGCCAGTTCTCGAGGAAGAACAGTGCGGCGCTGTCGGTCTCGGTATGCGGCACGAAGGCTTCTTCGCCGAGCGCGGAGAAGCGGCTGTTGGCGATCTGCGCGCCGACCACGCCGTCCAGTGGCCCGATGGGTTTGTGCCGGGCCTCGATGCGTGCCTCGTAGCCGTCGTTCTTGAAGGTGGTTCCGGTTTCGCCGTCCTCGATCTCCTTGTGCTGGTACTCGGTGTAGGCGGCGTCCAGCTTCACCGAGCTGAAGGGGCCGTCGAGGTCGCGGATTTCCGAGGCGAAGGCGTAGCGATCCTGCTGCATCTTCAGCCGCACGTCGTCTTCGGCGGGCGAGCCGTAGTTGCTGTCGTAGCCGCTGTAGGAGAGGCCGGCATAGCCATGGTCCCAGTGGTAGCTGCCGCCGATGGCGCCACTGTCCTGGCGGCCGTCGCTGTTGTTCACGCGGTGCCTGGAGTCGTCGCCATCGGTCTGGCGCTGGCGTGACGAGTGGGCATAGCCGGGGATGCGCAGGTCGTTGAATTCGCGGGAGCCGGCGTCCAGGTGCAGGGCGAAGGTGCCGTCGCCGGCTTCCAGCGCGCCGGCGGCGCTGCGGGTGGTGTCCGAGCCGCCGTAGCGCAACTCGCCCTGGCCGTGGATGCCGTCCACCGGTTCGCTGGGGATGCGGTTGTCGAAGCTGTTGACCACGCCACCGATGGAGTTGCCGCCATAGAGCAGGGCGGCCGGACCGCGGACCACTTCGATGCGCTCGACCACGTTGGGGTCTTCCGGGACGGCGTGGTCGTAGGACAGCGACGATGCGTCCAGCGCGCCCACGCCATTGCGCAGGATGCGGATGCGATCGCCGTCCATGCCGCGTATCACCGGGCGGCTGGCGCCGGGGCCGAACCAGGTGGAGGAGACGCCAGGCGTGCCATTGAGGGTTTCACCCAGGCTGCCTTTCTGCCGCAGGGTCAGCTCGTCGCCCGACAACACGCTGCTGGGGGCTGCTGGTGAGGCGTCTCCCAGCGGGTTGGCGGTGATTACCTGGGGCTCCAGTTCGGTGGGGGCGGCATCGGCCAGCGAGGGCGCGCCGGCGCACAGGGCCAGGCCCAGCGGCGCTAGACGCCAGCGTGGGCGGAAGAGGGATGGGGGCATGACGAACTCCTGGTTTTTCTTGGCAAAGCGAACCCCTCCCTCGTGATCAGGGATGCGCCAGGCGGCGGGGAAGGGAAAAGGAAGAGATATTATTTGTTATAACATAACATGCCTATTCGTTAGCAAGATTTTTGGCCTTAGATGATTTTGCGTGAGCTCAAGCGGAGTTGCGCCAGGTTGCACCTCCTGGCTGGGCAGGCTGACGGAAATTTCGTATCATGCTCAAAATTTGATCAGCCAATGCCCATGTTCGATACCCGCCTCGTCAGGCTGTCCGACCAGACCGACCAGCATGCCCATGACCACCACCAGTTGGTGATGTCTCTGAGCGGCCGTGCGGAGTTCGAGATCGACGGCGCGGGCGGCGAGGTCTGCCGCATGCGCGCGTGCCTGGTGCCGGGGGATGTCGGGCACGAGTTCGCCGGGTTGGGCGACAACCGCATGCTGATCGTCGATCTCGACGAGGCCGGCACTGGCGAGCAGGACCGCGAACTGCTGGCGCGGCTGTTCGAGGCGCCGCGCTACCCGACCCTGGATGCGGACTTCCAGAACCTGCTCAGCTACGCCGGCGCCGAGATCGCCCGCTACGGTGATGACCCGCTGCTGGCCCGCGCCCTGGGCGGCGTGCTGCTGCGGGCACTGCACCTGCGGCTGTTTGGCGAGGATCGCGCGCCGCGCAACGGGCCGCTGGACCTGGAGCGGCTGGACGGCTATATCGCCGCTCACCTGTCCCGGCGCATTACCGTGGCCGAACTGGCGCAGGTCGCCTGCCTGAGCCCCAGCCACTTCCATGCGCAGTTCAAGGACCGCGTTGGCCTCACGCCACACCAGTACCTGCTGCGCCAGCGTCTCGACCGCGCCGCACGCCTGCTCCGGGAATCCGACCTGCCGTTGGTCGGCGTCGCCGGGGAATGCGGGTTCTCCAGCCAGAGCGCGCTGAACACGGCGATGCGCCGCTACCTGGGGCTGACGCCGGGCAACCTGCGCCGCTGCTGAGTTCGTTAGTCTGTGCACCGCCGATTGCTGATCGAATGGTCAATTGTCGACCTGCGGGTGCCGGAGTCTTTTGCAAGAACTCCAGAGCTTTCAGCAAGAAATTCGCAGGGTGCAACCCATAGAGTCCGCCCACCGCGTTGCTGGTGTTCCAAGGTGCAACCCGGTCAGACCAAGAACAACAGCCAGCTCGATACGCGGGAGGGGCAGCATGCCCATCACCGGTTCTGTCTACGCTCGTGGCGCGCCTGCACCTGGCCGCGCCACCCCCGCCACGGCCCGGCCCGCAGCGCCCGCCCGTGCCCTTGCGCCGTCCGCCCTCGGACCAGCGGCGCCATTCGCCCCGTCGCTTTCTGTACAATCCGCGCCCTCGCGCGCCGGCCTGCCCCTGCCGCACCTTTATGCGCGCATCAGCACAGTTTCAATCACTCGCGACGAACGCCGTTGCCAGCCCCGTATCGTGCGGCTGGCAGGCATTTGCCGAGAGCAGGGCGCCCACATCGGCGCTTGATGGATGACCGGGCTCCGCCCGGAAATCGCCTCGCACATCGCTTACCGGCGAAGGCGGGACGGAGGCCACCGTGGTGAGACGGTGGCCGCAGGAAGACGCCAGCAAGGACGGGGGCGTGCCTGCGTCGGGATGCGTAGCGGTTCGGTGCCGGTTTGGCGCCACGCGCACCCCGGTTTGCCTGTGAGCAAGCGCTAACCGGTCGGCGTCAACCACGCCGGCTGCCAGTCAAGGGTCCGCGACACCCCGCGAGCCCGGATAAAAACAAGCTGTAGGGGAGTCCCCATGAGCGTCAACACGCCAACACTGATCACCTTCGTGATCTACATCGCAGCCATGGTTCTGATCGGCCTGGCCGCCTACCGTTCGACCAACAACTTCTCCGACTACATCCTCGGTGGCCGCAGCCTCGGCAGCTTCGTCACCGCGCTGTCGGCCGGTGCTTCGGACATGAGCGGCTGGCTGCTGATGGGCCTGCCGGGCGCCATCTACCTGTCGGGCATCTCGGAAAGCTGGATCGCCATCGGCCTGATCTGCGGTGCCTACCTGAACTGGCTGTTCGTCGCCGGCCGCCTGCGTGTGCACACCGAGCACAATGGCAACGCGCTGACGCTGCCGGACTACTTCAGCACCCGCTTCGAGGACAACAGCCGCGTCCTGCGCGTCATCTCCGCGCTGGTGATCCTGGTGTTCTTCACCATCTACTGCGCCTCCGGCATCGTCGCCGGCGCCCGCCTGTTCGAAAGCACCTTCGGCATGTCCTACGAGACCGCCCTGTGGGCCGGTGCCGCCGCGACCATCGCCTACACCTTCGTCGGCGGCTTCCTGGCGGTGAGCTGGACCGACACCGTGCAGGCCTCGCTGATGATCTTCGCGCTGATCCTCACCCCGATCTTCGTGTTGCTCGCTACCGGCGGTATCGATCCGGCCTTCGCCGCCATCGAGCTGAAGGACGCGGCCAACTTCGACATGTTCAAGGGCGCTTCCTTCGTCGGCGTGCTGTCGCTGATGGCCTGGGGCCTGGGTTACTTCGGCCAGCCGCACATCCTGGCGCGCTTCATGGCCGCCGATTCGGTGAAGTCGATCCCGGCTGCCCGCCGCATCTCCATGGCCTGGATGATCCTCTGCCTGGGCGGCGCCGTGGCCGTCGGCTTCTTCGGCATCGCCTACTTCCAGGCGCACCCGGAACAGGCTGGCGCCGTGGGCGAGAACCATGAGCGCATCTTCATCGAATTGGCGAAGATCCTGTTCAACCCGTGGGTTGCCGGCGTGCTGCTGTCTGCCATCCTCGCGGCGGTGATGAGCACCCTGAGCTGCCAGCTGCTGGTGTGCTCCTCGGCCCTGACCGAAGACTTCTACAAAGCCTTCCTGCGCAAGAACGCCAGCCAGCTCGAGCTGGTGTGGGTCGGCCGCGCCATGGTGCTGCTGGTGGCGCTGATCGCCATCGCCCTGGCTGCCAATCCGGAAAACCGCGTACTGGGCCTGGTGTCCTACGCCTGGGCCGGCTTCGGCGCCGCCTTCGGCCCGCTGGTGCTGTTCTCCGTGCTGTGGAAGGGCATGACCCGCAACGGCGCGCTGGCCGGCATCATCGTTGGCGCGGTCACCGTGATCGTCTGGAAGCAGTTCGGCTGGCTCGGCCTGTACGAGATCATTCCGGGCTTCATCCTCTCCAGCATCTCCATCGTGGTGTTCAGCCTGATCGGTTCGGCACCGTCGAAGGCGATGATCCAGCGTTTCGAGGAAGCCGAGGCGGAATACGCCGAGGCCACTCAGCCGGCCGGCACTGCCGCGACCAGCCGCTGATCCTCAGCTGAATGAAAAAGGCCACGTTCCCGAAAGGGGCGCGGCCTTTTTCTTTCTGTTTTTTTATAGGAGCGAGCTTGCTCGCGAACCTCTTGATGCCGGGGTGCCGGGTGGGGTGGCGCGGAAGCGCGCTCCTGCAGATCATGGCTCCGTGCTGACCTGTGCGTGGGCAAATCCGGCGCGGGGCGATCAGCGCGAGGTGCTGCCGCTCAGCGCTGCCGCATAGCGCCAGCAGGCGAACAGGCACAGCAGCAGGCCGACCACCGCCAGCGCGCCGCCGACGTAGCCGATCCATTCCAGCCCCATGCCCACTGCCACGCGGCTGCCCAGCAGCGCGCCGCCGCCGATGCCGACGTTGTACAGGCCGGAGAACATCGCCATGGCCACGTCAGTCGCGTCATGGGCGAGCTGCAGTACCTTGGCCTGCAGCGCCAGGCCGAAGCAGAGGATCGCCGCGCCCCAGAACAGGCTCAGGCCCAAGAGTGCAGTGGAAGAGTGGGCCAGTGGCATCAGCAGGAGGAGCGAGCCGCCGAGCACGGCGATGGCGATGCACGGGAAGGCGCGGGGGGCGCGCTCGCTGTAGCGGCTGAAGAGGATCGAGCCGAACATTCCGGCGCCGCCGAACAGCAGCAGGAGCAGGGTGGTCTTCTGGCTATCGAGCGCAGCGACCTCGCGGGCGAACGGTTCGATGTAGCTGTAGGCGGTGAATTGCGCGGTGATCACCAGCACGGTGAGCACGTACATCGACACCAGCGCCGGACGGCGCAGCAGCATCGGCAGGCTGCGCAGCGACCCGGAATTCTGGCTCGGCAGCAGCGGCAGCGCGCGGGCCAGCCAGAGCACCACCACCACCGAGACGCCGGCGATGGTGAGGAAGGTCGTGCGCCAACCCAGCGCCTCGCCGAGCATGCGCCCAAGCGGGATGCCGAGAACCATCGCCAGGATGGTTCCGGTGGCCAGCAATCCGAGGGCTTTCGCCTGCTGGCCCGGCGGTGCCACGCGCACCGCGAGCGACGCGGTGATCGACCAGAACACGGCGTGGGCGAAGGCGATGCCGAAGCGGCTGATCATCAGTGCCGTGAAGTTCCAGGCGAAGCCGGAGAGCACGTGGCTGACGATGAACAGGCAGAAGATCACCACCAGCAGGCGGCGGCGCTCCATGTTGCGGGTCAGTTGCATCAGCGGCAGCGAGGCCAGCGACACGACCCAGGCATAGAGCGTGAGCATCAGCCCGGTCTGTTCCGGACGCATGTCGAAGCTCGCGCCGATGTCGCTGAGCAGGCCCACCGGGACGAACTCGGTGGTGTTGAATATGAAGGCGGCGATGGCGAGGGCGATGACGTTCAGCCAACTGCCGGAGTGGGTTTCTTGCGCGGTGGTCATGGGAATCCTGAGGTGAAGTGGGGCTCAGGCCGTGCCCTGGGATCACGCGCGGGCGTGTCGCGGGCAAAGAAGAATTGTTGTTGCGGCAGGCTTGATTCTACCCACGGCCAGCCCATCGCGCACGGCGAAGCGGCACCTGCGCGGGTGCAGCGGCAGGCTCAGGCGGCGTTGCCGATCAACGGGTCTGGGGCTTGCGCCGCTTCCTCGCCCAGCCAGTCGAGGAAGGCGCGCACCGGTGGGTGGCGCTCGCGGCCCGGTACGCAGAGCGCGGTATAGCGGGCGCCGGGCACGTTGATCTCCGGGCGGTAGGGTACCAGCAGGCCCTTCTCCACGCTCTCGGACACCAGCAGCGAGCTGGCCAGCACCAGCCCCTGGCCGGCGATGGCCGCCTGCAGGGCGTAGAACTCCTCGTCGTACTCGCGCTGCACCGCCTGGGCAAGCAGGCACTCCTCGCCGGCCACCTGGCACCAGGCCTTCCAGCCGCGCTCGTAGAGCTCGGAGTTGTGCCAGCGCACGCTGATCATCTCCGGCACTTCCACATCGGCGGTAGCCACCAGCGCCGGCGCGCCATAGACGGCGAAGCGCTCCGCCAGCAGGAACTGGCTGTGCATGCGCGGGTAGTCGCCGAAGCCGTAGCGGATCGCCAGGTCGACGCTGGCGTCCTGCTGCAGGTCGAGCAGCTCGCACTGGCTGTCCAGGCGCAGGCGGATGTGCGGATGGCGCGCGTAGAAGCGGCCCAGGCGCGGCACCAGCCACAGTGCGGCGAAGGCCGGCGTGGTGGAGATCGTCAGGCTGCTGGCGCTGCGCTGCGGGCGCAGGCTGTCCACCGACTGCGACACCTCCAGCAGCGCGCCATGCAGGCTGCGGAACAGTCGCTCGCCGGCCTCGGTCAGGCGCACCTGGCGCGGCAGGCGCTCGAACAGCGGCAGGCCCAGCCATTGCTCCAGCGCGCGGACCTGGTGGGACACCGCCGTGGGTGTCACTGCCAGTTCCTGGGCGGCGGCCTTGAAGCTCAGCTGGCGCGCAGCGGACTCGAAAGTGCGCAGGGCGGGTAGCGGCAGGTTGGCGAACATACAGCGCTCCATGGGTGAGCTGGATTCATCTGGAAGGAGATCCCCTCAGTTGTCCGGTCGACAACCCGTAAATAGCTTAGGCAGCAACTGGAGGCCAGTCATGGCCTCCGCAGTGTACATCTTGAGCAAGGAATTACAGATGAGCAGGATTCTTTCCATTCACGCCAGTCCCCGTGCCGACCGCTCGCATTCCCGCCGCCTGGCCGAGGGCTTTCTCGCCGCGCTGCCGCAAGCATCGATTACCCGCCGGGAAGTGGGTCGCGCCGATCTGCCCCATGTCAGCGAAGGTTTCATCGCCGCCGCCTTCCATCCGGAGCCGGACAATCGTCCGGCTGCTTTGCAGGCCGAGCTGGCGCTGAGCGAGGAACTGGTAGACGAATTGCTCGCCCACGATCTGCTGGTGATCTCCACGCCCATGTACAACTTCAGCGTGCCCAGCGGGCTGAAGGCCTGGGTCGACCAGATTGTCCGTCTCGGCCGCACTTTCGACCTGCACGTCAAGGACGGCGAAGCCGAATACGAACCGCTGCTCACGGGCCGCAAGGCACTGATCATTACCAGCCGGGGTGGTGCCGGCATGGGGCCGGGCGGCGCGCTGGAGTGGATGAACCACGCGGATGCCTGGCTGCGCGTGGCCTTGGGTTTCCTCGGCATCGAGGATGTACAGGTGATCGCGGCCGAGGGCGAGGAGGGCAATCCCGAAGCTTTCCGCGCGTCTTATCAACAGGCCGAAAAGGCCCTGGCCGATCTCGCCGAGAGCGAGTGGGCGCGTGCGTGATGGCCTGGACCATGCTGATGGTGGCGGCGGTGTTCGAGGTGATGTTCGCGGTGTCGATGAAGTACGCCGAAGGCTTCACCCGGCCCTTGCCGACCGTGGTGACGGTGCTCGCCGTGATCGGCGGGATCTTCTTCCTTACCCTGGCGATGCGCCAGTTGCCGGTGAGCATCGCCTACCCGGTCTGGACGGCCATCGGCACGCTGGGCACTGTGTTCTTCGGCTTCCTGCTGCTGGGCGAGGCGCTGACGCTGACCAAGCTGGCCTCGGTGGCGCTGATCGTGGCCGGCGTGGCCGGGTTGCGGGCCTGATGCTAAGGTGCCGCCCATTCTCCAACACGGCACCGAAGATGAACGACAAACCGAAGAACCCGCTGCACGGCGTGACCCTGGAAGCCATCCTCAACCAGCTGGTGGCGCAGTACGGCTGGGACGGGCTGGCCAAGCGCATCGACGTGCGCTGCTTCAAGAACGACCCGAGCATCAAGTCCAGCCTGACCTTCCTGCGCCGCACGCCGTGGGCGCGGGAGCAGGTCGAGGCGCTGTACGTGAAGACTGTCCAGAAGCGTTGAGGGTGGGAAGTCCGCTCCTACGCTCCCTGTCGCCGTTGGCGCTCAGCGCCAGCTCACCCGCAGGTTATCCAGCCGCTCCTGGCAGCCGGTGCTGATGCCCGGCTCCAGGTAGCTCGACAGCGTCGGCGCCATGCCCTTGAGCACCTGCACCGGCAGCGCCGAGGTGAACTTGAAGCCGTCCGACTCGCTGCCGGCGACATAGGCGGTGAGCGTGCCGAAGTGGCGCGGGCCGATGTAGAAGACGAAGGTCGCCGTGCGGTTCATCGCCTTGGAGCTCTTCACCCAGCCGCTGCGGGTGACGCTCTCGATACGGTTGTCGCCGGTGCCCGTCTTGCCGCCCATCACCAGGGCGTTGCCGTTGGCCAGTTTGAAGGTGCCGGACAGGCGCCGCGCGGTGCCTGCGTCCACCACTTGCGACAGCGCGGTGCGCAGGGCCTGGGCGACTTCCGAGCGCATCACCTGCCGGCCCTTGTTGGATTCCGGGCCGAGGGTGACTTCGTAGGGCGTGGCGGCGGCGAAGTGCAGGCTGTCGATGCGCAGGGTGGGCATGCGTACACCGTCGTTGAGGATGATGCCCATCAGTTCCGCCAGCGCCGCCGGGCGGTCGCCGGAGCTGCCCAGCGCGGTGGCCAGCGACGGCACCAGATGATCGAACGGGTAGCCCAGGCGCTTCCACTGTTCGTGCAGGTCGAGGAAGGCTTCCACTTCCAGCATGATGCGGATGCGCTTGTCGCGGGCGTACTTGTGCCGCGACTTGAACAGCCAGCCATAGACTTCCTTTCGCTCGGCGCTACTGGCAGCCACGGCGTCGGCGAAGGTCGCCGCCGGCTGACGTTGCAGGTAGCCCAGCAGCCATAGCTCCAGCGGGTGCACGCGGGCGACGTAACCCTGGTCGTTGAGGTTGAAGGCGCCCGGCCCGTAGCGGGTGTAGAGGTCCTCGATGCGCTTGTCGGTGAGCTTGTCGCCGGCGTAATGGCCCTGCTTCAGGCGGTCCTGCAGGAAGGCGGCGAAGGTCGGGACATCCGCCTGCGGCTGCAGGTAGCGGTGGATCGCCGCCAGCCGTACCGGCCAGGCACGCAGGCCGTCGAGGAAGGTGGTCAGGCGCGCGTCGTTGTCCTTGCCCTTGTACTTCTGCCAGAACCGCAGCAGGTAGACCTGGCTTTCCTTGTCGACGAAGCGGTCGAGGTAGTCCTGCCGGCGCGGGTCCTTGTCATCGGCCAGCACGGTCATCTTGCTGCCCTCATTGGCATAGATGTCGTGGCGCACCAGGTCGCGCAGCAGGCGTACGAAGGGCAGGTTGATCGACTCGCGCAGGGCGTCTTGCAGGGTCGGGATTCGCCCGTTGTCTTCCTTGCGGAAGTTGCTGAAGGTGTGGATGCCGCCGCCGGTAAAGAAGCTCTCGTACGGACTGGCGGAGTACTTGCGCTGCAGGGCGGCGGCGAGCATGTCCGGCAGGTTGCGGTCCTTGGCGGTGATCAGGTAGTCGATGGACCAGCGGGTGAGGAAGTCCAGCGGTTCCACCGACACCTTCTTCAGTTCCGCGACGGACAGCGGCGCGTACTGCTGGTGCAGGTCGGCGATGGTTTCCAGGTAGGTGGCGAGCACCCGCAGCTTGGCGGTGGAGCCCAGCTCCAGCTTGCTGCCCTCGTTGATGTCGAAGGGCTGCTCGGTGCTGTCGGTCTGCACGCGCACACGGTTGCCGCTGGGAGTGCGCTCGAACAGGGTGAAGCTGTAGCGCACGTCCCGGGTCTTGTCCTTGGACAGCAGGTGCTCGCCGAACAGGCCGATCTGCTCGGCGAATTCCGGGTCGGACAGATGCCGCAGGTAAGCGGTGACCTGCTCCTGCAACTCATGCTGCAGGGTAGTGGTGAAGCTCATGTCGAAGCGGTCGAGATCGTACAGCGGCACGTCGAGCATGCCGGCCAGGCGGGTGCGGGCCAGGCCGATGCCCTTGTTGTTCTCCAGCGGGGTGAAGCTCGGCTCGCTGCGCGGGTCGCGGAACACCAGTTTCTGCTTGAGCGCGGCGTCGCGCAGCTCGGGGGCGATCACCTTGTTCTGTGCCAGCAGGCGCAGGTAGCTGTCGGTCAGCACGGCGAGCTGGTCGCGGCCGCGCGCCAGGTACCAGGACGGTCGACGGTGGGCGATCATCAGCGACACCACCTGGCGCAGGGCTTTGCCCTGTGCAGCGAGTTCCGCGCCGGAGCCCGGCGCAGCGTTGAGCAGCTTGTTGACCTGCTGGTAGTCGGCGCCGTACCAGATCCAAAGGCCGTCCGGCAGACCGCTGACTTCGCCGTAGCCCGGCTGCGCCGAGAGCGGCACCGAATTGAGGTAGGTGAGGGCGACGTTGCGCCGCGCGGCCAGGTTTTCCGGTCCGTTCTGGTAGGTGCGTACGCTGGCCGAAGCCATCTGCCGCAGCTTGTCGGTGATCGAGTTGGTGCGGCCATCCTCGGAATGGCGGTACTTCTCGATCTGCGTGGCCAGGGTACTGCCGCCGGGGGCGTGATTGCCCAGGCCGACCAGTTTGCCCACCTGCGCCACCGAGGCCTGGGTGAAGCGACTCCAGTCGATGGCCGGATTCAGGTAGGGGCGCTCGGGGTCGAGCAGGTCGCGGTTCTCGATGAACAGCAGGCTATTGACGATGGCCGGCGAGATGCTCTCGAAGTTGGCGTAGAGCCGCTGCGGGTAGCGGAAATTGTAGATCGGCAGGCCGCGGCAGTCGGCGATGTCGACTCCGGCCTGGGCCTTCTCCGGGTAGGGCGGGAACAGGCCGTGACTGGTGTACTGCATGAGTGGATCGGAGAAGCGCGCCTGGCTCAGGGTGACGAAATTGCGCTCGTGCAGGCGACCGAGGAAGCTGGGCAGCTGCTGGTAACCCAGGCGGCGGTCGAAGGGCCCGCCCTGTGGATAAACCACGTTGCCGGTACTGCCCTGTTCCAGGCTCCAGGTCAGTCCGGTCGCGTAGCGCGCCAGCTCGCGCGCCTGCAGCTTGGAGGTGCGCGCTTCATAGAGCAGCGCCGCACCCATGGCGGCCAGCAACGGCAGGAGAAACAGGAAGAGGATGAGGAAACGGTGATGATGCACTTTCTGCGGGGAAAGGCCGGGCCCCAGACTTCCCGGTTGACCTGCCACTTGCGTACCGGAATGCTTCGAGTTGCCCATCTTCACGCCCCGCCCATGCTCGTACGACAGCCCAGGAAGCGGACTCCGCCCACGTGATGGCCGGCACCTTCCTGGCGCCGCGAAAGCCGTTGTCCCCCGCGGCTTTCCTAACTTCCAGCGTAGTCGGCGGCGAAAAAACTGCGCGCCGCCCGGCACCGTTCATGGCCTTGCGGATTGATTTGCCGACGGCCAGCAGGTGCAATGTACTGACTTCGACAGGAACCCTTCCCCATGCGTTCGCATAATCTGTCCCTGGCCTTGCCCCTGACCGCTCTGCTGCTGTCCTTGAGCGCCCAGGCGGCGCCCATGCCGTTCTACCGCTGGCAGAGCAAGCTCGATGGCGCCTATACCTGCCAGCAGACGTCGCCGGGCGAGGGCTGGCAGAAGGTCAGTGGGCCGTTCCGCGACGCCGGATGCCGCGAGATGCTGCCGCAGACGCCGCCGCCCAAGGGGTTGGCGGTGCCCAAGGGGTGGAAGGGGCAGTAGCCCGACATACCTGTAGGCACCCATTCCTCCTGGTAAGTCCGTGCCAGGGATTCCCTCTCCCGTCAGGGAGAGTGCTGGGCACGGCAGAGGGCTACTCCGGTAGGAGCGGAATCATCCGCGATCGCTTCACCCACGCACGGAGCCCTCCATGACCGACCACCAAACCCACATCCGCCAGAGCTGGCAAACCAACGCCGATGCCTGGACCCGCGCCGTGCGCGAGCAGCGCATCGAGAGCCGGCGGCTGGTGACTGACGCGGCGATCCTCGGCGCCATCGCCGAGGGCCCGGCGCGGCGTGTGCTCGATATCGGCTGTGGCGAAGGCTGGTTGTGTCGCGCGCTGGCGGCGCGGGGCAGCGAGTGCGTCGGCGTGGACGCCTCGGCGCCCCTGGTCGATTCGGCGCGGGCGTCCGGCGGCGGGCGTTTCGAGTTGATGGACTACGTGGCGCTGACCGAGTCGGGCAGCAGCCTCGGCCAGTTCGACGTCCTGGTGTGCAACTTCGCGCTGCTCGACGAGTGCCTCGCGCCCTTGCTGGGCGCACTGCGCGAGCGGCTCAATCCTGGCGGGCGACTGCTGATCCAGACCCTTCACCCCTGGACCGCCTGTGGCGACGAGCCCTATGCGGACGGCTGGCGCCTGGAAACCTTTGCCGCCTTCGGCGCTGAGTTCAGCGCGCCGATGCCCTGGTTCTTCCGCACCCTGGAGTCCTGGCTGGCGCTGCTGGCCGCCAGCGGCTGGCGCCTGCGGCAACTGCGCGAACCGCGCCATCCGCGCACCGGCCAGCCCTGCTCGCTGTTGCTGGAATTGCAGCCGCTGTCAGGTTGAACCGCTCTAAACCGGCCCTCGCGAGTGACGAAGATGTGGCGATACGCCGCTATTCCTTTGGTCAAATTGCACCTTGGTGGTGCAGACGTTTCCCACAGACTTGTGTAACACTCGCCCGCGACCTCAGCCGTGGTCCTCCCGCAATGCCCACGTCCGCTTCACAAGAGCGGACAGCCTCTTCCGGTGTGCCGTCCTGGAACTGCCAGACACTTCTCCCTCCGTGCCGCCCGGCGCGGTGGCGAAGCCTTTCCGGTGGTTCCGCACCCTGACGGCGCTCAGAGTCCGCAGCTGATTACTCCCAAGAACAAAATGAGGTTGCATCACCATGTCGTCCCACGATCTCCAAAGGGATCTCAACGAGCGGCACATCCGTCTCATGGCCCTGGGCGCCTGCATCGGCGTCGGCCTGTTCCTCGGCTCCGCCAAGGCCATCCAGATGGCCGGCCCGGCCATCATGCTGTCCTACATCATCGGTGGCCTCGCCATCCTGGTGATCATGCGCGCCCTCGGCGAGATGGCCGTACACAATCCCGTGGCCGGCTCCTTCGCCCGCTACGCCCAGGACTACCTCGGCCCGCTGGCCGGCTACCTGACCGGCTGGAACTATTGGTTCCTCTGGCTGGTGACCTGCGTCGCGGAGATCACCGCGGTAGCCATCTACATGGGCATCTGGTTCCCCGATGTGCCGCGCTGGATCTGGGCGCTGGCCGCACTGGCGAGCATGGGTACCATCAACCTGATCGCCGTACGCGCCTTCGGCGAGTTCGAGTTCTGGTTCGCGCTGATCAAGATCGTCACCATCGTCGCCATGATCCTGGTAGGCGCCGGCATGATCTTCTTCGGTTTCGGCAACGGCGGCATCGCCACGGGTATCTCCAACCTCTGGAGCAATGGCGGCTTCATGCCCCACGGCATCACCGGCGTGCTGATGTCACTGCAGATGGTGATGTTCGCCTACCTGGGCGTGGAGATGATCGGCCTGACCGCCGGCGAAGCGAAGAACCCGCAGAAGACCATTCCCGGTGCGATCAACTCGGTGTTCTGGCGCATCCTGCTGTTCTATGTGGGCGCGCTGTTCGTGATCATGTCCATCTACCCGTGGAACGAGATCGGCACCCAGGGCAGTCCGTTCGTGATGACCTTCGAGCGCATGGGCATCAAGACCGCTGCCGGCATCATCAACTTCGTGGTGATCACCGCCGCGCTGTCGTCCTGCAACGGCGGCATCTTCAGCACCGGCCGCATGCTCTACAGCCTCGCCCAGCACGGCCAGGCCCCGGCCGTGTTCGCCAGGACCTCCAGGGGCGGCGTGCCGCGCAATGCGCTGCTGCTGTCGATCTTCGCGCTGCTGCTGGGCGTGCTGCTGAACTACCTCGTGCCCGAGAAGGTGTTCACCTGGGTGACCTCCATTGCCACCTTCGGGGCGATCTGGACCTGGGCCATGATCCTGCTGGCCCAGCTGAAATTCCGCCGCGGCCTCTCCGCCGCCGAAGCCGGCAAGCTGCAGTTCAGGATGTGGCTGTACCCGCTCAGCTCTTACCTCGCCATGGCCTTCCTGGTGCTGGTGGTTGTGCTGATGGCCTTCTTCGAGGACACCCGCATCGCGCTGTACATCGGCCCGGCCTTCCTGGTGCTGCTGACGGTGCTGTACTACGTGCTGAACCTCGCGCCGAAAGGCGAGCAGGGCGCTGCTGCCAGCCGTGCCTGATGCTCGGTTGAGTGGATGAAAAAAGGGCCTCTTCGGAGGCCCTTTTTCTTTCTCGTGGCAATTCAGGCGCTGGGCAGGCTGCCGGCCATGCGCGTCAGGCTGCGGTCGAGTTCGGTGATTTCCAGTTGCAGGCCCACGGGGCGTCTGTCGATGAGCGCGGCCAGGGTCTGCTCGGCGGTGGCGAACAGGGTATCGACGATGCGCTGGCGCAGTTCCTCCGGGCGGCCGGGAGCGATGCGGATCTGGATGTTGACGAAGCCTTCGTTGCGGGTATCGGCGCCAACGTGGTGCTGCTCGATGACGCGGGCGAAGGTGCGCAGGCCGTTCAGGGGGAAAACGCCCAATTCTCGTGCCGCCTCGTGGAGTTTGCGGGGCAACTCCAGCGGGAGCAGATCGTCGGTGAGGTTGGTGGTGTAGTCGATGGCGATGTGGGGCATGGGGACAGTCCGGCATCAGTGATGCCAGCCATCCTAGGGCGACGGGTTCGTTGGGGATATGCGGGTGACTACGTATTTGACGGGTCCGATCTGCAGAAACACCCGCGGGCGCGATTCGGAGTTTGCATCCACATCGAATATACGGTTGAAGCATCAACGCAGGATGGCGTGGAGCGAAGCGATACCCATCGCTTCCTGTGCACCGAAGCAGCATGGGTATCGCAAGCTCCACCCATCCTACGAATGCGTTCGCCGGGGAGGGCTGCAGAGAAGGTTCGCTGCGGGGTTGGGTTGGGAGGCGTTTCAGTTCGCCAGCAACGGCGGCATCGGGCAATCCAGGATATCCGCCACTGCGCGCATCAGCTCCGCCTCGCCGGCGGTGATGTGGCCGTCATGCTCGATGCAGCGTGCCAGCGCCTTGAGCAGTTGCGGCCTCTGCAGTGGGCGCAGTTGTTCCAGCTGTTTCAGCGCGGCTTCCAGGTCGCGCAGGCTGGCGGCAGCGGGGAGGGACCGGGGCGCGAAGGGCAGGCCGCTCCAGGCATCGGCGAACGCCTGCTCGGTCTGCAAATCGCTGGTTTCTCCCACTCGGGCGAGGAAGGCCAGCAGCGTCGCGCAGGCTTCGGACAGCTCCGCCAGCGCCACATTGCCGATCTTCCCGCTGCCCGGTCGCAGGTTGCGCTCGATGATGCGCAGCAGGGTCCACTCCAGCAGCTTCACCTTGCCGTCCAGCTTGATCAGCAGCGCCATGTTCTCGCGCAGGGCAAGGAAGGCCTTGGTGTCCAGTTGCTTGAGCGCCGGCATGGCCAGGTCCAGCAGCGGCAAGCGCTGGCCGGGGTCGAGCCGCAGCAGCGATTCCTCCAGCAGGTCCAGTTGCAGTGCCAGGCTCAGGTTCAGGCGCTGCTTGATCGCTTCCAGTTGACGCGCCCGCTGGCCGGGTTCGCTGTCCAGCAGCAGGCCGTAGACCAGCGCTTGCGCTCCTTCACTGTCGTGGGCGGCGCGTTGCAGGCGTTCATCCAGGCGCCGCAGCGTGCTGCGGGCTTCCTGCAGGTGGGCGACGGTCGGCGCACCCACGGAGGCGACGGCCACGTCCACGGCGCTGGGCTGGTAAGGCTGGCCGGTGACGGCGGCGGTCCAGGCTTCCTGGTTCATCAGCGCCACGTCCAGGCGCGGCTCGAATTTCGGGTAGCGACCGTCCCAGCCCGGGTCGACCCGCCGGATACGGTCCTTGAGCGGCGGGTGGGTGTCGAACCAGCTGCTGCCCACGCCATCGCCGAAGTACAGGTGGCTGTATTCGGCCGCGCGCGGCGCGCTGAGCAGGGCGCCCAGCGGGTTGCTGCCAATCTTCTTGAGCGCGCCGGCGATGGTCGAGGGATCGCGGGTGAACTGCACCGCCGAGGCGTCGGCGAGGTATTCGCGCTGACGGCTCACCGAAGCCTTGATCAGCTGGCCGAAGAAGGTGCCGACATAGCCCAGAACATAGAGCACCAGGCCGGCGCCGATTACCAGCAGCACCACGCTGCCGCCGCCGTTCTTGTCGTTGCTGCTGCTTCGGCTGCTGATGCGCACGCCGCTGCTGGTCTCGCTCCAGCCGCGCAGCAGCATGCCGCCGATCAGGCCGAGCAGGAGCATGCCGTGGAGCAGGGCGGTCAGCCGCGTGTTGAGCAGCATGTCGCCGTGGTGGATATGGCTGAATTCATGGGCGATCACGCCCTGCAATTCGTTGCGCTCGAGCTGCTCGATGGCGCCACGGGTGATGCCGATCACCGCGTCGCGCGGGGTCAGGCCGGCGGCGAAGGCGTTGATCGAGCCGTCTTCCAGCACGTAGACCGGCGGCACCGGCGAGCCGGAGGCGAGGGCCATCTCCTCGACGACATTGAGCAGGCGGCGCTCATCGGCATTGCTGGCGCTCAGGTTGAGCAGGCGGCCGCCCAGGCTCTCGGCCACCACCTTGCCGCCGGCGCTCAACTGCACCTGCTTGTACAGCGCACCGAGCACGACCACGCCGACGATCACCGCGGCCACCGACAGGTACAGCTCCGGGTCGGGCAGGGTGGCGCGGGAGGTCAGGTGCAGCGCCGGCTCGCCCAGGTGACGCCAGAGCCAGCCCAGGGCGAAGCTGGTGATGGTGACCAGGCAGACCACCGCCACGCTGAGCAGCAGGACCAGGCGCCCGGTCTGCCTGCGGGCACGGTCCTGGTGTTCGAAGAAGTTCATCGCGCGTCCTGCGCCGGTTTTTTAGAAAGCGACTTTCGGCGCGGACTGGATGTCCTTGCTGTCCTCGAACTCCAGCAGGCTGGCGTCCTTGCTGTGGCCATAGGTGGTGGCCAGGAAGTTGGCGGGGAACGACTGGCGGTAGGTGTTGTACTCCATCACCGCGTCGTTGTAGGCCTGGCGGGCGAAGGCCAGCTTGTTCTCGGTACTCGACAGCTCCTCGCTGACCTGCTGCAGGTTCTGCGAAGCCTTGAGGTCCGGGTAGGCTTCCAGGGTCACGTTGAGGCGCCCCATGGCACCGCCCAGGGCGTTTTCGGCGGCGGCCAGTTGCGCCATGCGGCCGGCGTCGCCGGGTTGCTCTGAAGCGGCCTTCAGACCGGCGACCGCTGCATTGCGCGCGGCGATGACCGCCTCCAGGGTCTCGCGCTCGTGCTTGAGGTAGGCCTTGGCGGTTTCCACCAGGTTGGGGATCAGGTCGTAGCGGCGCTTGAGCTGTACTTCGATCTGGGCAAAGGCGTTCTGGTAGCGGTTACGCAGCGCCACCAGGCGGTTGAACACGCTGATCAGCAGGAAGATGACGCCAGCGATGATGGCGAGGATGATGATGGAGGAAACGCTCATGGGATGTCCTTATCGACGGGCGATCGAGCGTCGATAATAGCGGAAAGCCAGCGGCGTGTTGGGCAACTTTTCACGTCTTGATCCGCCGATTTTCCGGCGCTGTCGTGGTGCGAATCTGACTGAAGAAAGGGCCTCCCCGGAGGCCCTTTTGCAAACCCTGCGGATCAGCAGTTCAGGTAGTCAGCGGTGGACACGACGTCGGCATAGGCGAAAGCCAGGGACGCCATATAGGACGCGTGTACCTGGGCGGCCGGAACCTTCACGCCGTTGAACTCCAGGTCCAGGGTGGCGCAGGCGTCGTGCAGCACGGTCACCGGGTAGCCGAAGTCGGCGGCGGCACGCACTGCCCCGTCGACGCACATGTGGCTCATGTGCCCGACCACCACCAGCGACTCCACGCCGTGCTGGTCGAGGATGGCTTTCAGGTCCGTGTCGCGGAAGGCGTTGACGAAGTGCTTGAGCACCACTGGCTCGCCGGGCAGATTGGCGACCTTGCCGTGGATCTTCGCGCCGTCGCTGCCAGGAGCGAAGAACGGGGCGTCGGCACTGTCGAATTCGTGGCGCACGTGCACCACCAGGTCACCGCGTTCGCGGAAGGCGGCCAGGACCTTGGCGGCCTGGTCGGCGGCGGCTTCGATGCCCACCAGCGGCCACTTGCCGGAAGGGAAGTAGTCGTTCTGGATATCCACTAGGATGAGCGCTTGCTTGGCCATTTCAGGTTCCTTTCTTCAGTGGTGAGGAAGTGGAGCCAGTATGGTTCGCCGCGTGCCGCGCGGGGATCAGGCGGAACGACAATAACCGGGGGAAAACTGACAATGGCTGTGGAACGGAGCGTCGTCGAGATCGGGTTGCTGCTCTATCCCGGGGTGCAGACGGCGGCGCTGCATGGGCTCACCGACCTGTTCGCGGTTGCCGATCGCATCGCCAGCGATGAAGCCGCGCAGCAGCTGCCGGTGCTGCGCGTCAGTCATTGGTCCGGTGAGGACGGCGGCGAGCCGCGACGTGTGTTCGACACTCATCCCGGCGCGGATAGCCGGCTGGTCGCCGTGCTGGTGCCGCCGTCGTTGTTCGGCTTGCCCAACGCCGCACCGCTGCGCAACCTCACTGACTGGCTCGCCGCGCGCCACGGCGCGGGCGCCATCGTCGGCTCGGTGTGCATTGGCGGCTTGCTGGTGGCCGAGGCCGGGCTGCTTGACGGACGCAGCGCCACAGCCCACTGGAGTGGCGCCGAGGCTTTCGCCAAACGCTTTCCGCGCGTGCGCCTGGAAGCGCACAAACCCATGGTGGACGACGGCGATCTGATCACCTCCGCCGGGCTGATGGCGTGGTCGGACCTGGGCCTGCGCATTGTCGACCGCCTGCTCGGCCCGAGCATCGCCAACCGCACCGCGCGCTTCCTGGTGGTGGAGCACAGCGATAGCGCCCAGCAATGCGGCAGCAACTTCGCGCCGCTGCTGGGGCATGGTGACGCCGCGATCCTCAAGGTGCAGCACTGGCTGCAGGGCAACGGCGCGGTGGACGTCAGCCTCCCCGCCATGGCTGCCCAGGCCGGATTGGAGGAGCGCACCTTCCTGCGCCGCTTCCGCGCCGCCACCGGCCTGAAGCCCACCGAGTACTGCCAGCACCTGCGGGTGGGCAAGGCGCGCGAGCTGCTGGAGTTCACCAACGGTACGGTGGACCACATCGCTTATACGGTGGGCTACCTCGATCCGGGCTCGTTCCGCAGCACCTTCCGCAAGATCACCGGCATGGCGCCGAGCGACTACCGCAAGCGCTTCGGCGCCAAGCCCGCCGAGGTCGCACTCAGGGACTGACCGATGGCGTGTCCGCCGTGTGCTGCAGCATCTGCGCGAGCAGCGGTGCATATTCCGCGTCGGTCATCGCCGGGTGCACCTGCAGGTGCATCAGGTCGGTCCACTGCAGCATCCAGCGCTGCACGTCGAGGGGATTCTCGGCTTCGGCCAGGCCGAAGCCGAGCATGTGGCCCATGGCGTGCCAGCGGCCGACCAGCTTTACGCCGGGCGGCGGCAGGCCACCAGTCTTGAGGAAGCGCTGAATGATCTTGTCGCGGTTCTCGATGGGGATGGTCCAGTTCACCAGATAGAGCATGTCGCACCTCCGGCCCGCCTCCGGGCTTCGATGGCGCGGACCCGAACCGGCAACGCCGCCAGGGCCGCGCCTGTGTATCCCAGGCGTGACAGCCTCCGGCTGGGAGCGGCGTTCTTCCGACAGGCATAGCAGTGGTAGCCACAATGCGAGAGGCCGCTGATCGGCGGCCATCGGTGCTGTCGATCGACGGTCAGATCCAGCGATCATTCTCCGCCGTGCGCTCGCCGCCCGCATCGCCGGTGTTCAGTACGCCGCGCGGTTCGATCAGCATCAACTGCACCTCTTGCTCGGCGTAGGGTTTGTGCTCCACGCCGCGGGGCACCACGTACAGCTCGCCGGCGCGCAGGGTCAGCGGGCCGTCGCGAAAGTCGATGCGCAGCTCGCCGTCGAGCACGATGAAGGTCTCGTCGGTGTCGGCGTGGCTGTGCCAGACGAAGTCCCCCTGCAGCTTCACGACCTTGAGCTGGTAATCGTTCATCTCGGCGATAACCCGCGGTTGCCAGGTTTCAGTGATGCGGCCGAGCTTGTCCTGCAGGTTGATCGGTTGGCGTTGGGTCACGGTTTTTTCCTCCTGGTATCGGTCTGCGAAAACTACTGTCGGCCCGTGGCGCGGTCTTGCAGGAAATTGCGCTTCAATCCTGGGGGCACGGACCTTGCCGGCTTGCCGGCCCTGTCGTCGACGCTGACAATCGACCCTCGGTCCGTCAGAAAGGAGGTGCCGATCCATGGCGCAGAACATCTACGACAACCCCGGATTCTTCGCCAGCTACGCCCAGTTGCCGCGCTCGCGGCACGGCCTTGAGGGTGCGCCGGAGTGGGCCGCACTGCGTACATTGCTGCCGCCGCTGGAGGGCCTCGACGTGGTCGATCTCGGCTGCGGCTATGGCTGGTTCTGCCGCTACGCGGCGCAGCAGGGCGCCCGTACCGTGAGTGGGCTGGACGTTTCGCAGAAGATGCTCGATCGCGCACGGCAGAGCACCGAATCTGCGCAGGTGAGCTACTTGCGTGCCGATCTCGACCAACTCGAATTGCCCACCGCGGCCTTCGACCTCGCCTACAGCTCCCTGACCCTGCATTACCTTGAAGACCTGCCGCGCTTCTTCCGCAACGTGCACGATGCGCTGCGCCCCGGCGGCAGCCTGGTGTTCTCCATCGAGCACCCGATCTACATGGCCTCGCTCAAACCCGGCTGGGTCGTCGATGCCGATGGCCTTCGCTGCTGGGCCGTAGACCATTACCAGGACGAAGGCGAACGCCGCACGGACTGGCTGGCCAAGGGCGTACTCAAGTATCACCGCACCCTGGGCAGCGTCCTCAACGCCGTGATCGGCTCGGGGCTGAGGTTGCGTCATGTCCAGGACTGGGGCCCCAGCGCCGAACAGGTTCAGGCCGACCCGGCGCTGGCCGAAGAGCGCGAACGCCCCATGTTGCTGCTGGTCGCCGCACAGCGCTGAGGTGTGAAAAGCGGGCGACTATGCTCAGAACATCGCGTTCGTTTTCCCGGAGCCCGCCATGTCCACGCCTGCCGCCATTGCCCGCCCCAGCGTCATTCCCTGCCTGCGCTATCGCGATGCGCCCCAGGCCATCGACTGGCTGTGCGCCACCTTTGGTTTCCAGCGGCAACTGGTGGTTGCCGATGATCACGGCGGCATCGCTCACGCGCAGCTGGCGCTGGCCGACGGCAGCGGGCTGGTGATGCTCGGTTCGCTGCACGACAACGAGTACGGCCGGCTGATGCGCCTGCCCGACGAGATCGGCGGCTGCACCCAGAGCATCTATGTGGTGGTGAGGGATGCCGAGGTGCTGTACCGCGCGGCAGTAAACGGCGGTGCGCAGATCGTCATCGATATCAAGGACGAGGACTACGGCGGCCAGGGCTTCACCTGTCGTGATCCGGAAGGGCACATCTGGAGTTTCGGCACCTACGATCCCTGGCATTGAGCCTGGTTGTGCGAGCCTCGCCCGCTGGATGCGCAGCCGTCATCAGCTTCTCTGGCGTAAAGCGGGACGCTTCACATTGAAACTGCGGGACAGCGAGCGCAGCCGCACCGGCGGAAGCCGCCGTGTCAGCGCGGACAGGATGCCGCTTGCACTGCGCGACGGCACGAGCTGCTCGGCGGCCACTGTTTCTACCCAAGCGCCCTATGCCGTGTTAGAAAGCGCCCATCGATCATTCGGAGGCTGTCATGGGCAAGTTGCGCGTTGGGGTGATTTTCGGTGGGCGTTCGGCGGAGCACGAGGTGTCGCTGCAGTCGGCGAAGAACATCGTCGACGCACTGGACCGCGAGCGCTTCGAGCCGGTGCTGATCGGTATCGACAAGGAGGGGCGCTGGCACCTCAATGATGCCTCCGACTACCTGCTCAACCAGGAGAACCCGGCGCTGATCGCGCTCAATCGCTCCAATCGCGAGCTGGCCGTGGTGCCCGGCAAGGCCGAGCAGCAGCTGGTGGAAACCGGTAGCCGCCAGTTGCTCGACCATGTCGATGTGATCTTCCCCATCGTCCACGGTACCCAGGGCGAGGATGGCTGCCTGCAGGGGCTGCTGCGTATGGCAGACATTCCCTTCGTCGGCTCCGACGTGCTGGGCTCGGCCATCTGCATGGACAAGGATGTGAGCAAGCGCCTGCTGCGCGACGCCGGCATCGCTATCACGCCGTTCATCACCCTGACCCGCGCCAATGCTGCACGCACGCCTTTCGCCGAAGCGCAGCGCAAGCTCGGCCTGCCGCTGTTCATCAAGCCGGCGAACATGGGCTCCTCGGTGGGCGTGAGCAAGGTCGAGGACGAGGCCGCCTACGACGAAGCCGTGCGCCTGGCGCTCGCCTTCGACGACAAGGTGCTGGTGGAGGCCGCCGTGAACGGCCGCGAGATCGAATGTGCGGTGCTGGGCAATGAACAGCCGGTCGCCAGTGGTTGCGGTGAGATCGTCGTGGGCAGCGGCTTCTACTCCTACGACAGCAAGTACATCGACGAGGATGCCGCCAAGGTCGTGGTCCCGGCGGATATTCCTGCCGAGGCCAGCGAGCGTATCCGCCAGCTTGCCGTGGAGGCCTTCCTTGCCCTGGAGTGTTCGGGGCTGGCGCGGGTCGACGTATTCCTCACGCAGAGCGGCGAGGTGCTGATCAACGAGCTGAACTCGCTGCCCGGCTTCACCCGCATCAGCATGTATCCCAAGCTCTGGCAGGCCGCGGGGATGACCTACAGCGAGCTGGTCAGCCGCCTGATCGACCTGGCCATCGAGCGCCACGCCGCTCGCCGGAACCTGCAGACCAACCGCTGATCCGCTCCCAGGCCCCGCCTTCTGCGCTACCCTGACACCCCGCCGCCCGAATTCGGGCGGCCGGCCCCGTGTCCCCATGACCAGCGCAAGAAGGAGCACGAGATGAACACTGTGGTATTCGCCGACGGCACCGCCGTTCCCGCCATCGGCCAGGGCACCTGGCACATGGGCGAGGACAGCTTCCAGCGCAAGCGCGAGATTGCCGCCCTGCGCGAAGGCATCGAGCGCGGCCTGTCCCTGATCGACACCGCCGAGATGTATGCCGAGGGCGGCGCCGAAGAGGTGGTCGGCGAGGCGCTGGCCGGCCTGCGTGACCAGGTCTTCCTGGTCAGCAAGGTCTATCCGCACAACGCCAGCCGGCGCGGCATTCCCGAAGCCTGCGAGCGCAGCCTCAAGCGCCTGGGCACCGACTGCCTGGACCTCTACCTGTTGCACTGGCGCGGCCAGTATCCGCTGGACGAAACCGTCGAGGCCTTTGAACGCCTGCGCGAGCAGGGCAAGATCAAGCGCTGGGGCGTATCCAACTTCGACCTCGACGACATGCAGGAACTGAACGAGCCCGCCTGTGCCACCAACCAGGTGCAATACAGCCTGGAGGAGCGCGGCATCGAGTGGGACCTGCTGCCCTGGTGCCAGGAACAGCGCATGCCGCTGATGGCCTACTGCCCGGTTGGGCAGGGCGGCAAGCTGCTGCGCCACCCGGTGCTGGCGGAAATCGCCGGGCGCCACGGCGCCACACCTGCCCGTGTGGCGCTGGCCTGGCTGATCCACCAGCCGGGCGTCATTGCCATCCCCAAGGCCGTGGAGTCGCTGCACATCCGCGACAACGCCGCCGCGCTGCAGCTACGCCTGACGCCCGAGGACCTCGAGGCCCTCGACGCGGCCTTCCCGCCGCCGACCCGCAAGCGGCATCTGGCGGTGGTCTGAAGCCGGAGCCCCGGCCGTCGCTCGCCGGAGCGCGGCCGGGGTGCGGTGCTAGCCTTGCCCCATTGGTCACCGGCCGGGAGGGCTGCAGCGATGAGCAACTACACGGCGGACAGCGCCGCGATCAACCGCGTACTGACAGACTACGTCGAGGGCATGACCTTCGGCGACGAGTCGCGTCTGCGACAGGCCTTTCACCCGTCCTGCAAGATCGTCGGCAACTACCACGGCGCGCTGGAGTGGTCGTCACTGGACGAATTCATCGGCGCGATCAGGGCCGAGTCCCCGCCTCCGGAAGGCGCGCCGCCGCCCTGGGAACTGAAGTCGCTGGACATCACCGGCGACAGCGCAGTGGCCAAGGTCGCCGACGAGTTCCAGGGCATGCACTTCACCGACTACCTGGCCCTGCTGCGCATTGGCGGCGGCTGGCAGATCGTCAACAAGCTCTACTACCTGCACGAATGACGTGGAACGCCTGGCGCTGCGCGGTACGCCGGAAACCCTGCTGATCACCCTCTACGCCAAGGCGAAGGAGAGCGAGCTGCCCGACAGCCTGCTGCGCGACCATTTCTCGCGGCAGGCGGTGGAGCAGATCGACTACGACTTCGCCCGCCTGCACATCGGCCGCGCCGAGCAGGTGGGCATCGCCCTGCGGGCCAAGCTGTTCGACGACTGGGTGCGCGACTTCCTTGCGCAGTACCCGGCCTGCGTGGTGTTGCAACTGGGCTGCGGGTTGGACAGTCGCGTCTTTCGCATCGACCCGCCGCCCACCGTGCAATGGTTCGAGGTGGACTTCCCCGAGGTGATCGCGCTACGCGAGCGCCTGTATCCGCTGCGAGAAAACTGCCATCTGCTGGCCACCTCGCTGACGGCGCCGGGCTGGTGGCGCGCGGTGCCGACCGGGCGGCCGGTCCTGATCCTTTCCGAAGGCGTGCTGCCCTACGTGGAGGCGGGCAAGGTGCCCTGGCTGCTGCGCGCGCTGGTCGAGCACTGTGGCCAGGGAGAGCTGGCGCTGGATGGCTACAGCCGCCTGGGTATCCGCCTGCTGCAGTGGAACCCGATGATCCGGCGCACCGGCGCCGTGCTGCATTGGGGCATCGACGAGCCGCAGGAGCTGGAACAGCAGGTGCCGGCCCTGCGTTTCGTCGAGGCCATCGCTGCCTACGACCGCAAGCAGATTGCACGGCTGTCCCTGGGCATGCGTCTGCTCTACGAGATCACCCTGACCATTCCGGCGATGCGGCGCATGGGGCGCCTGCTGCGTTATCGCTTCGGCAAGACAGGCCGATTCGGCCGCTGGCTGCTTTAATTCATCCCTCTACGACGACAGTGCGCAGGAGTCGGCGATGAAGCTCGAGCCATTGATGGAAATGAACGTGAAGGCCAGCGTGCCTGTGGAAATCGGCCGCGTGCCGCAGGGCCAGCGACTGATCTCGGCAGCCGGCGGAGGGACCTTCAAGGGCCAGCGGCTGAGCGGCGAAGTCCTGCCCGGCGGCGGCGACTGGATTCTGGTGGACGGCGACGGCGGCTGGCACCTGGAGGTGCGCCTCGTGCTGCGTACCGACGATGGCGCGCGTATCCTGATGCAGCACAACGGGCTGCTGGTGGCCAACCCGAAGATCATTCACGCGGTCTCGCGCGGCGACAGCACCGAGTTCGGCGACACCTATTTCATGATCCAGCCGCGCTTCGAAGTCGGCGACGACCGCTACCGCTGGCTCAACCACCAACTGGCGGTGGGCGAAGGCCGGCTGGGGCCGGGGTGGGTCGAATACCGGTTGTACTCACTCGGCAATGGATGAGCGATGAAGAACAAGACTTGTCACACGCGGCGGGCACAGTTGGCGCATCAGGGATCTGGAGACGACGCCATGGCTCTGCCCCCCAACATGCAGCCCGACGACAAGGTGGTGCTGTTCGACGGCACCTGCCGCCTGTGCAATGGCTGGAGCCGCTTCCTCCTGCGGCATGACCGCGAGCGCCGGGTAAAGCTGTGCAGCGTGCAGTCCGCCGAGGGCCAGGCGATCCTCGACTGGTTCGGAGTGCCTACCGAGTATTTCGACACCATGCTCTACGTCGAGGGCCGCGAAGGTTTCGAACGCAGTGACGCCTTCCTGCGCGTGGTCGCGCAGCTGCCGGCGCCATGGAACTGGCTGCGTGCGCTCTGGCTGATTCCGCGCCCCTTGCGTGACTGGTGTTACGACCGCATCGCGCTCAACCGTTATCGCCTGTTCGGCCGTGAAGATATCTGCCTGATGCCGTCGCCACAGTACCGCGGGCGTTACCTCGGCAATGACTAGCGCGGCCATCGCGCGGCTGGCGCTGGGGGTGGTGTTCCTCTATCACGGGCTGGTGCCCAAGCTGCTGTTCTTGAGCCCTGACGAAGTCCGCATGATCGAGGCCCACGGCTGGCCGCTGTCCACTCAGCGTATCGCCGAGGTGGCAGGCGCGTTGGAGATCGTCCTGGCGCTGTTCATCCTGCTGCTGCGCCGCAGCCGCTGGCCATTGTGGCTGGCAGCGGCTGCGCTGGCCGGGCTGCTGGTGGACGTCGCGCTGTTCGCCCCGGAACTGCTGCTGGGCGCGTTCAATCCGGTGTCCACCAATATCGCCGCCCTGGCGCTGTGCGCCATCGCCCTGCTGGGCGAACGGGACGCGCACGGCTCGCGTCCCACTTCGCTGCGTTAGACGTCAGAAACTGCGCGAGACGCTGGCGACGACGGTCGCCGTGCACACATCGCCGAAGCCGAACTGCGTGCGGCATTCGTTCTGCGACAGGTCGGTGTCGATGTAGCTCACCGCCCAGTCGAAGCCCACCCATTCATGGCTCAGCTTCGCCTCCCACTCGTGGTAGGTGTCGCGGGTGCTGCCGTCTCCGGAAAGGTAGAGCGGGTCCTTGGCGTCGTTGCGGCCGTAGCGCACGCGCAGCTTGAACTCGGCCGGCAGCTCGGCGTTGTAGGCCAGGTAGGTGTAGAGGTTGGCCTGGTCTTCGCCGAAGTAGGTGGGGTAATCGTTGCCATAGTAGGCCGCTGCTTCGAAGCCATAGGCGTGGAGGATGGCGTAGGTGTCGCTCTGGTTGAACTGGCTTTCCTTCGGGTAGGCGTACTTGATGTAGCCCAGGTCCAGGGCGACGTCCTCGTTGGCCTGCCAGTACCAGCCGCCGTAGTAGTCGATTTCCTGACGGGTCTTCAGGCCGCCACCGAAATCGACGTTGGAACTCCACACGCCCAGGTAGGCGCCGGAGGCATGCTGCAGGGTGGCGCCGACCTGCAGGGCCGGGTCGCCCTGGGTCTGCGAGATGCCACGGGTGCGGTAGTCGCTGACCAGCGCGGTGTCGATCTGCAGGTTGAAGTCGTGGCCCAGCTCGACGGCCGGGGTGGAGGTGAACGGCGCGCAGGCGAGCAGCGCGCCGGCCAGCCAGAGGGGGCGGTTCATGCGGGGAGTCCCTTTGTTGTGATTGTCTGTGGGCAGATGAAAAATCCCGCGCAGCACCGGCCCTCCCGGCCAAGCCGAGGAGCGTGAAGGGAGTGCAGGGCTGGCGGGCAAGGCGCCGGGGCTGTTCAGACCCCGGCGCAGGAGCCCGGCTCCTTACAGAGCCGGCACGTCGTCGGCGCGGTAGACTTCGCGGCCTTCGAAGAGGGTGCGCAGCACGCGGGCTTCGTCCAGTTGCTGGTCGGGCACGCTGAATACGTCGCGGTCGATCACGACCATGTCGGCCTGCTTGCCTGGGGCCAGGGTGCCGATCCTGTCGCCCAGGCCGATGGTCTGCGCGGCGTTGCGGGTGTAGGCGTAGAACATGGTCTGGCGATCCACGCGCTCGGCGGCGTTGAGCACGCCTTCCTCACCCTGGCGGGTGACGGCCTGGTAGATGGCCTTGAGCGGGTCGGGCGTGGACACCGGCCAGTCGCTGGCGCCGGCAATGGTCGCGCCGTTGTCCAGCAGGGATTTGGCCGGATACATGTAGCGATAGGCCTCGTCGGCGATGTAGGGCTTCACCAGCTCCACGGTGTAGGGCTCGGCGGTGGCCCAGTCCAGCTGCATCGAGGCGATGACGCCCAGCTCCTTGAAGCGTGGGAAGTCCTTGGGGTTGACCAGTTGCAGGTGGGTGATCGAGTGGGTCACGCCGCTCTGCCGGTCCTTGCGTGCCTGGGCGAAGCCGTTGAGGGATTCACGTACCGCGCGGTCGCCGATGGCGTGCACGTGCACCAGCCAGCCGCGCGCGTCGGCGGCGCTGACCAGTTCGCCGAAGTGCTTCGGATCGATCAGCAGCTCGCCCGGCTTGTGGCTGTTCTTGTAGTCCTCCAGCAGCGCTGCGGACTGCGCGGGGAACTCGATCACACCATCGGCGAAGACCTTGATCCCCGGCAGCGTCAGGTTCGGGATGCCCTGGAACTGCTGGCGGACCTTGTCGATCACGTCCAGGTCGGCCGGCGTGCTCTTCGGGTTGACCACCTGCAGTGCGGCGACGTGGGCGGTGAGCTGGCCGTCGCGGGCCAGGTCGCGGTAGACCGGCAGCACACCGACGGTCTTTTCGGTGGGCTTGATGGCGAACAGCGCCTCGCCGGGCGTGCCGTTGGCGGCCGGGTCCATCCAGGCGGTGATGCCCAGGCTGTTGTTGTACTTCACGGCAGCGATGCCGGCGCGGTCCATGGTCGCGGCGTCGGGAACCGGCATGGCGGCGGCGACCAGGTCGAACCCGGAATCCACCAGGAAGCCGGTGGGGTTGAAGTCCTTGTCGTGGGCGACGTTCTGCTGCTCCAGCGGGCTCAGGCCGCGCAGGCGCTTGGCGTCCAGCCCGGCGCGCTTGAGCATGGCGACGTTGGCCCAGGCGGTGTGGTGGTCGCTGCCGATCAGCACCACCGGGGTATCCTTCCACTCGCCCTGGTTGAAGCGCTTGGCCAGCCCGTCGGCCTGGGACCAGTAGGTGGAGTTCATGCCGTTCATGACGATGGTGTCATGCACCTTGGCCTTGCCGCTGTCGCGGTCCTGCTTCAGGCGCTTCTCGAAGGCGTCCAGGTCCATCTGCTCGTCGAGCAGGCTGGCGGAGATCAGTTCCAGGCCGCCGAAGATCGAGTGCGAGTGGCTGTCGATGAAGCCGGGCATCAGCACCTTGCCGCCCAGGTCGACCTGCTTGCTGCCGCTGCCGGCGAGCTTGCGGATGTCTTCGTTGGAGCCCACCTGCAGCACCTTGCCGTCGGCGACCGCCACGGCCTGCTGCAGCGGTTGGCCGGGCTCGGCGGTGAAGACCTTGGCGTTGTACAGGATCAGGTCCGCGTTCTGTGCCTGTGCTTCAAAAGTGCCGAGTGCGATGGCGAGCGCCAACGCGCCCTTGAGCATGCCGTGCATGACTTCCCCTTGCTATTTGCTGGATTATTGTTGGTCTGTCGCGCAGGCTAACGGTGCGGAGAAAGGCGCGGAAGTCGCCAGTGGGCATAACACTTGTGAAGGATTGGCACGAATGACGATGGACAGATTCAGCAGCCTGGCGATGTTCGTCGCCAGCGCCGAGACCGGCAGTTTCAGCCGCGCCGCCGAGCAGCTGGGCAAGACGCCCTCGGCGGTGACCAAGGCGGTCGGCCAGCTGGAACTTGAAGTCGGCGCGCGCCTGTTCGAGCGCACCACCCGCAGCATGTCGCTCACCGAAGCCGGCCAGCTCTACCTGGACGGCGCGCGTGAGGTGCTGGCGCGGATGCGCGAGACCACCGAGGAAATCGCCCAGCTGCAACACAGCCTGCGCGGCGTGCTGCGCATCACCGGGCCGCTGATCGTCGGCCCGGTGTTCCTCGACCGGGCCTGTGCCGAGTTCCTCGACCTGCACCCGGACGTGCGCCTGCAGGTGGACCTTTCCGACAGTTATGTCGACCTGCTCGACGGTCGCTACGACCTTGCCCTGCGCATGGGCAACAGCGATCTCCCGGGGCTGATCGCCCAGCCGCTGGCCGAAAGCCGCCTGGCCATGTGCGCCAGCCCCGCCTACCTGGAAAGGCGCGGCACGCCTCGGCACCCGAGCGAGATCATCGACCACGACTGCCTCGTCTACCGCCACCCGGCGCTGGATGACCGCTGGTGGTTCGACGTGGCGGGCGAGCGCTTTTCCACCCCCCGCAATGGCCGCCTGAACAGCGACAACCAGGCGGTGTTGCTGACCGCCTGCCTGGCCGGCCATGGCCTGCTGCCGTGCCCGCGCTGGAGCGTGCTGGAGCACTTGCGCAGCGGGCGGCTGGTGACCGTGCTGGACGACTACTTCTTTGAGCCAGATACCTTCGGTACGCAGATCCTGGCGGTCTACCCGAGCAACCGGCGGGCGACGCGCAAGATCCACGCGTTCATCGAGCACCTGCGCGAGTACTTGCGACGCGACGGCATCCTGTGAGTCCCTAGAGCAGCGCCCCGGCCCAGGCCGACACCAGCAGCAGGACTGCCATCAGCCGGTTGAGCCGCTGCATCTGCATAGGCGAAAGCAGGCGCTGGCTGCCGATGCCAAGGCCGGCCCATACCGCCGTGCAGGGAATCGACACGAGGAAGAAGAGCAGGGACAGCAGCTGCACGCGGTCCAGCCGATCCACACCGTGGCCGGCGTAAACGCTGATAACCGCCAGCGCCATCATCCAGGTCTTGGGGTTGACCAGTTGCAGTGCGGCAGCGCCGACCGCTCCCAGGCGCGCGGCGTCCTTGTCGCGCGCAAGGTCCGCCGGCGGGCTGCGGAAAATCTGCCAGGCCAGCCAACTCAGCCAGAACACGCCGACCACGCTCATCGCCTGTTGCACGCGCGGTGCGCTGGCCAGCACCTCGCCCAGGCCGCTGCCCACCGCCAGCACCAGCGCCGCGGCGGCCGCGCAGCCGCCGAACATGATCGGCAACGCGGCGCCCCAGCCGAAGCGTGCGCTGTTGCTGAAGATCAGCAGGTTGGTCGGCCCCGGCGTGATCGAGGCGACGAAGGCGAAGAGGAGGAAGGGCAGCCATTGGCCGAGCTGCGACAGGTGCATGGCGGAAACTCCGTCGAATCGGTGGGAGTTCATCTTCGCCAGCGCGGCGGGCTCAGTCTGGAAGCTTTGAGCAGCGGTTGCGGTAATAGGCGGGCGTCACGCCATAGGCGCGGCGGAACCAGCGGCCGAGGTGGCTCTGGTCGGCGAAACCGAGGTCGGCGGCGATGTCCGCCGGCGCCAGGCCGCGACCCAGCAGCTGCCGCGCGCGGGCCAGGCGTAGCTGAATCAGGTAGGCATGGGGCGGCAGACCGAAGGCCTGCTTGAACGCGCGGGTCAGGCGGAAGCGGTCGCAGCCGCTGGCCTTGGCCACGTCATCGAGGCCGATGTCGGCGGTCAGGTTGGCGTGCAGGAAATCCCGCGCGCGCTGCGCCACCAGCGGCAGGTGCGCCTGCGTGGTGCCGCGCTGGCGCCAGTGCAAGTGCCGGGTCATGCCGTCGAGCAGGTCGTCGATGGCGCTTTGTCGGACGATCTTCAGGTCATGGCCATGTACGGCCTGGAATGCGTTGTCGATGCGCCGCGCCAGTTGCGGGTCGTCGATCAGCAGCTTGGGCACGGACAGCTGGCAGTTGCCCGGCGCCTCTTCGAACAGCGTGGCGATCTCGCGCTCCAGCCAGGGCGCGTCGAGGTACAGCGTGCGGTAGGTGAAGCCGCCTTCGGTGGGGGCGTCGCCGTCATGGATGTCGCCGGGCTCGAGGAAGAACACCTTGCCGGTGGTGCTGATGTGGCGCTGGTTGCGGCTGCGGAACTGCTGCACACCCGATTCGGTGAAGCCGATCAGGTAGCTGTCGTGCCAGTGCGGGTCGTAGGCGTGGCCCTTGAAGTGCGCGCGCAGGCTCTGGATGCCGGTGTCGGCGTCCTGCAGCAGGTCGATCCAGTTGTCTTTGTGCATGGGCCGTTTTCGCCTCGCTTGCCCGGTCGGTCAGCATAGCGCGCGCAGGTGGCCTGTCTGGAAGATTCGTGCAGCCGGTGGTCGAGTGTCGTGAATCCGCGCTGACGATAGAATGCAGCGAGCAGACAATACGATCTCCAGGAAGGAGCCGTTCATGGGGCAGGAATACAACCTGGCATTGATGATCGCCGCGGCGCTCAGTGCCATCGCAGGGGCGCTGCATATCGGCGTGGTGCTGGTCGGGCCGCGCTGGTACCGGCTGTTCGGTGCCGGGGAAAAGCTCGCGCGGGCCGCCGAGATGGGGCGGGCCTACCCGGCGCTGATCACCTTCGGCATCGCCTTCGTCCTGTTCGCCTGGGCCGCCTATGCGCTGTCCGCGGCCGGGGTGCTGGGCCCGCTGCCGTTGCTGCGTCCCGCGCTGGTGGCGATCTCGCTGGTCTACCTGCTGCGCGGCGTGGCCGGCCCCGTCATTCTCAAGGGCACCGGGCGCAGCCAGCGCTTCATCTACATCAGCTCGGCGATCTGCCTGGGGTTCGCGCTGGTGCACCTGCTTGGGTTGGCGCAGGTGTGGAATCGGTTGCTATAGCGACCTTGAAACGGAGCGCCCAGCGCGGGCACTCCGTGCTGGGCTGGATCAGCCCGAGGCGGCCTCGAAACTGTCGCTGCGCGCCATGCGCCAGATGCGCTCGTAGAACTCGCCCTCGATGTTGCCCGAGAGCAGCTCGCCGGGTTTGAGGAAGTAGTGCAGGTGCGAGAACAGGCGGATCTCGGTGGCCGAGACACGGCGCACCAGGTGCTTGGCTTCCAGCTGCGACGGGTGCTGGATGCCGGCGGCGGCGATCATCTCGGCCAGGCCCTTGAGCGTGTTGCGGTGGAAGCTGTAGACGCGCTCGGCCTTGTCCGGCACCACCAGCGCGCGCTGGCGTAGCGGGTCCTGGGTGGCGACGCCGGTGGGGCACTTGTTGGTGTGGCAGGACTGCGACTGGATGCAGCCGATGGCGAACATGAAGCCGCGCGCCGAGTTGGCCCAGTCGGCGCCCATGGCTAGCACGCTGGCGATGTCGAAGGCGCTGACGATCTTGCCGCTGGCGCCGATGCGGATCTTGTCGCGCAGGCCCAGGCCGACCAGGGTGTTGTGAACGAACAGCAGGCCCTCGCGCATCGGCAGGCCCATGTGGTCGGTGAACTCCAGGGGCGCTGCGCCCGTGCCGCCTTCCTTGCCGTCGACGACGATGAAGTCGGGGAGGATGCCGGTCTCGTGCATGGCCTTGGCAATGCCCATGAACTCCCACGGATGGCCGATGCACAGCTTGAAGCCCACCGGTTTGCCGCCGGAAAGTTCGCGCAGCTGGACGATGAAGTCGAGCAGGCCCTTGGGCGTGCTGAAGGCGCTGTGCGAGGACGGCGAGATGCAATCCTTGCCCATGGGCACGCCACGGGTGGCGGCGATTTCCTCGGTGACCTTGTGCTTGGGCAGGATGCCGCCATGGCCGGGCTTGGCGCCCTGGCTGAGCTTGATCTCGATCATCTTCACCTGCGGGTCGACCGCCTGCTTGGCGAAGCGCTCGGGGCTGAAGGTGCCGTCATCATTGCGACAGCCGAAGTAGCCGCTGCCCAGTTCCCAGGTCAGGTCGCCGCCGTACTCGCGGTGGTAAGGGCTGATGCTGCCTTCGCCGGTGTCATGGATGAAGCCGCCGAGCTTGGCGCCCTTGTTCAGCGCGCGGATGGCGTTGGCGCTGAGCGAGCCGAAGCTCATCGCCGAGATGTTGAACACCGAGATGGAGTAGGGCTGCTTGCACTCCGGGCCGCCGACGGTGACGCGGAAGGTGCAGGGGTCGGCCACCGGCGCTGGGCGGATAGAGTGGGCGATGAATTCGAAGCCCGACTGGTAGACGTCGATCAGCGTGCCGAAGGGTTTGTCGGCGGTCTCGTTCTTCGCCCGCGAGTACACCAGGGCGCGCTGGGCGCGGGAGAAGGGCAGCGCCTCCTGGTCACCTTCGAGCAGGTATTGGCGAATTTCCGGGCGGATGGCTTCCACCAGGTAGCGGATGTTGCCCAGGATCGGGTAGTTGCGGCGCACCGCATGACGCTCCTGCAGCAGGTCGAAGACCCCGAGCACGCTCAGGGCGAGCGTCGTGAGGGTGAAGGGCCACACCCAGTCGTGCCCGAGGAAGGGCAGGCTGAGCACGGTGAACAGGACGCACGCGGCGAAAAAGGCATAGCGGCTTAGCAGCGACAGGTTCATGGAATCTCCAGTCGTCGGGCTTTTATTACGGTGAGGTTGGCCCAAAGGGCCGCCACAGAGCATGGCAGGCATTGCACGAACATGCCCGGGCGGAGGTCAATGCGGCGGACTTTCGGAAGTCTTTCGAGTTCTGGCGGGCATCGACGGTAGCCCGAAGTTGGGAAAAAAGGAAGCAAGCTAACGATTTTATCCGGGGCTGAAAAAGGCTGTTTCGGGCACTGCAAGAAATCTTGTGTCTGGGCTGTTCGCGAGCTAGCTCGCTCCTACAGGACTGAAGCCGGTGCGCTCTTTGTAGGAGCGAGCTTGCTCGCGAACCACCATTCACTCGGGCTAACAGGCAATCACATTGACCGCCAGCCCACCCTTCGCCGTCTCCTTGTACTTGTCCATCATGTCGCGGCCGGTGTCGCGCAGGGTGTCGATGGCCTTGTCGAGGCTGACCAGGTGCTGGCCGTCGCCGCGCAGGGCGAGCTGGGCGGCGTTGATGGCCTTGAGCGAGGCCATGGCGTTGCGTTCGATGCAGGGCACCTGGACCAGTCCGGCCACCGGGTCGCAGGTCAGCCCGAGGTTGTGCTCCAGGCCGATCTCGGCGGCGTTCTCCACCTGCTCCAGGCTGCCGCCAAGCACTTCCGCCAGCCCGCCGGCTGCCATGGCGCAGGCCGAGCCCACTTCACCCTGGCAGCCGACCTCGGCGCCGGAAATGGAGGCGTTGAGCTTGCAAAGGATGCCGATGGCGGCGGCGGTCAGCAGGTAGCGCTCGATGCCGTCGGCGTTGGCGTTGCTGTCGTAGCGCGCATAGTAATGCAGCACCGCCGGGACTATGCCGGCAGCGCCGTTGGTGGGCGCGGTCACCACGCGGCCGCCGGCGGCGTTTTCCTCGTTCACCGCCAGCGCCCACAGGTCCACCCAGTCCAGGGCGCCCAGGGTGGTGGCGATCAGGTTGCCGCTGTCCGCCTCGTTCAACCGGCGGAACAGCGTGGGCGCTCGGCGTCGTACCTTGAGGCCGCCGGGCAGCGTGCCTTCGGTTTCCAGGCCGCGGTTCACGCAGGCCTGCATTTCATCCCAGATATGCGCAAGGCCGGCGTGGATTTCCTCGTCGCTGCGCAGCGCGCGTTCGTTGGCCCACATCAGGTCGCTGATGCGTTCGAAACCGTGCTCATGGCACAGGCGAAGCAGCTCCTCGGCGCTGCGGAACGGGTAGGGCATGGGGCTGTCCGGCAAGGCGCGGTCGGTGTTGAAGTCCGCCGCATCCACCACGAAACCGCCGCCGACCGAATAGCAGATGCGCTCGGCCAGCAGCTCGCCGTTCTCATCCAGCGCCCGCAAGTGCAGGCCGTTGGGGTGGGCGGGCAGGCTGTCGTCGTGGAAGACCAGTTGGCGCGCCGGGTCGAAGTCGATCTCCCGCAGGCCGCCCAGGTGCAGGCGATGGCGCAACAGGATGTCGTCCACCTGCGGGGCGAGGGCGGCAGGGTCGGCTTCGGCCGGGTCGATGCCGAGCAGGCCGATCAGGCAGGCGCGGTCGGTGGCGTGGCCCTTGCCGGTGGCGCTGAGGGAACCGTAGAGATGCACTTCCATGGCGGCGGTGCGAGGCAGTAGATCGGCGTCGCGCAGACGGTCGACGAACTCGCGGGTGGCGCGCATCGGCCCCACGGTGTGGGAACTGGACGGGCCGACGCCAGGCTTGAACATATCGAAGACGCTGAGGCTCATGGGCATTCCTCCTGTCCTCAAGCATGGACCCGCACAGGCACTATTGCTCACCCGCCGCTCGACGGCAGGCCGCAAGGGTGCTCGTTGGGCATGGTTCGTTCGTACAGGGGGGAACGTAGGATGGGTGGAGCGCAGCGATAGCCACGCTGCTGGCGCCGCGATTGATGGGTATCGCTACGCTCCACCCATCCTACAAAAGCACTGTCAGCCCTGCGCCTGGAGGAACAGCGAGAACAGCTCCGACTGCGACTTGATCCCCAGCTTGGCGTACATGTGCTTGCGGTGGACTTTCACCGTCTCGGCGGAAATCGCCAGCTTGCGGGCGATTTCCTTGCCGGAGCAGCCGCTGAGCATCAAGCGGCCGACCTCCAGCTCACGGGCGGTGAGCGGGGTTTCCACCTGCTGGGCGGTGGATTCGAGGCGGTTCTGCCAGCGCGGCGGCGGTGGAGCTTCCTGCACTTCGCGCTCGAAGGCCATGCGCTGGCGCATCAGGCCCGCGACCCAGGGCTGTACCAGGGCGAGCAGGGCGATCTGCTCCGGGAGGAAGCGGCCCCTGCTGCCCAGCGAGCAGCAGAGGGTGCGCTCGCTGTCGAGCTGCACGTTGATCTGCACTTCGTCGGCGACCACGTTGAGGCTGAAGTAGCGCTGGTAGTAGTCGGTCTGCTCGAACATCTCCGGCGCCACGTCGTCCAGGCGCAGCAGCCCGCTGCCGGGTGCCTCGCGGCTGGCGATATAGAACGGGTCGAGCAGGTAGAGGCCCTTGAGGTAGTCCTGGAACAGCGGGTCGGGGCCGCCGTCCTCGCCCGGGCATTCGGCGAACACCTGGGGGCGGCCGTCGCTGAAGAGCAGCACGACCCAGCTGTCGAAGGGTACATACTGGCCTAGCAGGCGTACCAGCGAGGTCCAGAAGTTCGGCTTGTCCAGCGCCTCGATCAGTTGCCCGACCGAGCGGTGCCAGGCGATATCCTGAAGGGAAAGGCTCATCACTCTACCCCCGATGGGTTACCACGCGGGCGTAATTACCCGGTGATGGCACGCCCGGCATACTCGATGAATGCCTTGAGCCGGCGCGGTGCGCATTTTGACCCTTTTGCCGCGCCCGGTCACCGCCAAGACAAGAATCCGAGGAAGCCCATGAAAGTAGAACTCGTCCAACTCGCCGGCCGTGATGGCGATGTGGCCTGGAACCTGGCCCGCACCCTGGAGGCCATCCACGCCTGCGCCGACGACACCCAGCTGGTGGTGTTCCCCGAGACCCAGCTGACGGGCTTCCCCACCGAGCAGAACATCGCCGCCATCGCCGAGCCGGTGGACGGCCCCAGCGTGCAGGCTGTTCAGCGCGCCGCAAGGGAGAAGAACGTTTCCGTCGCCGTGGGTTTCGCCGAAGCCGCAGACGGCCGCTTCTACAACACCACGCTGCTGATCACGCCCGAAGGCATCGCCCTGAAGTACCGCAAGACGCACCTGTGGGCGTCGGACCGCGGCATCTTCACCCCTGGCGACCGCTACTCCACCTGCCTGTGGAACGGCATCCGCGTCGGCGTCGTGATCTGCTTCGACATCGAGTTCCCCGAGTCCGCCCGCGCCCTGGGCCAGCTCGGCGCCGAGCTGATCATCGTGACCAACGGCAACATGGACCCGTATGGCCCGACCCACCGCACCGCGATCATGGGCCGCGCCATGGAAAACCAGGCCTATGCCGTGATGGTCAACCGCGTCGGCGAAGGCGACGACGGCCTGGTGTTCGCCGGCGGCAGTGCGGTGGTCGACCCCTACGGCCAGCTGATCGTCGAAGCCGGCCGCGAAGAGTGCCGGCAGATCGTCGAGCTGGACTTCGAGCGCCTGGCGCAATCGCGCCGCGACTACAGCTACCTGGCCGAGCGCCGCTTCGTGCTGCCCGGCGAGATGCGCGAGCACGACGATGGCCTGCGCGAGCTGATCATTCCCGCCTGAGTTTCCCCTCCGGCCTTCTGCAGGGCCGGGGCGCAGGGCTGCGCCGACACAGCGTTACTTCAAGATCGACGGGCGACGAGAGCGCCCGCGGGGCCTGCGGGTGAGCGCAGGCCAGCAACTTAGTACTGCCATAACAAACACAACGCGGAGTAAGCAGTAATGGCTCGACTCAAACGAACCCTGTCGCTGGGTTCGGTGGTGCTGTTCGGCATCGCCTACATGACCCCGATCATCGTCCTCGGCACCTTCGGCATCCTCGCCGACGTCACTCGCGGCGTAGTCCCCTCGGCCTACCTCGTCGCCTCCGTGGCCATGCTCTTCACCGCGCTCAGCTATGGGCGCATGGCCGCCGCCTTCCCGGTGGCGGGCTCGGCCTATACCTATGTGCGCAAATCGATCAGCCCGAAACTGGGCTTCCTCGCCGGCTGGGCCGTGCTGCTGGACTACCTGTTCCTGCCCATGGCCATCTGGCTGATCGGCGCGGCTTACCTGCACTCGGCTTTCCCTGCGGTGCCGCAGGCATTGTGGGTGCTGGCCTTCATCGGCGTGACCACCGCGATCAACGTGGTGGGCCTGCGCCTGGCGAAGAACATCAATGGCGTGCTGATGCTGGTGCAGTTCCTGGTGCTGATCGCCTTCGTCGGCCTGGCCATCCACTACGTGATGGGCGATGCCAGTCGTCCGCTGTGGACCCTGGAACCCTTCCTCAAGGAAGGCACCCAGCTGCCGTTGATCATGGGGGGCGCGGCCATCGCCTGCTACTCCTTCCTGGGCTTCGACGCCGTCAGCACCCTGACGGAAGAAACCCACGAGCCGCGCAAGACCATTCCGCGCGCCATCCTGCTGATCACCCTGATTGGCGGCGGCATCTTCATCGCCGCCAGCTACTTCGTACAGCTCGCGCACCCGTCGGTGGAGTTCCAGAACGCCGATTCCGCCGCGTATGAAATCGCCCGCAACATCGGTGGCGACCTGTTCGTCAGCTTCTTCCTGATCGGCCTGATCGTCGGGCAGTTCACGTCAGGCCTGTCGGCCCAGGCCAGTGCCTCGCGCCTGCTGTTCGCCATGGGCCGCGACGGCGTCCTGCCGCGTCCGTTCTTCGGGCGCATCAGCAAACGCTTCGAAACCCCGGTGAACAGCATCGTGCTGTGCGGCGTGGTGGCGCTTCTGGCGCTGCACATGGACGTCACCACCTCCACCTCGTTCATCAACTTCGGCGCCTTCCTGGCCTTCAGCCTGGTGAACCTCTCGGTGATTTTCCACTACTACCTCAACGCCGAGCGCCGCGGCCTGCGCGAGCTGGTGCTGTTCCTGCTATTCCCGCTGATCGGCCTGCTCGCCGACCTGTGGCTGATGGTCAGCCTCGACCACCTGGCCATCTGGCTCGGCGCCACCTGGCTGGTACTCGGCGTGATCTACCTGGCGGTGATCACTGGCGGCTTCCGCCAGCAACCGCCGGAAATGCACTTCGAGGAGGCGTGAACCGCGCGCGGGGCTATGCTGGGGACTCCGAGCCGTGATGCCCGAGGAGATCCCGTCATGCCCCGCCTCACCCTCTACCATTCGCCCCAGACACGCTCCAGCGGCACCCTCGTGCTGCTGGAAGAACTGGGTGCCGAGTACGACCTCGAACTGATCAACATGAAGGCCGGCGAGCAGCGCAAGCCGGCGTACCTGGCGGTCAACCCGCTGGGCAAGGTCCCGGCGATCCGCATTGGCGAGTCGCTGGTGACCGAGCAGGGCGCCATCTTCATCTACCTCGCCGACCTGTTCCCCCGCGCCAATCTCGCCCCCGCGCTCGACGACCCGTTGCGTGGTCCTTATCTGCGCTGGCTGGTGTTCTACGGCTCCAGCTTCGAGCCGGCCATCGTCGATCGCGCCCTGAAACGCGACGCCGCCCCGCAGGCCATGAGCCCCTACGGCGATTACGACAGTGTGATGCGGGCCCTCGCCGAGCAACTGGAAACCGGCCCCTACCTGCTGGGTAACTGCATGACCGCCGCCGATGTGCTGTGGGGCGCGGCCCTGCGCTGGACCATCGGCTTCGGCGTGGTGCCCAAGTTGCCGGTGTTCGAGCGCTACGTGGAACTGGTGACATCGCGCCCCGCCTTCAAACGGGTGTGGGAGCGCGATGTGCAGTGGGCGGAGGAACACACCCGCGCGGCGGAAGCGAAAGCGCCCTGACGTCCGGCGAAGGAGCTCGCCAGAGCCATAGGCGAATGTCGCCGAGCCGTGGTGATCAGACGGTGTTTTGCGGAATTGGTCTCAGGTTATGTGGGAAGTTTCTTTTTTTCGTGTAGCCATATTTTCCGTTGCGGACCGCTGGTCAATGATTGCCCCAACGCCGCGTAACCCCATCACACGGCGCCGCTGCAACCATAAGAACCACAGGTGTTGATCGACTATGTCCCCGATGGCCCATCCGCAAGGATGGGCCTTTTTTTGCGCTTCAGCGCCGCGCCAGATGGCGCAGCAACCCGAGGAAGGTGGCGGCCCAGGCGGCCACGGCGACGTAGGCGAACGCCTGGATGAGCGGCAGGAACACCTGCTGGTGAACCAGCGGCAGGAAGCTGAACGAGGCCACGCAGAACATGCCCAGCGGGAACACCACTGACCAGTTCTGCAGGTCGTAATGGATGCCGACGCCATAGCGCACCCGGTGCGTGACGAAAACCAGCACCAGGAAGGGAATCCACCAGCAGGCGAAAGCGCCGACAAAGACCGACAGCCCGAGGATGAAGGGTGCAAGGGACTGGATCAGTGCGCTGTCGGCTCCGGCTGTCAGCAGGCGCGCTCCGGCCAGTGTGGAAATCGCCAGGGCACCCATGTTGATCCAGTAGGAGGGCGACAGCTCGCCGGCTTCAAGGTCGAGGAACAGCCAGCGGTAGAGGATCTGCGACATGATCAGCACGTACAGCATGATGCCGACCATGTAGGTCGCCACGCAGACGAACAGGATCAGCTCCGGATCGGCAAAGCGCGTCGCCAGGTAGCTGCCGAGCACGCAGACCGAGGCGCTGGACACCGTGCACAGCAGCCAGGTGCCGTTCAGGCCCTGCTCCAGGGTGGGCTTGTGCTGGGTGAGCGTGACGCCGGCGAGCATCGCGTACATGCACAGCAGCCACAGCGGCCCGGCGAACAACCACAGGGCCTGCGCGACAGCGTACTGGTCGGCCAGCACGATGAACTGCACGCCCAGCACGTTGGAGCCCGCCACCAGGGTGAGGAAGCCCGGGCCGCGTGCGTGGTGGGTGAGGTCCTGCCACATCGGTTGCGGATAGCGGACCAGCCGATACAGGCTGCACGCCAGGCACAGCGCGTACTGCAGGATGTTGAGCCAGAACAGGCCGAGCGCCACTGGCTGAAGGCCGATCAGATGGCAGGCCAGGGAGACGATACCGGTCGCCATGACCAGCGCGAAATAGCTGGGCGGAAAGTCCTTGAGCACTGGAAATTCTCCTGGGAGAAATCCTTCCCTATACCGCGATGCGCTCTTGGCGTCCCAGCTCCGGAGCCTTGCCCACCGGTGGGGCAGGCACTTTGCGAAAAAGGCCCGGTGTCAGGTCAATGCTTCGCTGCGCTGACACCTTCCAGCGTGGCGAAAGAGGTGTCCTTCGCCGTCAGCAGGAAATCGCGCATGAACGGTGCGTCCAGCATGTCGGCGCGGATCGCGGCGAACAGGGTGCAGTACAGGCCTTTTTCTCCCAGCCGCTTGGCGGTCACATAGCCCCGCGAGCTGTACTCGTGCAGCGCCCAGTTGGGCAGGCTGCAGACGCCGCGTCCGGAGGCCACCAGCTGCATCATCATCACCGTCAGTTCCGAGGTGCGCACCTGCGCCGGTTCGACGTCGGCGGGTTCGAGGAAGCGGGTGAAGATGTCCAGGCGATCCCGCTCGATGGGGTAGGTGATCAGCGTGAGGCTGGCGAGGTCTTCCGGGACGATGAAGGATTTGCCGGCCAGCGCATGGTGGTTGTCCACCGCCAGCAGCGCCTCGTAGGTGAACAGCGGCACATAGGTGATGCCGGCGATGTCCACCGGGTCGGAGGTCACCACCAGGTCCAGGTCGCCGCGGGCCAGTGCCGGCAGCGGGGCGAAGGAGAAGCCGGAGGCGAGGTCCAGCTCCACTTCCGGCCAGGCGTCGCGGAACTGGTCGATGGTCGGCATCAGCCACTGGAAGCAGCTGTGGCATTCGATGGCCATGTGCAGGCGGCCGGCGGTGCCGCCGGCCAGGCGCGCCAGGTCGCGCTCGGCGCCGCGCAGCTGCGGCAGTACGGCGTCGGCCAGCTGCAGCAGGCGCAGGCCGGCGCTGGTGAAGCGCACCGGCTTGGTCTTGCGGATGAACAGGGACAGGCCGAGGCGCTCTTCCAGTTCCTTGAACTGGTGGGACAGGGCGGATTGCGTCAGGTGCAGGCGCTCGGCGGCCTCCACCAGGCTGTCGGCTTCGCGCAGGGCATGCAGGGTTTTCAGGTGACGGAGTTCAAGCATGGCGCGGCCTCGCCTCATTATGAGGAAATCTTGATGAAACAGCAGTTCAATTGAGCTGTTCTCATGATAAGCCGGCAACTGGCACTTCACCAGCACGGCTTCGTTGGCCCCTTCCATCAGCCAGGAGTCACCAGCTCAGGTAGAACATCCCCTTGGCCAGCAACACGATCAGCACCACGTGGGCGAAGACGCTGTAGTGGATGCGCCGGGAGCGCTGGCCGGTCATGCGCCCCACGCGGAACGAGTACATGGCAAAGATGAAATGGCCCAGGACGCTGGTGGCCAGCAGCAGCTTGAGGCTGAGCAATGTGGCGAAGGGCGATGCCAGCGGGCCGGCCAGCAGCGGCGCGTAACGCAGGTGCAACATGCCCAGGCCGCTGCCGAACAGGGTCAGGATCACCCAGGGCATCACCCGGCGCAGACGGCGACCCAGCGCGCCCTCGACCATTTTCATCGCCCGCGGCGGCACCTGGCGGTGGATGCTTTCAAGTATCAGCACTTCGAAGAACACCGTGCCGACGAACAGGATCGCGGCAAACAGGTGCAGCACCAGCAGAATGGGGTAGGCCATGGCGAAAGGTCCGAGCGGGGGCTCCTATCTTCGCGACTCTCGGGGCTGATTGCCCTTGATCCCTGTCATGGGAAGTCGGGAAGGGCTGTCGGTGACCGCTCAGCGCCTTTCATCAAACTGTCACGGACCTGTGGCAGAGCGCGCGACGGAAATTCATCAGAATCGCGCTCAACTGGGGTTTTGCGTTCCGGATTTTCATTCATGCGTGCTTTTCTTCTGGCAGTCGCTCTTTTCTGCGGCCTGTCCTCTCTTTCTTTTGCCGATCGGGCGGTTGCCGCCGATCGCTGCGATGCGCGGGTGCCGACCGAACTGGTCGACCTGGGCGACGTGCGCCTGGCTTACCAGAGTATCGGCCGCCCGCAGGACCCGACGCTGCTGCTGGTCATGGGCCTGGGCGGCCAACTGATCCATTGGCCGGACGAAATGGTCGAGGCGCTCTGCCAGCAGGGCTTCCGGGTGATCCGCTACGACAACCGCGATGTCGGGCTGTCTTCCTGGCGCGTTCCTACGCGCAGCGGCAACCTGACCTACGAAGTCATTCGCTATCGCCTAGGCCTGCCCGTGAGTGCGCCCTACAGCCTGACCGACATGGCCCGCGATGCGCTGCATCTGCTGGACGCGTTGCATGTCGAGCGCGCCCATGTGCTGGGCGCGAGCATGGGCGGGATGATCGCCCAGCACGTGGCCGACATGGCGCCCGACCGCGTTATCAGCCTGACATTGGTGATGACCAGCTCCGGCGCCGAAGGCCTGCCGGCCCCCAGCGAATCGCTGCTGCGCCTGCTTGCCCGGCGTGAGGCGGCCAGCCGCGAGCAGGCCATCGAGCAACAGGCCGACCTGCTGGCCGCGCTTGGCAGCCCGAACGTGCGCGATGACCGTCAGCAATTGCTGCAGCAGGCGGCGCGTTCCTACGACCGTGCCTTCAACCCTGAAGGCGTACAACGGCAGATGCTGGCGATCCTCGCCGAGCCGAGCCGGGTGGAACTGCTCAACCGCCTGAACGTGCCGACGCTGGTGGTCCATGGCACCGCCGACCCGTTGCTGCCGGTCATGCATGGCGTGCACGTGGCGGCGCACATCCGCGGCTCGGTGCTCAAGCTGATTCCCGGCATGGCGCACCGCTTCCAGGAAGACTTCAAGGAACCGCTGCTGGGCGCGGTGCTGCCCTACCTGCGCGAGCACCAGGGCGGCGGACACGTCGCCCAGCTGTGATCCAAGGCGTTACCTGCTGGTCTTCAGTGCAACCGCACCCAGACGAACACCAGCAGCGAGGCCGCCACCAGCCAGGCCAGCGCGGCCATCGCCAGCGACATCTCCAGGCGCAGGCGATCCACCATCAGGTAGAGCGCGGCGAGATAGACGAAGTAGGGGATGATCGACCACATGCCGAACAGGATGGTGGTCTTCAGGTCGTCCAGAGAACGGCTCTTGCCGACGATGTAGTGGGCGATCAGGGCGAAGGTGGGGAACAGCGGCACCAGGCCGGCGATGTAGTAATTGCGCGTCTTCGACAGCGCCGCGAGGATCAGTACCACGCCGGCGCCGATGGTTGCCTTGAGGATCAGGTCCACGTCGTTCTCACTGCGGCGACGCCACCGGGGCGGTGGGGTCGGGGGATGGTCGGTGGATTATCCGCGAGACGGGCTTCCCGCTCCAATTCGACGTTCAGGCCACCTGCGTACTCGGCTCCAGCGGACTTTCGCTGCTGAGGAACTGCTCCAGGCGCTCGCGCTGCCGGGCGTTGAGGAACAGGCCCAGCTTGGTGCGGCGCCAGAGGATGTCCTCGGCGTCGCGCGCCCACTCTTCGCGCACCAGATATTCCACTTCCCGCGTATAGAGCCCGGCGCCCAGGTGTTCGCCCAGTTCGCTGAGGTTATGCGCGCCGTCCAGCAGCTTCCAGATGCGGCTGCCGTAAGTGCCGGCCCAGCGCCGGGCGAGGGCCGGGTCGAGCTGGCGCAGGCGGTCCATGAGCTGGATGGCCAGGTCTTCCACCGTCGTCATCGCCTCGCCGCCGGGCAGCGGGGCGCTGGCGGTCCAACTGGGTTTCATGACGCCGGCGAAATGCGGTGCCAGTTGTTCCAGCGCAGCTTCGGCGAGCTTGCGGTAGGTGGTCAGCTTGCCGCCGAACACCGACAGCAGGGGTGCTTCGCCGGGTGTGTTGTCCAGCGCCAGGGTGTAGTCGCGGGTCACGGCGGACGGGTCGTCGGATTCGTCGTCGCACAGCGGACGTACCCCGGAGAAGCTGCGCAGGATGTCCTCACGGCCGAGTTGGCGCTTGAAGTGTTCATTGACCACGTTGAGCAGGTAATCGGTCTCTTCTTCGCTGATGCTGACCTTCGCCGGGTCGCCCTGGTATTCGCGGTCGGTGGTGCCGATCAGGGTGAACTGGTGCAGGTAGGGGATGGCGAAGACGATGCGCCGGTCCTCGTTCTGCAGGATGTAGGCGTGCTCACCTTCGTACAGGCGCGGCACGATCAGGTGGCTGCCCTGGATCAGGCGGATACCGTAGGGCGGCTTCTGCCGCAGTTCGTCGCGCAGGAAGCGGTCGACCCAGGGGCCCGCGGCGTTGACCAGCGCGCGGGCGCGCACCGAGTACAGGCTGCCGTCACTGCGCTCCAGGTGCAGGTGCCACAGGCCTTTGCTGCGACGGGCGCTGACGCAACGGGTGCGTGGGTGTACATGGCCACCCTTCTCGCGGGCGGCCATGGCGTTGAGCACTACCAGGCGGGCATCGTCCACCCAGCAGTCGGAATATTCGAAGCCGCGGGTGATCTCGGCTTTCAGCGGGCTGTCCGGACCGAAGCGCAGGCCACGGGAGGCTGGCAGCTTCTCGCGCTTGCCCAGGTGGTCATAGAGGAACAGTCCGGCGCGGATCATCCAGGCCGGGCGCAGGTGCGGGCGGTGCGGCAGCACGAAGCGCAACGGATGGACGATGTGCGGCGCCTTGGCCAGCAGCACTTCGCGCTCGGCCAGGGCTTCGCGGACCAGGCGGAATTCGTAGTGTTCCAGGTAGCGCAGGCCCCCGTGGATCAGCTTGCTGCTGGCCGAGGAGGTATGGCTGGCGAGGTCGTGCTGTTCGCAAAGGAACACCGAAAGCCCGCGCCCGGCGGCGTCTGCCGCGATCCCTGCGCCATTGATGCCGCCACCGACGACGGCCAGGTCATAGACTTCGGCCAGGGGCGCGTGGCGCTTGCTGGTTGGGTTCATGAAGGCCGCCTTGGGGATTGAAAGTGAATCTTGTGATGTTCGTTTTCGAAAATATCCTAGTTCAATGAACGAAATATGACCAGCCTGAAGCGCGAATTCGCGCAGGCGTTCGTCTGAATGTTCGAAAGTGAAGGCGGTTGCGGGGCTCAGACCAGTTCGAGCTGGACCTTGTGCTGATGCATCAGACGCGCCACGGCGGCGGGCGGTGGGCTGTCGGTGAACACCCGGCTGACCAGGGAGATCGGGCCCAGGCGCACCACGGCGTTGCGCCCGAACTTGCTGGAGTCGGCGGCGAGGAAGACCTGCCGCGCGTTGTCGATCAGGGCACGGGAAACACGCACTTCCTGGTAGTCGAAGTCCAGCAGGCTGCCGTCTTCGTCGATGCCACTGATGCCGACCACGGCGAAGTCGACGCGGAACTGCTCGATGAAGTCCACCGCCGCCTGCCCGACCACGCCGCCGTCACCGCGTACCGTGCCGCCGGCGATCAGCACTTCGAAGTCGTCCTTGCCGGCGAGGATGCTGGCGACGTGCAGATTGTTGGTGATGACCTTGAGGTTCTTGTGACCGAGCAGGGCGCGGGCGATGGCCTCGGTGGTAGTGCCGATGTTGATGAACAGCGAAGCGTTGTCCGGGATGTGGGCGGCGATGGCCTCGGCGATGCGCTGCTTCTCGTCGCGCATCTGGTCGGCGCGGGTGTTGTAGGCGGTGTTCTCGATGCTCGAATCCCAGGCCGCACCGCCGTGGTAGCGGCGCAGCAGGTTCTGTTCGGCGAGCTGGTTGATGTCGCGGCGGATGGTCTGCGGGGTCACGGTGAACTGCTGGGCGAGCTCCTCGATGCTCAGGTAGCCGCGTTCGCGGACCAGGTCGAGGATGCTTTGCTGTCGAGGGGGCAGGTTCATGCGGTGCGCTCGTGCGGACGGGCCGGGAGGGCAAGGATGCCGTACCGCGGCCTCTCTGTCATGCCAGGCGGGTTCGGCGCGGGCGCTTTCCCTCTCCCTAACCCTCTCCCTTCAGGGAGAGGGTTATGCTTCGCTCAGGAATTGCCCTGGTCCGTAGGATGGGTGGAGCTTGCGATACCCATCAGCGCTGCTCGCACGGTCATCGATGGGTATCGCTTCGCTCCACACCATCCTACGGTGCCGGTAATGCGTTCAGTCTTCGGCCGCCCAGCCGCGCGTACGCTCCACGGCTTTCTTCCATCCCGCATACAACCGCGTGCGCTCCGCCTCGTCACAGGCCGGCTGGAACACCCGCTCGATCACTGCCTTGTTCTTCAACTCGGCCAGGCTGCCCCAGAAGCCACAGGTCAGGCCCGCCAGCACGGCGGCGCCGAGGGCGGTGGTCTCGCGCATCTGCGGGCGCTCCACCGGGGTGCCGAGGATGTCGGCCTGGAACTGCATGAGGAAGTTGTTGGCCACCGCGCCGCCGTCCACGCGCAGGGCGCGCAGCGGCTCGCCGGCGTCCTGCTGCATGGCGTCGAGCACGTCGCGGGTCTGGTAGGCGATGGATTCGAGGGTGGCGCGGATCAGGTGGTCGGCCTTCACCCCACGGGTCAGGCCGAACAGCGCGCCGCGGGCGTACGGGTCCCAGTAGGGCGCGCCGAGGCCGGTGAAGGCAGGGACCAGGTAGACGCCATTGCTGTCTTTCACCTTGGTGGCGAAGTATTCGGAGTCGTGGGCGTCGTTGATCACCTTGAGCTCGTCGCGCAGCCATTGCACGGTGGAGCCGCCGTTGAATACCGCGCCTTCCAGCGCATAGGCGACTTCGCCGTGCGGGCCGCAGGCGATTGTTGTGAGCAGGCCGTGGGTGGATTTCACCGCGTTGGCCCCGGTGTTCATCAGCAGGAAGCAGCCGGTGCCGTAGGTGTTCTTCGCCTGGCCCGGCTCCACGCACATCTGCCCGAACAGTGCGGCCTGCTGGTCGCCGGCGATCCCGGCGATCGGCGTGCGGTGCACACCCAGGCCGCCGACCTTGGCGTGACCGTAGACCTCTGAAGACGGACGAACCTGCGGCAGCATGGCGCGCGGCACGTCCAGCGCGGCCAGCAGGCGCTCGTCCCAGTCGCGCTTGTGGATATCGAACATCAGGGTGCGCGAAGCGTTGGTGTAGTCGGTGACGTGCACCTCGCCTTCGGTGAGCTTCCAGATCAGCCAGCTGTCGACCGTGCCGAACAGCAGTTCGCCGCGCTGGGCGCGCTCGCGGGCGCCTTCGACGTTGTCGAGGATCCACTTGAGCTTGGTGCCGGAGAAATAGGGGTCGATGACCAGCCCGGTGGTGTCGCGGATGTGCTGTTCCAGGCCGTCGCGCTTGAGCTGCTCGCAGATCGCCGCGCTGCGCCGGCACTGCCAGACGATGGCGTTGTGGATCGGCCGGCCGCTGGCCTTGTCCCACACCAGGGTGGTTTCTCGCTGGTTGGTAATGCCGATGGCGGCCACTTCAGCGACGCTGATGTTGGCCTGGGCGAGGGCTTCCACCAGGGTCGAACTCTGGGTTGCCCAGATTTCCATCGGGTCGTGCTCCACCCAGCCCGGCTGCGGGTAGATCTGTGCGAACTCGCGCTGGGCCGTGCTGACCACGTTGGCATCGTGGTCGAAGATGATGGCGCGCGAGCTGGTGGTGCCCTGGTCGAGGGCGACGACGTATTTCTTCTTCTTCAGGTCGGTCATGACGGCGCCTTGTGCGGATTCCGTTCGGCGGTCCCGGTGGCAGGTCCGGGAGGGGATTGGCGGTGAACATACGGGATTCATCCGCGTCGGTGAAGCGAACATCGTGCAGTGCGCCACACCTTGGCTTACTGTTATGCGCTGGAAAGTTGCCTGCGAGAAGCCCGCCGATCATGACCCCCGCCATCGACCTGCTGAAGAAGAACCGCGCTGAGCACCATGTACTGAGCTACGAGCATGACCCGAAGGCGCCGTCCTATGGTCTGGAGGCCGCGGAGAAACTCAACCTCGACCCGGCGCGGGTGTTCAAGACGCTGCTGGCGGCCAGCGAGAAGGGCGAACTGCTGGTGGCCGTGGTGCCGGTGGTGGGCAGCCTGGATCTCAAGGCGCTGGCCCATGCGGCGGGCGTGAAGAAGGCCGACATGGCCGACCCCAACGCCGCGCAGCGCGCCACCGGTTACCTGGTCGGCGGCATCAGCCCGCTGGGGCAGAAGAAGCGCCTGCGCACCTTCATCGACGAGTCCGCCCAGGGCTTCCCGACCATCCATGTCAGCGCCGGGCGACGCGGCCTGGAAGTGGAGCTGAGTGCCGAGACCCTGGCCGGGCTGACCTCGGCGAAGTTCGCGCCCATCGGGCGCCCCTGATCGCCTGACCTCGGGGACTGTGTGGTCCCTACTGTACGGTTCGCCGCCCGTCGGCTTCTGTCATGCTCGGCCATCACTGACAAGGAGATTGCCATGCTGCTCGACTTCCATCAGGTGGACGCCTTCACCGACCGTCCGTTCGCCGGCAACCCGGCCATGGTCTACCGCCTCGACGCCTGGCTGAGCGATGAGCTGATGCAGAAGATCGCCGCCGAGCACAACCTCTCGGAGACCGCCTTCCTGGTGAAGGAGCCCGAGGGCTGGCGCATCCGCTGGTTCACTCCGACCGCCGAAGTACCGCTGTGCGGCCACGCCACCCTGGCCAGTGCCCACGTGCTGTTCGAGGTGTTCGATGAGCCGGGCGAGGCGCTGGAGCTCAATTCCTTGTCCGGCCCGCTGCGCGTGAGCCGCGAGGACGGCCGGCTGGCACTGAACTTCCCGGCTCAGCCGCCGAGCGAAACGGGCGCTACCGTGGAGCTGGCCAGCGCACTGGGCGTGGATGTGGTGGATGCGCTGAGCAACGCCTCGCACCTGCTGGCGCTGCTGGAATCCGAGCAGGCCGTGCGCGACTGCAAGCCGGACTTTGCCGCCCTGGCGCGCCTGCCTTACCTGGGCGTGATCGTCACTGCGCGCAGCGACGACTATGACTTCGTCTCGCGCTTCTTCGCCCCGGCCATCGGCCTCAACGAAGACCCGGTGACCGGCGCCGCCCACTGCAGCCTGATCCCCTACTGGTCGGGCCGCCTGAACAAGCTGCAGATGCGCGCCTTCCAGTGCTCGGCGCGTGGTGGCGAGCTGTGGTGCCGCCTGGAGGAGGATCGCGTGAGCATCGCTGGATACGCGCGCCTGGTGGCCAGCGGTCGTCTGCTGGTTGTTTGATCTGTGACCGGGGGGCATGCCGTCCCCCCGGCGTACCCTTGCCTTCACATACGGCCGCGTCGGTTCTGCTCGGCGCGTCCGAAAGGAGGCAAACCCATGGCAATCCTGCTCATTGCTGACTATCAATCCACCGGTTGTTCTGCCGCCCTCGCTCCGGCGACCCTGAGCGCCCTGGCGGCTGCGAGACAAATCGGCGGCGAGGTCCATCTGCTGCTGGCTGGCAGCGATCTCGGCGATCTGGCCGAGCGCGCTTGCCGCCTCGACGGTGTGGCGCGGGTCCTGCTCGCGGACGATACGACCTATGACCACCTGCTGGCGGAAAACCTGTCGGCGCTGGTCGTCAGCCTGGCGCCGCACTACTCGCATATCCTCGCGCCGGCCACCGCTGTGGGCCGTGACTGCCTGCCACGGATCGCCGCGCTGCTGGATGTCGATGCAGTGTCGGACGTCATCGCCGTGCTCGACCGCGACACCTTCCAGCGCCCGATCTACGCCGGCAACGCTATCGCTACAGTGCGCTGCGACGGGCCGGTGATCGTGTTGGGCACCCGTCCCACGGCATTCGACCCCATCGCAACCGAGGGCGGCAGCGCCGTGCTCGAACGCATTGGCGGGCCGGGCGATCTTGGCCTGTCGCGTTGGCAGGGCGAGGAGCACCCGGACTTCGAGCGTCCCGCCCTGGAGTCGGCGAAAGTCATTGTCGCTGGAGGGCGCGGGCTGCAGACGCAGGAAGGTTTTGCCGCGCTCTATCCGCTGGCAGATCGGTTGCAGGGCGCCGTGGGCGCGTCACTGGCGGCGGTGGACGCGGGTTTCGCACCGGCGGAGCTGCAGATAGGCCAGTCCGGGCGCATCGTCGCGCCGGAGCTTTACCTGGCCGTGGGGATTTCCGGTGCCGTACAGCATGTGGCGGGCATGAAGGACGCCAAGGTCATTGCCGCGATCAACCTCGACCCGGATGCACCGATCTTCGAGATCGCCGACTACGGCCTGCAGGGCGACCTGTTCGAATTGCTGCCGGAGCTGATGCTCGAGTTGGACAGCGCGCTCGGCTAGAGCGCCACGCTGCCCTGGGCCGGGAACAGCACCAGGTGCTCGGCGGCCACGCCGATGGTCACTTCCTCGCCCGGCTGATGGTCGGAGTGGCTGGGGAAGAGCGATTCCAGCTGGGTGCCGGTGGGCAGTTGCAGGCGATAGAGCGTCGCCGCGCCAAGAAAGGACTTGCCGACGATTTGCGCCTTCAGGCCGTCGTGGGCGGCCGGCACCAGGTCGTCCGGACGCAGCAGCACGTCCACTGCACTGCCGTCCGGCAGGCTGTAGGCGCGGTTGCCGCGCAGCAGGCCCAGTTCAGTCTGCACCGCATCGTTCCCGTGCATCTGTCCGCGAATGAAATAGCCCTGGCCGACGAAGCTGGCGACGAAGGGCGTTTGCGGCTCGTGGTAAAGGTTGAAAGGGGTGTCCCACTGCTCCAGCACGCCGTGGCGGAACACGCCGACGTGATCGCTGACGGCGAAGGCTTCTTCCTGGTCATGGGTCACCAGGATGGCGCTGGTGCCACGGGCCTTGAGGATGTCGCGCACTTCGTGGCTGAGCTGGCGGCGCAGCTCCACGTCGAGGTTGGAGAAGGGTTCGTCGAGCAGCAGCAGTTGCGGCTGCGGCGCCAGCGCGCGGGCAAGCGCCACGCGTTGTTGCTGGCCACCGGAAAGTTCGTGGGGGAAGCGCTGGCCGAGGCCGTCGAGCTTCACCAACTCCAGCAACTCGCCGACGATGCGCTCGCGCTCGGGGTGCTTGCGGATGCCGAAGGCGATGTTGTCGGCCACCGACAGGTGTGGGAACAGCGCGTAGTCCTGGAACACCATGCCGATCCGGCGCTTCTCCGGCGACAGGGTGAAGCCGGGGCGGGAAATCACTTCGCCGGCCAGTTCGATGCGGCCGCCCTGCACCGGCTCGAAACCGGCGATGGCGCGCAGGGTGGTGGTCTTGCCGCAGCCCGAGGGGCCGAGCAGGCAGCCAATGTCACCGGCGTTCAGGTGCAGGCTGACGCCTTGCACCACACGCTGCTGTTCATAGCCACAGGAAAGATCTTCGAGGTTGAGCAGCAGCGTCTGGGTCATTGGACTCTAAACGGGATCAGGCGTAGTGGGCATGCTCGACCAAGAGTTCGAGCAGCGCCTTCTGGGCGTGGAGACGGTTTTCCGCCTGGTCCCAGGCCACTGAGCGCGCATCGTCCAGCAGGTCTTCGCTGATCTCTTCGCCGCGGTGGGCCGGCAGGCAGTGCATGAATAGTACATCCGCCGCCGCGCCGTCGAGCAGCCCACGTGTTACCTGATATGGCTGGAACAGCCGCAGGCGCGCGGCCGCTTCGTCTTCCTGGCCCATGGAGGCCCAGACGTCGGTGCTCACCAGGTGCGCGCCGGCCACCGCCTCGCGCGGGTCGCGGAAGATCTTCACGCGTTCGCCAGCCAGTTCCAGCAAAGCGGCGTTCGGCTCGTAGCCTTCCGGGCAGGCCACGTTCAGCTGGAAGTCGAAGCGGATCGCCGCCTCGATGTAGCTGTTGCACATGTTGTTGCCGTCGCCGATCCAGGCCACGGTCTTGCCGGCGATGCTGCCGCGGTGTTCGTGGAAGGTCTGCATGTCGGCCAGCAGTTGGCAGGGGTGCAGGTCGTCCGACAGGCCGTTGATCACCGGCACGCGGGAGTTTTCGGAGAATTCGATCAGGTTGCTGTGGGCGAAGGTGCGGATCATCACTGCATCGACCATCCGCGACATCACCCGCGCGGCATCGGCGATCGGCTCGCCACGGCCCAGCTGGGTGTCGCGCGGGGAGAGGAAGATGGCCTGGCCGCCAAGCTGGATCATGCCGGCTTCGAAGGAAATCCGCGTCCGCGTCGAGGCCTTCTCGAAGATCATGCCCAGCACGCGGTTCTTCAGCGGTTCGTAGAGCACGCCTCGGTCCCGCAGGTCCTTCAGCTCGGTGGCGCGGCGGATCAGACCGAGCAGTTCTTCGGTCGTGTAATCCAGCATCGAGAGGAAGTGGCGTGCGCTCATGGTTCGTACCTACTACTTATTCTCAGAATCAGGCCGAGGTACCGACCGGCTTTCGTGAGAAAAAACGGGCTGAACCTGCGGCGGGACCGCATGGAGCGGGAAATGGGGGAAGGCGCGATCCTATAAGGAAATGACGGATATACGCAAGTTTCGCCCGGAGGCCCCGCCGGGCGGGGCTTCAACATGGTCGTTCCTGATGCCCCACGATTCACCCGACGGAAGCTGGTGGTGCTTCGCCAGGCCAGGATTCATAGTGCTTGCGACCCCGCGACCGGCCCCATGAGGCGCCGGCGAGAACAATAACGAGGCGAGCCATGAGCAAGACCCTCCACCACCGTGCGTGCCACCTGTGCGAGGCCATTTGCGGCCTGACCATCGAGACCGAGGATGAACGCATCCTCTCGATCAAGGGCGACGCCCAAGACAGCTTCAGCCGCGGCCACATCTGCCCCAAGGCGGTGGCGCTGCAGGACATCCAGAACGATCCGGACCGCCTGCGCCAGCCGGTGCGACGCGTCGGCAACGAATGGCAGCCGATCGGCTGGGACGAGGCCTTCGAGCTGGTCGCCACGCGGCTTGCCGAAATCCGCGAGCGCCATGGCAATGACGCCGTTGCCGTGTACCAGGGCAACCCCAGCGTGCACAACTACGGGCTGATGACCCATAGCAACTACTTCCTCGGCCAGTTGAAGACCCGCAACCGCTATTCGGCCACTTCTGTCGACCAGCTGCCGCACCACCTGGTCAGCCAGCAGATGTTCGGCCATGGCCTGCTGATCCCGATTCCCGACATCGATCACACCGACTTCATGCTGATCCTGGGCGGCAACCCACTGGCCTCCAACGGCAGCATCATGACCGTGCCGGATGTGGAAAAACGCCTGAAGGCCTTGAGGGCGCGTGGCGGCAAGCTGGTGGTGGTCGACCCCCGTCGCACCGAGACGGCGGCCATTGCCGACCAGCACCTGTTCGTCCGCCCCGGCGAGGACGCCGCGCTGCTGCTGGGCATCCTCGACACGCTGCTGAGCGAGGGCCTGACCCGAGAAACCCACTTGCCGGTGAATGGCCTGGAAGCGGTACGCGAAGCGCTGGCGCCGTTCAAGGTCGATGCCATGGCGGCGCGCTGCGGCGTGCCGGCCGCTGACATCCGCGAGCTGGCACGGGCCTTTGCCGCCGCCGACAAGGCGGTCTGCTACGGGCGCATGGGTGTTTCCACCCAGGTCTTCGGCAGCCTGTGCCAGTGGCTGGTGCAATTGATCAACCTGGTCACCGGCAACCTCGACCGCGTCGGCGGCACCCTGTGCACCACACCGGCAGTGGATCTGGTGGCGACCACCGCGGGCGGCGCCTTCAATCGCTGGCAGAGCCGCGTGTCCGGCCTGCCGGAATATGGCGGCGAGCTGCCGGTGGCGGCGCTGGCCGAGGAGATGCTCACCGAAGGGGAAGGGCAGGTGCGTGCGCTGGTGACGGTGGCCGGCAATCCGGTGCTGTCCACGCCCAACGGTCGTCGCCTGGAACAGGCGCTGGACGGCCTGGAGTTCATGCTCAGCGTCGACCTGTACGTCAACGAGACCACTCGTTACGCCGACCTGATACTGCCGCCCACCGCGCCGCTGGAGCATGATCACTACGACACCACCTTCAACGTCTTCGCGGTGCGCAACGTGACCCGTTTCAACGAGGCGATCCTGCCCAGACCCGAAGGTGCCCTGCATGACTGGGAAATTTTCGTTGGTCTGGCCAAGGCCTACGCCACGCGCATGGGCACCGAGCTGAAACCCACCATGGCGCCGGAACTGATGATCGAGATGGGCCTGCGCGTCGGCCCTTACGGCGATGCCAGCGAGCTCAAGCTCAATCTCGCCCGGCTGCGCGAACACCCGCATGGGCTGGACCTGGGGCCGCTGCAGCCGAACCTGGCGCCGCGTCTGAAGACCGCCAGCCGCAGCATCGAGGCGGCGCCCGAGCTCTTCCTGGGCGACCTGCGCCGTTTCGCCGACACCCAGTCGCCGGCCATCGATCAGTTGCTGCTGATCGGGCGCCGGCACGTGCGCAGCAACAATTCATGGATGCACAACTATCACCGCCTGGTGAAGGGCAAGCCGCGTCACCAGTTGCTGATGCACCCGCAGGATCTTGCTTCGCGCGGGCTGGTGGATGGTCAGAAAGTGCGCGTTCGCTCGCGGGTCGGCAGCATTGAGATCGAGGTCGCTTCCAGCGATGAAGTCATGGCCGGCGTGGTCAGCCTGCCCCACGGCTGGGGCCATGGGCGGCCGGGAGTGCAGCTGTCCATCGCCCGCGAGCAGGGCGGAGCCAGCGCCAACGACCTGACCGACGGCGCCATCTGGATGCGCTCTCCGGCAACACCGCGCTCAACGGCGTTCCGGTGGAGGTCGAGGCAGCCTGACAAGCTGACGCACGTCACCTGCAAAGCCGAGCGCTGCACTCGGCTTTGCAGTACAATGCGCAGTACCGTGCCGGCCTATGCCCCGAGAGGCGACTGCCGGGTCAGTGTCTGATAGTTAAGCCGAGGAAGTTCATGGATATCATCGATACCATCAAAGAGCAGATCTCCAGCAACCCCGTTCTGCTGTACATGAAGGGTTCGCCGAACGCTCCCCAGTGCGGTTTCTCGTCCCGCGCCGCGCAGGTGCTGATGGCTTGCGGCGAAAAATTCGCCTATGTCGACATCCTGCAGAACCCGGAAATCCGCGCCAACCTGCCCAAGTACGCCAACTGGCCGACCTTCCCGCAACTGTGGGTCGGTGGTGAGCTGGTCGGCGGCAGCGATATCCTGGCCGAGATGTTCGAGAAGGGTGAACTGCAACCGCTGATCAAGGACGCCGTGAGCAAGGCCAACGCCTGAGTCTTTCGTGCTGCTGCACAAAGCCCCGCCTTGGCGGGGCTTTGTTTTTGGGAAGAAAAAAATGACTGAACAGACGCGGGCCAACGCCGCGCGCTGGGCGTGCGGCTTCTGCTTCGCCATGGGCGGGATGGTCCATGGCAGCGTGATGGGGCGGGTGCCAGCTCTCAAGAGCATGACCGGGGTGGACGAACAGCAACTGGGCCAGGCCCTGCTGGGTGCGGGCTTCGGCGCGCTGCTGGCGTTCGCCTTTGCCGGCGCGCTGGTGCGCCGCTACGGCAGCCGGGCGATCACGGTGATTTCGGGGCTGGCGCTGATGGCGACCTTTCCCCTGCTCGGGCTGGCGCAGGACGTCTGGGTCCTGGCGGCGGGCTTTCTCGCCGTCGGCCTGACCTTCGCGACCATGGACGTGGCGATGAACACCCAGGCGGTGGAAGTCGAACGGCGCCTCGGCCGTCCGTGCATCTCCAGCCTGCATGGCATGTACAGCCTGGGCGGCCTGGTGGGTGCTGTCGGTGCGGCGGCCTTCGCCGACCTGGCGCCGATCTGGCACTTCAGCCTGCTGGCGCTGATCGCCGTGGCGATACTGCCGTTCTTCGCACGCAACCTGTTCGAGGGCCGTCCCGAGCCCATGGAGGAGGAGGCGCCGGCCCGACGTGGCTGGCGCCTGCCGCCACCGGCCCTGATCGGTCTGGGGCTTTTGACGCTCTGCGCTTTTGTTTCCGAAGGGGCGGTCGCCGACTGGGGCGCCTTGCTGTTGCATCAGGTGCTGGGAGCGTCCGAACGCCTGGCTGCACTGGGCTTCGCGGCTTTCTCCGCGACCATGGTACTGGGCCGGCTGTTCGGTGATCGTCTGCGTGTACGCTTTGCCGACGAGGCGCTGGTGCGCAACCTGGCGCTGCTGGCCATTGCGGGCATGCTGCTGGCGCTGTTCAGTCCCTGGGTCGCCGGCGCGATTGCCGGTTTCGCCCTGGTGGGCGCGGGACTGTCGGTGGTGGTGCCGATCCTGATCGGCGCGGCGGGCAACCGGCCGGGCATCGAACCGTCGCGCGGCGTGGCGGCGGTGGCGTCGTTCGGCTATGGCGGTTTGCTGCTGGGCCCGCCGCTGATCGGCTTCCTCGCCGAGCATGTGGGCCTGCGCCTGTCGTTGCTGGTGGTGGTGGGGCTGTGCGCCGGGCTGGTACTGAAGGCGTCACTGGTGCGCCGTCCGCCGAAGGCGAACGCCTAGAAGAGAAGGGCACCGGCGTCCACAACAGCGCCGGTGCCTTTTTTCATCAATCGTCTTCGTGCATGTGCGACTGCAGGTAGTTTTCCAGACCCACTTTCTGGATCAGGCCCAACTGGGTTTCCAGGTAGTCGATGTGCTCTTCCTCGGATTCGAGGATGTCCTTGAGCAGGTCGCGGCTGACGTAGTCATGCACGCTTTCGCAATGCACGATGGCGTCGCGCAGGTCCTTGCAGGCCTTGAGTTCCAGGTTCAGGTCGCACTGCAGCATTTCCTGGGTGTTCTCGCCGATCAGCAGCTTGCCCAGGTCCTGCAGGTTGGGCAGGCCCTCGAGGAACAGGATGCGTTCGATGAGCTTGTCGGCGTGCTTCATCTCATCGATGGACTCGTGGTACTCGTGCGCGCCGAGGCGCTTCAGGCCCCAGTCGTTCCACATGCGCGAGTGCAGGAAGTACTGGTTGATGGCGATCAGCTCGTTGCCGAGGATCTTGTTCAGATGCTGGATGACTTTCTTGTCGCCTTTCATGCCGGAGTCCTGCCGTGTGGAGTGGGAGAGAGTGAAATTCTCGCGCCCTTATAACCATCTGTCAAACATAAGTCCTTGAATTTGTTATAAAAAGGAATATGAATGCGAATGTTTTCATTCCGCAACTTGACGCTAAGACACTGAATTACGGGCATAAAAAAACCGGGCCAAGGCCCGGTTTCTTTGGAATTTCAACGGAATCGATCAGCGGTATTTTTTTCAACCCGCCGCGTAGGCCAGGTTGTAGTTCATCGCCTGGGCGCCCTGCAGTTCGCCGAGGGTCTCCCGAACCACCTGTTTGGCCAGGCAGGCGCACTTACCGCACTGGGTGCCGACACCGGTGCATTCGCGCACCTCGCGGTAATTGCAGGCGCCGTCGTAGATCGCATCGCGGATCTGGGTATCGGTAACACCGTTGCAGAGGCAGACGTACATGGTTGCACTACAGTCGCTGTGGGGTTGTTGGAAGCGATACTAATAATAATGAGAATGATTGTCAAAATTTACCAGGAACGCTTTTCACGGTCTCCGATAAATGGTTGTGGGGTCAGGGAGTTAGCGATGAAAGCCGCACGGATGAAGGCTTTGCGCGGCCGGTGTATGATGGCTGCCCCACTGGAGCGCAGCCCCAAGCCCGGCAGTTTCGATCGGACAGCGGGTCCTCCGCTCCCTAGCGCCTCACCATCATTGGAGACAAGGAATGAGCGTACTCGTAGGTAAGAAAGCTCCCGATTTCAACGTGGCCGCCGTGCTGGGCACCGGCGAGATCGTCGACAGCTTCGTGCTGTCCGAAGCCATCAAGGGAAAGTACGGCCTGGTGTTCTTCTACCCGCTGGACTTCACCTTCGTCTGCCCGTCCGAGCTGATCGCCCTGGACCACCGTATCCCCGAGTTCCAGGCGCGCAACGTCGAGGTGATCGGCGTTTCCATCGACTCCCACTTCACCCACAACGCCTGGCGCAACACCCCGGTGGACAAGGGCGGCATCGGCCCGGTCAAGTACACCCTGGCCGCCGACATTACCCACGAGATTGCCAAGGCCTATGACGTCGAGTCCGAAGGCGGCGTGGCTTTCCGCGGTGCCTTCCTGATCGACCTGAACGGCGTGGTGCGTTCGCAGATCGTCAACGACCTGCCGCTGGGCCGTAACATGGACGAGCTGCTGCGCCTGGTCGATGCCTTGCAGTTCACCGAGGAGCACGGCGAAGTCTGCCCGGCCAACTGGAAGAAGGGCGACAAGGGCATGACCGCCTCGCCCGAAGGCGTCGCCGCCTACCTGGCCGAGAATTCCAGCAAGCTGTAAGCCTGTTGGTGTCTGAAAAAAAAGCCCCGCAATCGCGGGGCTTTTTCTTTCAGGAAGGCACGATCAGTGGTCGTCTTCCATCCAGCCGCCGAATTCCTTCCAGCGGTTGACGATGCCGCAGAACAGCTCGGCGGTCTTCTCGGTGTCGTAGCGCGCCGAGTGGGCCTCGCGGTTGTCGAACTCGATGCCGGCGGTCTGGCAGGCCTTCGCCAGGACGGTCTGGCCATAGGCGAGACCGGCCAGCGTCGCGGTGTCGAAGCTGGAGAAGGGGTGGAACGGGTTGCGCTTCACGCCGCTGCGGTTCACCGCGGCGTTGAGGAAGCCCAGGTCGAAGCTGCTGTTGTGGCCGACCAGGATGGCCCGCTTGCAGCCGTTGGACTTCAGCGACTTGCGTACGCCACGGAAGATCTCGGTCAGCGCCTGCTCTTCCGGCACGGCCATGCGCAGCGGATGGTCCAGCTTGATGCCGGTGAATTCCAGGGCGGCCTGCTCGATGTTGGCGCCTTCGAAAGGCTCAACGCGGAAGAAGTAGGTGTGTTCCGGGAACAGGTAGCCGCTCTCGTCCATGCCGATGGTGACGGCAGCGATTTCCAGCAGGGCGTCGGTGCCGGCGTTGAAGCCGCCGGTCTCTACGTCCACGACCACCGGCAGGTAGCCACGGAAGCGACGCGCCATCGGGTGGCGCGGGCCGGGCGGGAAGGAACCGTCGAGTTCTTCTTCGAAGATTTCGTTCTCGTCACTCATGCCTCGGTCTCCAGCAGGCGCCAGCGCAGTTTTTCACCAGCATGCAGCGGGATCACGTCGAAGTCGCCGAACGGCAGGGCCGCCGGGGCTTCCCATTCTTCGCGGACCAGGGTGATGCGGTCGCTGTTGCGCGGCAGGCCGTAGAAGTCCGGGCCATGGAAGCTGGCAAAGCCTTCCAGCTTGTCCAGCGCATTGCGCTGCTCGAAGGCTTCGGCGTACAGCTCGATGGCGGCGTAGGCGGTGTAGCAGCCGGCGCAACCGCAGGCGGCTTCCTTTGCGTGGCGCGCGTGCGGAGCCGAGTCGGTACCGAGGAAGAACTTCGGGCTGCCGCTGGTGGCGGCATCCAGCAGGGCTTCCTGGTGGGTGTTGCGCTTGAGGATCGGCAGGCAATAGAAGTGCGGGCGGATGCCGCCAACCAGCATGTGGTTGCGGTTGTAGAGCAGGTGGTGCGCGGTGATGGTGGCGCCGACGTTGGCCGGAGCGGCCTTGACGAAGGCGGCGGCATCGCCGGTGGTGATGTGCTCGAAGACTACCTTGAGGGTCGGGAAACGCTCGACCACGCGGGTCAGGTGCTCGTCGATGAAGCGCTTCTCGCGGTCGAACACGTCGACCTCGGCGCGGGTCACCTCACCGTGCACCAGCAGGGGCAGGCCGACTTCGGCCATGGCTTCGAGCACATGGAAGATGTTGTCGACGCTGGTGACGCCGGAATCGGAGTTGGTGGTGGCGCCGGCCGGGTACAGCTTGGCGGCGTGCACGAAGCCGGAGGCCTTGGCGGCGCGGACTTCCTCGACGCTGGTGCGGTCGGTGAGGTAGAGCACCATCAGCGGCTCGAAGCGGCTGCCGGCCGGGCGGGCGGCGAGGATGCGCTGGCGGTAGGCGTCGGCTTCGGCGGCGGTGCGCACCGGCGGGACCAGGTTGGGCATGATGATGGCACGGCCGAAGGTGCGGGCGGCATCGCCGACGGTTTGCGCGAGTGCGGCGCCGTCGCGCAGGTGGATGTGCCAGTCGTCGGGGCGCAGGAGTGTCAGGCGGTCGGACATGCGGATTCCAGGGGTGCGGTTGCAGCGAGAAGAGGGGGAAATGCTACCGGAAAAGGCCGTCGCCGGCACTCGCTATCAAGTTTTGCCAGCGCCGACCGATAGATTGTGGGACGCCTTTTTACCTGTGTGGATGCCACCGTGCGCCAGCCTTCTCTTCTTCTGCTCACACTTTGTGCAAGCCTGCCGGCCTGGGGGCTGACCTTCCAGCCGCGTCTGGAGAGCGCTCAGTGGACGGTGGCGGGGGATCAGTTCGAGTGCCGGCTGTCGCAGAGCGTGGGGGCTTTCGGTGTGGGGGAGTTCGTCTGGCGCGCCGGTGAACAGCCCACTTTCCGCCTCAAGTCGCAACAGGGCTGGCTGGACACCGGTTCGGCGACCCTGCTGGCCGCCGCGCCGCCATGGCGGCCGGGGCAGGGCGACCTGAACCTGGGCTCGGTGCGCGTAGGCTCTGGCGATGTGCCGTTCAACAGCACCCAGCAACAGGCCGGGCGCCTGCTTGGTGGGCTGCTGGAAGGCCGTACGCCGGAAGTCCGCCATCGCACGCGTACCGGCGAGAATCTGCTGGTCCGCCTGCTGCCGACGCGTTTCGCCGACGGATATGCACAGTTCCAGGATTGTTCGACGAAGATGCTTCCGGTCAACTTCGACCAGGTGCGCCAGAGCCAGGTCGGCTTCCCCGACGGCGGCACCGAAGTCGACCCGCTGGGGCGCGCCAAGCTGGACATCATCCTGCAGTACATGAAGGCCGATCCTACGGTGAACCGCATCGAACTGGATGGCCACTCCGACAACAGCGGCAACCGCCTGGCCAACCGTGAGGCCTCGCGCCGGCGCGCCGTCGCCGTGATGGAGTACCTCAAGGCCAACGGCGTGGCGGAATCGCAGATCACCGTGCGCTTCTATGGCGAGCGCTACCCGCTGGTGAAAAACAATTCCGCCGCCAACCGTGCGAAGAACCGCCGCGTGACGGTGAACCTGTCCCGCGAGGCGGTCGTCGAGCAGGCTCCCGCCGAAGCTCCGCCAGCCGCCTCCGCTCCGGCGCCCAACGCCGCCAGCGCGCCGGCTCAGGGCGCCCCCGCAGCGCCAGCCGCCAATGCCGCCAACCCACCTGCTACCCCGCCCGCTGCACCCAAGGGCTGAGCTGCGGCGCCGGGTCGCACCGACGATAGTATTTGTCGCTTTGTCGTCAAAAGCTGTCGCCCCTCTGTAAATTATTCCGAGCGGACAGTAGAATCGGTCCCTTTCGTGACAACCCCCGTGGAGTTGAGTGGCATGGCGGACGTGAAGAAGGTAGTCCTGGCGTATTCCGGTGGCCTGGACACCTCCGTGATTCTGAAGTGGCTGCAGGATACCTATAACTGTGAAGTGGTGACCTTCACCGCCGACCTCGGTCAGGGCGAGGAGGTCGAGCCGGCCCGCGCCAAGGCCAAGCAGATGGGCGTGAAAGAGGTCTTCATCGAGGACCTGCGAGAAGAGTTCGTCCGTGACTTCGTCTACCCGATGTTCCGTGCCAATACCGTCTACGAGGGCGAGTACCTGCTGGGTACTTCCATCGCACGTCCGCTGATCGCCAAGCGCCTGATCGAGATCGCCAACGCCACCGGCGCTGACGCCATCTCCCACGGCGCCACCGGCAAGGGCAACGACCAGGTGCGCTTCGAACTGGGTGCCTATGCGCTCAAGCCGGGCGTGAAGGTGATCGCTCCCTGGCGCGAGTGGGACCTGCTGTCCCGCGAGAAGCTGATGGACTACGCCGAAGCCCACAACATCCCGATCGAGCGCCACGGCAAGAAGAAATCGCCGTACTCCATGGATGCCAACCTGCTGCACATCTCCTATGAAGGCGGCGTGCTGGAAGACACCTGGACCGAGCACGAAGAAGACATGTGGAAGTGGACCGTCTCCCCGGAGAAGGCCCCTGATACCGCCACCTACATCGAGCTGACCTACCGCAAGGGCGACATCGTTGCCATCGACGGCAAGGACATGAGCCCGGCGCAGGTCCTGACCGAGCTGAACCGCATCGGCGGCGCCAACGGCATCGGCCGCCTGGACATCGTCGAGAACCGTTACGTCGGCATGAAGTCCCGCGGCTGCTACGAGACCCCCGGCGGCACCATCATGCTCAAGGCGCACCGTGCCATCGAGTCGATCACCCTGGACCGCGAAGTCGCTCACCTGAAGGACGAGCTGATGCCGCGCTACGCCAAGCTGATCTACACCGGCTACTGGTGGAGCCCGGAGCGCGAGATGCTCCAGCAGATGATCGATGCCTCCCAGGAACACGTGAACGGCGTCGTGCGCCTGAAGCTGTACAAGGGCAACGTCATCGTGGTCGGCCGCAAGTCCGACGACTCGCTGTTCGATGCCAACATCGCGACCTTCGAGGAAGACGGCGGCGCCTACAACCAGGCCGATGCCGCGGGCTTCATCAAGCTCAACGCGCTGCGCATGCGTATCGCCGCGAACAAGGGCCGCAAGCTGTTCTGATAAGCTTGCGTCTCTCGTGACAAGCAAACCCCGGCCACGAGCCGGGGTTTGTGTTTATAAGCCCGCTATCCGGGCACCTGATGAGGAAAGAACCGATGAGACTGCTGCACACCATGCTGCGCGTCGGCGACATGGACAAATCCATCGCCTTCTACACCGAAGTCCTGGGCATGACCCTGCTGCGCCGCAAGGATTACCCGGACGGCCAGTTCACCCTGGCCTTCGTCGGCTACGGCAACGAGGACGACAACAGCGTCATCGAGCTGACCTACAACTGGGGTGTGGACAAGTACGAGCTGGGCACCGGCTATGGCCACATCGCCCTGGAAGTCGCCGACGTCTACAAGGCCTGCGAAGACATCCGCTCCCGTGGTGGCAAGATCACCCGCGAGCCGGGCCCCATGAAGCACGGCACCAGCATCCTGGCCTTCGTCGAGGACCCGGACGGCTACAAGATCGAGCTGCTGAGCCCGCAACGCAAGGATTGATCCTGCATCTTCACGCAGACCTCCTGACGAGAAACCCCGCCACCCTGGCGGGGTTTTTCTTTCTGGCTGTCATCAGAAAGTCACCACAGCGTTCATACTCAAGAGGCATCGACGTCGGACGCGTCGATTGCGGAAGCAGTTTCCGCCATTCGCTTGTCACAGTCAGAAGGAGCGCGCTGCGGGCCGGAGAATCCCCGCCGCGACGCCCTCGGCAGTGACGGCCGAACGGACGGCCGCATCGATTTATCGGAAGGCCCCGCGCTTTGGCGCCCGGCTTCCATCGTCAAGGAATACAGCATGTCCCCAAGACCGGTTAACAACGCCTCGGTCAGCCCCAAGGGCAGCCTCGAAACCCTCTCCCAACGTGAAGTCCACCAGCTCAGCGAAGCGGGCTCTGGCAGTACCTACAAACTCTTCCGCCAGTGTGCCCTGGCAATCCTCAACACCGGCACGCAGATCGACAACGCCAAGCACATCCTCGATGCCTACCGCGACTTCGAGCTGGAAATCCACCAGCAGGACCGCGGCGTGCGCCTGGAACTGTTCAACGCGCCGGCCGACGCCTTCGTCGATGGCGAGATGATCGCCAGTACCCGCGAAATGCTGTTCAGCGCCCTGCGCGACATCGTCTACACCCAGAACGCGCTGAACAGCCGACGCTTCGGCCTCGACAGCTCGGCCGGCATCACCGACTACGTCTTCCACCTGCTGCGCAACGCGCGCGCCCTGCACGCCGGCGTGGAGCCGAAGATCGTCGTGTGCTGGGGCGGCCACTCCATCAGCACCAACGAGTACAAGTACACCAAGAAGGTGGGCCATGAGCTGGGCCTGCGCAGCCTCGATGTCTGCACCGGCTGCGGCCCGGGCGTGATGAAGGGCCCGATGAAGGGCGCCACCATCGGCCATGCCAAGCAGCGCATCACCGACGGCCGCTACCTGGGGCTGACCGAGCCGGGGATCATCGCCGCCGAGGCGCCGAACCCCATCGTCAACGAACTGGTGATCCTACCGGACATCGAGAAGCGCCTGGAGGCCTTCGTCCGCGTCGGCCATGGCATCATCGTATTCCCCGGCGGCGTGGGCACGGCGGAGGAATTCCTCTACCTGCTGGGCATCCTCATGCATCCGGAGAACCAGGACATGCCGTTCCCCCTGGTGCTCACCGGCCCGCGCAGCGCGGCGGCCTACATCGAACAGCTGCATGCCTTCGTCGGCGCGACCCTGGGCGAGGCGGCGCAGAAACGCTACCGCATCATCATCGACGACCCGGCGGAAGTGGCGCGGGAAATGAGCACCGGCCTAAAGCGGGTCAAGCAGTTCCGCCGCGAGCGCAACGATGCCTACCACTTCAACTGGCTGCTGAAGATCGACGAAGGCTTCCAGCGCCCGTTCGAACCGACCCACGAGAACATGGCAAGCCTGGACCTGGGCCGCGACGTGCCGCCCCACGAGCTGGCGGCGAACCTGCGCCGGGCCTTCTCCGGCATTGTCGCCGGCAACGTGAAGGAACATGGCATCCGCATGATCGAGGCGTACGGCCCCTATGAGATCAACGGCGACGCCGCCATCATGGAACCCCTGGATGCCCTGCTGCAGGCCTTCGTCGAACAGCACCGCATGAAGCTGCCGGGTGGTGCGGCCTACGAACCGTGCTACCGCGTGGTGCAGCGCGCGAGCGTCGCGGTGTGATTCTGTAGGGTGTGTCTGTCCCTGGAACCTTGTGCCAGGGATTTCCCTCTCCCTGACCCTGGCTACGCGCCCCGCTCCGAAGGGAGAGGGGACTGGTTCGGCACCGGCGGAAACCAATGCGTCAGCTGGCGCGGACAGCGCCCTCTCCCTTCAGGGATAGGGAGAGGGCAGTCCCTCTGACGCAAAGCTATCCGGAAGCGAGCTCGCCCAACGAGCAGAAAACAAAAGCCCCGCCAGGATGCGGGGCTTTTTCATGCGGTACTTCGTTCAGGAGAAGGCTTACAGATCGAAATCGTAGTCGGACAGTTGGCGCTGCAGGCGACGCTCTTCCAGGTAATTGTCGATGATGCGGCGCTTGGTCAGGTTGGTCTTGGCGACCTCTGCCGTGGCCTCTGCGCCGTCATCGCTGTCGTCTGTGCTGACATCGTCCTCGAGTTCGAGGTCTTCTTTGTCGTTTGCCATTCGGTGCACTCCACAACACGGGGTGTGTTGGCGCCCCTTATAACGACAAAGGGCCAAGCGGTAAAAAAGATTTTTTCAATCGGCCTGAAGGAATTTTCCCATAACGCTCAATCGTCCGAAGTCTTGTGCTTGAACTCGCACAAGTCCTCGATTCGGCAGCTACCGCACTGCGGCTTGCGCGCCTTGCAGACGTAGCGCCCATGCAGGATCAGCCAATGGTGCGCATCCAGCAGGTATTCCTTGGGCACGAACTTGAGCAGCTTGCGCTCCACCTCCAGCACGTTGCGCCCCGGCGCGATGTTGGTGCGGTTGGAGACGCGGAAGATGTGCGTATCCACTGCCATCGCCGGCTGTCGGAAAGCCGTGTTGAGGACCACGTTGGCGGTCTTGCGGCCCACGCCCGGCAGCGCCTCGAGATCTTCGCGGTTTTCCGGTACCTGGCCGCCGTGCTTCTCGATGAGGATGCGGCAGGTCTCGATGGTGTTTTTCGCCTTGCTGTTGTACAGGCCGATGGTCTTGATGTACTCGGACAGGCCTTCCACACCGAGGGCGTAGATCGCCTCCGGGGTATTGGCCACCGGATAGAGCTTGGCGGTGGCCTTGTTCACTCCGACGTCGGTGGCCTGGGCGGAGAGCAGCACGGCAATGAGCAACTCGAAGGGCGTGCTGTAGGCCAGCTCGGTTTCGGGGTTGGGATTGTCTTCCTTGAGTCGGCGGAAAATCTCCGCGCGCTTGGCGGCATTCATTCGATCACTCCGGTCACGCGGACGCGTTGGCGCTGGGTCGCGGGTTCGTCCCCCGTTGGCGCCTTGGCGCGGTCCGCCAGGCTTTCATCGATTCGGTTTTTCAGGGCAATCAGCAGGCCCAGCACCAGGAAGGCGCCGGGCGGCAGTACGGCCAGCAGCAGCCCCTGGTAGCCAGGGATCTGTAGCTTCCACTCGGCGGCGCTTGGGCCGAACAGCAGGTCCATACCGGCGAACAGCGTGCCGTGGCCGAGCAGTTCGCGCAGCGTGCCGATGGCCAGCAGGACGAGGGCGAAGCCCAGCCCCATCATCAGTCCGTCGAAGGCCGAGCGCACCACGTTGTTGGTCGAGGCGAAGGACTGAGCACGGCCGAGGATCACACAGTTGATGGTGATCAGTGGCACGAAGATGCCCAGCACTTGGTACAGCTCATAGCGCCACGCCTGCATCAGCAGCTCGACGCAGGTGGTCAGGGTGGCAATGACCAGCAGGAAGGCCGGCAGGCGCACGGCCTCGCTCAGCGTCCTGCGGATCAGCGACACGCTGACGCTGGAGCAGACCAGCACGAAGATCGTCGCCAGCCCCAGGCCGAGGGCATTGACCATGGAGCTGCTGGTGCCCAGCAGCGGGCACAGGCCGAGCAGTTGCACCAGGCCTGGGTTGTTCTTCCAAAGGCCTTGCAGAGCGATTTCGCGGTAGCCGGGATTATTCATGCTTTTCTCCCGAGGCGGCGGGGGCGAGCAGCTCCGACTTGTGCGCATCGAAGTACTGCAGCGCCAGGTGCGTGGCCTTGACCACTGCGCGCGGGGTCACGGTGGCGCCAGCAAACTGGTCGAACTGGCCGCCGTCCTTCTTCACCTTCCAGCCGGCGTCGGCCGGGTCGTTCAGCGAGCGGCCGTCGAAGCCGTGCAGCCAGTCGCTCTTGCCCAGTTCGATACGGTCGCCTTGGCCCGGTGTTTCGTGATGGGCCACGACCCGCACGCCGAGCAGACGGCCCTGTACGGTTACGCCCACCAGCAACTGGATCGAGCCGCCGTAACCATCCCGCGCCACGGGCTGGAGCACGACCGCGGTGGGTTGCCCCTGGAGGCGTGCGATATAGGCGGGCGCCGGCTCGTCGCGGCCCAGCAGCTTGGGATCGAAGGTGCTGACTTCGCTTTCCAGCGGATGGTTGTCGTAGCTGCCCCCGGGTAGCAGTTCCAGCACTGCGCGGCCACGGAATTCGCGCTGGGCGGTGTCGATACGCTGAGCGGTGAATTGGTGAACGGTCGCCACCACGCCAGTGGCGATCAGCGCGACCATGCCCAGCGCCAGGATGCTCTTGAGCAACTCGCGGTTCATCGATCACCCGCCTTGAAGCCGCGCTCGGGCTTCTTGTGCCCGTAGGTGCGCGGGCGGGTGAAGTAGTCGAGGGTCGGTGCGGCGAGATTCATCAGCAGCACGGCGAAGGCCAGTCCGTCGGGGTAGCCGCCCCAGGCGCGGATCACGTAGGTGAGCACGCCGACCCCGAAGCCGAACAGCAGCCGGCCGCGGTTGCTGGTGGCGCCGGAGACCGGGTCGGTGACGATGAAGAAGGCGCCGAGCATGGTCGCGCCGCTGAACAGGTGCAGCAGCGGTGAGCCGTGGGAGTCGGAGCCGGAGCCGTTCCAGAACAGCAGGCTCATGACGAACAGCCCGCCGAGCATGCCCACCGGCGCGTGCCAGGTGAACAGCTTGCGCCAGAGCAGGAACAGCCCGCCGGCGAGGAAGGCCAGGTTGACCAGTTCCACACCGCGTCCACCGACGCTGCCGAAAGCCGGCGATTGCGCCAGCAGTTCTTCCATGGTCAGGCTGTGGTTGTTGCGCACCACGTCCAGTGCTGTGGCGCCAACCCAGGCGTCCGGCCCCTGGCTGGCGAAACCGGCTATCTGCCGCAGGCCTTCGCCGAGCCCCAGCGCACTGTCCGGTGCCGGCCACTGACTCATCAGCTGCGGGAAGGACACCAGCACCACCGCGTAGCCGACCATCGCCGGGTTGAACGGGTTCTGTCCGAGGCCGCCATACAGGTGTTTGCCGAAGATCAGCGCGAATACCGTGGCGACTGCGCTCAACCACCAGGGCGAGTAAGGCGGCAGGGCGAGGGCGAGCAGAACGGCGGTGACCAGGGCACTGCCGTCCTTGAGGAACAACGTCACCGGGCGGTCGCGCAGCTTGAGCATCAGCGCTTCGGTGGAGAGGGCGAGCAGGCTGCACCAGAGCAGGTTGAACAGCGTGCCGACGCCGTACAGGCCGATCAGCACCAGCGCGCCCGGTGCGCAGGCAGCCAGCAGGGTCAGCATGACTCTCTGCGTGCGGTTCGTGCCGGTGGCGTGGGGCGAGCTGATGCGTGGCAGCCTCATCAAGGAGCCTCACCACTGGCATCGGCAACGGCACATTCCGCCGCCTGCAGGCGCTCGCGGGCCGTGGCCAGTGCCAGCTCGCCAGCGCCTTCGCGTTCGAGCTTCTTCAGGTCGGCGCGGGCGTAGGCCAGTTCGGTCTTGGCGGCGCGCAGGGCATCGGTGATCGGGCGCTTGTCGGTTCGCACGAGGTCTGGCGGCGCCTTGCCGCTGGCGTCCTCGGCAGCGTGCAGGGCTGCTTCTGCGGTGCTGAGCGTCTGGCGGATCGCTTCCAGCGCTTCGGCGGAGGCACCTTCGCGCTCGGCGGCGCGCAGGGCATCGCGCTGGGTGATGTAGTTCAGCTTGGCCCGGCGCAGGGCGAGAATGCCGTCGGCGGGCTGCTCGGCTTGCGGTTCGGTGGGCATGGTGGTTCCCTGCAATTCGTTGAGTTGACGCTCGATGCGTTCGACGTTCGCGCGCAAGGCGTCGAGGGTGGCGCGCTGCTCGTCGCTGGGCGATTCGCCGAAGGCCTTCTCGGACTTCTTCAGCTGCGCCCGGGCCATCGCAGCCTCGATCCTGGCTTTTTTCAGCGCCGCTTCGCCCGTGGCGGAAGCGGCAGTGGGGGCCGGCCCCGTGCTGTCACTTTGCATTTCGGCAGTCGCCAGCGCGGCTTTTGCCTCTTCGGCGGCGATGCGCAGTTCGGCGACCTGGCTGCGCAGTTGCTCGGTGTCGTGGGCGGCCAGTTGCTTCTCGGCTTTCTTCAGTGCGACCTGCGCCATGCTCGCTTCGATCTTCAGCCGCTTGAGCTGGTCGGGCGCATTGCCCACGGATTTCTCGGCCTTGACCCGTTCGATCACCGACTGCGCGGCTGGCGCGGAGGACGTTTCGGCTTCGGGCTGGTCTTCCTGCACGCGTGCCGCACGCTCCTGGCGGGCCAGGCGGTCTGCGGAGCGTTGTTCTTCTTCCCGGCGCAGACGCTCCTGGCGGTGCTCGAAGCGCAGACGCCACTGCTCGGCCTTCAGCTGGCGTTGTTCCAGCTCGCGGATATCGGCCTTGGACGCGCGGTAGTACTGCACCAGCGCAATGCTCGACGGGCAGACGTAGGCGCAGGCGCCGCACTCGATGCAGTCGAACAGGTTGTGCGCCATCAACTGGGCGTGGTCTTCGGCGAAGAAATACAGCTGCTGCGGCAGCAGGCTGGCGGGACAGACCTGAGCGCAGTCGCCACAGCGGATGCAGGGCATCTCCGGCTGCGGTGGCGGAAGTTCCTCGCGGGTGGCGGCCAGCAGGCAGTTGGCGGTCTTGATCAGCGGCACGTCCAGCGACGGCAGGCTGTCGCCCATCAGCGGGCCGCCGAGGAGCAGGCGGTCCAGCTTGGCACGGTCGAGGCCGGCGAAGTCCAGCAACTCGCCGACGGGCGTACCGATCAGCGCTTCGACGTTGCACGGGCGCGCCAGTGCGGCGCCGGTCAGGGTGGTGATGCGGGAGATCAGCGGCCGCCCGCGCAGCACGGCGTCGGCCACGGCGACGGCGGTGCCGACGTTCACGCAGAGCATGCCGATATCCGCCGGCAGCCCGCCGGAGGGCACTTCGCGGCCGGTGAGAACCTGGATCAGCTGGCGCTCGCCGCCGGATGGGTATCGGGCCGGGATCGGTTGCAGGTGGATCGGCCGCTCGCCGATGGCGGCCTGCACGGCAGCTATCGCTTCGGGCTTGTCGTCCTCGATGCCGAGCAGTACCTGCTGCGGCTGGAGGATGTGCATCAGCACCTCGATGCCTTCCACCAGTTCCGCGGCGCGCTCGCGCATCAGCAGGTCGTCGGCGCTGATGTACGGCTCGCACTCGGCGCCGTTGATGATCAGGGTGTGCAGGTCGTCCTGGGCGCGGGAGGCCAGCTTGGCGGCAGTGGGGAAGCCGGCGCCGCCGAGGCCGGCAATGCCCGCCCGGCGAATGCGCTGCAGCAGTTCGAGTCCGGAGAGGGACGCATACGCGGGTGCGGGCTCCAGCGTCGTCCATTCCTCCGCGCCATCGCTGTCGATGACGATGGCGGGCGCGGAAAGGCCGGAGCTGTGTGGATAGGGTCGTTCGCTGATCTCGACCACAGTGCCGGACGTCGGCGCATGCAGCGCGGCGCTGATGGCGCTGCCAGCCTCGGCGATCAGTTGGCCCTTGAGTACGCGCTGGCCCACTTCGACGCTTGGCACGGCGGGTTCGCCGATATGTTGCTGCAGCGGCAGTACCAGGCGGCGCGGTAGCGGCGGCTGCTGGATTGCTGTGGCAGTGGACTGCCGCTTGTTGGCCGGTAACGTCAGGCCACCGGGGAAGCTCCAGACCTGAGCGTTCATGCCGCTTGCTCCCGGTCGGTCTGGATCAGCCGGCCCTGGGGCAGCGGCCATTTCCAGTCGACGACTCGCAGCGGCGGGTCGCGCATCTCGATGCAGTCCACCGGGCAGGGTTCCAGGCACAGGTCGCAGCCGGTGCATTCGTCGGCTATCACCGTGTGCATCAGCTTGGCCGCGCCGACGATGGCGTCCACCGGGCAGGCGCGGATGCACTTGGTGCAGCCGATGCACTCCGCCTCGCGGATGTAGGCCACGCGCAGTGGCGTCTCTTCGGCGGCGTCCAGCGGCAGGGGCTCGACGCCCAGCAGCTCGGCGAGGGCGGCGATGGTCGCGGCACCGCCGGGCGGGCACTTGTTGATCACATCGCCCTCGGCGATGGCCTGGGCGTAGGGCTTGCAACCTGCGTAGCCGCACTGCCCGCACTGGGTCTGCGGCAGCAGGTCGTTGATCTGCCCGGCAATGGATTCGTCGGCGGCTTTCACTCGTGCCGCAGCCACGCGAAGCGCCACGGCGCCGGCGAGGCACGCCAGGATGATCAGCAGCGCCGCGATCATGGCTTGAGCAACCCGCTGAAGCCCATGAAGGCCAGGGACATCAGCCCGGCGGTGATCATGCCGATGGCCGCACCCTTGAACGGCTTGGGCACGTCGGCGATGGCGATGCGCTCACGCAGGGCGGCGAACAGCACAAGCACCAGGGTGAAGCCCAGCCCGGCGCCGAAACCCTGCAAGGTCGATTGCAGGAAGCCGAACTCGGCCTTGCGCGCATTGAGCAGCGCCACGCCGAGCACGATGCAATTGGTGGTGATCAGCGGCAGGAAGATGCCCAGCGTACGGGCCAACAGCGGGCTGGTCCTGTTCACCAGCAGTTCGGTGAACTGCACCACCATGGCTATCACCAGGATGAAACCGATGGTACGCAGGTACTCCAGGTCCAGCGGTTGCAACACGTAGCGTTGCAGGATGTAGCTCGACGCCGAGGCGAGGGTGAGCACGAAGGTGGTCGCCAGGGCCAGCGCGAGCGCCGTCTCGATCTTGCGCGACACGCCCATGAACGGGCAGATGCCAAGAAACTGCACCAGCACGAAGTTGTTGACCAGGATGGCGCTGACCAGGATCAGGGCGAGTTCGGTCATGGCTGGCGACCCGGGCACAGGCGTGGGGTGTTCATGCTCAGATTCCGCTGATCAACAGGTCGATGGCGGCGATGATCTCCAGGCGCAGGTGCGCTAGGCTACCCACCGGCTCGCCCAGTTCGCGGCGGGCGATGCCGGCCATCTGCGGGGTCAGCATCAGGAGCGTCTCGTCGCCGACGCGTACTTCCGGCATCAACCGGTTGATCCCGGCCAGGCCCTTGGCGCGGCTGAGCGGGATCACCATGCGCGTGTTCAGCGAGCCCAGCAGGTCGCTCTGGACGTCCAGCAGCAGCGGGATCGCCTCGCGGGTGCGCGGGTTGGCGTTGCGGTACAGGTCGAACTGCTTCATCAGAAGCTCCGCAATCCGTCGCTGAACACGCCGGCTGCCTCGACATGCTGGTTGTAGGTTTCGATGGCTTCGCGGTTCTGCTCCAGCCAGCGCTGGCCCAGGCGCTCCTTGACCACATCGGCCAGCGCCTCCTCCAGCACCGCCGAAAGGTTCACGTCCAGTTCTCGGGCCTGTTTCAACAGGTCGCTGTTGAGGCTCAGGTTGGTGGCTTTCTTCGGCGCGTGGGGGTCGTAGGTCGTGTGCATGGGCACCTCCACGGTAGATGCGCATAGGTTATGCGCATTGCTGCTCAGGTACAATTGTCCTGTGCTGTAAATCAGTTGCGGTGCCAGGCATGGCGGGAGGAATATCGGCGGCTGCCTCCTGCTCGGTTTCTCCCATGGACCTGCCCATGCTCCGACGTTTCACCGCCCTCTGCCTGCTGTTCTCCAGTGCCCTGGCCTCGGCGGCGCCCTTTACCACGGCTGACCTGGTCAGTTGGCCGCGGATGAATGTCGCCGACTTCGCCTGCCTGCTGGAGCAACGCACGGGGCACGCCGATGCGCAGTTCAGCTGCGCCGCCAGCGGGAAGCTGAGCAACTGGGGTGACGCCTGCCACCCTACGGATCTCAGCTACGCCGGCCCTCAGCTACCGGAAGCGCTGGTGCGCCAGATCGATCAGCGCATTTCGGCGGTGGACCTGGACTGGGAGTTCGGCCGCCTGCAATCGGTCAACGTCACCTTCGACAGGATCATGTCCGCCGAGGAAGTGACCGATATTTTCCCGGACGTGAACCTGGACGATCCCACTTCCCGGGCCAACCTGAGCAACGCCTCGCTGCAGGGTTGCGCCGAGGATGCGTCGTGCCTGTATCTGGAAGGCTTCGAACATCTGGGAGCGGCGGATGTGGAGTGCGAGCAAGCCCCTCAGTAAGTCATGCAGGCGGCGTTGAGCAGCCCCACGCACAGCGAGGCGCCGCCCAGGAATACGCCGTGGGCCAGGGTGTTGCTTTCGATACCGCTCTTGAGCTCCGGCACCAGGCGCGAAAGGCCCAGGAACACCAGCATCTGCACCAGCATGGCGATCACACCCCAGATCAGCATGTCGACCAGACTGACGCTGTGGGCGATGGCACTGGCCAGCGGCAGGGCGAAGCCCAGCAGGGTGCCGACCAGCGCCAAGGCGGCGCTGAGGTTGCCCTGGCGGATCAGCTGGATTTCCGCGTAGGGCGTCAGGCGGATGTAGAGACGGGTGAACAGGCCGAACAGGCCGATGGCCGAGGCGAAGTAGGCGAGGAAATTGGGCAGGGTCTGCAGCAGGTTCATGGCGGATCCTTCAGACGAAATAGTGGGGGACGAAGCGGCTGCTGTCGCGGGTGATGGCGCTGGCGTCCTCGCGGATGCCCAGGCCGGCGGCCTGGCCGTCGATCACCCAGCAGCCGAGCACGGCATGGTTGCCGTCGTGGTTGGCCAGTGGTGCGTAGCCCTGGTAGATGCAGGGCGCGTCGGCGTGGGGGCCGTCGCTTTCCAGTTGCAGCTCGCCGGCGACGATGCGGATGTTCTCGCCCTCGCGGGAGTACAGCGGCTTGCGCACGTAGGCACCGGGGATGTCCTGGCGGTAGCTGGCCGGCAGCAGGTTGGGGTGGTCCGGGTTGAGCTTCCAGAGGATCGGCAGCATGGCCTTGCTCGACATCAGCAGCTTCCACGCCGGCTCCAGGAAGCGGATGGCACTGCGCTCCAGATGCTCGGCAAAGCTGTCCTGCAGCAGCCATTCCCAGGGGTAGAGCTTGAAGCAGTGGTGGATGTCCTGCTCGTACTGGTCGATGAAGGTGCCGCGCCCGGCGTGATGGCCAATGAATTCGACCGGTAGATAACGCGTGGGCAGCCCGGCCTGATGTGCAGTATCGAGCAGGTAGAGGGCGTTGCCGGTGTCTTCCTCGTGGCCGTCGATGGCGGTGAAGTGCAGCAGGCCGTCCGGGGCTATGGCCTTCCAGCGCGCGATCAGCTTCTCGTGCAGCGAGTTGAACTGGTCGGCGGCCGGGTTCACGTCCTCTAGCCATTGCCACTGCACCACGCTGGCCTCCAGCAGGCCGGTGGGGGTGTCGGCGTTGTACTCGAGCATCTTCGGCGGGCCTTCGCCGTTCCAGGCGAAGTCGAAGCGGCCGTAGAGGCTCGGGTCCTGGCGCTGCCAGGAACGGATGATTTCCTCGCGGGCGCCCGGCGGCAACTGGAAGGGCTCGAAGTGGCCGGTGCGGATCACCCACTCCACGCATTCGAGGTAGCGCTGGTGCAGGTCTTCGCTGGCGGCCTCCAGCGTCTCGATCTGTTCGAGGCTGAATTCGTAGGCCGCCGATTCGTCCCAGTAACGCCCGTCGATGCTGTGGAAGGTGAAGCCGACCGCCTCGCAGCGCTCGCGCCAGTCGGGGCGCGGGGTCATGGCCAGGCGACGCATCAGCCGCCCCCGGAGAAGCGCGCGCCGGAGTGGCCGAAGCCGCCGCGGGTGACCAACTGGCGCGACTGCACCTGGTAGTTCTGCGCGGTCATGGGCCGCGAACCGTCCTCGTAGCTCGGCCCGCGATAGCGCCCGGAACTGCCGGCGTAACCGCCGCCACCGCTGGTGCTGGTGGTGGATTCCGGCTCGCAGGCATTGGGCGTATTGCCCCAGTCCTTCAGGCAGTCTTCGCGGTTGGCGTAGAGGTCGCGGTACACCGGGTTGTGGTGCAGCACGCCGTAGAGCACCCCGCCGGTGAGCAGGGTGGTGAAGACGAGATTGGATTTCTTCATGCTAGGTTCGTGACGCGTCGGGTTCCGAGTTTTCGCCACAGCCAGCGCAGGATCAGGCCGGCGATGAGCAGCACGACCAGCAGCGGCAAGCCGAAGGCGGCCACCTGGATGGCGTTGACGGTGCCGTCGGTGAGTTCGTCGAGCGAGTTGCCGAAGGCCTTGCCGATGCGCGACCAGCGGCCGGTGGGCTGGTACTCGCTGGAGAAGTCCAGGGTCAGCAGGTTGGTGGAGATGCGCCGCTGCTGCTGGGCGGAGTCCTGGCGAGCGGCCTGCAGTTGCTGCTCGACCTCGGCGGTGGCCCTGGCCAGCGCCAGCAGGTCACTGACGCTCATGTCCTTGCGGCCCTGGAAGCCCTGCAGGGTCTGGTACTCGCGCTCCAGACGGTCGCGCAGCTGCTGGTTGTCGCTGACGGCCTGGGCGAGGTCTTCGGCCTGGGTGCGGCGGCTTTGCAGCTGCCCGCCAACGGCTGCAAGGGTGACGAGTTTCTCCACGCCCTCGGGGACGATGCGCACGACGAGGTGCGCATTGCGCATCTGGCTGTCGCCGCCCTGCTCGATGGCGATCAGCTCGCAGGAGCCGAAGCGGTCCTGGGTGCAGGCATCGCGGGTGGCGGCCAGTTGCGCGTCGATGCGCTCGCTGGCCAGGCGGATGCCGACCTGGTGTTCATAGGCGAGGAAGGAACCGGCTTTCGCCGCTTCCCCCAGGAAAGCGGCGCCGGACCCGGCGGCGTGTTCCGAGGGAGCGCCGCAGCCGGCGAGGGCGGCGCTCAGGACGAGCGCTGCCCAGTGGTGCAGTTTCATCGTTGGCCTCCTTGCCGTGACGGGGCGTCTTACTTGACGCGCTGACCCGGCTTGGCGCCGCTGTCAGGGCTCAGCAGGTAGATCTCTTCACCGCCGGGGCCGGCGGCCAGGACCATGCCTTCGGAGACGCCGAACTTCATCTTGCGCGGCGCCAGGTTGGCCACGTAAAGAGTCAGGCGGCCTTCGAGCTTGCTCGGGTCCGGGTAGGCGCTCTTGATGCCGGAGAACACGTTGCGCTTCTCGTCGCCGATGTCCAGGGACAGGCGCAGCAGCTTGTCGGCGCCCTCGACGAACTCGCACTTCTCGATCAGCGCGATACGCAGGTCGACGGCGGCGAAAGCGTCGAAGTTGATCTCCGCGGCCAGCGGGTCCTTGGTCAGTTCGCCATTGCCCTTGGGCTGGTTGGCGGCGGCGAGGTCTTCCTTGGAGGCTTCGATCATGGCTTCGATTTTCGCGGGCTCGATACGGGTCATCAGCGGGTTGAACGGGTTCAGCGGGTGGTTGGCCAGCAGCTGCTCGTGGTCGGCCCATTTCAGCGGGGCGACGTTGAGGAAGGCTTCGGCGGCAACGGCCAGCTTCGGCAGTACGGGCTTGAGGAAGATCACCAGCTGGCGGAACAGGTTCACGCCCAGGGCGCAGATGGCCTGGACCTCGTCCTGCTTGCCTTCCTGCTTGTTCAGGGCCCACGGCGCCTTGTCGGCGATCCAGGCGTTGGCCTGGTCGGCCAGGGCCATGATCTCGCGCATGGCGCGGCCGAAGTCACGGGCTTCGTAGGCGGCGGCGATGCTCGGTGCGGCGCTGCGGAACGCCTCGACCAGCTCCGGTGCGGGGTTGGCATCCACCAGCAGGCCGTTGTTGCCCTTGTGGATGAAACCGGCGCAACGGCTGGCGATGTTGACCACCTTGCCGACCAGGTCGGAGTTGACCTTCTGCACGAAGTCCTCGAGGTTCAGGTCGAGGTCGTCGACGCCGCGGCCCAGCTTGGAGGCGTAGTAGTAGCGCAGGTATTCCGGGTCCAGGTGGTCCAGGTAGGTGCGCGCCTTGACGAAGGTGCCGCGCGACTTGGACATCTTCTGGCCGTTGACGGTCAGGTAGCCGTGCACGTTCAGCGCGGTGGGCTTGCGGTAGCCGGCGCCTTCGAGCATGGCCGGCCAGAACAGTGCATGGAAATTGACGATGTCCTTGCCGATGAAGTGGTACAGCTCGGCGTCGGAACCCTGCTGCCAGTAGGCGTCGAAGTCCAGCCCCGGACGGCGCGCGCAGAGGTTCTTGAAGCTGGCCATGTAGCCGATCGGCGCATCCAGCCAGACGTAGAAGTACTTGCCCGGCGCATCGGGAATCTCGAAGCCGAAGTAGGGGGCATCGCGGGAGATGTCCCACTCCTGCAGGCCGGAATCCAGCCACTCGGCGAGCTTGTTGGCTACCGAGTCCTGCAAGGTGCCGCTGCGGGTCCACTGCTGCAGCATTTGCTGGAAGTCAGGCAACTTGAAGAAGTAATGCAGCGATTCCTTGAGCACCGGAGTGGCGCCGGAGATCGCCGATTTCGGGTCTTTCAGCTCGGTGGGCGAGTAGGTCGCGCCGCAGGCTTCGCAGTTGTCGCCGTACTGGTCGGCGGTGCCGCACTTGGGGCAGGTGCCCTTGATGAAGCGGTCGGCCAGGAACATCTGCTTTTCCGGGTCGAAGTACTGGGTCACCGGGCGGGTAGCGATGTGGCCGGCTTCGCGCAGCTTCAGGTAGATGGCCGAGGACAGCTCGCGGTTCTCTTCCGAGTGGGTCGAGTGGTAGTTGTCGAAGTCGACCATGAAGTCGGCGAAGTCGGCCATGTGCTCGGCGCGCACGCCGTCGATCAGCTGCTCGGAGGTGATGCCTTCGCGCTCGGCGCGCAGCATGATGGCCGAGCCGTGGGCGTCGTCCGCGCACACGTACACCGCCTGGTTGCCACGCATCTTCTGGAAGCGCACCCAGATATCGGTCTGGATGTACTCCAGCATGTGACCCAGGTGGATCGAGCCGTTGGCGTAGGGCAGGGCGCTGGTGACGAGAATCTTGCGGGCTTCGGACATGATGATCGGCCGTGACGGAAAAACGAGGGAAGTCGGCAACTATATAGGGACGTGGCTGATTTTTCACCCGTGTGCCGCCTGGGAGTAAGCCTTGGCCGTTCATGCGACCGATGATCACGAGCAAGGGCGTCACGAGAGGCGTAATATGCCCGCCTATTCTGCTCAGTCTTTCATCGGGAGTACCCATGGGCGCCGCCAACCGAGCCACGGTGGAAAACCTTCTCCGCCAGATCAACGATCCCCACACCGGCCAGAACCTGATGGACGCCGGCTACCTGCGCGAACTGGATATCCAGGGCGGGCGCGTCGCGCTGACCCTGGAGCTGGGCTACGCCGCGGGCCTGTTCAAGAACGGCTTGGCGCAGACCGTGCAGATGGCCCTGGAAGCGCTGGACGGCGTCGACTCGGCGCAGGTCAAGGTGGAAACCCACATCGCCGCGCACAAGGCCCAGGCCCAGGTGCCGGGCATGAGCAACGTCAAGAACATCATCGCCGTGGCCTCCGGCAAGGGCGGCGTGGGCAAGTCCACCACCGCCGCCAACCTTGCTCTGGCGCTGGCCCGCGAGGGTGCCAAGGTCGGCATCCTGGACGCCGATATCTATGGCCCGAGCCAGGGCATCATGTTCGGTATCCCCGAAGGCACCCGGCCGAAGATCCGCGACCAGAAGTGGTTCATCCCGCTGGAAGCCCACGGTGTGGAAGTCATGTCCATGGCCTTCCTCACCGATGACAACACCCCGGTGGTCTGGCGCGGCCCGATGGTCTCCGGCGCGCTGATCCAACTGATCACCCAGACCGCCTGGAACGACCTGGATTACCTGGTCATCGACATGCCGCCGGGTACGGGCGACATCCAGCTGACCCTGGCGCAGAAGGTCCCGGTGGCCGGCTCGGTGATCGTCACCACTCCGCAGGACCTGGCCCTGCTTGACGCCAAGAAGGGCGTGGAGATGTTCCGCAAGGTCAACATCCCGGTGCTGGGCGTGGTCGAGAACATGGCCGTGCACATCTGCTCCAAGTGCGGTCACGCCGAGCACCTGTTCGGTGAAGGCGGCGGCGAGAAGCTGGCGGCGCAGTACGGCGTGGAGCTGCTGGCCTCGCTGCCGCTGTCCATGGCCATCCGCATGCAGGCCGACGGCGGCAAACCCACCGTGATTGCCGACCCGGAAAGCCAGCTGGCGATGATCTACCAGGAAATGGCCCGCTGCGTCGGCGCCCGTATCGCCCTGAGCGAGAAGGCCGCGCCGGACATGCCGAACATCTCCATCAGCGACGACTGATCTGTGACAACGCCGCCGGGCGCGCCCCTTTGCCGGGCGGCGCGCCTGCCGGTAAGATTCGCCTTCTTTTTTCACCCGCCGCACAGGACACCCGCCATGAGCATCAAATCGGACAAGTGGATTCGCCGCATGGCTCAGGAACACGGCATGATCGAGCCGTTCGTCGAGCGCCAGATTCGTGGTGCCGATGACAGCCGGGTGATTTCCTACGGTGTTTCCAGCTACGGCTACGACGTGCGCTGCGCCGCCGAATTCAAGGTGTTCACCAACATCCACTCGGCCGTGGTCGACCCGAAGAACTTCGACGAGAAGAGCTTCGTGGACATCAACAGCGACGTCTGCATCATCCCGCCGAACTCCTTCGCCCTGGCCCGCACCGTCGAGTACTTCCGCATCCCGCGCGACGTGCTGACCATCTGCCTGGGCAAGAGCACCTACGCACGCTGCGGCATCATCGTCAACGTGACCCCGCTGGAACCCGAGTGGGAAGGGCACGTGACCCTGGAGTTCTCCAACACCACCAACCTGCCGGCGAAGATCTACGCCCACGAAGGCGTGGCGCAGATGCTGTTCCTGCAGTCGGACGAAGCCTGCGAAGTGTCCTACCGCGACCGCGGCGGCAAGTATCAGGGCCAGACCGGCGTTACCCTGCCGAAGGCCTGATCACCCTGTTCTTCATGAAAACCGGGCCTTGGCCCGGTTTTTTGTTGCGCTGAAATCTGCAGGAGCGAGCTTGCTCCTACAAGTCGCAGTTTGCCAGGACGAACTCTGTACGTTCCTGCAGGCTGCACAGGGGAAGTTCCAGCACCCGATAGCCCAATGCTTCATAGACTTCGGCCATGACCGCGGCTGTTCGTTGCGCCTCGGCGAAGTCCTGCCGGCGTTCGGCGTCGTTGCGGTAGATAGCCTCCCACGCGGGCGCCAGGAACACGGGTTGCCCATAGCGCAGTTCCTGCGCGGCGACTTCCAGTCCATCCGGAATCGGCAGGGCGCAAAGCCGCGCATACCCCAGCACATCTGGCAGACCGCGATCGAACAGCCACAGTCCGCCGGCCCCGAGCGCGCGCTCGCGGGTGGCCAGTGCGTGGTCGAACATCGCCTGGCAGAAAGCCTCGCGGTTTGCCCATGGCAGCGCCTCGCCGCCACGAGCCAGTTGCTCGCGGATGATGGCGCGGCCGCCTTCCTCGACGACGTTCAGGCCGTGATGCCGGTGCAGATGGTCGAGCAGCGTGCTCTTGCCGGCGCCGGGGCCGCCGGTGATGACGATGAGGGATTCGGGCATGGCGATGGCTCCTGAAGAAAAGGATGCAGAGGAATGCCAGCAGGGGAGGTGTTGCAGAAGGGCGGTGCAGCGGAAATGGAGCGGAAAAAAGAAAGGCACCCAGAGGGTGCCTGAATATGATCATGGAGTAAGTCGACAATTCTGATCCCGGGGCGGGAAGCAAGTTCCCGACTCCCGGAAATAATTTTCAGATCATCACTTCTGTGGCACCAGTGTCAGGCGTTTCACCCCGTAGACCTTCTCCAGGTTCTGCGACTGGAAGGGGAAACTCATGTAGTTGCCCTTCAGCCAGGCGTCGATGCCGTCGGCGTAGTGCGGGCTGGCAGGGTTGCCGGACTGGCCGCTGCTGTTGAGGCCGATCATCGGCTCGCTCTGGCCGAAGTCGACGACGATGCGCATGGCCGGGATCAGCCAGGTATCGAAGTCCTGGCCCCAGTGGTAGGCCGAGACGTTCAGCGTGCTGTGGTCGCCGCCGGCCGGGTAGGGGCCGCGATCCAGGTAGCCCTTGATCGCACTGAGGCTGGCGCGGTCGCCGGCGCTCAGGTTGGGCGCCATCTTGGTGCTGTCGCTGACCCACTCGTAGGTGTGCAGCTTGCCCCATTGCCAGGCGCGGCGGTCGCTGCCCAGCTTCTGCTCGCACAAGGCGGTGGCGGCGGCCAGGCTGCGCGCGAGGATCGCCGGCTTGTCTTCCTTCTGCGGGGTGCGGGTGTCATCCCAGAACGGGCTGTCGTCGCGGCCCAGCAGGTGGTCGGCCTGGGCCGAGTAGGAGAGGTCGGCGTTCTCCACGAAGGCCTTCCACGACGGGCTGTCTTCCGGGCCCAGTTCGTCGAGGAAGATCTGCCGGGTGCTTTGCTGCAGGAAGGCTTCGTACAGTGCGGCGTCGCCGGAGGTGGCGGAAAGCTTGCCGTCGAACGCCATGATCCGGTCCAGCGCTTCGCGGGCGCGGGCGCGCTGGTCGGCGGGCAGGGCGTCGATGGCCTTTTTCAGCGGCTGCGCCATGCCCGGCGCATCCAGCATCGACTGCAGCTTGCCGGCGAACGGCGTGGTCTGGTCGTACTGCATGGCAATCATGCTGCGGTAGTCGTGGCTCTTGCTGCCGCCGGCGAGCTGGGCGATGCGTTCGTAGCGCTCCGGGTAGTACCAGGAACTGGACAGCTGCGCGCCGTAGCCCGGTTGCACGCTGCGGTGGTTGGCGGTGCCCAGCCAGCCCTGCGCCGGGTCCTGGTCGGACGGGTGCAGGATCGGGTCGGCATAGCCGTCCCAGTCGTAGCGGCCGTCCCAGCCGGGGGAGGGCAGCAGGCCGCGGCCTTCCTTGCGGTTGGGGAAGCGTCCGGTGACCTGCCAGCCGATGTGCTTCTCATCGGCGAATACGATGTTCAGCGCCATGGCACGCACATCGCGGGTGGCGTCGAAGGCCTGCTCGACGTTCTTCGCCCTGGACAGGTCGAAGAAGGCGTCGAGGGTGCGGTCGGTCTCGCCCTGGATGCTCTGGTAGGCGATGCCGTAGCCGCTGGACAGCGGCAGCGGCTGCAGGTCGTGCTTGCGCTCGCCCAGCGCGCTGTTGAGCAGCGGGCCGTGGCGGGTTTCGTAGATGACCTCGCGGACCGGACTCTGGCCCTTGATGAAGAAGGTCTCGTTGCGCTCGATGGCCGGCTTCCACTGGCCGTCGGCGAGGTAGTAGAGCTTGCTGCCCTGGCGCTTGACCTGTTCGAGGAAGAGGTCCTGGTTGTCGCCCATGACCATGGTCATGCCCCAGGCCAGCTTGCCATTGAAGCCGGCGACCACGCCCGGCACACCGGCGATGGAGACGCCTGCGGCGTTGTACTTGGGCGAGCGGATCTGCACGTAGTTCCACACCGAGGGCATGGACAGCGGCAGGTGGGTGTCGTTGGCCAGGATGCTCTTGCCGCTGCGCGTACGCTGCGGGGCGATGGCCCAGTTGTTGGAAGCGGCGACGCCCATCATCTGCAGCGCGGCGATCTGGCCGGCAGCGCGGTCGAGGGCGTCGAGGCCGGCGATTTTGCCATCCAGGCGCAGGCCCTTGAGCTTCTCGGCTTCCTCGAAAGGCAGTGCCTCGTCCGGGTAGATCGGCGTCAGCCAGGGCAGCTTGTCGGCGCCGACTTTCTGTGCGAGCACCAGGGAGGCGATCTCCTCCTGCAGGTTCACCGCCAGGCCGAAGTTCAGCAGGCTGAAGACCAGTGCGGAGTCTTCCGCTTTCCAGTACTCGGGACGGTAGCCGGATTCGGCCAGGTCCATCGGCAATTTGTCGCGGTAGCGGTACAGGTAGGCGTTGACGCCGCGAGCGTAGGTCTCGAAGAAGCGTTTGAGACGCGGCGAGGAACCGGCATAGAGCGCATCGGCGGCTTTCTTCAGGTTCACCGTGCGCATGAAGCGGTCGGTTTCCAGGGCGCCGGGGCCGACCATCTCGGACAGGCGACCCTGGGCCATCAGGCGCAGGCCGACCATCTGGCTGAGGCGGTCGCTGGCATGCACGTAGCCCAGGGTGAACAGCGCGTCGTGGAAAGTGCTGGTCTCGATCAGCGGCATCCCCAGGCTGTTCCGGCGGATCGACACGTTGTCCGCCAGGCCCTTGATCGGCTGCACGCCATAGGTGGGCGGCAGGCTGTCGGAGTAGCGGTCGTTGAGCCAGCCCTGGCAGCCGGTGAGGCTGACAGCGGCGCTGAGGATGGCGGCAAGGCCGAAGGTGGGAAGCCGGCGGAAGGCGCGCGGGGCCATGGGGATGTGCTCCTGCACAAAGAGGGTCGCGGAAAAGGCGCTACGTTAGTGAGCCGAGGATAGCTGCGCAAGCCGCGCGCGGCGGGATTTTCAGCAGCCGACGAAGAGTGGGGCCGGACAGCAGAAGGCCCGCGCTGGGCGGGCCTTCTTCGCAGTGCTCGGGGCCTGGTTCAGGCGCCGTGGCACTTCTTGTACTTGCTGCCGCTGCCGCAGGGGCAAGGGTCGTTGCGGCCCACGTCCTTGAGCGGGTTTCGGACCGGCTCGTGGCTGTGGTTGCAGTGCGGGCCGTGCACATGGCCATGATCATGGTGGTGGTCATGATCGTGGTCGTGGTTGCAGTTCGGGCCGTGTACGTGGGGTTCCTGGCTCATGGTGACGCTCACTCGGGTATGAAATCGCCGGGAATTATCTCGCCATTGCGGGCGATGTGCACGCTCTGTCCGAAGAGCAGGCCGGTCTTCACTTCACCGTCGAGGCGATAGCGGATCGGCTTGTCCGGGTCTTCCAGCAGTTTGACGATGTACTTCATGTGCCGCCAGAGGTTGGTGGTCACCGGTACTTCGAAGGTTTCGTGGCCGTTGGCCGGCACTGTGAACCAGTTATTCGACTCGCCTTCGGCCAGGTCGATATCGTTCAGCTTGACCTTGTAGGCCAGGCCACGGACCGGAAGGCTGAAATCGTTCGGGTTGTCGATGCGGAAATGCAGGACGAATTCCTGCTCCAGCAAACGAGCTTTCACGACGTCCACTTTCTGCAGCTTCACGTCGGGCTGCTCGAAATCGCCTGCCATCCAGCCGCAGCCCGAAACAAGGCTGAACAGCCAGCACAGGCTGAGAATTCTTATCATTTGCGCCTGATAATTCATGTCTACCCCTCAAGACGCCCCAGTGTACCAAGCACCTGCTCGGCCGCAAGTTGTTGTTACGTTAAAAGAAGCTGCACCATACTGGCCGAATGTAACCGGCGGGTTAACACAGGAGAGTGAAGATGAGCCGCTTTGAAATTGCCTTCTCGGGACAGACCGTTCCCGGTGCTCAGCTCGACACGGTGAAAGCCAACCTGGCCAGGTTGTTCCAGGCCGACGCCCAGCGCATCGAACTGCTGTTCTCCGGTCGCCGCATGGTGATCAAGAACAACCTCGACGCCGAGGCTGCGGAAAAGTACCGCAGTGTGATCGAGCGTGCTGGCGCTGTCGTCGAAGTGGTCGACATGGACGCGCAGATCGAGGAGATCGAGCTGGCTCCGCCGCCGCCCGCCGAGCCTGTCAGTGCACCGGTACAGCCGGTAGCGTCTGCCGCTGGGGCGCAGGGGCGTCTGAAGGTCGCGCCGCGTGACGAGTACATGGCCGCTTTCGCCGATGTGGATGCACCGGATTTCGGCCTGGCTCCGGTGGGCGCCGACCTGCAGGACGAGAAGCCCGAGGCCCGGGCGCCGCGCGTGGATTTCAGCCAGTTCAGCGTCGCCCCGGTGGGCAGCGACATGGGCCAGGCCAAGCCCGAACCTGCGGGGCCTGCGCCGGACACCAGCCACCTCAGGTTGCAGGACTGATCAGTCGCCCTGGTGCGGGTCGTCCTTGTAGACGAACTTGGGCATTTCCCAGCGGAAGCGGATCGCCAGCATGCGGAACAGGAAGCCGGCGAACAGGGTGATCAGCATGGCCTGCTCCTTGGGCAGGTCGATCTGCAGGCAGATCAGGTAGCACCAGGCGCTGGCGAAGGACACGCTGGCGTACAGCTCGCGGCGGAAGATCAGCGGCACGTCGTTGCAGAAGATGTCCCGCAGGATACCGCCGAACACCCCGGTGATGACTCCGCTCACGGCGGCGATCAGCAGGCTGTGGCCCATCTCCAGGCTGACCTGGCAACCGATCAGGGTGAAGGCCACCAGGCCCACGGCGTCGAGCGCGAGGAACATCGAGCGCAGGTGGCGCATCAGCGGGGCGATGAACACGGTGAACAGTGCGGCGCCGGCCGTCAGTGCCAGGTACTCCGGGTGGCGCACCCAGGTCAGCGGGTAATGGCCCAGCAGCATGTCGCGCACGGAGCCGCCGCCCAGGGCGGTGACGCAGGCCACCAGCACCACGCCGAACAGGTCCATGCTCCGCCGACCGGCGGACAGCGCGCCGGTCATGGCTTCGGCGGTGATGGCGATGATGTAGAGAACGGTCAGCAGCATGGCGAGGTCCGGCAGGGGTAGCCGGTGCGGCGAATCAGCGCCGCCCCGGAAAAAAGCGCGGATTCTAGCCCAGACACCGGTTGCCCCCAAGTGGGGCGGGTTCGCGCTTCACTCGATCCAGGGCCCGCAGCATTTCTTCAGCTTGCCGCCGGCGCCGCAGGGGCACGGGTCGTTGCGCCCCAGCTTCATCGGCACGGTCGGGTCGAGGAAGTACCAGCGGCCGTCGCGCTGGACGAATCCCGAGCACTCGCGGTGGCTGTGTTCGCCGCCTGCATCGTGCCAGCGCGCAATGAAGGTCACCCGTGCATGTTCCGGCTGGCCGCCGAGGACTTCATGGCTCACCACCTCCAGGCCCAGCCAGGTGCTGCCCAGGCTCCAGGTTCGGATGGCGTCCAGGTCCAGGCCCTGCTGCTGGGCGGGTAGCGTCGTGTCGCGCAGGTAATCAACCAGGCCCAGCGCGTAGGCGCTGTAGCGCGAGCGCATCAGCGCCTCGGCGGTGGGCGCCGCAACGCCGGCATGGAAGCGCCCGCAGCAGTCGGGCAATGGGCGGCCACTGCCGCAGGGGCAGGTCGGTTCGGTCATGGTCACCACCAGTACTTGCCGAAGTTTTCCGGGTTGGCCCAGAACTTCGCGTTGAGCCAGTCCGGGACCTGTTTGTATTCGTGCAGATCGTAGGTGAACAGGGTGATCACCTGCTCGTCACGCTGGAAGCGCTCGCTGGCCTGCATGGCGAGGGCGTAGAAATCCGCGTCCTGTGCCTGCGCCGCGTCGAGGTCGACGAGTGCCGCCACGCGGCTGCTGTTGAGGTTGCGGATGCCGCCCACCAGTTGCTGTGCTTCGCGGCGTGGCAGGTGCTCAAGGCAATCGGCGAGCAGGGCGAGGTCGTAGCGTTGACCGGCCAGCTCCGCTGGCAGCGCGCCGGCATCGGCGTGAAATAGTTCGCAATCCGGATGCGCCGCGAGAAAGGCATCCACCGCCGGAATCTGGCTGGCGCCCACCAGCAGAAGGCGCCGTGGCGCGTAGCGATCGAGCAGGGCGGCAAGGGCTTGTTGCGGCGTGCGTGTCGAAATCATGGGGCTCGTCGAAGGCAAAAAATAATGAACGAAGACTAGCGTGTGACGCCCATATGGCCTAGTGCTGGCGCATTCTGTCAGTCACGTCTTTACTCGGTAATTGTCGGTCAAGACCCGATCATTAGAGGAGACATAACTTTATGAGCATCACAAGGACCGCTTTACCCCTGCTGCTGGTAAGCACGTTGCTCACCGGTTGCGCAGGGTTGCAGAAGTCCGACTGGCCGACTTGCGCCGTGGTTGGCGGTGTCGGGGGCGCAGGTCTGGGTTCCATCGAGAGCAGCGCCTGGGCGGGTTGGGGGGCCCTGATTGGTGGCGTGCTGGGTGCGTCCTACTGCTGGGTGCATGGGGCTGAAGAACAAGTGGCCGAGGTTCCGCCGCCTGCGCCGGCTCCTGAGCCCGCACCGGCTCCGCTGCCCAAGGAAGAGACCATCGTGGTGCGTGACCTGCACTTCGCCTTCGACTCGTCGAAGATCGATGCGCAGGACAAGGACAAGCTCGACACCATCGCTACCCGCCTGAAAGGCGAGGCCGCGACTACCGAGCTGAACATCGGCGGCCATACCGACAGCATCGGTACCGACGCCTATAACCAGAAACTGTCCGAGCGCCGCGCCAACGCCGTGTCCAACTACCTGGTCGACTCTGGCGTGCCTGCCAGCAGCATCAAGTCGGTCGTCGGCTATGGCGAGAGCCAGCCGGTTGCGGACAACAAGACCAAGGAAGGCCGCGCCGAGAACCGTCGCGTGGAAATCAAGATCACCCGCCAGTAAGTCCGGGGTGATCTGTGCAAAGGGGGCCCTCGTGGCCCCCTTTGTCATTCCCGGTTGCCACTGGCACAGGCCAGGGCAGAGGCGTATGTTCCCCGGCAAAGAAAAACACGGGGGCACTTCATGAAAGCGTTGTTGGGGCTGGGCAAACTGATTGCCCTGTTGTTCTGGCTGGCGGTGCTGGCCAACCTGATTCAACCCTTTGCACATCCTTTCGCCCTGCTGCTCAATGCGGCGGGCGCGCTGATCCTGCTGATCCACATCCTCGAAGTCCTGGCGCTGCGCAAACGGCTGCAGGGCCGACCGCATCCGGGCATGGATCGCCTGCAGATCCTGCTGTTCGGTGTCTTCCATTTCGCCTCTCTGCCGCTGTCGGCCGTGGAGAAAGCGGCATCCGCAAAAGTAGAAGGAGATACCCATGCGTAAGTCGCTACTGGGCCTGGCATTGTTCGCACCGCTGGCCTGTTCGGCCGCCGGTACCGTTTCGGTAGAAGCCAATACCGTGCTGCGCCTGCCGGTGAAGGGCGACAGCCTGAGCCTGGATCGCATCAGCGTCGGCCCCGAAGGCGCGTTGCTGATTCCGTCACGGGTCAAGGAACTGAAAATCGGCGAGCTGGACCTGGCGAAGAATGCGCGGATCGGCGTGTTCCCCGGCAGCGATGCGCTGCACATCGACGTCCAGCACGGCAGCCTGGCCGACGGCAGTGTCATTGCCGCGCAGGGCAGTTCCGGCAGCTTCGAGAAACCCGCCAGCGGCGGTCGCAACCTGGTGCTGCGGCTGCAGGACGTGCAGGTGGAGAATCTGCTGATCGACGTTCGCGGCGGTGTCGGCGCGCCGGGCTATGACGGCCTGGACGGTGGCAGCGCGCAGACTTCCGGTTGCCTGTGGGGCAGCGGCAGATCCGCCGGCGACGGCCAGAACGGCGCCGATGGCCAGCCGGGCGCATCCGGTGGTGCGGTGCGTCTGGAAGTGCCCGAGCAGTTCGACATCGACAAGGTGAAGGTGCGCCTGGATGGCGGCGCTGGCGGGGCGGGCGGCAAGCCCGGCAAGGCTGGCGCGCGCAGCAGCGAGAAGGGCTGCTGGTTCTACTCGGTGGCGGGCGAGAAGCCCGGTGCGGAAGGCAAGGGCGGTGCGGAAGGGGTGAAAGGCAGCGAAGGTCGCCTGGACGTGAAGCGCTTCTGAACCGGTGGCTCGTTTGAAGTGAAGGCCCGCCCGGCAACCGGGCGGGCCTTTTTGTTTACCAGTGCGGGCGGGCGGCGACGAAAGCCACCAGCGCCATGCCGATCAGCAGATTCAGGCCCACGGTCTTGCGGATCTTGCCCAGCGCGGCGCCGCCGGCCGGCCAGTCCTCGGCGCCTACCGCTGCGCGCAGTTCCGGCAGTTGCAGCGCCTGGATGCGCAGGAACAGCGCGAGCATCGCCACGTACAGGCCCATCATCACCTGTACGTAGCGCGGCGCGCCGGCCATGCCATTGAAGCTCAGGTGCAGCATGCCCACGCCGGTTACCGGCAGCAGGATCACCGCCGCCCACACCCAGCGGAAGAAGCGCGGGAACACCTCCAGCCACAGCTTCAGCCGGGGCGGGGCTTCCAGCGCGGCGACGGCGGCCGGGCGCAGCACCATCCAGGCGAAGAACATGCCGCCGACCCAGACCAGGGCGGCCAGGACGTGCAGGGCATAGACGAAGGCAAAGGGTGTCATTCGGACGATCTCCGCTGGCGATTGAAGTCAAGCGCGCTATCATAGCCGCCGATTCGAACCACTGAAAATTTATCCAGCATCCGGATATGTCCGCCAGGGCGTGTCCGGGGCCCGGGAAGTCCATGCTCAGCACCGAACTCAAGGCCACGATCCAGGGCGCCTACTCGCGTTTCCTCGAGGCCAAGGAACTCAAGCCGCGCTACGGCCAACGCCTGATGATTGCCGAAGTCGCCAAGGTCCTGGGGACCATCGCCAGCGACGAGGAAGGCCATCGTCTGGGCGATGCCGCCGTGGTCGCCGTGGAAGCCGGCACCGGCACCGGCAAGACCGTCGCCTATAGCCTCGCCGCCATCGCCTGCGCCAAGGCCGCCGGCAAGCGCCTGGTGGTCGCTACCGCCACCGTCGCCCTGCAGGAGCAGATCGTCCACAAGGACCTGCCCGACCTGCTGCGCAATTCCGGCCTGTCGTTCAGCTTCGCCCTGGCCAAGGGGCGCGGGCGCTACATGTGCCTGTCCAAGCTCGACCACCTGCTGCAGGAAGGCCAGGCGCAGAGCGCCACCGCCCAGCTGTTCGAGGAGGAGGGCTTCCGCATCGACGTGGACGAGACCTCCACCAAGCTGTTCAACCAGATGATCGAACGCCTGGCGGGCAACCGCTGGGACGGCGACCGCGACTCCTGGCCCGAAGCCATAGAGGACGCGCACTGGGCGCAGGTCACCACCGACCATAGCCAGTGCACCAACCGCCATTGCCCGAATTTCCAGCAGTGCGCCTTCTACAAGGCGCGCGAAGGCATGACCAAGGTCGACGTGATCGTCACCAACCACGACCTGGTACTGGCCGACCTCGCCCTGGGCGGCGGCGCGATCCTGCCGGACCCGCGCGACACCCTCTACGTGTTCGACGAAGGCCATCACCTGCCGGACAAGGCCATCGGCCACTTCGCCCACTTCACCCGCCTGCGCGCCACTGCCGACTGGCTGGGCCAGGTGGAGAAGAACCTGACCAAGCTGCTGGCGCAGAACCCGCTACCGGGCGACCTCGGCCGCCTGATCGAGCAGGTGCCGGAGCTGGCCCGCGAGCTGCGCACGCACCAGCAGTTCATGTTCACCGCCTGCGAGGAGGTCGGCGACTTCCGCGCCGGCGAGGACATGGAAGGCCGCGAGCGGCCGCGCCATCGTTTCGAGGGCGGGGTGATCCCCGAGCACATCCGCGAGATGGGCATCGAGCTGAAGAAGGGCTTTTCCAAGCTCACCGATCTCTTCACCCGCCTCACCGAACTGCTCAAGGAGGCCATGGACGGAGAGGGCAGCGTCGGCATCGCCAGTCATCAGGCCGAGGAGTGGTATCCGCTGTTCGGCAGCCTGCTGTCCCGCGCCCAGGGCAACTGGGAGCTGTGGACCGCCTTCACCAGCGAAGACCCCGAAGACAGCCCGCCCATGGCGCGCTGGCTGACCCTCGCCGAGAGCGGCACCTTCTACGACATCGAGGCCAACGCCAGCCCGATCCTCGCCGCCGAGACCCTGCGCCGCAACCTGTGGAACGTCGCCTACGGCGTGCTGGTGACCTCCGCGACCCTCACCGCGCTGGGCACCTTCGACCGCTACCGCATGCGCGCCGGCCTGCCGCGCGCCGCCGTCACCGCCGTGGTGCCGAGCCCGTTCCACCATGCCGACGCCGGCGTGCTGCGCGTGCCCGACCTCAAGGCCGACCCGCGCGATGCCGCCGCCCACACCGCGGCGATCATCCGCGAGTTGCCGGAAATCGTCGAAGGCTCGCGCGGTTCGCTGATCCTGTTTTCCTCGCGCAAGCAGATGCAGGAGGTCTTCGACGGCCTGGACCGCGACTGGCGCAAGCGCGTGCTGATCCAGGGCAACCTGTCCAAGCAGGAAACCCTGAACAAGCACCGTTCGCGGGTCGACGACGGCGAGCCGAGCGTGCTGTTCGGCCTGGCCAGCTTCTCCGAAGGCGTGGACCTGCCCGGCGCTTATTGCGAGCACGTGGTGATCGCCAAGATTCCTTTCGCCGTGCCGGATGATCCGGTGGAAGCGGCACTGTCGGAATGGATCGAGGCGCGCGGCGGCAATCCCTTCATGGAGATCGCCGTGCCCGACGCCTCGCTGCGCCTGGTGCAGGCCTGCGGTCGCCTGCTGCGCACCGAACAGGATCGCGGCACCATCACGCTGCTGGACCGCCGCGTGGTGACGCAGCGCTACGGCAAGGCCATTCTCAACGCACTGCCGCCGTTCCGCCGTGAAATAGCTTGAGTGTGCGGGAGCAAGCTCCCGCGCTTGCTGTCAAACGAACGCCCGCCGCCCGGCGGGCGTGTTGCAAGGACTCGAATCCATGACCTCGATGCGTTGGCATCTGCCTCTGCTGCTCAGCCTGGCCATCGCCAGTGCCCCGGCCTGGTCGGCCGGCGGCAATGAAACCCTGTTCAACTTCGTCAAGCCGATGGCCGTGGTCACCGTTACCACGCAGAACGCCGACCTGCCCAGTTCCACCGCCGAGGCCACGCCAGAAGGTGAGATCCTCCGTCGCGTGAACTTCAACCCGGCGCCGCAACCGACCCTGCGCCTGGCACCCTCCAGCGGCAGCTGGGACTGGTCCCAGGCCGACAGCGTCAGCCTGCGCATCCAGAACGCCATGGACTGGGCCATCACCCTCGAGGTGGAGATCGAAGGTATCGCTGGCGCCCCCGGCCTGCGCGCGAGCATCGCCCTGCCGCCGGGCCCGGCGCAGACCCTGGTGATCCCGCTGCACGCCATCGCCCCGGAAGACTTCGGCATGCGTGCCGGTGTGCCCATGCCCGTCACCCTGGATGGCCAGCGCCTGCTGCTGGCGAGCAAGGTCACGGGTGAGTTGAACCGCAGCCAGGTCGGTGCGGTGAAGCTGTTCCTCACCTCGCCCAAGGCGGCGCAGGACATCCTCGTGGGCCGCTTCGGCACCCGTGCTGGCAACGACGAGTACCACAAGGCCTACGCCGGCATCGTCGACGCTTTCGGCCAGTCCACCCGCAGCGACTGGCCGGAAAAGGTCAAGAGTCCAGAGCAACTGGCCAGCGCCTGGAAAGCCGAAGGCGAGCAGTTGAAGAAGTGGCAGCCGGCGCCCGGTCGCGATGCCTTTGGCGGCTTGCTGGACGGCCCGGCCTTCGAAGGCAGCGGTTTCTTCCGCACCGAGAAGCGCAACGGTCGCTGGTGGCTGGTGACGCCGGAAGGGCACTCGTTCTGGTCCATGGGCGTCAACGCGGTGAACGCCGACAGCAGCCAGACCTACGTGGAGGGCCGCGAATACATGTTCGCCAGCCTGCCCAAGGAAGACGAGCCGCTGGCTGCCTTCTACGGCCAGCGCGATGACCGCAGCGGCGTCGGCGCCCAGCAGGGCCGTGCGTTCGGTAACGGTCGCTGGTTCGACTTCTACGCCGCCAACCGCTTCCGCGCCGACGGCGGCCTGAGCGGCGATGCCGCTGCCGCCGCCTGGCGCGAGCGCACCTTGCAGCGCCTCGGTTCCTGGGGCTTCAACACCCTGGGGGACTGGAGCGATCCAGCCTTTGCTGACGACCCGCGCATGCCCTACAGCGTGCCGCTGTCCATCAGCGGCGACTACGCCACGGTCAGCACCGGCTACGACTGGTGGGGCGCGATGCCCGACCCGTTCGACCCGCGCTTCGCCATGGCCGCCGAGCGCGCCATCGCCATCGCCGCCCGCGACCACCGCGAGGACGCCTGGCTGCTGGGTTACTACGCCGACAACGAACTGGCCTGGGCCGGCCGTGGCGACGACGACCAGGCGCACTATGCCCTGGCTTTCGGCACGCTCAAGCTGTCCACCGACAGCCCGGCCAAGCGTGCCTTCATCAAGCAGCTCAAGGACAAGTACGAGGATCACGAACAGCTTGCCGGGGCGTGGGGCGTGCAGTTGGGCTCCTGGGAAGACCTCGACGCGCCGGGCTACCAGGCGCCGGTCCCGAGCGAAGCGCACCCGGCCATCGCCCAGGACTACAGCGCCTTCCTGCGCCTGTACGCCGATCAGTACTTCAAGACCCTGAAGGACTCGCTGCAGTGGCACGCACCGAACCACCTGCTGCTCGGCCCGCGCTTCGCCGTCAGCACGCCGGAAGCGCTGGCCTCCTGCGCGCAATACTGCGACGTCCTCAGCTTCAACCTCTATGTGCCGCTGCCGCAGCAGGGCTTCGACGCCAACTACGTGCGCAGCCTGGACAAGCCGGTGCTGATCACCGAATTCCACTTCGGCTCCCGCGATCGCGGGCCGTTCTGGGGTGGTGTCGCCGAGGTGTACAACGAGCAGCAGCGTGGCGAGGCCTACCAGCGCTTCCTCGCCGAGGCGGCGAAGGAGCCGAACATCGTCGGCGCGCACTGGTTCCAGTATCTCGACCAGCCGGTGACCGGCCGCCTGCTCGACGGCGAGAACGGCCACATCGGCCTGGTCGGCATCACCGACCTGCCGTTCACCGGCTTCGTCGACGCCGTGCGCAAGGCCAACCAGCAGACGCTCAAAGGCATCGACGAACAGGCCCGCGCCGCCGCCAAGGTGGCGCCGGAGCCGCAACCCAAACCCGCGCCGGCCGCTGACGACAGCGACGACGAGGAACAGGCCTCGGAGCAATAATCCGTCATTCGTGAAGCCACACCCTGCCTTCGGCAGGGTTCCCAGGGGCGGAGCGCGCTGAAAGAATGGCGTCTTCCGCCCCTGTGCATTTCCGGAGCTTGAGATGACCCTGAACGGCCACTGCGATCCGCGCTTCACCCCTGTTGCCGATGCCTTCAGTGCGCTGTTCGAAGACCCACAGGAGCGTGGCGCGGCGCTGTGCATCCAGGTCGGCGGCGAGACCGTGGTCGATCTCTGGGCCGGCAGCGCGGGCAAGGAGCCGGGCCAGGACTGGCAGGCCGACACGCTGCTCAACCTGTTCTCCTGCACCAAGACCTTCGCTGCCGTTGCTGTGCTGCAACTGGTGGGCGAGGGCCGCCTGGAGCTCGACGCCCCGGTTGCGCGCTACTGGCCGGAGTTCGAGCAGGCCGGCAAGCAGAACATCAGCGTACGCCAGCTCCTTTGCCATCGCGCGGGGCTGCCGGCGATCCGCGAGCCGCTGGCGCCCGAAGCGCTGTATGACTGGTCGACCATGACCGCTGCGCTGGCCGCCGAAACGCCCTGGTGGACGCCGGGCGCCGAGCACGGCTACGCGCCCATCACCTACGGCTGGCTGATCGGCGAGGTGATCCGCCGTGTCGATGGGCGCGAGCCCGGTGCTGCGATCATCGCGCGCACCGCCGAACCGCTCGGGTTGGATTTCCACATCGGCCTGGATGACGCCGAATTCCACCGTGTCGCGCACATCGCCCGGAGCAAGGGCAATCTGGGCGATGCCGCCGCGCAACGCCTGCTGCGCACCATGATGACCGATGCGGCCGCGCTCTCCACCCGCGCTTTCACCAATCCGCCCTCGGTGCTCACCAGCACCAACAAGCCGGAATGGCGCCGCATGTCACAGCCGGCGGCCAACGGTCACGGCAATGCGCGTTCGCTGGCCGGCTTCTACACCGGCCTGCTGCAGGGCCAATTGCTGGACGAAGCGCTGCTGGCCGAACTCACCCGCGAGCATGCCGTTGGCGAGGATCGAACCTTGCTGACCTCTACGCGCTTCGGGCTGGGCTGCATGCTTGACCAGCCGAGCGTGGCCAACGCCACCTACGGCCTTGGCCCGCAGGCCTTCGGGCATCCGGGAGCGGGCGGCTCCATCGGTTTCGCCGACCCCGAGCGTGAGCTGGCTCTGGGGTTCGTCGTCAACACACTCGGCCCCTACGTGCTGATGGACCCACGCGCCCAGCGCCTGGCGCGTATCGCCGGCGACTGTCTGTAGCGACGAGCGGGAGGAACCTTCCTCCCACCGTGCCTTCTTAAGGTCGTCCGCATTCGCCGTCGCGCTGGCTACGACGGCCATCCCCTGCGCACAGGTATGCGCCGCTCGTCAGTTCGGGATTAAAATCTCGTTCCAACTGAGTAAGTTATGTACAACTCTTAAGCTGATTGCTGAAGTTGCGGTGCCGCTGCCACCCAGCCGCGCCGAGCCTCCCTTCATGTTCCGACTTATGGAATCGCTCCCATGAACCTGCTGTTTTCCCATTCGCTGAAAGTCTCCACCCTGGCACTGTGTGTCGGTCTTTCCGCCTGTAGCCAGTTCCAGTCTCAGGATCAGGCCAAGGCGCCGGAAAGTGCAGCGGCTGCCGCCAAACCCGGCACTGGCCACTGGTGGTGGCCTTTCGGTGGTGACGAGGCGGTGACCGCAGCGACCTCCGCGCAGGAGAAAACGCCCGCCGAAGCGGCCAAGGTCGCCGACGCTGGCAGCCAGCAGCCCGGTGGTCACTGGTGGTGGCCCTTCGGCGTGAGCGAGAGCAAGCCGGGCGCCGACAAGGCCGCCAAGCCGCAGGACATCAAGGTCAGCAAGGAATGGCTGGACCAGCACGAGAAGTCCCTGCGCGCCGCAGTGGCCGGCAGCAAGTTCACCGTCGAGCGCCGCGAAAACGCCCTGGTGCTGATCGCGCCGGTGGAAGGCTCGTTCAATCCCAAGCGTCCTGAACTGCTGCTGCCGATCACCCTGGCACCGCTGGGCAACGTGGCGAAGATGCTGCAGAACGACCCCGAAAGCGGCGTGCTGGTCCTCGGCCACAGCGACAGCTCGGGCGACAAGGCGCTCAACGACAAGGTCAGCCTGCAGCGTGCCCAGGCGGTCTCGTCGATCTTCCGCCTGAGCGGCCTGGGCGCCGACCGCCTGCGCCTGAAGGGTGTCGGCTCGAGCCTGCCGCGCGCCGACAACGCCAGCGCCGAAGGCCGCGCGTTGAACCGTCGCGTCGAAGTGCTGGTCACCCAGCGCACCAGCCTGCTGGCGCTCGCCCAGGCCAACTGATCCTCTGCTGGCAATGCGTCATTCCGGACGGAATGACGCTTGTCGTGGATCAAGCGCGAAGGCGCAACTCTGGATAAGCTTAGGGACTTCTTCTGCAGGAGATTTCCGATGGCTCAGACCCTGGCCGATATGCGTCGCGAATACACCCGTGACGGACTGACCGAAACCCAGGCGCCCACCGAACCGTTCAGCCTGTTCAGCCAGTGGTTCGAGGACGCGGTGAAGACCGAGCAACTGCCGGTCGAACCCAACGCGATGATGCTCGCTACCGCGGACGCCGATGGCCAGCCGCACTGCCGTGTGCTCCTGCTCAAGGGGCTGGACGAGCGCGGCTTCACCTTCTTCAGCAACTACGAAAGCGCCAAGGGCCAGCAACTGACGGAAAATCCGCGCGCGGCCATGACCTTCTTCTGGCCGGCGCTGGAACGCCAGGTGCGCATCGAGGGACGAGTCGAGAAGGTTTCCGCCGAGGAATCCGCGGCCTACTACCGTGTGCGTCCGCTGGGCAGTCGCCTGGGGGCCTGGGCCTCGCCGCAGAGCCGGGTGATCGATGGCCGTGGCGAGCTGGAACAGCTGCTGGCCGAGACCGAGCGACGCTTCGCCGACAGCGCGCCGAGCTGCCCGGACTTCTGGGGCGGCTATCGCCTGCTGCCGAGCCGCATCGAATTCTGGCAGGGCCGCCCGAGCCGCCTGCACGATCGCCTCAATTTCCGCAACGAAAATGGCGTCTGGGTGCGGGAGCGCCTGGCGCCCTGAATTTGTACCCAAGGTGAGCGGGGCCCAGGAGCGGACGTGGTTCGCGATGGTTTCAGTCGCGAATCAGACCAATCGCGGACGAAGTCCGCTCCTGCGTACGTCGGGAAACCGTGCTGCGGTGTAGGATGCCCGCCATCCTCCCGCACAACGGACCTGCACCATGAAAGTCGTCATCGCTCCCGACTCCTTCAAGGAAAGCCTCTGCGCCCCCGAAGTCGCCGGGGCCATTTCCCGTGGCTGGCTGCGCGCGCGGCCCGGTGACGAAACCCTGCTGCGGCCCATGGCCGACGGCGGCGAAGGCACGGTGGACGCGGTGCTGGCGGCGCGGCCGGGTGAGCGCCGCGAACTGGACGTCTGCGGCCCACTGGAGCAGCCGGTGAAAGCCCACTGGGGCTGGCTGGAGGACGCCACTGCAGTGATCGAGATGGCCGCCGCCAGCGGCCTGCACTGGGTCCCGGAGGCGCAGCGCGACGCTACCCGTACTACCAGCCGGGGCACCGGCGAGCTGATCCGCGAAGCGCTGGATGCCGGCGCGAAGAAGATCATCGTCGGCCTGGGCGGCAGCGCCACCAACGACGGTGGCCTGGGGCTGCTGCAGGCGCTGGGCGTGAGCTTCCTCGATCACGAGGGCAAGGAACTGGGCGCTGGCGGAGCGCGGCTCGCGGAGCTGGAACGTATCGACCTGTCGGGCATCGACCGGCGACTGGCCGGCGTCGAAGTCGAAGTGGCAGCCGACGTGAACAATCCCCTTTGCGGTCCCAGGGGGGCTTCGGCGGTCTTCGGCCCGCAGAAGGGCGCGAGCCCGGCGCAGGTGCAACTGCTGGATGCTGCGCTCAAGCGTTTCGCCGAGGTCGCGGCGCTGGCCCTGGGGCAGGATCACAGCCTGTTCCCGGGCGTCGGTGCGGCAGGCGGGCTGGGCTTCGCCTGCCGGGCCTTTCTCAAGGCGCGCTTCCGTCCGGGCATCGAACTGATCGCCGAGCTGTCGGAATTGGAAGCGGCGCTGGCCGGCGTATCGCTGGTCATCACCGGGGAAGGGCGGCTGGATGGCCAGAGCCTGCACGGCAAGACGCCGGTGGGCGTGGCCCATGTCGCGCGTCGCGCGGGCGTGCCGGTGATCGCGCTGGCAGGCAGCGTCGGCGAAGGACTGGCCGAATTGCGTGAAGTGGGGATCGAAGCGGCGTTCAGCCTGGCGCCTGGACCCATCACCTTGGCCGATGCCTGCGCACGGGCGGCGCAGGAACTGGAAAACCGCGCCGAGGCGCTGGCGCGCTTCTGGTCGCTGGCTCAGGCCGCGCGGTAGTCGTCGGCGGCGCGCTGCAACCAGTCGGGCAGGTCGCGGCGCTTGACCTTCTGGCGCTTGGCATCGGCCAGGCGTTCGAGCAGGTAGCTGCGCTTTTGCGGGTCGTCGCCGGCCAGTGACAGCGCCAGGTCGCGGTCCATCCAGCGGCGGATGCGCCAGTAGATCCACCAGTGGAAGTACAGGCCGGCGGCGGTGGTGACGACGATGATGAAGTAGTCCATGTGGGTATCCATGTGGGGCGCTTCTGCTGCGGGCGCCAGCCTAACCGATCCCCCGACAGGAAAAACTGAGCCACGGCAGGCGTTTTTGGCGGATATGGCACAAACTGTACGAAAGCTGAATCGAGATCAGCTGTTTCACGACCTGGCGTGACAGGCGGGCTGCCGTCGGAGTCTAATAGTCGTAGCCCTATTCGGAGGTTCCCTAATGCGTAAAACTGCCCTGATCGCCGTGACTTTCGCCGCCCTGGCCATCTCCCTCGGCGGTTGCCAGTCCAGCCTGACCGGCGACACCTACACCCGTGAAGAAGCACGTACCGTACAGAACGTTCGCATGGGTACCATCCAGGCCCTGCGCCCGGTGAAGATCGAAGGCACCAAGACTCCCATCGGCTCCGTTGCCGGCGCCGCGGTTGGCGGTATCGGCGGCAGCGCCATCGGTGGCGGCAAGGGCAGCTATGTCACCGCCATCATCGGCGCCGTGGCTGGCGGCCTGCTCGGTGCGGCCACCGAAGAAGGCCTGACCCGCACCCAGGGCGTGGAAATCACCGTCCGCGAAGACGACGGCAGCACCCGTGCCTACGTCCAGCAGGTCGACGAAGGCGCCGTGTTCCGTGTCGGCGAGCGCGTGCGCATCCTGACCGTCAACGGTACCAGCCGCGTCGCTCACTGACCGGCTGACGGCTGCCCGTCCATGGCAGCCGGCGAAACCCAGCGCGCGACAGTCGTTTCGACTGTCGCGCGCTATCGTTTGCGGGATCGCAAAATCCGCCGAAGCTCAATGCTGATGCGGCTCAAGCTTGCTATTTCGTAATAATTCAATCCATGACGCGCAATCGATAGATATGGATAATCGTCGCCTTTGCAAGCCGGCTGCCTGTGCGCGGGGTTGCCTGTCTGAACGCCATCCGGCGGTGAAAAGGAGTGGGTCATGACGTTGGCGCTGATCATTGCGCTGCCTTTCCTCGGGGTATTGCTGCCGCTGCTGGCTGAGCGTTTCGGCCGCACCGCCTGCGCTGCCGCAACCGGGGTGGTGCCGCTCGCCGGGCTGATCCTGCTGATGTCCCAGCGCGCCGTGCTGGGCGCCGAGCCGCTGGTGCAGCGCGTGGACTGGCTGCCGGAACTGGGCCTGAACCTCAGCCTGCGCCTGGACGGCCTGGGCTTCCTGTTCGCCCTGCTGATCCTCGGCATCGGCCTGCTGGTGATCCTCTACGCCCGCTATTACCTGTCGGAGAAAGAGCCTGCCGGGCGCTTCTTCGCTTTCCTGCTGCTGTTCATGGGCGCCATGCTCGGCGTGGTGCTGAGCGAAAACCTGCTGCTGATGCTGGTGTTCTGGGAACTGACCAGCCTGTCGTCGTTCCTGCTGATCGGCTTCTGGGGCCATCGCTCGGACGCGCGCAAGGGCGCGCGCATGTCGTTGGCGGTCACCGGTGGGGGCGGCCTGGCGCTGCTTGCCGGCATCCTGCTGATCGGCCACGTGGTCGGCAGCTTCGAGCTTTCTACGGTGCTCGGCGCCCGCGAGGTGCTGCAGGCCAGCCCGCTGTTCCCATTGGCGCTGTGCCTGGTGCTGCTCGGTGTATTCACCAAGTCCGCGCAGTTCCCGTTCCACTTCTGGCTGCCCCATGCGATGGCGGCGCCGACGCCGGTGTCGGCCTATCTGCATTCGGCAACCATGGTAAAGGCCGGCGTGTTCCTGCTGGCGCGCCTTTACCCGCTGCTGTCGGGCAACGACCTGTGGTTCTACCTGGTCAGCCTGACGGGCCTTGCAACCCTGCTGATGGGCGCCTTCATGGCGCTGTTCCAGAACGACCTCAAGGGCCTGCTGGCGTACTCGACCATCAGCCACCTGGGCCTGATCACCCTGCTGTTCGGCCTGGATTCGCCCATGGCCAACGTCGCGGCGATCTTCCACATCATCAACCACGCCACCTTCAAGGCCTCGCTGTTCATGGCCGCCGGGATCATCGACCACGAGACCGGCAGCCGCGACATGCGCCGCATCAACGGCATGTGGAAGTACATGCCGCACACCGCCGTGCTGGCGATGGTGGCGTCGGCGTCCATGGCCGGCGTGCCGCTGCTCAACGGTTTCCTCAGCAAGGAGATGTTCTTCGGCGAGACCCTGGCGCAGAACATGATGGGCAGCTTGAACTGGCTGATCCCGGCGCTGGCGACCGTGGGCGCGCTGTTCTCGGTGAGTTACTCGGTGCGCTTCATCCACGACGTGTTCTTCAACGGCGAGCCGATCAACCTGCCCAACCCGCACCCTCACGAGCCGCCGCGCTACATGAAGGTACCGGTGGAAATCCTCGTGCTGATCTGCCTGCTGGTCGGCGTCATGCCGGGGATTATCATCGGCCCGTTGCTGGCCGGCGCCGCCGCGTCGAGCCTGAACGGCGCGCTGCCCGAGTACAGCCTGGCGATCTGGCACGGCTTCAACGCTCCGCTGGCCATGAGCTTCGTCGCGACCGCCGGCGGCATATTGCTCTACGTGCTGCGCAAGCCGCTGTTCGACTGGTACGCCGGGCTGCCGGCGATGGACGCCAAGCGGGTGTTCGAGCAACAGGTGCAGCGAGTGGTGCGCTTTGCCGCGCGGGTTACCGACTACCTGGAGAGCGGCTCGCTGCAGCGCTACTCGATGTTGCTGGTGCTGGCCGCCGTGGTCGTGGTGTTCGCCGGCCTCGCGCCGTTGCCGGGTATCGAAGGTCACCGGGCGCAGATGCCGCTGGACGGGATCACCGCCCTGGGCCTGGTCCTGCTGGCCATCTCCGGGCCGCTCACCGTCTGGTTCCACCGTCAGCGCCTGACCGCGCTGGTCATTCTCAGCATCGCCGGCCTGCTGGTGGCGCTCGCCTTCGCCCGCTTCGCCGCGCCGGACCTGGCGCTGACCCAGCTGTCGGTGGAGGTGGTGACCATGGTCCTGCTGATGCTGGCGCTGTACTACCTGCCGGCACGCACGCCGAAAACTTCCAGCAGCTTGCGCCGCCTGCGCGATTTCGTGATCGCCATTGGTGCCGGGGTGATGGTCACGCTGCTTGTCTACGCCGTGCTCACCCGTCCCTATGACAGCATCGCTGGCTACTACCTGGAGAACAGCGTCACCGGTGGCGGCGGACACAACGTGGTGAACGTGATCCTGGTGGACTTCCGGGGCTTCGATACCCTCGGCGAGATCACCGTGCTGGCGATTGCCGCGGTCGGCATCTTCGCGCTGCTGGACGGCCTGCGCCTGCTGCGCCGCGAGGCTGACGACGAGGGGCGCGCCTGGGCGAAAGACCGCTTCCCGCCGATCCTCGCCACGCTGTCGCGCCTGCTGCTGCCGCTGGCGCTGCTGGTCTCGGTGTTCATCTTCCTGCGCGGGCACAACCTGCCGGGCGGCGGCTTCATCGCCGGGCTGATCACCTCGGTGGCGCTGATCCTCCAGTACATCGCCTGCGGCAGCCGCTGGGTGAGCACGCGCCTGCCGCTGGACTACAGCCGCCTGGCCGGCCTCGGTGTGCTGATCGCAGGGCTGACTGGCCTGGGCGCCTGGTTCTTCGGCTTCCCGTTCCTCACCTCGGCGTTCGGCCACTTCCACATTCCGCTGGTGGGTGATATCGAACTGGCCACCGCCATGCTCTTCGACCTGGGCGTGTACTTCACTGTCGTCGGCGCGACGCTATTGATCCTTTCGGGCCTCGGTTCGGTCACCGCACCACCGGAGCCCGTGCTGTCCAAGGAGGCGCCCTGATGGAAGCGCTTTTCGCCATTGCCCTCGGCCTGCTGACCGCCAGCGGCGTCTACCTGCTGCTGCGCGCACGCACTTTCCCGGTGGTGCTGGGGCTGACCCTGTTGTCCTACGCGGTCAACCTGTTCCTCTTCGCCATGGGCCGGCTGGCCGGCGACCCGGCGGTGATCGGCCAGGTCGCCAACGCCGGAGACCCGATTCCCCAGGCGCTGGTGCTGACCGCCATTGTCATCGGTTTCGCCATGACCGCCTTCGTCATCGTGCTGGCCCTGCGCGGGCTGGCGGAAACCGGCGGTGACCATGTGGATGGTGGAGAAGGGGAGGACGGTCGATGAACCACTGGCTGATCCTGCCCGTCCTGCTGCCGCTGTTCGCCGGCTGCGCGTTGCTGCTCGTGGGCGAGCGCTGGCAACGCGGCCTGTCGCTGCTCGCGACCCTGGCGCTGCTGCCGCTTTCCGCCGTGCTGCTGCAACAGGCCGACAGCGGCGTGGTGCAGTTCTACGCGCTGGGCAACTGGCAGCCGCCGTTCGGCATCATCCTGGTGCTGGACCGTCTCAGTGCGCTGATGATCGCTGCCACCGCGCTGCTCGCCAGTCTGTCGCTGATCTACGCGGTGCGTGGGGATGACCGGCGTGGCAAGCGCTTCCATGCGCTGTTCCAGTTCCAATTGCTGGGGCTGAACGGGGCGTTCCTCACCGGCGACCTGTTCAACCTGTTCGTGTTCTTCGAGATCCTGCTGATCGCCTCCTACGCGCTGCTGCTGCATGGCGGCGGGGCCGGGAGGGTGCGCGCGGGGTTGCATTACGTGGTGCTCAACCTCGTCGGCTCGGCGTTCTTCCTCATTGCGGTGGGCACGCTCTACGGCATCACCGGCACCCTGAACATGGCGCACATTGCCGAACGTGTGGCTCAGCTGAGCGCCGAGCAGGCGCCACTGGTGCGTGCGGCAGCGTTGCTGCTGCTGGTGGTGTTCGGCCTGAAGGCGGCGCTGCTGCCACTGTACTTCTGGCTGCCCAAAGCCTATGCCGAGGCCAGCGCGCCGGTGGCGGCGCTGTTCTCGATCATGACCAAGGTGGGCATCTACTCCATCCTGCGGGTCTACACGCTGATCTTCGGCGAGCAGGCCGGCGAACTGGCGAACCTCGCGCAGGCCTGGCTGTGGCCGCTGGCGCTGGCCGGGATAGTCGTCGGGGCGCTGGGGGCGCTGGCAGCGACCACGCTGCAAGGCCTGCTGTCCTACCTGGTGGTGGTTTCTGCCGGCACGCTGCTGGCGGCCATTGCGCTGGGAACGCCGGAAGCGCTGTCCGCCGCACTCTACTACCTGCTGCACAGCATCTGGGTGGCCGGTGGCCTGTTCCTGCTCGCCGACCTTATTGCCCGCCAGCGCGGCGAGAAGGGGGGCCGGCTGGTGCAGGGGCCGGCGCTGCTGCAACCGCATCTGCTCGGTGGCGCATTCTTCTTCGGTGCCATTGCCGTTGCCGGCCTACCGCCGCTGTCCGGCTTCCTCGGCAAGCTGATGCTGTTGCGTTCGGTGAGTGGCGGCAGCGAAGCCATTGCGTTGTGGAGCGTGGTACTGGTCAGTGGTCTGGTCACCCTGGTCGCGCTGAGCCGCGCCGGCAGCACGCTGTTCTGGCGGACCGGCCTGAGCGTGCTGGGCAGCGCCAATCGCGAGCCGGTGAAGATGCTCGCCGCTTTCGGCCTGCTGGCCAGCGCTCCGCTGATGGTGGTCGCCGCGCGGCCACTGATCACTTACGCACAGGCCACGGCGGTGCAGTTGCTGGATGCCGGGCTCTACCGCCAGGCGATCCTGCTGGGAGGTGGCGCATGATTCGTCGCATCCTGCCGCACCCGTTGCTCAGTGGCGTGCTGCTGCTGAGCTGGTTGTTGCTGGTCAACGATTTCTCCCTCGGTCACTGGCTGCTCGGAGCTTTCCTCGGCCTGACGATCCCGCTGCTGTGCCGCAACCTGCTGCTGGCCGCGCCGCGCATCCAGCGGCCGGGCCTGCTGCTGCGCTTCATCGGCCTGGTGCTCTACGACATCGTTGTCGCCAACCTGCAGGTGGCAAAGCTGGTGCTGGGGCCGAAGGCGAAGCTGCAACCGGGCTTCGTCGAGATTCCCCTGGAGCTGACCGATGACCTGGCCATCAGCATCCTCGCCAGCGTCATCACCCTGACCCCGGGCACCTGTTCCGCCGACCTGTCCGCCGACCGCCGCATACTGCTGGTCCACGGCATCGACGTACCGGACCCACAGGCGCTGGTGGCGGACATCAAGGCGCGCTACGAGGCGCCGCTGAAGGAGGTGTTCCCGTGCTCGGCATCGTGATCCCGATCTGCCTGGCGCTGCTGGGCGTCGCCGTGCTGCTCACCGTGGCGCGGCTGATTCGCGGCCCCTCGGTGGCGGACCGCATCCTCGCGCTGGACACCCTGTCGGTGGAAGCCATCGCGCTGATCGTGCTGTTCGGCATCTGGAAGGGCAGCGGCCTGTACTTCGAGGCAGCGCTGCTGATCGCGGTGATGGGTTTCGTCAGCACCGTGGCCCTGTGCAAGTTCCTGCTGCGCGGAGACATCATCGAATGAATGTTCTGATCGAAGCGCTGGTCTGCCTGCTGTTGCTGGCCGGCAGCCTGTTTGCCCTGCTCGGCGCCATCGGCCTGTACCGCCTGCCGGACTTCTACACGCGCCTGCACGCGCCGACCAAGGCGTCGACCCTGGGCGTGGGCGGCGTGGTGTTGGCTTCGCTGCTGTACTTCAGCACCCGCGGCGAGGGCGTCAGCCTGCATGAACTCCTGATCACCGTGTTCCTCTTCATCACCGCGCCGGTGAGCGCGCACCTGCTGGCCAAGGCGGCGATGCAGCAGCGTGTGCCGGTGGAGCGGGGGACCCAGGGCAGGCCGTGGGACTGAGCTGCGGGGCGTGCGAGTTTTCGTACAACTGGCTCCACCGATTTTCGCGTCGGAACAGACCGGGACTGACCAGACGCGTGATGGCGGCCCCTATAGTGGCGTGCACTTTTATCAGGTGCTCCTGCCATGTCTATCGAAGCAAACCTAATGCTGTTGGCCGCCACTACGGCCATTTCGACCCCCGCCATCTCTCCCGCCAGCTACCCGAGTGCGCTTCAAGGAGACTGGATCATTGCTGAGTACGCAGATTCTTGCCGACTTGCGCGAAAGTTTGGATCCGATGCCCTGCTCAGGGTTACTGCGCACGCAATCGTTTCCCATGAATCCGAGTTCGCGCCTCAGCAAATAGAAGTCGATAGTAAGCTGCGGAACCGCTGGAGGATTGCGTCCATCGAGCGTTTCGAAGGCGATGAGTTTCCGCGCTGGCAAATGTTTACCGCGGAACGCGACAAACTGACAGTGCGGGACCTCGACAACCGGCTCCAACCAAACAGAAGCCTCGTCTTTCAGCGCTGCCCGGATTGAGCCGCCAATCTCCGGCCCATACAGTTTCCCCACGATTCTGTACCTGTCGGCCGAAAGCCAGCGCCTCCTATACTCCGGGGACCTTTTGACTGGAGCGTCCCGTGCAGCAATCCCGGCCGTTCGCCCTCGCGTGCCTGGTGCTGGCCATGGCGCTCTGGGGCAGTTCGTTCATTGCACTGAAATTCGCCTTCCAGGAAATGCCGGCCATGTGGGTGATCTTCGCTCGCATGGCGCTGGGCAGCCTGATCTTCCTCGCCGCCTGGCGCTGGCGGGGACGCATCGACTACCGTCCCGGCGACTGGAAGTGGCTGCTGGCGCTGGCTGCATGCGAGCCCTGCCTGTACTTCATCTTCGAGTCCCTGGCGCTACAGCAGACCAGCGCCGCGCAGGCCGGGATGATCACCGCGCTGTTGCCGCTGCTGGTGGCAGTCGGCGCCTTCTTCCTGTTGCATGAGAAGATCGCCCGCAACACCTGGCTGGGCTTCGCCCTGGCGGTGCTCGGCTCGCTCTGGCTGACCCTGGCCAGCGAGCCGGACCGCCACGCGCCCAATCCGCTGCTGGGCAATTTCTACGAGCTGCTGGCGATGCTCTGCGCCACCGGCTACACCCTGTTGCTCAAGCACCTGTCGGCGCGCTACTCGCCCTTCATCCTCACCGCCATGCAGGCGTTCATCGGTTCGCTGTTCTTCCTGCCGCTGGCGCTGGCAACCTCGGGCCTGCCAGCGGCGCCCGGCCCGACCGGCTGGTTCGCCCTGGTCTACCTGGGCAGCGTGGTCACTGTCGGTGCCTATGGCTTGTACAACTTCGGCGTCAGCCGCCTGCCGGCGAGCCAGGCCACTGGCTTCATCAACCTGATCCCGGTGTTCACCCTGATCTTCGCCGCGCTGCTGCTGGGCGAGGTACTCAGCGGCCAGCAGGCGCTGGCCGCCGGCCTGGTGTTCGCCGGCGTCGCCCTCAGCCAATGGCGCAGCGCGCCGCCCACAGCGCCCGCCGGTGTGCTGGACTGAACCTATTGAATCGCTTGCCCTGCCAGGAGAACGACACGATGGCCACCCAGGAACGCAACTGGACCCGAGAGGCGATCCGCATCATCGAAGCGGATTTCCAGCGCAGCGCCGATACCCACCTGATCCCCCTGGACATGCCCGGCCTGCCGGGCGTGGACCTGTATTTCAAGGACGAGTCGAGCCACCCCACCGGCAGCCTCAAGCACCGCCTGGCGCGCTCGTTGTTCCTCTACGCGCTGTGCAACGGCTGGCTGAAGCCGGGCGCCCCGGTGATCGAGGCGTCCAGCGGGTCGACGGCGATCTCCGAGGCGTACTTCGCCCGCCTGGTCGGCCTGCCGTTCATTGCCGTGGTGCCGGCCAGCACCTCGAAGGAGAAGATCGCGCAGATCGCCTTCTACGGTGGCCAGGCGCACCTGGTGGAGGATCCGACGCAGATCTACGCCGAGTCCGAGCGGCTGGCGAAGGAAACCGGCGGCCACTTCATGGACCAGTTCACCTACGCCGAACGCGCCACCGACTGGCGGGCGAACAACAACATCGCCGAGTCGATCTTCCAGCAGTTGCGCCACGAGCGCTTCCCCGAGCCGGCCTGGCTGGTCTCCAGTCCCGGCACCGGCGGCACCCTGGCGACCCTGGGGCGCTTCGCCCGCTACCGTCGGCATGACACCCGCGTGCTCTGCGCCGATGCCGAGCGCTCGGTGTTCTTCGAGTCCTACAAGACCGGCGATCGCGACCTGACCCTGAGCTACGGCTCGCGCATCGAGGGCATCGGCCGGCCGCGGGTGGAGGCGTCCTTCCTGCCCAACGTGCTCGACGCCTGCTGCAAGGTGCCGGACGACCTTTCGCTGGCCGCCATGCACTATCTCGCCCAACGCCTGGGCAGGCGCGTCGGCGGCTCCAGCGGCACCAATTTGATCGGCGCGCTGCTGGCTGCGCGGCAGATGGTGGCGCGGCGCGAGAGTGGCTCGGTGGTGGCGATCCTGTGCGACGGCGGTGAGCGCTACGAGACCACCTACTACAACCCGTTGTGGCTGATCTCCCAGGGCTTCGACCTCGATCCGCTGATTGAGGCCGTGCGCCAGTGCGCCGAGCACGGTGCCGCGCTGCCCGGCGATCTGCCCTGCATCGGACTGGACTGATTCCCATGGAGGGAGGCATGAAGACCATCGGCCTGATCGGCGGCATGAGCTGGGAATCGACCATTCCCTATTACCGGCAGATCAACGAACGCATCAAGGAACGCCTGGGCGGCCTGCACTCGGCGAAGGTCGCGCTATTCAGCGTGGACTTCCACGAAATCGAGCGCCTGCAGCATGCCGGCGACTGGGACGCTGCCGGCCGCGTGCTGGCTGATGCGGCGCGTTCGCTGAAGGCGGCAGGGGCGGACTTCCTCGTGCTCTGTACCAACACCATGCACAAGGTGGCGCCGGCCATCGAGGCGGCGGTGGACATTCCGCTGCTGCACATCGCCGACCCCACCGCCGAGGCGATCCGCGCGGCCGGCGTGTCCACGGTGGGCCTGCTGGGCACGCGCTTCACCATGGAGCAGGCGTTCTACAAGGATCGCCTGGTGGAGAAGTTCGGCCTGCAGGTGCTGACGCCGAACGAGACCGATCGCCAGGTCGTGCACCGGATCATCTATGAAGAGCTGTGCCTGGGACAGATTCACGACGAGTCGCGGCAGGAGTATCGGCGCATCATCGCCACGCTGGTGGAGCAGGGCGCCGAGGCGGTGATCCTCGGTTGCACGGAGATTTCCCTGCTGGTTGGCCCGCAGGACGCCTCGGTACCGCTGTTCGACACCACGGCGCTCCATGCGCTGCAGGCGGCCGACGCTGCCATCCACGGAGAACCCGCATGACCTTCATCAGCCTGAAGGTACGCGCCGCGTTCATCATGCACGGCTATGACGAGCAGAACCGCGAGGTGATCGAGCAGGTCTCGGACCCGGATTTCGTCGAGAAGCTGGTGCGCCTCGAGCGTATCCAGTCGATCAGCGAAAAGTACGTGCTGGTGACGGCCAGCGATGGCCGGCTGGCGTATTGGGAGTACGACGGGGAATTTGCCGTGCTGAAGGCACGGCTGGCGGCGGCGGGCCTGATTGTGTGAGACCACCGGCTGCGTAGGAACGAACTTTGTCCGCGATTGCTGTCCGGCGTGATTCGAACCTATCGCGGACGAAATCCGCTCCTACGTTGCAGGGAGACCCGCAGCGGACCTCATCAGTCGCCGCTGGAACCGCCTGGATAGGCACACCCGCGCATGACCTTGTTATCCAGGCGCAGCTCGGCGGAGAGGTTGCTCAGCGCGCCGCTCATGCTGTCCTGGCAGCGTGCCGGGGCGACCCAGAGTTCGACCTTCTCGCCGTTGGCCTCGCTGGAATAACTGGTGCTGCCGTCGGGCACGCCTTCGGCGATATACGGTAGCGCCAGCGATTCCTTGCCCGGTTGCTCGATCAGCATTCCCTGGCTGTTCACCAGCACGCTCCAGCCCGGCTCGTTGCCGTGGGCGCGGACCACCGCGCGCTTGAAGTTCGGGTCGTCGCAGCCGGAGCCTTCGTTCTGCAGGCGATAGACCTTGGCCACCTCCAGCTTGCCGTCGGTGCCCTGGGCGCTGCTGCCGCTGAAGCTGCCGCGCAGGTCGGCGTACAGCGAGGTGGCGCCGTCGTTGAACATCTCCAGCGCGTCGCGGGGCAGGCCGGTGTTGCCGGTGTCCTCGATGCTGAAGCGGCGCTGCTCGGTGCAACTGCGGAACACCAGCTTGCCGTCCTGACGAGTCAGTTCGCCCTGCAGGCGGGTGGAGGCATTAAGATCGGTCTTGTTCGGCGTCCACACCTGGCAGGCGGCGAACAGGGGCAGCAGGCTGAACAGAATGAAACGGCTGGATCGCATGGAACGGGCTCCCTCGAAAGTGCGCCCACGTTACCCAGCGAAGCCGGCCATCTCAAGCCGACGAGGAGGTTTTCGGATGATTCGTTGCAAGCGCGCCTATGAACCGGCGACGAAGGAAGATGGCCAGCGGGTCCTGGTGGATCGCCTGTGGCCACGGGGAATTCGCAAGGAAGACCTGCACATGCTGCAGTGGGCCAAGGAGGCGTCGCCGTCCAACGAACTGCGCCAGCGCTTCCACCACGATCCGGGTCTGTTCGAGGACTTCCGCAAGGCCTACCACGGCGAGCTGAATGCCCACCCGGAGCACTGGATCGGGCTGCTGGACCTGGCGCGCAAGGGCACCCTGACGCTGCTTTATGCGGCCAAGGACGAGGAGCACAACAACGCCCGGGTGCTGGCCGAGTTCCTCGAGGACGAGCTGGAGAAGCAGGGCGAGGGGAGTTCCCCGGTGTGCTACGCCGGCAAGAGCGAGTAGGGCTGTTCGCGAGCAGGCTCGCTCCGAGAGTTCCTGGCGAAGGCTTTTCTGTAGGAGCGAAGTTGCTCGCGAAGCAGGGCCAACGAGTGACGCAGAAATATCAGGCCGCCAGCCTCACCAGATCTTGTACACCTGCCCGCTCTGCTTGCCTTCCACGCTGCGGGCGAAGCCCAGCGCGGCATCGGCCGCCGGCACCGGCTTGAAGCCGCGGAAGAACGGCGCGTAGCCTTCCATCGATTCCACCAGCACGTTCGGGCTCACGGCGTTGATCCGCTGGCCGCGCGGCAGCTCCAGTGCGGCACTGCGCACGAAGCCTTCCACCGCGCCGTTGACCAGGCTGGCCGAGCTGCCCAGGACGATGGGCTGTTCGCTGAGGATGCCGGTGGTGAGGGTGAAGGAGGCGCCGTCGTTGGCGTACTGGCTGCCGATCAGCACCAGGTTCACCTGGCCCATCAGCTTGTCCTTCAGGCCGACCGCCATTTCCGCCTCGCCCATTTCAGAAAGCGCGCCGAAGTGCACCTTGCCGGCGGCGCTGATCAGCGCATCGAAGCCGCCGACCTGTTCGAACAGGGCGCGGATCGAGGCGCTGTCAGTGATGTCCACGCGATAGTCGCCGCTGCTGCGGCCGACGCGGATGATCTCGTGGCGTGGTGCCAGTTCGTTGTCGACCGCCCGGCCGAGGGTTCCGCTGGCGCCGATCAGGATGATTTTCATAAGCACTCCACTGAGGTGTTTGGCTGAAAGTGAATTCAGTCTAGAGTGGCTTTCTGTTTTGATAATCCAGCCAATCGATAACCTTTGGTTTTTATATGGAAACAATCGCCAGCGATCTGGAAGCTCTCGCCGCCTTCGCCGTGCTGCTCGAAAGCGGCAGCTTCACCCGTGCGGCCGAGAAGCTCGGCTGCAGCAAGGGCCAGCTGTCCAAGCGGATGTCCGCGTTGGAGCGGGCTTTGGGGGCGACGCTGCTGCACCGTACGACACGGCGTCTGTCGCTGACCGCCGCGGGCGCTGCGCTGTTGCCCGAGGCCCAGGCGCTCAACATACAGGCGGCACGGGCGCGGCAGGCGGTGCTGGCGTTGCAGGAGGAGGCGCAGGGCAAGGTCCGGCTGAGCGTGCCGGTGTCCCTGGGCGAGACCTTCTTCGATGCCTGGCTGATGGAGTTTTCCCGTCAGTACCCGGACATCCGTCTGGAGCTGGACCTGTCCAACGAGCGCCGCGACCTGATGGCGGACGGCTTCGACCTCGCCATCCGCTCGGGCAGCCTGGCAGTGGACGAGCGCCTGGTAGCGCGGCCGCTGTTCGCCCTTCAGGAACTGACCTGCGCGACACCGGCTTACCTCGCCGAGCACGGCGTGCCGCAGGCTCCCGCGGAGCTGGCCGGACACTCCTGCCTGCAGAACACTCACTACCAGGACAGCGACGTCTGGCTCTACCAGCGCCACCACGAACTGTTCCGTGTGACAGTGAATGGCCTGCTGGCGAGCAACCACTACACCTTGCTGAAGAAGGCAGCGCTGGCCGGGGCGGGGATCAGCCGGCTGCCGTCCTACATGATTCAGCAGGAATTGGCTGAAGGCAGCCTCGTCTGGCTGTTGCGTGATTACCAGACCCGTACCCAGCCGGTGTTTCTCATTCACCCGTACCAGAGCCGCCTGCCGCGCCGCACGCAGCTTCTGGCGGAGTATCTGCTGCGCTGGTTCGAACGCAGTCGGATGCAACTGGTTGCCCTGGAAGGCTGAAAGAAAGTTCGTTCAGCTTCGTTCAGCGTTGGTTCAGAGAGGGTTCAGGGGGAGTTCAGGGACCGCTCGTTAGGCTTTCTCCATCACTTTTGAGAGCCTTCCGAGGTCAACATCATGAACCGTCCCACGCTGCTTCTGACTGCCCTGATTGCCAGCGCCGCTCTGCTGAGTGGCTGCGCTTCCAACCTGTCGGGTTCTTCCTACTCCCGTGCGGATGCCCGCGCCGTGCAGAACGTGCGCATGGGTACTGTCGAGTCCCTGCGGCCGGTGCAGATCGAAGGCACTAGGACGCCCATCGGCACCCTGGCCGGCACGGCGGTCGGCGGTATCGCCGGCAACTCCATCGGCGGCGGCCGCGGCAAGGCCATTACCACCATTCTTGGCGGCGTTGCTGGCGGCGCGGCAGGCTCGGCGGTGGAAGAGGGCATCACCCGTACCCAGGGCGTCGAAATCGTGGTCCGCGAGGATGACGGCGGCACCCGCGCCTATGTCCAGGCGGTGGATTCCCAGCAGTTCCGAGTCGGTGATCGCGTTCGCATCCTGTCCGTCAACGGCGCCAGCCGCGTGACCCTTTGAGCTGACGCGGAGAGCCCACCATGCGCCGCCTGTTGATCGCTCTGTTGCTGACCCTCGGCTGTGGCACCGCCATGGCCGATGACGACGGGGGATTCTGGTACCTGCAGACCAGCGTCTACACCACCCACTGGACCCACGATCCGGAGCACAACAACCACCAGGAACTGATCGGCCTCGAGCGTAACCGCGCCGATGGCATCGTCTGGGGCGGCGCGACCTTCAAGAACTCCTTCAGCCAGCGCTCCAACTACGTCTACGCCGGCAAGCGCTTCGACTGGGAAGGCACGCCGTTCTACGCCAAGGTCACCGGCGGCGCGCTGCAGGGCTATCGCGGCGATTATCGCGACAAGATCCCGCTGAACCGCTTCGGCGTGGCGCCGGCGATCATTCCTTCGGTTGGCGCGCACTTCGGCCCGGTTGGCGCAGAGCTTGTGGTACTGGGCAATGCGGCAGCCATGGTCAACGTCGGCGTGCGCTTCTGAGCCGACTTCGGTGCCCATGCGGGGGACCTGTGGGTAGTCGATTTCCGAGGGGCGGATTCACCGGGGGCTGTGAGCAGATTCTTCTTTTAGTCCTTTTAGGGCAACAAGCGCCTGTTCCTCAGAAGGCGGCGGTCGTGAGGTATTACTGTACCGCCAAGTCAAGAGGAGAGGCGGGAACACGCTGTGGTATCAGGAGCACGATGTGTGATCGATATGCAGGGCGCTGCAATACCGAGGCTGGCGAGCGGCGAAGCCGCGCTCAAGTTGGTGGGCATCCAGGGGAGTGAGGCTTTGTCCCTGGTCTATCTGTACAGCCTGGATTGCGTCTCCGCCACTAATGATTCGGCATCGCCCGGCGAAATGGCGAACCTGGACCTGGGCGGAATGATCGGCCGTGAAATGACGGTGTTCATCGGTATCGAGTCTGTCAGGCCCGTCCCCCAGTCTGTCAGGCAGATCAGCGGAATCATCACTGAGGCACGCTTTCTGGGAGCTGGTGAGCGATTCTGCCGCTACCAGTTGAGCATGCGGCCTTGGTTGCATCTGGCGGAACATCGTACCGATTACCGAATCTTCCAGAATGAGTCGGTGGTGGATATCGTCCTCAGGGTATTCCAGCGCTATGGTCGGCCGTGCCAACTACGTCTGCGCTCGCATTATCCCGCCCTTGATTACCAGGTTCAGTACGGTGAAACGGACTTTGCCTTTGCACAGCGGTTGATGCAGGAGCACGGTATCTACTGGTTCTTCGAACACTGTGATGGCGCCCATCACCTGGTGCTGGCGGACGAGCCTGGCGCACATTTCCCCTGCTCGTTGCACAAGGGGAGCGCCCTCCCGTATCACCCTGATAGCAGTACGAATGACCAGGAGCACGTCAACAGTTTCAGCGTCAGTCGCAAGCTTCACTCGTCCAGCTGGACATCGAGCGATTTCAATTTCGAGGCACCTTTGATGCCGCTGGATGTCGAGGCACGGGCCTTCGCAGATCCATGCTCTGGCGATGCGCTCCAGCAATACGTCTGGCCCGGCGACCATGCCAGTCTTGAGCAGGGGCAGCGCTTAGCTGATGTCCGAATGCAGGAAGTCAGTTCGCGCAATGGTCGATTTCACGGGACAGGTCCCTTGCGCAGCATTGTCTGTGGCACCACCTTTGCACTGGAAGGCTTTGCGCACCGCAGCGCCAATCGGGATTACCTGGTGGTCGAGGCGTCGCTCGAGATTCAAACGGCGTCACCCGTGTCGGGAGAAGGCGACTGGAACTTGCGCTGCTCGTTCGTCGTGCAAGCCGCCAACCTGCAGTATCGGGCACCCCATGACATACCGCGGCCCAGGACAACCGGGCCGCAGACAGCCACGGTCACGGGGCCGTCAGGGCACGAGATCTGGACCGACCAGTACGGCAGGGTGAAGTTGCGCTTCCACTGGGACCGCTCCGGCATTACCGACCATAACTCGTCCTGCTGGGTTCGCGTGGCGTTTCCCTGGGCGGGAAACCAGTATGGCAGCGTTGCGATTCCACGGGTGGGTTCGGAAGTGATCGTCGATTTCGAAAATGGCGACCCTGACCGGCCGATCGTCATCGGACGGGTCTACAACGCCGCTAACATGCCGCCCTGGCTGTTGCCGCATAATGCCACGCAGAGCGGCACCTTCTCGCGTTCTACGCCAGGCGGTCACTACGAGTTGGCCAATGCCATCCGCTTCGAAGATCGGGCCGGCGCCGAGCAATTGTGGATTCACGCCCAACGGGATCTGCTTGGGGAAGTCGAACACTGCGAGGTGCACTGCGTCGGGGCTGATCGTGTGCGCACCACCGGCGGGAACGACACCACCAGCATCGGCGGTGCCAGAACGGTGAGCGTACTGGGCGTGGAGCAGCATGTGGTGAACGGCGCGCAGCTCACCATGCTGAACGATGGGCAGAGTCTCACGGTCAATGGCGCTCAGAACGTGAGCGTAAGTGGTGGCCAAAGTACCTCCGTCGGAGCCAGCGTAACGATCACGGCGGGAACGCAGATGAGTTTCGTCTGTGGGGCGGCCAGCATTGTCATGGAGAGCGGCGGCACGGTGACCATCAGCGGTGTGAACGTGAATGTCGTTGCTTCCGGCACCCTGGTCACCGAGGCACCTATGACGGATTTCAAGTCGGCTTGATTGCGAGGACGCTTAATGGCGCGTACGCCTCTGATCCTATTGGGTGATGTCACCGATCATGGTGGCCGAGTATTGACCGCTTCGAGCGGACATAGGGCAGGCAAGCCTATTGCCTGTGTGGGGGACACTGTTTCTTGCCCCACGCATGGCGATAATCCGATTATCGGAGGGGGTAGAACCATTTTGATCGATGGACGAATGATAGCCACCAACGGCATGTCGACACAGTGCGGCAGTCACTTGATCGCGAGCCAGACCATGTTCAATACGCTGGAGTCCAGGAAAGATCCGAATGGTACCTACAGACAACCGTTGTGGGACGTGGTGAACAACGGACAACCGGCCTATAACCCTTACGGCATCTCGCCCTTTCCGGGCGAGGTACCGCTGTCGCCTGTTCCACCCGAAGGGCTGCCTGTACCAATCAAGCCGGTTGGAGGATAACGCTGTGCTGCGTCGCTGCTGCTCCGGGGCAGGGCGCGGCTGGCCGATCAGTGCCTATCTCCTTTGGGTCGAGCCGACAAGGGGGGATGGCTGTCCGGCAAACGACTCTCCATGCTCTCCTTCGAGTCGAGGTTCCAGCTCTCGACACTTTCACCGCTATCCTGCTGCCAGCGTCTTGTCCAGGCAATCGATGAACATCTCGGCATGCTCCTGCTCGAAAGCCAGCAGTGGACGGATCTTCAGGATGTTTTCCAGCGGACCGGCCGCGCTGATCAGCACGCCGCGCTCGCGCATGCCATTGACCACCTGGCGGGTCTGGTCGGCAGCAGGGGATTTCGCCGCACGGTCGGTGACCAGTTCGACACCGAGGAACAGCCCCGCGCCGCGCACGTCGCCGATCAGTTCATGGCGCTTGGCCAACCGGTGGATGCCGTCGGCGAGGAAGGCGCCGATGCGCTGGGAGCGTTCCTGCAGCTGCTCGTCGCGGATCACGTCGAGCACCGCCTGGGCGGCTGCGCAGGACACCGGGTTGCCGCCGAAGGTGTTGAAGTAGCGCACCTCGCGACCGAAGCGTTCGAGGATTTCCGGGCGTACCACCACGCCGGCGATGGGCTGGCCGTTGCCCATGGGCTTGCCGAGGGTGACCAGGTCCGGCTGCACGCCGTGGCGCTGGAAGCCCCACATGGCGTCGCCGGTGCGGGCGAAGCCGCTCTGCACTTCGTCGGCGATGTAGAGCAGGCCTTCGTCCTGGGCGACCTTCACCGCTTCGGCGAGGCAACCGGCCGGGCCTGCCAGCACGCCGTCGCTGGCGAAGATGCCATCGAGCAGCAGCGCGGCGGGCTTGATGCCGTGGGCGCGCATATCGGCGATGGCGGCGCGCACGTCGTCGGCGAACAGCTTGCCGACGTTCTCCATACCCAGCCGGTAGGCGTCCGGCGCAATCACGGTGCGGGCATGGGCGGGCAGGGTGATGCCGGCGCCGAGGGACGGCGACAGCTCGGAAATGGTGCCGGTGACGCCGTGGTAGGCGAAGCGGGTGATGATCACCCCGGTGCCGCCGGTGTACTGGCGGGCGATGCGCAGGGCCAGGTCGTTCGCCTCGCTGCCGGTGCAGGTGAACATCACCTGGTCCAGGCCTGCGGGGAAGGTGGCGAGCAGGTTCTCGGCATAGTCGAGGATGCCTTCCTGCAGGTAGCGCGTGTGGGTGTTCAGCACGGCCGCCTGGTTGGCGATGGCCTGTACCACGCGCGGGTGGCAGTGGCCGATGGAGGCGACGTTGTTGTAGGCGTCGAGGTAGCGGTTGCCCTGGTTGTCGTAGAGCCACACGCCCTCGCCGCGCACGGTGTGCAGCGGGCGCTCGTAGAACAGCCGGTAGGCCGGGCCAAGCAGGCGCGCCCGGCGCTCGATCAGGCGGCGCTCCTGTTCGCTCAGGCGCTCGGCGTCGGCGGCGCTGAATCCGTTGGGCATGGTCATGGGCGGGGCTCCTCTTCTTTCCTGGCGGCTTGGCAGGCCGCAATGATCTGCTCCTGCGCCTGTTCCCGGCTCAGGCCGGCCAGGCCTTGCAGGCTCTGCCAGGCGTGGCGGGTGTTGCGCAGGATGTAGTCGCGGTTCTCGGGGTGCAGGCTGGCGCGCCAGGCCGTGATGCTCAGGGTCATGATCAACCGCGTGGCGATCAGGTCGGCGAGGATTTCCTGTTCCTCGGCCAGCAGCGGGCAGCGGCGGTGGTAGGCGGCGATCATCTCGCAGGCGGTGGCCAACGGTGCGTCCGACTCGCCCACCTGGTAGGCGGCAGCAACGCCGAGATCGTTGATCAGCGGTGCGTGAACCATGTCGCCGAAGTCGAGGATGTTGCGTACCTGGTCCGGGTGCTGCGCATCGACAATGACGTTGTGCGGGTTCAGGTCGTTGTGGATGACCTGGGCGCGCAGCGTGGCCTGGCGGGGCAGGGCATGGCGCTCGAAGTTGTCGAGGAAGCGCTCCACCAGAGCGCGTTGCTCCCGGTCCTGAATGTAGGCCAGCAGGTTGCGCAGGCGCGAGGCGTGCTTGAGGTCCCAGAGCAGTTCGTGACCGGCGGTGGCCGGGTGCTCGAACCCCTTGAGCGCCAGACCCAGGCGGGCCAGGTCGTCGCCCAGGTTCTCGCGCAGGACGCGGCTGCGCTGATGCACGCGGTGCAGCGGAACGCCGTCGACGAAGGAGAACAGCCGGGCAATCATCGGCTGGCCGTCGACGGTGAGGGGAATCTGGTGCTCGCCGTTGAGCGAAGGGTAGACGCGCTGTACGGCCAGGGCCGGGTCCTGGGCCTCGACACGGAGCAGGGCGCGGGTCTGGAAGTCCACGACCTGCGGGTCTTCCAGCGGGTGCGAAAGCTTCAGCAGGCGGTCGTCGCCATGGCCGTGGGCGATGTGGAAGTTCAGGTCGCGCTCGCCGGCGAGGCGGTGCAGCGTGCCGCGCTGGCCGAAGTATTCCTCGGCGATGGCAGCGGCCTGGGCGTCGCTCACCTGGGCGGGGGCCGCTTCCAGCAGGTGGTCGTGGACGGGAGCGGTATTGAGGGGCACGGGTACATCTCCAACAGGGGCAGCGGGTCCAACAGGGGCAACGGATCCAACAGGGTTCAGCAGGGTGTTGCGGGTACGGCGGTCATGGAGGATCGGGAGCTGGGTGAGGCAGGGCTGCCTGCCCGGCGCAGGGCCGGGCAGGGGTCATTGCCTTACTTGCTCGCCCAGGCGTTGAAGCGTTGCTCCAGTTCCTCGCCGTGGTCGATCCAGAACTCGGTGTCCATGGCGCGCGCGTTCTCCAGGTTCTGCGGCGCGGTGGGCAGCTTCGCCGCGATGGCCGGGTCGATCAGCGGGATGGTGTTCTTGTTGGTCGGGCCGTAGGGGATATTCTCGGCGAACACCTTCTGGTGCTCGGGCTTGTTGGCCAGCGCGATGAACTGCTCGGAGAGGTCCTTCTTCGGACTGCCCTTGACGATGGCCCAGTGGTCCAGGTCGTAGATGCTGCCGTTCCACTGCATGGCAAAGTCGCGGCCTTCCTTCTGCGCGGTGGCGACGCGGCCGTTGTAGGCGCTGGTCATCACCACGTCACCGGCGGCCAGCCACTGCAGCGGCTGCGCACCGGCCTCCCACCACTGGATGTACGGCTTGATCTCGTCGAGCTTCTTGAACGCGCGGTCCACACCTTCCTTGGTGCCCAGCACCTTGTACAGGTCGGCCTGTTTCACGCCGTCGGCTTCCAGGGCGAATTCCAGGGTGAACTTGGCGCCACGGCGCAGGCCGCGCTTGCCGGGGAATTTCTTCACGTCCCAGAAATCGGCCCAGCCGGTGGGCGCGCTGGCGAGCTTCCGGGCGTCGTAGGTGAGCACCGTGGACCAGATGAAGATACCCACGCCGCAGTCGCTTACGGCAGCGTCGAGGAAGTCCTCGCGCTTGCCCAGCTTGGACCAGTCGAGCTGCTCGAACAGGCCTTCGCTGCAACCACGGATCAGCTCCGGGGATTCCACCTCGACCACGTCCCAACTGGTCTTGCCGGTGTCGGCCATGACCTTGATCTTGGCCATCTCGCCGTTGTACTCGGCGCCCTGGACGGTGACCTTGGCCTGCTGCTCGAAGGGTTTGTAGAAGGCCTTTTCCTGGGCCACCTTGTTGTCTCCACCGAAGGACACCACGGTGAGTGTTTCAGCCTGGGCCTGGACGGCGGCGCCGGCCAACATCATCAGTGCTATGGCTTTCTTGAACATGCGATGACTCCTGAGCGGGCCAATCCGGCCCATGAATAAGAGGGCAGCTTCAAGAGTGGGGCGCTATGCCGGACCAAGCTGGAAGGCCGGCTGATACGCCCACGGACATCAGGGAGAGGAACGGGCGGAACGGGTGAAGTCGATCATGGGAAGGTGCTCCGTTTCTTGTTGTTGTTCGGATAGCTCGTTGTAGGACCAAGCTGAGCCGATTAAAACATCTTCCAAAACATGATGCATCATGTTTTTATTGGCGGCATAGATCCACGGACGCAAACGAACAGCAAAGGGGATGCACTGATGAACCAGACCCGTACCCTGCTTCTCACCGGCGCCAGCCGAGGCATCGGCCACGCCACGGTGAAGCACTTCAACGCCGCCGGCTGGCGGGTGTTCACCGCTTCGCGCCAGGACTGGAGCGCCGAATGCCCGTGGGCCGAGGGGCTGATCAACCACATCCACCTGGACCTGGAAGACATCGACAGCGTGCAGGCCAGCCTGCCGATGATCCGCGAGAAGCTCGGTGGCACCCTGCATGCGCTGGTAAACAACGCCGGCATCTCGCCCAAGGGCCCGGAAGGCGAGCGCCTGGGCGTGCTGGGCAGCGACTACGCCACCTGGCTCAAGGTGTTCAACGTCAACCTGTTCTCCACGGCCTTGCTGGCGCGCGGGCTGTTCGACGAGCTGAAGGCGGCCAAGGGCTCGGTGATCAACGTCACCTCCATCGCCGGCTCCCGCGTGCATCCGTTCGCCGGTGCCGCCTATGCCTGCTCGAAGGCCGCGCTGGCAGCGCTGACCCGCGAGATGGCCCACGACTTCGGCCCGCACGGTGTGCGGGTGAACGCCATCGCGCCTGGGGAAATCGACACGGCCATCCTGTCTTCGGGCACCGAGCTGATCGTCGAGCGCGACATTCCCATGCACCGCCTGGGCAAGCCGGAGGAGGTCGCCTCGCTGATCCACTTCCTCTGCACCAGCGGCGCGTCCTACGTGAATGGCGCGGAAATCCACGTCAACGGTGGCCAGCATGTGTGAAACCGGTTGGCATTCGGAGCGAGCAGCGACCATCATGCGCGCCCGAATTCCGCACCCCGCGATGAGACGGCGATGAACTACCCGATCGATGGCCTGAATCACTCCTACCTTGGCAGCGGCGTGTACGCGCTTCTGCGCGAGGCTTTGATCACCGGTCGCTTCAAGCCCGACGACCGCCTGCGCATCCGCGACCTCGCCCAGCAGCTTGGCACCAGCGTCACCCCGGTGCGCGATGCCATCCTGCAACTGGCCAAGGAACAGGCGCTGGTGCTCAAGACTCCGCGTGACATCCGCGTGCCGTTGCTGACCCGCGAGCAGTACCTGGAGATCCGCAGCATCCGCGTCGCGCTCGAAGGCCTTGCCGCGCAGACCGCCGCCGAACGCGCCAGTGACGCGCAGCTGGATGAACTGGAAGCCAACATCCGCGAGAACCTCGACGCGATTCACGCCGACGATCTGGTGCTGGCGCTCAAACTCAACCAGGCCTTCCACTTTGCCCTGGCTGATATCGCCGGCATGCCGCTGCTGCGTGCCTTCCTCGACAGCCTGTGGATGCGCACCGGCCCGTTGATCGCCCAGGCCTACGCCGACTTCAACGAACGCATGGCCATCGAGCACCACTGGGATGTGCTGCGCGCCCTGCGCGAACGCAACGGCGCCGCCGCACGCGAGGCAATCCACGCCGACCTGCTGGACGGCAGTGAAAAGATGCTGGAGTTCATCGCCCAGACCGAACAACCGGAGCAGGAAGCCGGCTGACAGGACCTCCTGCAGGAGCGAGCGTGCTCGCGAGCCGCGTGTCACCGTGCTGGTCGGTTGGACGGTGCGCCGGCACGTTCGCTCCTACAGGTTCCGCGTCAGAGTGCTCCGTCCTTGCGCAGCGCCGCGATGGCCGCGGCGTCGTAACCCAGCCCGCTCAGCACCTCATCGGTATGCTCACCCAGCTTGGGCCCGATCCACTCGGCGCTGCCGGGGGTGTCGGAGAGCTTGGGGACGATGCCCGGCATGCGGAACGGCTTGCCATCCGGCAGCTTCGCCGAGAGGAACATCTCCCGCGCGAGGAATTGCGGGTCGCTGAACATGTCCTCGGCGGAGAAGATGCGGCTGGCCGGCACTTCGGCTTCGTTCAGCACCTTGAGCACCGTCTCCAGCGATTCGGAGCGCGCCCAGCGGTCGATGATGCCGTACAGCTCGTCGCGACGGGCATCGCGACCGTCGTTGCTGGCAAGGGCCGGGTCTTCGGCGAGATCGCGGCGGCCGATGGCGGTCATGAAGCGGCGGAAGATGGCGTCACCGTTGGCAGCGATCTGCACGTGCTTGCCGTCCGCCGTGGTGTGCACGGAGGAGGGCGTGATACCGGGCATGATGTTGCCGGTGCGCTCGCGGATGAAACCGAACACGTCGAACTCCGGAACCATGGACTCCATCATGGCGAACACCGCCTCGTAGAGCGCCACGTCCACCACCTGGCCGGCGCCGCCGTTCACCTCGCGATGCCGCAGCGCCATCAGCGCGCCGATCACGCCCCACAGCGCGGCGATGGAGTCGCCGATGGAAATGCCGGTGCGTACCGGCGGACGATCCTCGAAACCGGTGATGTAGCGCAGGCCGCCCATGGATTCGCCCACGGCGCCAAAGCCGGGCTGATCCTTGTAGGGGCCGCTCTGGCCAAAGCCGGACAGGCGCACCATGACCAGTTTCGGGTTCAGCGCATGGATCACCTCCCAGCCCAGGCCGAGCTTTTCCAGCACGCCGGGGCGGAAGTTCTCGATCAGTATGTCGGCCTCGGCCAGCAGCTTCTTCAGCACCTCGCGGCCGGACTCATGCTTGAGGTTCAGCGTCAGCGAGCGCTTGTTGCGCGCCTGCACGAACCACCACAGCGAGGTGCCTTCGTAAAGCTTGCGCCACTTGCGCAACGGATCGCCGCCATCGGGGGATTCGACCTTGATGACGTCGGCGCCGAATTCCGCGCACAGGCGCGAGGCAAAAGGGCCGGCGATCAGGGTGCCGAGTTCGATGACCTTGAGGCCGGCGAGGGGTTTGGCGGTGCTGTTCATCGGTCTGTCCGATCAGAGGGGAATCGCCGGACTCTAACCCTTGCGCGCCGCTTCGAACAGGCCGCCGGGCAGACGCCTGGCAACGGCGCTTTGCGCCGACCTTTGGCGCGCGTAGAGTAGCGGCATTCAAGGATGTTTCTTACTTCAGCTCGCCGGTTTTCGGACAGGTACACCGTGATGCGCTCGCCGATTCGCAAACAGCCCCTTGGCCTGGCGGCATTCCCCGACGAATGCACGCAGGCCGGTGGCGAGGGGGCTGCATGACGTTGCATTTGCCGACGCTGGTTGTCGTCGACCTCTACGTCCTGACCCTGGTGGGTGTGCTGATGGCTTTCGCCTGGCACAGCGGCCGCCGCGACCCGACCCTGGGCTACATGAGCGCCGCGCTGCTGCTGGGCGCCATCGGTACTTTCCTCGGCACCCTGCGTGGAATGGGCTTCGACTGGGTGGCGATCCTGCTGGGCAACGTCGTGCTGCACCTGTCTTCGGCCATGACCTGGACGGCCATGCGCGTATTCGCCGGGCGCAAGCCGAACTGGCCGCTGATGGGGGCGGGCGCTGCGCTCTGGGCGGTGCTCTGCCTGGTCCCGGCTTTCTACGAGTCCCTTTCCGCGCGAGTGCTGGTCAGCACGGCGATCACCATTGCCTTTTGTCTGGCATCCATCGCCGAGCTCTGGCGCAGTCGCCTCAAGCTGGAAGTGGAGCTACGCCCGACCCTGGCGCTGCTGGTCCTGCATACCATCGTCTACGGTGTGCGCCTGGTGGTGGATCGCGGCATGCCGTTCGCCAGCGTCGCCAACAACGGCCAGGGCTCGACCTTCTTCACCTTTCTGGTCTTCGAGACCATGCTGTTTGCCATCGGCATCGCCTTCGCCACCCTGGCGATGGTGAAGGAGCGCGCCGAGCTGCAGTTCCGCAGCGCCGCCCTGAGCGACCCACTGACCGGGGTGGGCAACCGCCGCGCCTTCATGGAAACCGGCGAGCGCCTGCTGCGCCTGTGTGCCGAGCGCGGCGAGCAGGCCTCGCTGCTGCTTTGCGACCTGGACAACTTCAAGCGCCTCAACGACTCCTTCGGCCACCCCGCCGGCGACCGCGTGCTGGTGGAATTCAGCCGCATCACCGCCTCGCGCATGCGCAAGCACGACCAGTTCGCCCGCATCGGTGGGGAAGAATTCGCCTGCCTGCTGGTGGCGGCCGATACCGAGGGCGCCTGCCAGGTGGCCGAGCGGGTGCGCCGCGAGTTCGCCGAGCTGCCTTTCATGGCCGAGGGCCAGTTGAGCGTGAGCATTGGCATCGCTACCACGCGCGAGGCGGGGCATGACCTGCTGCGCCTGTTGTCGCTGGCCGACCAGGCGCTCTATGCCGCCAAGGCCAAGGGCCGCAACCGCATCGAGCTGGCCGCGCCGGAGCCCGGAGCCGACCGACGTCCGCGCACTTGAGCCACGGTGACGGCTCTTTCGCGGTAGACTTGCCGCCTTCGAAAATTCGCCGGGAACCCCCATGGCCCTGTCCGCCACGCCCTACAAAGCCGATATCAGCCTGACCGACCTCGACCGTGGGGTCTACGAGACCCTGCGCTTCACCGTCGCCCGTCATCCCTCGGAAACCGAGGAGCGCCTGGCGGTGCGCCTGCTCGCCTACGTCATCTGGTACAACGAGCAACTGGCGTTCGGACGCGGCCTGTCCGACGTGGAAGAGCCCTCGCTCTGGGAAAAGAGCCTGGACGACCGCGTGCTGCACTGGATCGAAGTCGGCCAGCCCGACGCTGACCGGCTGACCTGGTGCTCGCGCCGCTGCGAGAAGCTGACCCTGGTCGCCTATGGCAACCTGCGCGTGTGGACGACCAAGGTGCTCGACAGCGTGCGCCACCTGAAGAACCTCAACGTCGTCGCCATGCCCCAGGAGCCGCTGGAGGAAATCTCCCGCGATCTGCCGCGCTCGATCAACTGGACCGTGATGATCAGCGAAGGGACCATCTTCGTGACCGACGAGCGCGGCCAGCATGAGCTGCAAGTCGAATGGCTGATGGGCGAGCGTTAAGCGCCAGCTTTACCCGCTGTAACCAGGGCGCCGGGATCGGCGCCTGAATGAATCGACTGGAATACCCATGCGCATCGAATCCCGCCCCCTCCCGCCAACCCTGCCCGACCTGGGCGACCTGCCGCCGCTGCTGACCCGTATCTACGCTGCCCGCGGCGTACAGAGCGCCGCCGAGCTGGACAAGGGCCTGGCGCGGCTGATCCCGTACCAGCAGCTCAAGGGCGTGGACGCGGCGGTGGAGCTGCTGGTCGATGCGCTGGAAAAGGGTCAGCGGATTCTCTACGTCGGCGACTTCGATGCCGATGGCGCCACCGCCAGCAGCGTCGGCGTGCTGGCGCTGCGCATGCTCGGCGCGGCCTGGGTCGATTACCTGGTGCCCAACCGCTTCGAGTACGGCTACGGCCTGACCCCGGAAATCGTCGCCGTGGCGCTGGAGAAGCGCCCGGACCTGTTGGTCACCGTCGACAACGGCATCTCCAGCATTGACGGCGTGGCCGCCGCCAAGGCTGCCGGCCTGCGCGTGCTGGTCACCGACCACCACCTGCCGGGGCCGGAGCTGCCTGCCGCCGACGCCATCGTCAACCCGAACCAGCCAGGCTGCGAGTTCCCCAGCAAGGCCATGGCCGGCGTGGGAGTGATCTTCTACGTGATGCTCGCCCTGCGCGCCCGCCTGCGTGAGCGTGGCTGGTTCGCCGCACGCGGCATCGCCGAGCCGAACCTCGCCGAACTGCTCGACCTGGTGTCCCTGGGCAGCGTCGCCGACGTGGTGCCGCTGGACGCCAACAACCGCATCCTGGTGCACCAGGGCCTCGCTCGCATCCGTGCCGGCCGCGCCCGCCCAGGCCTGCGTGCGCTGCTGGAGGTCGCCGGGCGCGATTGCCGGCGCATCACCTCCACGGACCTGGGCTTCATCCTCGGCCCGCGCCTGAACGCCGCCGGCCGCTTGGACGACATGTCCCTGGGGATCGAGCTGCTGCTCTGTGAGGACGAAAGCGTCGCCCGTGACATGGCTGTGCAGCTCGACCAGCTCAACCAGGACCGCAAGGCCATCGAGCAGGGCATGCAGCGCGAGGCGCTGGCCCAGCTCAAGGAACTGCCGATGGAAGAGATGCCTTTCGGCCTGTGCCTGTTCGACCCGGAATGGCACCAGGGTGTGATTGGTATCCTCGCCTCGCGCCTGAAGGAGCGTTACCACAGGCCGACCATTGCCTTCGCCGATGCTGGCGATGGCACGCTCAAGGGCTCGGCGCGATCGGTACCGGGGTTCCATATCCGCGATGCGCTGGACGCCGTGGCGGCGCGCCACCCGGGGCTGATCAGCAAGTTCGGCGGCCATGCCATGGCCGCCGGCCTGTCGCTGCCACAGGAAAACTTCGGCGCCTTCGCCGCCGCCTTCGATGCCGAGGTGCGCCGCCAGCTGGATGAAGAAGACCTCACCGGCCGCCTGCTCTCCGACGGCCAGCTGGGCGCCGAGGAGTTCCACCTGGAACTGGCCCGCGCCCTGCGCCAGGCCGGTCCCTGGGGCCAGCATTTCCCCGAGCCGCTGTTCCACGGCATCTTCCAGATCGTCCAGCAGCGCGTGGTTGGTGAGCGTCACCTGAAGCTGGTGCTCAAGACCGAATGCGGCTCGCTGCAGCTGGACGCCATCGCCTTCAACATCGACCGAGAAATCTGGCCGAACCCCACCGTGCGCTGGGCAGAAGTGGCTTACAAGCTGGACGTCAACGAATTCCGTGGCAACGAGACGGTGCAGTTGATGGTGGCGCATATCGCGCCACGTTGAGAGGGCTTCAGGTCTGCGCGCTCACTGGCACAGGCAGGAACATCTGTCTGCTACTGAAAATCCGTGCCTGGGATCCCCCTCTCCCTGAAGGGAGAGGGAGCCGCTCGGTATGGCCGGGAGGTACGGCGTTCCGCTTGCTGCCGTTCAGTCCCCTCTCCCTTCAGGGAGAGGGTTAGGGAGAGGGCCGATTCTTGCGCCGAGCTATCTCGTTGCGAAGCTCAGATGCCTTTGATCTCGCTCGGCTCGACCTCGACCTGATACCCCGGCCCGACGTCGAAGAGGATGTAGAAGCCCTCGGCGGGGCGCTTGAAGGTCAGGCTGGAGTCTGCGCCGAGCTTGCCGGGCAGCAGCACTTTGTTGTCGGCAGCGCTCATCACGTCCAGGGTTACGCCCGGTGCGGCGCTGCCGTCGGTGAAGCCGCCAACGCAGCGGATGGTCTCGGCATCCAGCGCCGTGCATTCGCAGAAGGGCGCGTGGGCCAGGGCGCTGGCGCTGGCCGCCAGGCCGAGCAGCAGTGCGCTGCAGTTGAGGATCGCTTTCATCGATTGCTCCGGGTTTTTTCCAGCCAGGCCACCAGCGAGGGCGAGGCCTTGTCGAGAGGGACCTGCGCCTGGTGCACGGCGCCGTCCCAGCCTTCCACCGTCAGCCACAGCTGGTCTCTCGGGGTGACGCGGGCCGGGATGGTGACCTCGGCGAACAACTGGTGCGGCGTGCCGGTGAAGAGGCCACCGGCGGCGCGCAGGCTGCGCGGTTCGCCGATGCGCAGGTAGGCGGCCTTCACCTGTGCAGAACAGCTGTCGCAGAAGGCCAGGGTAAAGGCCTTGACGAAGCCCGCGCGGCCTTCGTCCTCCGGTTCGCCCACTTCCCATTCGGCCATGCGCGCGGTCCAGGGGCCGACCTGCAGGTTGCCGATCTCGCGCTCGCCCAGGCCACGCAGGCCGCGGTCCAGCTTCGCCTCGTGGAAGTACTGCGGCATGAAACCCAGCGGGATCAGCACCAGCAGGGCGCTGAGGTGGAATCGCCAGCGCAGCCATTGGTGGCGCAGCTTGCTGTGGCCGCTCATTGGCTGGTCTCCGGGGTGGTCGCGACGGTGATCCGGTCGCGGGCTTTCTGCTTCTTCAGTTCCTTCGCGGTGGCGATCAGGGTGCGCTTGCTCCAGATCATCAGGCCGCTGAGCACCATCATGCTGAGGATCAGGCCGAACACGAACCAGATCAGCTTGATCCACACGCCACCGAAATCGCCGGTGTGCAGCGGTCGCATGGACTCGGTGACGAACTCCAGGCCCGTGCGGTCGCCCAGCAGGCGGGTCGCCGCCACGCTGCCGTCATAGGGGTTCACCTGGGCGCTTTCGAACATCAGCGGATACCAGGCCTTGCCGAAGATCGTCACCGGATCGTAGGCGCTGGCCGGCAGGCGGAAGAAGTTCGCCTCGAAGCCCGGAATGCGTTGCTGGGCAGCGAGCACCGCGGCGTCGAGGCCTATGCGCGGCGGCGCGGCGCCGTTCTCGCCCTGCGGGATGCTGTCGCGCTGGATGATGGTCGGCACGCCTTCGCTGGAGATCGAGATGCTGTTGTCGTAGAGCACCGCCTGGATCAGGAACCAGGTGCCGGTGATCGAGATCACCGCGATGAACCAGATCGACCAGATACCCATCAGCCGGTGCAGGTCGCCCCAGAAGATGCGTGCTCCCTGGCGCAGGCGCAGGGTCGGCTTGAGGAAGCCGCGCCAGAAGCGTTTGTAGACCACCAGCCCGGTGACCAGCGAGGCCAGCATCGGCAAGCCCAGCAGCGAGACCAGGTACCAACCCCAACTGAAGCCGTGGGTGAAGGGCACCAGCCACCAGCCGTGCAGCGCGCGGGTGAACTGGCGGAAGTCGAACAGCGGCGTCTTGCCCTGGATGACGCCCGTGTAGGGGTTCACATAGAGCGTGGCGGTGGAGCTGTCGGGGTAGGTCACCTGCGCCAGCAAGGCGAAGTGCGCTTCGGTCGGTGCGCTGAGCATGCGCACCGCGGCCTGCGGCTGCTGTTCGGCGACGGCTGCCAGCACCTGATCGTAGCCCAGACGTGGTGCGTCGCCGTCCGGTGCATTGGCGCGCACCGCCGGGTCGACCAGCCAGACGATCTCCTGGCTCACCGTCGCCAGGGTGCCGGTGATGCACACCAGCAGCACGAAGAACCAGATGGGCAGGGCCAGCCAGCTGTGGACCAGGAACCAGAGCCTGGAGCGGGATTTCTTGGACATGGGGTCACGGTCACGCAAAGGGGAGGAAGGAAAAGGGCTCCTCCCGGACCGGGCCGGAGAGGCGCGAAAACACCCAGTCGCAGCGGTGTTCTAGGAATAAGGACGGATGAGATCGAAAAACCGGCCAGCAGCAGTTGCAAACAAATGTTTCGGGACGCATTGGCCGGACTTTTCGATTTATTTACACAATTGCGCTGCGTGTTTTCCGTGGCTCATCCGTCTTGTTATGTGAAAGCGATCGATTCGCAACGGATGCAAGCGACGTCTTTTCCAGATAGCGCCCCACACAGGAGAACCCCGCATGAACGTTTCCCTTCGCCAGCCCGTGCTGCTGGCCTTGGCGCTGAGCGGCGCGCCGTTGGCCAGCGCGGACTATCTGTGGCTGGAACGCAATGCAGGCCAGAGCGCGAAAAGCTACTTCAGCGAACTGCAGCCGGGCGAGCATCTGCCAGTGGCGCAGTTGCAGAATCCCCATGTCGTGCTGGGCGAGGGCAAGCGTGCGCCGATGAAGGCCGGGGTCGAGTCCTTCGAGATCGGCAACGCGCCGGCGGGAGACTTGCGCGTCGCCGCCCAGCGCGTGGACGGCAGCACGCTGACCATCTATCAGGCGCGTGAGGGACGGACCGAAACTCGGGCGCAGAATGATCTGGAACTGGTGCCCACCGCGCCCGGCGGCAACACCTTTGCCCTGCATTGGAAAGGCACTGTAGTGCCGGCCTCGCAGGTCAACGTGTACACCTCCGAGCAGTGGAGCCGCAGCCTGAAACCGGCGGCGGACGGCACAGTGACCCTGACCACGCCGTTCCCGGCGCGCTATGTGCTGGAGGTCTCCGCCCAGATCAATGGCGGCGCCAGCTTCGATGGCAAGCGCTATGACAGCGTGATCCACGTTGCCACACTGTCTTTCGAGGTGCGCCCATGACCGCTCCCGTACGAGCAGCGATGAAAGTCAGTTCCCCGGTGCAGCCGCGTCTGCCGCGCCCGGCCCGTCAACTGCTGGAACATGCCGGCCTGCGCAGCAGCCTGCCGCGGCTGAACATCCTCGATGCACTGGTGGTCTGCGGCAGGGCCACGGCGGTCGAGTTGCACGCCTACCTGGAGGAGCCGGGGTTGCCCATCTCGCTCAGTTGCGTCAGCCAGACGCTGCGCCGCTTGCACCTGTCGGGCCTGCTCGAACGCGATGGCAACAAACGCTACAGCCTGGCACCGGGAGCGGTGGCGGCCATGGGCAGATCGAGCGAGCTGCACTGACGGCCGGTTGTTGGGCCTTCTCTGCAGGAGCAACGGTCTGCTTCTGAGAGTTCGTGGCTCAGGAGCGGACTGCGTCCGCGATGGTTTTTCGCCGGTACATCCTCTACCTGGGCGGTGCCTATCGCGGATACATGCGCTCCTGCGCGAGCTCCAGCGTTTTCCGTCCTGCCGCAGCTGACTCGGCTGCGTCGGAGCCACCGATCATCCGGACCTATCCTTAGGCGATCCCGGTCTACAGTTGTAGGACAAGATCTGAAGACCCAAGAGGGAGTGCCATCATGAGCCAGTTGTTCGAGCCCCTGACCCTGCGCCAACTGACCCTGTCGAACCGCATCGCCGTATCGCCCATGTGCCAGTACTCTGCCCAGGACGGCCTGGCTAACGACTGGCATCTGGTCCACCTGGGCAGCCGCGCCGTGGGTGGCGCCGGCCTGGTGATAGTCGAGGCCACGGCGGTCGCTCCGGAGGGGCGGATCAGCGCCGAGGACCTGGGCATCTGGAATGACGACCAGGTCGAGCCGCTGCGGCGCATCACCCGCTTCATCGAATCCCAGGGTGCGGTCGCAGGTGTGCAACTCGCCCACGCGGGGCGCAAGGCCAGTACCTGGGCGCCCTGGCTGGGCAAGCATGGCTCGGTGCCGATCAGCGAAGGCGGCTGGACGCCGGTGGCGCCCTCGGCCATCGCCTTCGATCCGCAGCACACCGCGCCCATCGCGCTTAGCGAAGAGCAGATGGCGACCATCAAGCAGCAGTTCGTGCGCGGCGCCGAGCGCGCCCTGGCCGCCGGCTTCAAGATCGCCGAAGTACACGCGGCCCACGGCTATCTGTTGCACCAGTTCCTTTCGCCGCTCTCCAACCAGCGCCGTGACCAGTACGGCACCTGCTTCGAGAACCGCATCCGCTTCCTTCTGGAAGTCACCGAAGCCGTGCGTGCGGTGTGGCCGCAGGAACTGCCGCTGTTCGTCCGGCTGTCCGCCACCGACTGGGTAGAGGACGGCTGGAACCCCGACGAAACCGTGGAGTTGGCGCGCCGCCTGAAGGACCTGGGGGTGGATCTGATCGACGTGTCGTCCGGGGGGACTGCGGTGAACGCCGAGATTCCCGTGGGGCCGGGTTACCAGACGCAATTCGCCGAGCGGGTGCGCAAGGAAGCGGAGGTTGCCAGCGGCACCGTGGGGATGATCACCGAACCGGTGCAGGCCGAGCACATCCTGCGGACCGGGCAGGCCGACCTGATCCTGCTGGCCCGTGAGTTGCTGCGCGACCCGTATTGGCCGCTGCATGCTGCCGACGAACTGGGCGGTCAACCGGTGCCCTGGCCGGCGCAGTACCTGCGCGCCGCGCAACGCGGCACGCCCAAGCGCAAGGCATACGGGCAGATTTGACGCTTGACCGGGGGGCGCGTGGGCCAGTACCGAGTGTCCCCTCTTTGCTTCAAATCCCGAAGTTGCAGCCGGGCTGTGGACGGCTGAGGCTCACGGCTGGCCGCTTTCCTTCACCGAGAACAGTGCTGGGCGCAATGGAGTGGTGAAGGAGCGATGTTCTTCGTCCCGCGCCTTCGTCACGGGTGTGCGCTCCACACGATCAATCATCCAGGCTTCGCCTTCGTGCTTGAGCAGATAGACCAGCGGAACGCCCTGACTGAGGACGCGCTCAACCCCCTTGCGCCCGAGCGCGTAGAGCGAGACTTCATAAGCATCGATCTCGCCGGCCTTGTTGCGGCTGGCGGGCACCAGGCGTGCATAGTTTAGCTCCGGCGAGTCGGGCAGGCGGCCCAACGCGTGTTCAGCCAGGTCGGCGTCGGCGTAGAGCGGGTAATAGACCGGCGCCGACGGCGAGCTCACGTCGACCACGTGGAGAAAGCCGTAGCGCTGCCAGTCGCCGACGCCGAACAGGCCGGTGCCGGGCCCGGCGATCAGCTGATAACGTTTTTTCGGAAGGCTGATTTCCAGCAGGCGGGTATGGCGCATGTCCAGCCGGGGGAAGTTACCCCAGGCTGTCGCGACCGCGTCGAAGCGCTTGTTGCCGACCGCCACCCAGGCGGATTCCCCGGCGGCTTGCCGATAGATCGGCGCGTTCTTCACCTCGGTACGGAACTCAAGGCCGGCCTTGGACACCTGCTCGGTGAAACTGGCGCTCAGTACGCGGCTGGAAACCTGCTCGTCGCTCCAGAGGCTCTGCACGGCGGCACTCGGGCTTTCATGAGCCTCGGCTTGGGCCAGCGGCAAGACCGCCAGCAAGCATAGCGCCAGGCAGCGGCGTGGTCGGTAAGTGAGAAACATGGGGGCCTCGGGGTCGGGGACGTGGTTCAACGGCGTGCCGCCGAAACGAACACCGGCCCCCAGAGAGGATGGCTCGCTTCGGCGGTTCCCAGGTGGAAGGTCGGGTCGATCTGCAAGGCGCGGTCGAAGGAGAAGCGGCACTGGATCGGCCGCTCGGTGACGCAGTAGCTGAACGCCAGGTACTTGAGCGCCTTCAGCTGTACCTGGGTGTCGCCGGCCCACAAGGACGGAGAGAGAAACTGCTCCTCGGCCAGGTAGTAATGCCCTGCCTCATACAGCCGCAGGCCTTCGCCGAAGGTGCTTTCCGCGTGTGCCTGGGTGTCGTTTGCGGGCGGCGCGGGTGGTGCGTCCGGATGGCTCCCGCAGCCTGAGGCCAGCGCCACAAGGCCGATCAGCAGCGATGTCGAAAGAAAGTGCAGCGTCTTCATAGGGCGGTCCGTATGCGGAAGAGAATGCCTGCCGGCGCTCACTGGAAGCTGTGCTGCAGCGTCACCGACTGGCCGCCGGCGATCTGCACCTTCTGGCTGTAGCTGGGCAGGTCCGGGTTGCGCAGTTCGATCGTGTAGATGCCGGGTGGCAGTTGCAGCTTGAGCAGCGGCGGGCTGATGCCGCGCTTGCGGCCATCGATCCAGACCTCGGCCCACGGCTGCACGGCGACGACCAGCGTGCCGGATGCGGCAGGCGTTGGTGCGCTGCGAGGCTTTGCCGGGATGGCTGGCTTCTTGTCGGTGATGGTCGAGGTCTTGATCGGCTCAGGAATATTCCTCGGCGCCGGCGCAGGAAGCGCCGGCTGCTTCGGTTGCGGGTGCTTCTGCACCGGGGCCGGAACCGTGGGCGTTGTCTGCTCTGCGCCAGGCGTAGCTGTTGGAGCGCTCGACCGGATCGGCGGCAAATGCACTGCGCCATCGGCGTCGGCCGCGGGTTGCCGGTCATCGACAGCCGGGGCGGGAAGTGCTTCCGGTGTCGGCTCGGAGGGCGCCGTGAGCCATGGAGCATCGTCCAGCGGTTCCTGGGTCAGCATGTCGTCCTGGCTGTAGTTGGCAGGGGCAGGGGGGGCGGAATCCGGCGCTTCTGCCGGTGCGCCTGCTCGATTGGCCGGGGCGTCCGGCGCACTGTAGGTCACCCAGGAGTACCACAGCGCTATGAGCAGCACGGTGAGCAGCATGCCAACGACAACACCGACCATCAGCGGCCAGTTCATCAATGGCCTGGCGGCAGGTTTCAGCAGAGCGGCCTCGGCGCCATCAAGCTCCGCGACTCCCGGCGACAAGGTGTCAGCCGGTACCTCGGGGCTCGGCTGGAGGGCTGGCTCTACGGGCGCAGGCGGCACGGCGCGTGGCATCACGGTGTAGGACGTACCGGGACCGTACCAGGAACTCAGGGGTTCGACGGCGGCGGACTCCTCGACCGAGGGATCGACGGGTTCGAACGCGTTGGCGGGCGGGCGGTTCGGCGGCGTCCGGATGTCGGGAGGGCGGGGGGAGTTCGCGGTCGGTTCCATCGGCGGCATCTTCAGGAGGCGAAGGCCTGGCTCCCGTGCTGGGTAGGCAGACAATGTTCAAAAATGGCCGCGGATCATAGGAAGCGGGGTTATTGCGCTCAAACGCGCCTGGGGGGTTCCGTCGCCGGGGAGGGGGAATTGCGTATCAGGTCGCGCTTTGAGGTCGGAGTGTGCGGCCCTTGGATGAAGATGACCAATTGGTCAGGAAAAGAAATGAAATGTGATATCTGTCGCAATGTGGCGTTCTGATGCTACTCTCACGGGGCTCGCGCAAGGATTGCGCCCTACCCACCTGAGCACCATCGGAGCACGCATGGACGCCTCTGCAACGCCTGCTGTCATTCCGCAATCGGAAATCGCCCTGCTGGCGAACATCCTCGCCCTCGCCACCCGCAACATGTCCAACCTCAGCGCGCTGATCACCCAGTTGTCGGTGGAGCTCCGCCATAGCCCCGATCCGCTCCTGCAACGCGCAGGCCAGCGGGCGCTGGCGGACGTGGAGGAGCTGGCGAGATCGCTGGATACCCAGTGGGAGCTGATCGGCACGCTGGCGCGGTTCTGCCCGTTGCTGTCGCGCACGCCGCTGGTGAAGCCGGCGCTGGTGACGGAAATCCATATCACCGAGCTGCCGGATCGGGGGTAGCTCGCGAACCACGAGCAGCGTCACGGCCCGGGTGCTACTCGCCGGCCTGCGCCAGCTCGAAGCTCATCAACAGCGCCCAGGGCGCATCGCTGTCGCCCACGCGGATGGGGTGCAGCAATTGCACGCTGCGGCCCTTCACCAGTTCCCAGCTGCGCCCCTGCGCGACGGCGTTGCGTGCCTCCTGCGGCAGTTCGCTGGCCTTGTCACCCAGGCGACTGGCGTCGGGATGGGTGACGTAGACGCCGGCGTTGGAGAGCAACATGTACTGGCCGTTGCCCATGGGTGTCAGCTTGCCGAGGTTTTCCTGCAACTGGTGCAGGGTGTAGTCGGCGCCGAGGATGCCGAGGAAACGCCCATTGGCGTACATGGGCGACATGAACGAGGTCATCAGCACGGTGCTGCCGCCGACGCTGTACTCGTAGGGCTCCATGAACACGTCGCGGCCCTTGTCGCGGGGGATCTGGTACCAGTCGCCGCTGCCGTCGGCCTTGTCGTAGCCGACCAGACATTCGCGCTGGGCCACGCCGCTGCCCCGGTGCCAGTAAGCCATGAGCCGGCCGCTGGCGTCGTGGCCGGGGGAGTCGATGAATTCGCGGTCGCGGCCGTCGAAGGCGTTGGGCTCGCAAGCGCAGGCGAAGGCCAGCAGCTCGGGGTTACGGGTCAGGTATTCGTGCATCACCGCGTCGATCTGCTCACGCTGCGGACCGAGGTTGCGGCTCTTCATGCCGAGGATGAAGTGCTTCAGGCCATAGAGCGCGGTGGCCATCACGGCGAAGCGTGCTTCCAGGCGCTGGGTCTCGCTGGCGAGCACAACGCGGGCGGTGTCCAGCAGGCTTGACTGCTCGGCCTGTTCGACGTCGGCCAGGGCGCGAGCGCTCTCGCTCCTGATCGAGGCGACGACATTGCCGATGTCGGCGGTGGCGTTGGCCGACTGGGTGGCCAGGCGGCGCACCTCGTCGGCGACCACCGCGAAGCCGCGCCCGCTTTCCCCGGCGCGGGCGGCTTCGATGGCGGCATTCAGAGCGACCAGGTTGGTGTTCCTGGCGATCTGCTTGATGACTTCGGAGACCTTGCTGATCTGCGTCCAGCGCTCGTTGAGGTCGGCGATCAGCTGCTTGACCTGGTCGATGGTGGAGCGGGGGCTGGAGCTTTCTTCGGCCTTGGCGGGCCGTGGTTCGAGTGTGGTTGGCATGGGTTGGGACACTGCAGTGGCGGAGGAGGGCAGGGGTAGGCGAGGGCTTGGATTTTTCTTATGTCAGCCGCTTTCCAGCGGTGCGGCTTCAGTCGCGGGCGGGGCGTAGGATGGTATGGAGCGAAGCGATACCCATCGTTCTTCGCGTAAACCGCAGGGGTATCGCTGCGCTCCACCCATCCTGCAATGGCCTCCCGGCAGCGTAGGTGCACATTCACCCGCGAGGATCCCCAGCGATGGCGGACCGATCGCGGACGGAGTCCGCTCCTACGAAACGCTTACCAACCGAGCTGCTTGTGCAGGCCCAGGGCGTCGTAGTAGTCGCCCTGGTAGACGATCTTGCCGTCCTTGACCTTCACGTAGCTCACGCCGTCGAACGACAGCGGCTTGTTGGTCGCCGGGGTCTGGGCATCCCAGGCGCCGGTGTTGGTGCCGCTGAAGGTCCACTGGAAGGCGATGCCGTCCTTGTCGACTATCGGCTTGCCGTTCATCTTCCATTTCAGGTCCGGAACGGCCCCCACGAACACCTTGATCACATTGTCGCGTGCGGCCTCGCGGCCTTTCTGCGGAGTGCCGACGGTGACGTCGAAGTACTCCGCATCCTTGGCCAGGTAGCCGGCGGCCTTCTCGGCGTCGTGGGCGTTCCATGCGGCCATGTAGGCATCGACTATCTGTTTTGGCGACTCTGCGGCCTGTACGAGGCCGGCAAAGGTGAACAGCGACAGCAGGTAGAACGCTCTGACGAGGTGACGCATGCTTGCCTCCGTTGCGGGCGTGCCCGCGGGTTGTCGGCCGGATGGCCGGTAAGTGCGGCGCCATGCAGGGCACGGCGCCGGGACCTGCAGACCGCTGTCAGATCAGTGCTTGATCATCACGTGGCGGATCGCGGTGTAGTCCTCCAGGCCATACATGGACATGTCCTTGCCATAGCCCGACAGCTTCATGCCGCCGTGGGGCATCTCGGTGGTCAGCATGAAGTGCGTGTTGACCCAGGTGCAGCCGTACTGCAGGCGGGCGGACAGGCGATGGGCGCGGCCGATGTCACGGGTCCACACCGAGGAGGCCAGGCCGTAGTCGGAGTCGTTGGCCCAGGCCAGCGCCTGTGCTTCGTCCTCGAACTCGGTGACCGAGACCACCGGGCCGAAGATTTCGCGGCGGACCACTTCGTCGTCCTGGCGGGCGCCGGCCAGTACGGTCGGCTCGAAGAAGAAGCCCGCACGGTCGGCACGCTTGCCGCCGGTCACGACTTCGATGTGCGGAACCTGGCGGGCGCGCTCGACGAAGCCGATCACGCGCTCCAGGTGCTGCTCGGTGATGACCGGGCCCAGTTCGGTGTTCGGGTCGTCCTGCTCGCCGTACTGGATGCTGGCCACGGCGGCGCCGAGCTTCTCGACGAACTTGGCGTAGATGCCCTTCTGCGCGTAGATGCGGCAGGCGGCGGTGCAATCCTGGCCGGCGTTGTAGAAGCCGAAGGTGCGGATGCCTTCCACGGCGGCGTCGATGTCGGCGTCGTCGAAGATCAGTACCGGGGCCTTGCCGCCCAGTTCCATGTGCATGCGCTTCACGGTATCGGCGGTGCCGGCGATGATGCGGCTGCCGGTGGCGACCGAGCCGGTCAGGGACACCATGCGCACTTTCGGGTGGGTGGTCAGCGGCTCGCCCACGGTCGGGCCACGGCCGAAGACCAGGTTGACCACGCCGGCGGGGAAGATGCCGGCCATCAGCTGCGCCAGCCGCAGGGCGGTCAGCGGGGTCTGCTCGGAGGGCTTGAGCACCACGGTGTTACCGGCGGCCAGGGCCGGGCCGAGTTTCCACGCGACCATCATCAGCGGGTAGTTCCACGGCGCGATGGAGGCGACCACGCCCACCGGGTCGCGACGGATCATCGAGGTGTGGCCCGGCAGGTATTCGCCAGCGGCGGAGCCTTGCATCACGCGGCAGGCGCCGGCGAAGAAGCGGAACACGTCGGCCACGGCCGGCAGTTCGTCATTCAGCGCGGCGGAGTAGGGCTTGCCGCAGTTGTTGGACTCCAGGCGGGCCAGTTCCTCGGCGTTGGCGTCGATGGCGTCGGCCAGTTGCAGCAGGAGCATGGCGCGGTCTTTCGGCGCGGTCTGCGACCAGCTGTCGAAGGCTGCGTCGGCGGCCAGCACGGCGGCATCGACCTGGGCCGGGGTGGCCTCGGCGATTTCCACCAGGGTGGTGCCCAGGGATGGGTTCAGGACGGCGAGCTTCTCGCCTTCGCCAGCGACCAGTTGGCCGTTGATCAGCAGGTGGGTTTGCATGGTTGGGTCCTCTTGTTCAGAAGCGTGGTGCCAATTCGGTTGGGGTGTTTCTTCTTGGGGGCCTGCCGGTCCTGGGGGCCGGCGGGCCTGAGGGGTTCTGTGAGTTCGGAGTGGGGGCTTTTCCCTCTCCCCCGCCCTCTCCCTGAAGGGAGAGGGAGCAGTTCGTGCCGGCTGAAACTGTGGTTTCCTCCTGCGCCGATCCAGTCCCCTCTCCCTTCGGAGCGGGGCGCGCAGCCAGGGTTAGGGAGAGGGCCGCACGGCACCCAGGTTATTTCCCGCTCCCCGCCACGCCCTCGCCACCCTTGGTCAGGTAGTAGGCGCCGAGGATCGGCAGCATGGTCACGATCATCACCAGCATCGCCACCACGTTGGTCACCGGCACGTCGCGCGGGCGGCCCAGCTGGTTGAGCAGCCAGATCGGCAGGGTGCGTTCATGGCCGGCGGTGAAGGTGGTGACGATGATTTCGTCGAAGGACAGCGCGAATGCCAGCATGCCGCCGGCCAGCAGCGCCGAGCCGAGGTTGGGCAGGATCACGTAGCGGAAGGTCTGCCAGCCGTCGGCGCCCAGGTCCATCGAGGCTTCGATGAGGCTGTGCGAGGTGCGGCGGAAGCGCGCGATGACGTTGTTGTAGACGATCACCACGCAGAAGGTGGCGTGGCCGATGACGATGGTCAGGAAGCCCGGCTCGATGCCGAGGGTCTTGAACGCCGACAGCAGCGCGATACCGGTGATGATGCCGGGCAGGGCGATCGGCAGGATCAGCATCAGCGAGATGCCTTCCTTGCCGAAGAAGTCGCGGCGGTACAGCGCGGCCGCGGCCAGGGTGCCCAGCAGCATGGCGATCAGCGTGGCGATGCTGGCGATCTTCACCGACAGCTCGATGGCTTCGAGCACGTCCTGGCGCGCGAAGGCGACGCTGAACCAGTGCAGGGTGAAGCCCTTGGGCGGGAAGCTGAAGGCCGCGTCCTCGGTGTTGAAGGCGTACAGGAAGATGATCAGGATCGGGAAGTGCAGGAACACCAGCCCGCCCCAGGCAGCTGCTTTGAGCCCCCAGGATGCTTTCTCAGAGTGCATCGAAGGCCCCCAGACGTTTGACGATGGAGAGATAGACCGCGATCAGCACGATGGGCACCAGGGTGAAGGCGGCGGCCATCGGCATGTTGCCGATCGCGCCCTGCTGGGCGTAGACCATGCTGCCGATGAAGTAGCCCGGCGGGCCCACCAGCTGCGGCACGATGAAGTCGCCCAGGGTCAGGCTGAAGGTGAAGATCGAGCCGGCGGCGATGCCGGGGATCGACAGCGGCAGGATGACCTGGAGGAACGTCTGCCGCGGGTGCGCGCCGAGGTCCGCCGAGGCTTGCAGCAGTGACGGCGGCAGGCGCTCCAGGGAAGCCTGGATCGGCAGGATCATGAACGGCAGCCAGATGTACACGAACACCAGGAAGCGCCCGAAGCTGGAGGTGGACAGGGTGTTGCCACCGATCCCCGGAATGCCCAGCAGCAGGTTCAGCACGGGCTCCAGGCCCAGGTGCTGGACGAACCACATGGCTACGCCGCCCTTGGCCAGCAGCAGGGTCCAGGCATAGGCCTTGACGATGTAGCTGGCCCACATCGGCATCATCACGGCGATGTAGAAGAAAGCCTTGGTCTTGCCGGTGGTGTAGCGCGCCATGTAGTAGGCGATGGGGAAGGCCACCGCGCCGCTGGCGATGGAGACCGCGACCGCCATCAGCACGGTGCGCTGGATGATGTCGAAGTTGGAGCCACTGAACAGCGAGCCGAAGTTGGCCCAGGTCAGGTCCGGCGTCACCGTCATGGTGAAGTCGTCGAAGGTATAGAAGCCTTGCCACAGCAGCGTCAGCAGCGAGCCCAGGTAGATCGCGCCGAACCACAGCAGCGGCGGGATCAGCAGCAGCGAGAGGTACAGCGTCGGCTTGCGGTAGAGCAGGTTGGACAGGCGCCGCAGCGGGCCATTGCTGGCCTGCGGTACCGGTGCGTTCATCGTCAGTTCCATGTCACGCGCCCTCGTTCAGCACCACCATCGCCTCGCGCGCCCAGCGAGCGGTCACGCGCTGGCCCGGCTGGTGGGCGAGGTCGACGTCGGCCCACTGGCTGTTGGCCTGGCTGAGGCAGAGGTTCTGGCCATTATCCAGACGGATCTCGTAGCGGGTCGCCGCGCCCTGGTACTGGATGTCGTGCAGCAGGCCGCTGATCTCGATATCCGAGGCGCTGCGCTCGCCGTGGGCGAAACGGATGTGCTCGGGACGGATGGAGAAGGGCTGGGCGTTGCCGGTGAGGTTCTGGGCAATGTCGCCACGCAGCACGTTGGAGGTACCGACGAACTCGGCCACGAACGGCGTGGCCGGCTTCATGTAGAGGTTGCGCGGGGTGTCGACCTGTTCGATGCGGCCCTTGTTGAACACGGCGACGCGGTCGGACATGGACAGCGCTTCGCTCTGGTCATGGGTGACGAAGATGAAGGTAATGCCCAGTTGGCGCTGCAGCTTCTTCAGCTCGCTCTGCATCTGCTCGCGCAGCTTGAGGTCGAGGGCGCCGAGGGGTTCGTCCAGCAACAGCACGCGCGGACGGTTCACCAGGGCGCGGGCCAGGGCCACGCGCTGGCGCTGGCCACCGGAGAGCTGCACCGGCTTGCGCACGCCGTAGCCACCCAGGGCAACCATGGCCAGGGCTTCTTCGGCGCGCTTGAGGCGTTCGGCCTTGCCGATGCCTTTCACCTTGAGGCCGTAGGCGACGTTCTCCAGCACGCTCATGTGCGGGAACAGCGCGTAATCCTGGAACACGGTGTTGACGTCGCGCTGGTAGGGCGGAAGGCCCGCGGCCTCCTCGCCATGGATGCGGATGGAGCCTGCGGTGGGTTGCTCGAAGCCGGCGATCAGGCGCAGGCAGGTGGTCTTGCCCGAACCCGACGGGCCGAGCATGGAGAAGAACTCGCCGTCCTTGATGTCGATGGACACCCGGTCAACGGCCTTGACGTCGCCGAACTGGCGGGAGACCTGGGTGAATTGAACAGCGGGAGTGGTCATGGTGCACGCTCCAAGGGGCAGGAATCCGGCGTAGGGGAGCCCTGCCCGTGAATCTGAGATACGGGTGAATCGGTACGGATGTGGTTCGTGGGTAGGCGTTGCGCGGGACTGGCTCCCCTCTCCCTTCAGGGAGAGGGGCAGGGGGAGAGGGCTGGCCTCAGGCACGGAGCCTGGATTCCCTCTCCCCAACCCTCTGACTAGGCGTCCCCCCCTGAAGGGAGAGGGAGCTGTCAGGCGCTCGGGGGAAATCCCTGCCTTAGCGGCCGCCCATGATCCCGATGTAATCCTGGGTCCAGCGGCTGTAGGGGACGAACTTGCCGCCCTCGGCCACCGGGGTCTTCCAGAACGCGATCTTGTCGAACTGGTTGTAGCCGTTGGTGGCGCAGCCTTCGCCGCCCAGCAGGGTGCTGGCCTTGCAGCCTTCCGGCACGGCCGGCACCGAGCCGAACCAGGCCGCCACGTCGCCCTGTACCTTGGGCTCCAGCGACCAGTTCAGCCACTTGTAGGCGCAACTCGGGTGCTGGGCTTCGGCGTGCAGCATGGTGGTGTCGGCCCAGCCGGTGACGCCTTCCTTCGGGAACACGGTGCCGATCGGTTGACCTTCGGCCTTCAGGGCGTTGGCCTGGTAGGGCCAGGCGCCGGAAGCGGCGACACCTTCGTTCTTGAAGTCGCTCATCTGCACGGTGGTGTCGTGCCAGTAGCGGTGGATCAGGTCATGCTGCTTGCGCAGCAGGTCGACGACGGCGGCGTATTGCTTCTCGTCGAGCTGGTACGGATCGGTGATGCCCAGCTCCGGCTGGGTGGCCTTGAGGTACAGCGCGGCATCGGCGACATAGATCGGGCCGTCGTAGGCCTGCACGCGGCCCTTGTTCGGCTTGCCATCGGGCAGGTTCTGCGCTTCGAACACGACCTTCCAGCTGTCCGGCGCGGTGGGGAAGACCTTGGTGTTGTACATCAGCAGGTTCGGGCCCCACTGGTACGGCGCGCCGTAGGTCTTGCCGTTGACCACGTACCAGGCGGCGTCCTTCAGGCGCGGGTCGATGTTCTTCCAGTTGGGGATCAACGACGGATCGATGGGCTGCACGCGCTTGCCGTAGATCAGGCGCAGGGAGGCGTCGCCGGATGCGGTGACCAGGTCGTAGCCACCCTTGGCCATCAGGCTGACCATTTCATCGGAGGTGGCGGCGGTCTTCACGTTGACCTGGCAGCCGGTGTCCTTCTCGAACTGGGTAACCCAGTCGTAGTTCTTGTCGGACTGGCCGCGCTCGATGTAGCCGGGCCAGGCGATGATGTCCAGGCGGCCTTCGCCGTTGCCGACTTCCTTCAGGGCCTCGGCGGCCTGGACGCCGGCGCTGGCCAGCAGGGCGGTGGTGATGGCACTGAGCAGTGCAGTCTTGCGCATCGGGTGTCTCCCTCTCGTTGTTGTCTCTATTGGTGGGGCAGTTCAATCGAGCAACAGCCCTCTGACGGCTTGGCGTCGGGGCGTTTCTTATAGGCCGGCGGGCGATGCCGCCGGACGGTTCAATCCAGTTGCTGGCCGTGGCGCGCCATGATGTGGCGCACCACGCTGTAGTCCTGCAGCGAGTCGCTGGACAAATCCTTGCCGTAGCCCGAGCGCTTGAGCCCGCCGTGGGGCATCTCGCTGGCGAGCATGAAATGGGTGTTGATCCAGGTGCAGCCGTATTGCAGGCGGTTGGCGATCTGGAAAGCCTTGTCCAGGTTCTGCGTCCACACCGAGGAGGCCAGGCCGTATTCGGAGTCGTTGGCCCAGTCCACCGCCTGTTCCAACTGGTCGAAGCGGGTCACGGTGACCACCGGGCCGAACACCTCGCGCTGGACGATCTCGTCCTGCTGCTTGCAGCCGGCCAGCAGGGTCGGCTGGTAGTAGAAGCCGGGGCCCGAATGCACAGCGGCGCCGGTGACGCGTTCGATGTGCGGCTGGCCGAGGGCGCGTTCGACGAAGCTGGCCACGCGGTCGCGCTGGCGGGCGCTGATCAGCGGGCTGATCTCGTTGTCGGCGTCGCGCTTGCGGGCGAAGCGGATGCTGGCCACGGCGTCGCCCAGTTCGGCGACGAGGCGGTCATGGATGCCGGCCTGGGCATAGATGCGGCAGGCGGCGGTGCAGTCCTGCCCGGCGTTGTAGTAACCGTGGGTACGCACGCCCTGGACCACGGCTTCGAGGTCGGCGTCGTTGCAGACGATCACCGGCGCCTTGCCGCCCAGCTCCAGATGGGTGCGTTTGAGGGTGCGGGAGGCGGCCTGGAGAATCTTCTGCCCCGTGACGATGTCGCCGGTGAGCGAGACCATGCGCACCTTCGGGTGGCTGACCAGGTGGCTGCCGACGCCTTCGCCGCCGCCGCAGACGATATTGATCACGCCGGCGGGGAGGATTTCAGTCAAGGCCGGCGCCAGGGCGAGGATGCTCAGCGGGGTGTGCTCGGACGGCTTGAACACCAGGGTGTTGCCGGCGGCCAGTGCCGGGGCGATCTTCCACGCGGCCATCATCAGAGGGTAGTTCCACGGCGCGATGGAGGCGACCACGCCCACCGGGTCGCGGCGCACCATGCTGGTGTGACCGGGCACGTACTCCCCGGCCAGTTGGCCCTGCTGGCAGCGCACGGCGCCAGCGAAGAAGCGGAACACGTCGGCGGTGGCCGGGATATCGTCCTGGCGCGCCAGATGCAGGGGCTTGCCGCAGTTCAGCGACTCCAGTTGGGCGAGATCGCTCGCGCGCTTGTCGATGGCGTCGGCGATAGCCAGCAGCGCGGCGGAACGTTGCGCGGGCGTAGTGCGGGCCCAGGCGGGGAAGGCCCGATGGGCAGCAGCGATAGCTTGCTCGACCTGATCGATGGAGCCGTCGGCGATGCTGACGATAGTCTCGCCCGTGCTCGGGTTGATGATCGGCTCGGCCATGCCTTCGCCAGCGACCAGTTGGCCGTCGATCAGCAAGGCGGTATGCAGGGTTGCGCCGGTCATCTTGGAAACTCGTCTTTTATCTGTCTTGTTTTCGGGGGCCATGTACGTGCTCCGGCGTAGGGCGGTGCCCGGAACCTGGCCCTTTGGTATGGGACGAGAGACTAGAGTCCGGGCGTGGGGTCGACAAATTCTAATTACTGAAAGCGCCGTTCGATTAAATAGAACGCTGTAAGCCTCTAGATCGAAAGGCGTTTTGCGTTGGGCTGCTCGCGGGCGACGGTGAGGAACGGGTCCACCAGTGCCGGACGCGCGGTACCGCGACGCCACGCCAGTCCCACGTCGAGCGGCTCGGACAGGTCCACCAGCGGCCGCGCTTCGATGATGTCCCCTTCCAGCGACCAGGGGCGGTAGGTCATGTCCGGCTGGATCGACAGACCCAGGCCGGCCGCCACCAGGCTTCGCACCGCTTCCACCGAGGCGGTGCGCAGCGTCACCTGTGGTACCAGCCCGGCGCGCGACCAGATGCGCTGGGTGTGCAGGCCCATCTCGTCGGCGTTCAGCTGAATCAATGGCTCGCCCGCCACATCGGCCAGGGCGATGCTGTCGCGCTCCAGCAGCGGGTGTTGTGCCGGTAGCCAGAGGCGGTGCGGCGAGTGGGTCAGTACTTCGGTCTGCAGGGCGTGGCGGTCTTCCAGGTTGGAGAGGATCAGCACGCCGACATCGATCTCGCCGCTCACCAGCAGGTGCTCGATGTACGGGCGTTCGTCCTCCACCACGCGGGTCTTGACGTTGGGGTAGGCGCGCTGGAAACGGTTGATCAGGTCCGCCAGGTAATAGCCCGCCACCAGGCTGGTCACCCCGATGGTCAGGCTGCCCGCCACCTGGTCGGTGCTCTGCTGCAGGCTGCGCTTGGCGTTCTCCACCGTGGCCAGGATCAGGTGCGCCTGGCGCAGGAACTGGTGGCCCTGGTGCGTCAGGGTCATGCCCTTGGCGTGGCGGTCGAACAGGCGCACGCCAATCTCTTCTTCCAGTTGCTGGATGGCCAAAGTCAGGGTGGACTGGGAAATGAACACCGCCTGGGCAGCGGCGGAGATCGAGCCGGTCTCGGCGACGGCGATGAAGTGGCGGATCTGGCGGAGCGTCATCATGGGCGGTAACCGCTTGCGAAGTCGGGAAAGCGCCGGGAGCCGCTCTCCAGAGCGGGCAGGGCGCTTTTCATTGTCAATTATCGAAAATCTATAGGAGCATTCTTTTTAATCGAATGAAAGCGGCCTGTTTGTCCTGTGCACCCCGCGGGCATCGGCCCGCAATATCCGGAAGCACTCTGCGCCTGCGCTGTGACAAGGCTGCGAGCTAGAGTCGAAGGCCTGACTTTTCATCTCGATAGCTAGCGGAGATCGCCATGAACACACGTGGCCTGCTCGACCAACTGCTCAAGTCCGGGCAGGAACTGATGCAGAACAAGGGCCTCACCCAACAGGGCGGCGGCCAGAGCTCGCAGGGCAGCAGCAAGGGCGGCCTGGACCTGGGCAGCCTGCTGTCCGGCGCCGGTGGCGGTGCGTTGGCCGCCGGCGCGCTGGGTCTGCTGATGGGCAGCAAGAAGGCGCGCAAGGTGGGCGGCAAGGTCGTCGCCTATGGCGGTCTCGCGGCGCTCGGCGTGCTCGCCTACAAGGCCTACGGCAATTGGCAGCAGAAGCAGGCCAGTGCCCCGCGCGGTGAGCCGCAGACCGTCGACCGCCTGCCGCCGGCGCAGGCCGAGCAGCACAGCCATGCCATCCTGCGGGCCATAGTCGCGGCCGCGAAGGCCGACGGGCATATCGACGATCGCGAACGCCAGCTGATCGACGGTGAGATCGCCAAGCTCACCGGGGACCTCGAGCTGCAGGGCTGGCTCGACCGCGAGCTGGCCAAGCCGCTCGATCCTGCCGAAGTCGCCCGCGCCGCCAGCAGCGAGGAAATGGCCGCCGAGATGTATCTCGCGAGCCTGCTGATGGTGGACGAGACCAATTTCATGGAGCGCGCCTACCTCGACGAACTGGCCCGCCAGCTAAGCCTCGACGCCGGCCTCAAGGTGGAACTGGAGGCCCAGGCGCAGAAGGCACTGGAGGCTGTTCCGGCCTAGCCCGTGATCTCCCTCGCAAGCGCTGAATAAAGATCGTCACAGCACCGCTTCGTCTGGCTCCCGATGGCGCGGGGCGGCAGTCTCCGTCGCCGGGCGTCCCGAGCATGCCGGGCCGGCCGGCGGACGGCGCTGGCGCATCGGTGTGGCGGGACTATCGTTGCCCAACGCACACCGCGCGATGGCGAGGGACTGGTCATGAACACAACCGATCTACTGGAACAACTGCTGCGGGCCGGACAGGGCGCGCCGGCGCAACAGCAACAGGGCGGCGCCGGTGGCGCAGATCCGCTGGGTGGCCTGGGCGGCTTGCTCGGCGGGCTTCTGGGCGGCGGCGCAGCCGGCGGTGGTGGCGGCTTGGGTGGGCTGGGCTCGATCCTCGGCGGTGGCAGCGCCGGTGGAGGTGGGCTCGGCGGCCTGGGTGGCGTGCTCGGCAGCATGCTCGGTGGCGGCAACAGCGGTGGCGGCATGCCGCAGGGCCGCTCTGGCGGCGGCACCAATTACGCCATGCTGGCCTCGCTGGGCATGATGGCGTTCCAGGCTTACCAGAACTGGCAGCGCCAGCAGAACGCCAATGCCTCGCAGCAACAATCGCTGGCCACTGTCGACCAGCTCGATGGCCCCGAAGCCGAAGCCCACAGCCACGCCATCCTCCAGGCCATGCTGGCGGCGGCCAAGGCGGACGGCCGCATCGATCAGCGTGAGCAGGCCGCCATCCAGGCCGAACTGCAACGCCATGCCGGCGAGCCACAACTGCAAGCGTGGATCGACGCCGAGATGCGCAAGCCGCTGGACGCCGCCGATGTCGCCCGCGCGGCCCAGGGCAACCCTGCGGTGGCAGCGGAGATGTACCTGGTCAGCGTGATGCTGGTGGATGACCAGCAGGACGCCGAGCGGACCTACCTCGACGAACTGGCCTACAACCTCAACCTCGACCCGCAGCTGCAGGCGCACCTGGAGCAACAGGCCAAGACGGGCGGCGAAGTAGCTTGATACAACTCAGGGCATGGCCGTAGGAGCATTCGTACAATCTAACGGTCAGAGAGGCTCGGACGAACGCACCTTCGCGGCGCGTTCGTTCCTCAATTCTGCAAGGAGGCTTCATGCCGTTCGCTCGTTACACCCTGCCCACTGCGCTGCTGCTCAGCGCCACAGCCACCCTGGCCAACGCCGCCAAGCTCGAAGATGTCGCGCCTTACCCAAAGGCCGATGACGGCTTCGTCCGCCAGGTCATCCACCTGCCCAAGCAGGCCCATGAAGAGAACTTCAAGGTCGAGATCCTGGCCGGCAAGACGCTGACCGTCGACTGCAACCGCCAGCGCCTGGGCGGCACCCTGGAAGAGAAGACCCTGGAAGGCTGGGGCTACACCTACTACCGCCTGGACAAGGTCAGCGGCCCGGCCAGCACGATGATGGCCTGTCCGGACGGCAAGAAGCACGAGGCCTTCGTTCCCGTGATCGGTGACGGCTTCGTGCTGCGCTACAACAGCAAGCTGCCCATCGTGGTCTACGCGCCGAAAGACGTCGAAGTGCGCTACCGCCTGTGGTCCGCTTCCGATAAGGTCGAGCAGGCCCGCGCGGAGTAACGCCTCCGCTATTGCCCTTGTAGGAGCGAGCTTGCTCGCGAACCGTTTCCCCATGGCTCCCGCGTTGGGCGGGTTCGCGAGCAAGCTCGCTTCTACTGTACGGTGGTATTTGCACGATGCCCTGCGGCAGGGATTGGGGCATTCACGTCAAAGAGGGGGCGTCGCTAGTAACTCCTCTAGTCCTCCCCGATTTACGTCCGGGCCTGACGTGTTGCACACCGGTCACCACTGCAGTGGCTGCCATTGGCGTAGCGCGCAACGCTGGATATTACGGCTCAGGACCACATTCAGGAGGAAACTCACTGCTTTGGACCTAGGTCGGTCCGGAGAGACGCTCTGGATTCGGCTTGAAGTACCGCAAGCGATGACTACTCAGGCTTTGGTTTGCAGCTGCGTGAGTCCGTCGCTCCAGCGCTGTTGACAAGCCTTCAGGAAGCCATTGCGTTGTTCGCGGCTCTCCCCATGTTTTGAAATTTTGGCGGCCATAAGGCGTGGTAACAGTTCAAGACCGGCTTCAACGTCCGAGCGATGCAAGGCGGGCGGGGCAAGCCAGCGGAGCAGGGGTTCGACTTGAGCAACCTCCAACTGATTGAGTTCAGGGAAGAACTCATTGATCACCTGAGAACGAATTCTGCTGGTGATAGCTTGCAATGCCTTGTCGCCTGACTGTTGTTGACCGTGAAGGCGATAGCTAAGTATCACTTCTGGAAGATTGGCAAATTTACCACCACTACACATTGCGTTGACAAAAAAGCCATAATCCGCTGCACCCTTTTGGTTTGGATTGAAGTACAAGGAATTCTCTTCCAGAAATGACTTCCTGATCATTGCTGTAGGGTTGAATAAATTATGCATCGCCGGCAGAAAATTGCTCTTTATTTCGGGGTCCTGCTGTGGAATGCCGAGAGAGCCATTTTTCAAGCCAAAGGCTTGCATTTGCCCGCTTATCATGCAGATTTCAGGGTTTCTGTTAAGGAAAGCCACTTGTCCGGCTAGACGTTGTGGTTTCGAAATGTCGTCTTGGTCTGCGTGTGCAATATATTTTCCTTGCGCTAACCTATGTCCTAAGTTGGTGGTGCTGGCAGTACCTTGGTTTACAGAGTTCTGGAAGAAACGGATGCGCTTATCTCGAGTGCTATAAGCTTCGCAGATGTCGCGGCTATTATCAGTAGAGTAATCATCGATCAGCAAAATTTCGAAGTCCTTGAAGTTTTGCTGAAGCAGAGACTCAATGCATTCGACAAGATAAGCTGATCCGTTGTATACGGGAAGTATAACGCTGACTTTTGGCATTTAAATAACCTTCTATATATGTGGCGGAAGGGCGGCAGCCCTCAGGATGCCGCCGGATCTGGCGTTAGCTCCACGCAGCTGCTATTACGGAGGAGAACGCTTGTTGGTAGTTCGCCGGAAGTGTTGTCTGGCCCAAGCTTGGTGGAGAGAATGCAGCCATGGCGTCGATCAGTTTGTCTACATTGCTTGCCAGTAGTACCTTGCCATCATTGGTTGTTAAATGTTCTATAGTGCGGCCATTTACTGGGGCTAGGAAGTCACTGACGGTCACTTCGTCGGTTGTGCCTATAATTTTTATCGATAGGCCGTAGGCTGAATTCTTATCTTTGGAAAGCCAGAGTTGATCTGCGGTTATGCTGCTTCCAAATTGCAGAGTGTCTGTCTGGATGAGCGTGTCTGCTCTCCATTTTTCTATGACGGTGTCTTGATCGAAACCTCTTCCGAACAAATAAGTGTCGTTTCCATGCGTGCTTTTAAGTGTGGCGTTTCCAGCATTGCCAGAAAGTACGTTGTTTGTCCCGTTTCCAATGATTGTGTTGTTTAAGTTGTTTCCTGTGATGGTTGTCGCGTATCCGAATAGTTCACCTGTCTCAACGTGCTGATACTTGTTTAGGTCGAGATCGACGAAGGATGTGATCCAATCAGCTCGCGCACTCGCGCCACCGAGTCGCCTACCCGGCGCGCATGGAAGTAGGCCAGGGGCAGGGTGATCAGATGGCGGTACAGACGCGAGCCCAGCTCCACGTCAATTCGACTGGCGGTATGGGCGAACACATAAGTACGCAAACCGCTGAGCACCGTCTCGAACAGCATGATCGCCAGCAAGCCGATACACAGCACATTGAGCGTGGACAGGCTGCGGTGCACGAGTACTTTGTCCATCACCACCTGGAAGAACAGCGGCGTGAGCAGAGCAAAAATCTGCAGGCAGAACGAAGCCAACAACACCTCGCCCAGCAGCTTGCGGTACTTGACGATGGCGGGGATGAACCAGGTGAAGTCGAAGCGCGCCAGTTCACCGGTAATCGAGGCTTGGGATTGCAGCAGAATCAGCCGGCCCTCCCAGCGACTGGCCAAGTCCTCCAGCGAAAGCGTCTGCGGACGCGGACTGCCAGGAATGTGCACCAGCGCCTGGCCCTGATCGACGCGGGCGAGGATGAAGAAGGTGCCATCGACGGCCTCGGCGATGGCGGGCAACGGGGTTTGGGCCAGGCGCTCGGGGCGCGTGTCGACAGCTTTGGCTTTCAGGCCGAGCTTGCGAGCGGCGAGGAGAAGCTGGTCGCGATTGAAGGTCTGGGTACCGCCGACGAACTCATGGCGCAACTGCTCGGCGCTGGCGGCAATATTATGAAAGCGGGCCAGGGTCACCAGGCATTCGAGGCCGCTGTCCTGCGGCGGCGCGGCATCGTCTTGCTGTACAGCATTCAACTTCGATAATTCCCGTCAGGAACGGCCCCCCCGAAACGGTGGCGCCTGCTACTTCGAAGTTATGGTTCGTTCAGCTTGTGTTCAGCAATACTGATTTATGGCAGACCCTCTAAAACAGATGTTTCAGGCAATTGGCTGCTCGGTTTCTGTTTCAAAGGCAGAAGGCGTACCGTTGTCTGAAAGGTACGGCTTCAGAAGGGCTAGGAAAAACGGAAGTGCCAGCTTGAAATGCTTGCCTGTTCATGAGCAGCGATGCTCCAGTGAGCCAGGCCTGAATAGGCTGGTTTCTGCAAGCCAGTTGCGCTGAGGTTCTGGCAGCAGGGGCTCAGAAAACAGAACGCCCCATGGCCCAAGCCACAGGGTGTTCCTTATTTCGGCAGAGCTGGCCGATTCAGCTCTCCACCGGTTCCTCCCGGCTATGACGCTTGCCATCCGGACTGACGGAACGGACCTGCACCGGGTCGCCCACCTCCGGTTGCGCGGTCTGTTCATAGCGGCGCCAGTGCCGACCACCATCAGTGGAGTATTCGATGCCCAGGCCGGGCAGGGCGCTGTTGGCTTCCAGCTTGCCATTGACCACCTTCGCTCCCGGCACTGGCAGGCGATAACCGACGCCGGCCTTGTCGAGCTTGGTCAGCTCACGCTGGCCGATCAGGTTGGCGAAGCGTTCCCAGTCGCGCTGCAGGGCTTTAGTGTCCACCCAGTGGGTTTCGCCACCCTTGTACTCGCGGCCCGCCTTGTAGTGCTGCTCCCAGCTGGCACGATGCCAAGCGCGCTCGGCCACGCTCAGCAGGCGCGGGTAGAGCTTGTATTCCATCATCTCGTCGGTACGAGTGGTCTCGCTCCACAGCTGGGCGGACAGGCCATGGGCGCCGGGCCAGGGCTTGTCGCTCTTCGCGGTGAAGGGATTGGGGTGTGGAAAGGGACATGGATTGGGCGTCCTATACGTAACGCTCCATGCTAACGGGCATGTATTCCGCCGCGAGGGTGTGTTCAGCACCATGGCGAAGGACGTTAGAAAATGTCCATGATCCGGTCAATCAAGCAGTTGCTGAATTTGACGTCTGAAAAGGTTTGCTGCCCCCTGAGCCCGTTTGCTGCTAGATATTGCGCTGCAGTTCCTTCCGGTCTCTCCAGTAAATCGTCGACTCATATTGGAAGCTGACCAGGAATTGTCCGGTGGCTTGGTTCGAAATTGCAGTGATCAATCTGTCCAGATCGTCCAACGGGGAGAGGCCGTCCGGCTCAGCGCCCTTAATCCTCAGGTAGCCTCGCAACGCGACAGCAAAAGACATTCCTTTCGAATCTTCGGCGCGAATGTTCGGGTCGGAGGAATAACTGACGCATATGGAAAGCCCTGACTCGAATACTGCTTCCAGTTCGTTCGGCAGTGCTTGGGTTGCATGAACGCCGATTGAGTTCAGCGTGCCTTCAATTAGCTCGAGGGACAGATCGCTGCTGGCCTCCAGAAAAAAGTCCAGGCTCATGATTCTTCCCTGATATTGATGAGTCTGGAATGGCGAGCATTTGCCATATCCTGCGCTGCTAGTTGATTCCCTGTAGGGCGGATACGCCCCAATCGTTATCCGTCGTCTGGTCGGCGGATAAAGCGTTCCGCTTTATGCGCCCTACGCGGGTACTCCGGTTTTCCCTTCCACCAGAATTCCCTGCTCGCGCCCACAGACTTCCACCAGGAAATCCCACACCAATCTCAGCCGCACCGACCGGTGCAGCTCGCGCCGGGTGCACATCCAGTATTCGCGCTCGATGAATTCCTCCGGCAGCACCGGCACCAGCCGCGGGTCGTGCAGGCCCATGTACTGCGGGAGGATGGCGATGCCGATGCCGGCCTGGGCGGCCTGTTGCTGGGCGACCACACTGGTGCTGCGGAACACCACCTGCGGGTGGCGGCAGAAGCTGTGGTGGAACAGCAGTTCCTGGCTGAACAGCAGGTCGTCGACGTAGCCGATCCACGGGTGCTGGCTGAGGTCTTCGCGGTCGCGCAGGGGCGGGGCTTTTTCCAGGTAGGCGGGGCTGGCGAACAGGCTCAGGCGGTAGCGGGTGAGCAGGCGGCTGATGACCAGGTCGGCGCTGGGGCGTTCCAGGGTAATGGCGATGTCCGCCTCGCGGTTGGTGATGCTGACGAAGCGCGGCACTGACACCAGTTCCACTTCCAGGCCGGGGTAACGCTGCATCAGTTCGCCCAGGCGCGGAGCGAGGAACATGGTGCCCAGGCCTTCGGTGACGCCGATGCGGATCTGCCCCAGCGGTGAGATGGCCTGGCTCATTTCTTCCTGGGCGAGCAGGGCGGTGTTCTCCATGGCCTCGGCGTGCTTGAGCAGCGCCTGGCCAGCCGGGGTGAGCTGGTAGCCGCCGGTGTGCTGGGCGAACAGTTGGGTGCCGAGGTCGCGCTCGATGCTCTCGATATGCCGTGCCACCGTGGCATGGGTGGTGCCCAGGCGCTTGGCGGTGGTCAGCAGGCGGCCGCTGCGGTGCAGCTCCAGGAAGTAGCGCAGGTCATTCCAGTCGAACATCTCGGCGGTCCTTGTTGTTAGAAAACGCACAGCAGCTGACTCGAAACGACTGTTCTTTTATCACGAACGAACGACTAGGCTCGGTCTTCAGATAAAAAGAACAAGCACGACGAGGTACTACTCCATGCCCCAGGCACTGGATGCTTATGACTACCTGATCGTCGGCGCGGGCCCTGCCGGCTGCCTGCTGGCCAATCGTCTGTCCGCCGACCCTGCCAACCACGTGCTGCTGCTCGAAGCCGGTGGCCCGGACAACTATCCCTGGATCCACATTCCCGTCGGCTACCTCTACTGCATCGGCAACCCGCGCACCGACTGGTGTTTCGACACCGAACAGGTGCCGGGCCTGAACGGTCGCGCCATCAAGTACCCGCGGGGGCGCACGCTCGGCGGCTGTTCCTCGATCAACGGCATGATCTACATGCGTGGCCAGGCGCTGGACTACGACGGCTGGGCGGCCGAGGGCAACCCAGGCTGGGGCTGGAACGACCTGCTGCCGCTGTTCATGAAGATGGAGGACCACTTCGGCGGGGCGAGCGAGCTGCACGGCTTGGGTGGTGAATGGCGGGTGGAGAAGCAGCGCCTGTCCTGGGCGATCCTCGATGCCTTCCGCGAGGCGGCGGCGCAGTCTGGTGTGCGCCCGGTTGAGGACTTCAACGGCGGCGACAACGAGGGCTGCGGCTACTTCCAGGTCAACCAGCGTTCCGGTGTGCGCTGGAACGCGTCGAAGGCCTTCCTGCGGCCCATCGCCAACCGCCCCAATCTCACCGTGCTGACCAATGTCGAGGCCCTGCGCGTGCTGCTCGAGAACGGCCGCGCCACCGGGCTGGAAGTGAGCTGGCAGGGCGCGCGGCGTGAGCTGCGAGCCCGGCGCGAGGTGATTCTCTGTGCGGGGGCGATCAACACGCCGGTGCTGCTGCAACGCTCCGGCATCGGCCCGCGCGACCTGCTGGAGAAGCATGGCATCGGCGTGCGCCATGAGCTTTCCGGCGTGGGCGGCAACCTGCAGGACCACCTGCAGCTGCGCCTGATCTACCGCATGAACGGCGCGCCCTCGCTGAACCAGATCGCCTCCACCCTGTGGGGCAAGATGGGCATGGGCCTGGAGTACCTGCTCAAGCGCAGCGGCCCGTTGTCCATGGCCCCGAGCCAGCTGGGCGCGTTCGCCAGGTCCGATCCGAACCAGCGCTCGGCCAACCTCGAGTACCACGTGCAGCCGCTGTCGCTGGAGCGCTTCGGCGAGCCGCTGCACAGCTTCCCGGCGTTCACCGCTTCGGTGTGCGACCTGCGTCCATTGAGCCGTGGCTCGGTCACGCTGCGCTCGCTGGACCCGCGCGACAAGCCGGTGATCCAGCCCAACTACCTGAGCCACCCGGAAGACCTGCGCGTGGCTGCCGATGCCATCCGCCTGACTCGACGCATCGCTGCTGCGCCCGCGCTCGCGCGCTACCAGCCGGTGGAGTTCAAGCCCGGCCCGGATTACCAGACCGAAGAAGACCTGCACCGCGCCGCCGCCGAGATCGGCACCACCATCTTCCACCCGGCCGGCACCTGCCGCATGGGGCAGGGAGAGGGTGCGGTGGTGGACAGCCAGTTGCGCGTGCATGGCATTCCCGGCCTGCGTATCGCCGATGCCTCGATCATGCCCAGCCTGACCTCCGGCAACAGCTGCTCGCCGGTGCTGGTGATCGCGGAGAAGGCCGCACAGATGATTTTGAGCGAACCCGCGCGCGGCGCGGAGGTCATCCCTTCCAGTGGGCGCACACAGGAGGAAGCTCCGGTGGCGTGACGGTGATCCCGTCTGCCCACTTTTTATTTGGCGTGTAGCAACTCAACGGTATCGCGCGGTGTGACAGCCGTGGCAGTCGAGGCTGACAAAAACAAAAGCCCCCAGAAGGGGCAGGAGAGCCCGTAATGACCGATGTAGCGCAGTCCAGTTCCTACGAGCGGCCCGCGACCTCGCGCCGCGATGAGCGCAAGGTGATCTTCGCCTCGTCGCTCGGCACGGTGTTCGAGTGGTACGACTTCTTCCTCTACGGATCGCTGGCGGCAATCATCGCCAAGCATTTCTTCGCCGGGGTCAACGACACCACCGCGTTCATCTTCGCCCTGCTGGCCTTCGCCGCCGGCTTCCTCGTCCGCCCCTTCGGCGCACTGGTGTTCGGCCGCCTGGGGGACATGATCGGGCGCAAGTACACCTTCCTCGTCACCATCCTGCTGATGGGCCTGTCGACCTTCGCGGTGGGGCTGCTGCCGGCCTACGCCACCATCGGCGTGGCCGCGCCGATCATCCTCATCGTGCTGCGCCTGCTGCAGGGCCTGGCGCTGGGCGGCGAGTACGGCGGCGCGGCGATCTACGTGGCCGAGCACGCGCCGGACCACAAGCGCGGCGCCTACACCAGCTGGATCCAGTGCACCGCCACCGGCGGCCTGCTGCTGTCGCTGGTGGTGATCTGGGGCTGCCGGCAGATCACCGGGCCGGAGTTTGAGACCTGGGGCTGGCGGCTGCCCTTCCTGATCTCCATCGTACTGCTGGGCATCTCCACCTGGATTCGCCTGTCCATGCAGGAGTCGCCGGCGTTCCTGAAGATGAAGGCCGAGGGCAAGGTGAGCAAGTCGCCGCTCAAGGAGTCCTTCACCAACTGGAGCAACCTGAAGATCGTCCTGATCGCGCTGTTCAGCATCAACGCCGGCCAGGCGGTGACCTTCTACGCCGCGCAGTTCTACGTGATGTTCTTCCTCACCCAGGTGCTGAAAGTCGACCCGGCGCTGTCCAACGGACTGCTGATCATCTCCCTGGTGATCGGTGCGCCGTTGTTCGTGGTCATGGGCTGGCTGTCGGACAAGGTCGGTCGCAAGCCGGTGCTGATCGCCGGCCTGCTGCTGGCCACGGTGCTGTACTTCCCGCTGTTCAAGGCGCTGACCCACTACGCCAACCCGCAGATCGACGCGGCCTCGCGCCAGGCTCCGGTGACGGTAATGGCCGATCCGGCGACCTGCACCTTCCAGTTCGACCCGGTGGGCAAGGCCAAATTCGACAGCGCCTGCGACAAGGCCAAGACCCTGCTGGTGAAGGGCGGCGTGCCCTACAGCTCGGTGGCCGCGCCGGCCGGCAGCGAGTTGGTTGTGACCGTGGGCGAGAAGCGTATCGAGGGCTTCGATGCCGCCGCGCTGGGCGCTGCCGTGAAGGAGGCCGGCTACCCGACCGTGGCCGACTCCTCGCTGGTGAACCGGCCGATGGTGGTGGCGATCATCGTCGCGCTGATCTTCATTGCCACCTGCTGCTACGGCCCGCTGGCGGCGCTGATGGTCGAGCTGTTCCCGACGCGCATCCGCTACACCTCGCTGTCGCTGCCGTACCACATCGGCAACGGCTGGTTCGGCGGGCTGCTGCCGACCATCTCGTTCGCCCTGGTGGTGTACACCGGCAACATCTTCTACGGGCTGTGGTACCCGGTGCTGATAACGGCGATGAGCCTGGTCTGCTCGCTGCTGTTCCTGAAGGAGACCAAGGACAACGATATCCACGCGAATTGATCCCCGGCTGAGGTGAAAGGGCCCGGCTGGTTGCCGGGCTTTTTTCATGTCTGTCGCCAGCGCGGGAGTCCTGCGTGGCATCGGTTGCGGCTTCGCCTTAGGATGCCGTGCCCGGTACACCGCTGGATCACTCAAGGAGCGAATACGATCATGGCCATCAAGAATGAAAAGCTGAGTCAGTACAGCTTCCTCGACGACATGGTGCGCGACAGCTACTTCCCGCCGCAGCTGGTCGCCAAGGGGCAGCAGCTGCTGGTGGCGCTGTGCGAGGCCATTGAGGCGCAGGCGCCGGCGGACCTGGAGGCGCTGTACGCACTGACCCATGAAACCACTCTGGCCTTCAATGCATTGGGCGAGGAGTTCGAGGATCAGGGCAGCGAGATCGAGACGGCCGCCCGGGACAGCATCGGCGGGGACGTCGCTTTCATCGCCGACGCTTACGGTTTCGATGCCGATATCGAAGAGCTGATCGCGCCGCGCGAGTGGTAGCTCGTTCGAGTTTCTTTGAAATGACGAAGGCCCGGCCTGATGCCGGGCCTTTTCATTGGGAAGCCGAAGTCCGCCTGTAGGAGCTGGTAGTTCGCGGGCAGGGAGGGAGGCACCTTGTAGGATGGGTGGAGCGCAGCGATACCCATGCTGTCGGTGCGCCGGAGTCGATGGGTATCGCTGGGCTCCACGCCATCCTGCGCTCGAGGTTTTCCCGATATCGGTGGGTGCGAGAAGAAAAACAAAAGGCGCCCGAAGGCGCCCTTTGTGGCAAGCAGCGACGATCAGCGGAACGCCGGTACCACGTGCTGGATGAACAGTTCCAGCGACTTCTTCTTCTGCGCGTACGGCAGGCTGTTGTCGGCCCAGAAGCTGAATTCGTCCACGCCCAGTTCCTGGTAGTGGCGGATGCGCGCGATGATTTCTTCCGGGGTGCCGATCATGGTGTTCTTGCGGATGTTCTCCAGCTCGAACTCCGGACGCTCCTTGAACTTCTCTTCCGGGCTGGGCGGCAACAGGCCGTTGACCGGAGTCTGCTTGTTGCCGAACCAGGCGTCGAAGGTACGGTAGAAGCGCGATATCGCCTCGGCGCCCACTTTCCAGCCTTCCGGGTCGTCGGCGGTGTGCACGTGGGTGTGGCGCAGCACCATCAGTTGCGGGCGCGGCACATCCGGGTTGTTGGCCAGGGCGGCCTCGAACTTGTTCTTCAGGTCGACGACTTCCTCGTCGCCCTTCATCAGCGGCGTGACCATCACGTTGCAGCCATTGGCCACGGCGAAGTTGTGCGAGTCCGGATCACGGGCAGCGATCCACATCGGCGGAGTCGGCTTCTGGATCGGGCGCGGCGAGGAGGTGGAGGTGGGGAACTTCCAGATTTCGCCGTCGTGGGCCACATCGCCCTGCCACAACGCCTTCACCACCGGGACCATCTCGCGCAGGTACTTGCCGCCGTCGCCGGCCGGCATGCCGTTGGCCATGCGGTCGAACTCGTACTGGTAGGCGCCGCGGGCCAGGCCTACTTCCATGCGGCCGTTGCTGATCACGTCGAGCAGGGCGCATTCACCCGCCACGCGGATGGGGTGCCAGAAGGGCGCGATGATGGTGCCGGCGCCCAGGCGGATGGTTTCGGTGCGCGCGGCGAGGTAGGCCAGCAGGGGCATCGGGCTCGGCGAGATGGTGTACTCCATGGCGTGGTGCTCGCCGATCCAGACGGTGGAGAAACCGCCGGCCTCGGCCATCAGCGTCAACTCGGTGAGCTCTTCGAACAGCTGGCGGTGGCTGGGCTGGTCGTCGTAGCGCTCCATGTGCACGAACAGGGAAAACTTCATATCGCTTACCTCGAACCTTTCTTGTTTCCGGCGCGGCAGCCGGCGGTTGGGATGCGCAGGCACGCATCACGTCTTGTCGGTGGCTGGCATGGAGTATTGGCCATGGGCCATCTCCACGCTGGGGTTCCGTTGCATATTGGTATACCATAATACGGGATGTCTGCAAGGCGTTTCTGCCGTGAGCAGACCAAGGGAGTAGGGATGAACCTCAAACAAAAACTGATCCTCGCCTTTTCCGCCATCGCCAGCCTGCCGGTGATCCTCGTCGCCGTGCTGGTGATCCTCAACCTGCGCGGCGAGGCGCGGGAAAGCTTCATCGATGGCAGCAGCCGGGAGATCCGCCAGGTCGAGAACGCCATGCAGCTGTTCTTCGACGGCATCACCCAGAACGTCGAATACCTCGCCGACCATCCCCAACTGACGGCCATCGACAGCAGCCTCAAGCAGTACATCGGTGCCGACGCCGCACAGCACCCGACCGGGGAGCTGGACAAGCGCGTGTTCGACCTCTTCACCGGCTTGGCGCAGAGCCACCCGGACTACGCCTACGTCTCTCTGGGCACCCGCGAGGGCGGCTACAGCTTCTGGCCGGGCGACGCCCAGCTCGCCAACTACGACCCGCGTACCCGCCCCTGGTACCAGGCGGCCATGGCGCAGCCGGGCAAGACCCTGCGCACCAAGGCCTACTACTGGGCGGCGGACAAGGTGGTGCTGGTGAGCAGCGTGCGCACCTTCGCCAACCAGTTCGGTCCGCAGGGCGGTGTGGTCAACATCGACGTCTCGCTCAAGCGCCTGACCGACATCGTCAAGGCCATCCGCCTTGGCGAGAGTGGCTACCTGATGCTGATGGAAGGCGACGGCACCATCCTGGTCGACCCGCATAACCCGGAGAACAACTTCAAGCAGCTGGGCGAACTGGGTGGCGATTATCAGCGCCTGGCCAGCGCGCAGAAGGGGCTGGTAGAAGTCACCATCGGCGGCGAGCCTTACCTGGCCAACGTCTGGCCGTCCGAGACACTGGGCTGGCGCTTCGTCGGCCTGATCAAGGAAAGCGAAGTGATGAGCAAGGCGACCCGCCTGACCTGGGGCATTGCCCTGATAGCCGTGGTCATCGCCCTGGCATTCGCCGGTATCGGCTCGCTGTTCGCCGGGCTGGTCGTGCGTCCGGTGCGGGCTGTGGCCGCTGGTCTCGAGGGCATCGCCCAGGGCGACGGCGACCTCACCGGCCGCCTCGCCGTGCGTGGCCGCGACGAGACGGCGCAACTGGCCGGCTGGTTTAACCAGTTCCTCGATGCCATTCGCCGGTTGGTGCAGAGCATCGGCACCGCCGCCGGCAGCATCCACCAGAGTTCCGGCAGCAGCCGCGAGACCTCCCAGGCCTTGGCCGATACCGCCGCACGCCAACGCGAAGCGGTGGACATGGTCTCCACCGCGTTCAACGAGATGGTGATGACCGCCAACGAGGTCGCGCGCTCCTGCAGTCAGGCGGCAGAATCCGCCGACAGTGGCCAGCGCCAGGCCCACGACGGCCAGCAGCAGATCGACGAGGCGGTGGACAGCGTCGGCCGCTTGAGCGAGGAGATCGCCCACTCGGCCGATGCCATGCGCCAGTTGGAGCAGGACAGCAACGACATCCAGTCGATCCTCGGCACCATCCGCTCCATCGCCGAGCAGACCAACCTGCTGGCACTCAACGCGGCCATCGAGGCGGCGCGGGCGGGCGACCAGGGCCGGGGTTTTGCCGTGGTGGCCGACGAGGTGCGCGCGCTAGCACGGCGCACGGCGGAATCCACCGGGGAGATCGACAACCTGCTCGGCACCCTGGCCCGCCGCACCCATGATACCGGGCGACAGATGCAGTCGAGTCTGGAGGCGTCGCAGCGCACCGTCGGTTCGATCCGCGAGGCGCGCGCGTGCTTCGGGGCGATCCGCGAATCGGTGGACGTGATCCGCGACATGAACGCCCAGATCGCCACCGCCGCCGAGGAGCAACACCAGGTGGCGGAGGAGATCAACCGGCACATCAGCCAGATCCACCGCGATGCCCAGGAAGTGGCCGGGCTGGCAGAGGCCACGCGGGGCGATGCGCAGACCCTGAGCGGGCTGTCGGACGAGCTGAACCGCCTGGTGTCGCGGTTCAGGACCTGATGGGGAAAAGGGGCTCGCGAAGGCGGGCCCTTTTCTTTGGGGCTGAGAAAGAGGCTCCCTGCAGGAGCGGGCCATGCCCGCGATCGTGCGCATGGCGCGCTCCTACAGGCTGCGCACGCCTGGCCCACCTGGCGCTACGCCGGGCTTATCGGTGCGTTGGATCGATGGGTATCGCTGCGCTCCACGCCATCCTACGTTTGCGTCTCATGGTGGCTCCGCCGCTGGCGGAGTTAGAGCGCACCAGGACCAATCAGCGGGCCAAAGAAAAGCCCCTTCTCACTCCCGCAAGAAGGGGCCTGCGCCGGACGGCGAAAGATCAGGCGGTCAGGCGAAAGCCTGCAGCGCGCCCATCTTTCCGCGGCAGTAAATCATCGGGGTGATCTGCTGGTCCGGCACGATCAGGTTCTTCACCGCGCCGACCAGGATGGCGTGGTCACCGCCCTCGTATTCGCGCCACAGTTCGCATTCGATGATGGCGGTGGCATTTTCCAGCAGCGGGTTGCCGCGTTCGCTCAGGGTCCATTCGATGCCCTGGGCCTTGTCCTTGCCCTTGCTGGCGAAGGCATAGGCCTCGCCCTTCTGGTCCGCGGAGAGCAAGTGGATGGCGAAGTGCTTGCGGCGGATCAGCACCGGGTAGGAGTCGGAGCTGTAGTTGGGGCAGAACAGCACCAGGGCCGGGTCCATCGACAGGGAGCTGAAGGCACTCGCGGTGAGGCCGACCACCTGGCCATCGTCGTCCATCGTGGTGATGACGGTGACTCCGGACGGGAAGGAGCCCATGACTTGTTTGTAGGCAGCGTGGTCGATCATTGCGAGTACCTGTCTTGTGAGCCGGCCATCGGGAGTGGTCGTTTCGTATGATGGTATACCGTAATACTTCGAAAGCAAGCCCTTTCTTTTCCCGATGGATGGACGGTGTAAGGCCGACTGTCGGCTGGAGGCTACGGAATACGGGGCTTTCGCCGATAGGGTGAGTGTCCGCCAGACACGCCGTTGGCTACCATTCGACCAACGGTTACTCAGAAATACCTTGCTTGGTATTTGGAATACCATAATATTGCAGGCGTCACCGCAGCGCCGTTTCTGCCCGATTCAGGGGCGCCGGATGACCTGACCTTACAAAGACAATAAGCAAGGCAAAAACGATGTCCGATACTCCGCTGATCGAGAACCATACCGTCGATTACGTGCCGCCGGCCGAGCGTCATGGCCGCTCCCGCGACCTGTTCACGCTGTGGTTCAGCACCAATATCGCACCGCTGCCGGTAGTGACCGGCGCGATGGCGATTCAGGTGTTCCACCTCGACCTGCTCTGGGGGCTGGTTGCCATTGTCCTGGGCCACATGTTCGGCGGCGTGTTCCTCGCCCTGGCGTCGGCGCAGGGCCCGCAGATGGGCATCCCGCAGATGGTCCAGAGCCGGGGCCAGTTCGGTCGTTACGGCGCCTTGCTGATCGTGTTCTTCACCGCACTGATCTACGTCGGGTTCTTCATTTCCAACATCGTCCTGGCGGGCAAATCGATCCAGGGCCTGGTTCCGGCGACCCCGACGTCCGTGGCGATCATCATTGGCGCACTCAGTGCCACCGCCATCGGCGTGATCGGCTATCGCTTCATCCACACCCTCAACCGTATCGGCACCTGGGTGATGGGCGGCGCGCTGCTGCTGGGTTTTGTCATCATGCTCGGCGGTGATCTGCCGGCGAACTTCCTCTCTCGCGGCGCCTTCAACCTGTCCGGCTTCCTGGCCACCCTGTGCCTGGGCATCATCTGGCAGATCAGCTTCGCGCCCTACACCTCGGACTACTCGCGCTACCTGCCGGCCAGCGTCGGTATCGGCAAACCGTTCCTGGCGACCTTCGCCGGCGCGGTGACGGGTACCAGCCTGTCGTTCAGCTTCGGCGCCGTCGCCGTGCTGGCGACCCCGGAGGGCACCGATGCGATGGTCGCGGTCAAGCAGGCCACCGGGATGTTCGGCCCGATCCTGATGCTGCTGTTCCTGCTCAACATCATCAGCCACAACGCGCTGAACCTTTACGGCGCGGTGCTCTCCATCGTCACCTCGATCCAGACCTTCGCCGGCAGCTGGACGCCCAGCGTGCGGGTGCGCGTGGTGCTGTCTTCGGTGGTTCTGGCGGGTAGCTGCCTGATGGCGCTGGGCGCCTCGGCCAACTTCATCTCGCAGTTCATCGGCCTGATTCTGGCGATGCTGATCGTGCTGGTGCCCTGGGCCTCGATCAACCTGATCGACTTCTACCTGATCAAGCGCGGCTGCTACGACATCAACTCGATCTTCCGTCGTGACGGCGGCGTGTACGGGCGCTTCAACCCGCACGCGATCATTGCCTACTTCATCGGCATCATCGTGCAGCTGCCGTTCGCCAATACCTCGCTGTTCATCGGCCCTTACGCCAACTACATCGACGGGGTGGACCTGTCGTGGCTGGTCGGCCTGCTGGTGACCGTCCCGCTGTACTACTGCCTGGCCACCCGCGGCCAGGCCCGCGAAGTCGGCCAGCCGGTGGCGCTGGGGATCGCGGAATAAGGTTTCGACCTGGGTTTTACACTCTCTGCCCTGCCGGGTTTCGGTGGGGCTTTTTTTTGCCTGTACGGTCTGGAGCTAGAGCTTTGGTTGCAGGGAGGGCAGTGTTTCTGCGCCGCTGATGTGTGCGCTGAGAGATTGGGTTTCGCCCCCTCGGGCGAGTCCCTTTTGGCAAACGTCGGATAGCCGCCCTCCCAAAAGGAACCAAAAGGTCTTGCCCCGGACATCCGGTTTTTTGCTTAGGCGAAAAATTCCCTCGTTGAAGCGGAGTTTCAGGGGCACGCTGCGAAGGGCCGTCCCTGGCCCATCGCAGCTCTCGCGACATCCATGTCGCTCAACCCCTGAAACTCCGCTTCAACGAAGCCTCCTGAACGGGGCAGTCGGCGCGTGTGGATACTTCTCTGGAAGCCTCATTAAAGCCAGAGCCAGAGCCAGAGCCAGAGCGGTACTGCCCCCCTGTAGGAGCGGGCCATGCCCGCGATCCGTCGGCAGGGCCGACGGCAATCCCGCTCGCCCATGGCCGGGCCTTACCCCTCGAACCCCTCGACGATGACGATATCCGCCTTCGCCACGCCCTGCCGGTGCGCGCAGGCTTCCTGGTATTCCGCCGAGCGGTAGCAGGCCATCGCCTGCTCATAGGAATCGAACTCGATCACCACGCTACGCTGAGGAGTAGGGCGTCCCTCGAGGGCCTCGGAACGGCCGCCTCGGGCGAGGAACTTGCCTCCGTACCTGGCGAAGGCCGCCGGGGCGCGACGGGTGTATTCGCTGTATTGCTCCGGGTCGGTGATATCGACGTGAGCGATCCAGTAAGCCTTCATGTTCACCTCTGCTTGCTGCTGTTTCGGCTAAGAAATGTATTATGGTATACCAGATTTTTTCATCCACGATCCAGCCGAGTACTGCACCATGCCGTTCGACCGCATCGAAGACATCATCGAAGACTACCGCCAGGGCAAGATGGTGCTCCTGGTCGACGACGAAGACCGTGAAAACGAAGGCGACCTGTTGCTCGCTGCCGAGCGCTGCACGCCCGAGGCGATCAACTTCATGGCCCGCGAGGCGCGTGGGCTGATCTGCCTGACGCTGACCGACGAGCACTGCGCCCGCCTGGGCCTGGAGCAGATGGTGCCGGCCAACGGCAGCGCCTATTCCACCGCCTTCACTGTGTCCATCGAGGCGGCCACCGGCGTTTCCACCGGCATCTCCGCCGCCGACCGCTCGCACACCGTGATTACCGCCGTGCAGCCGGGCGCCCGCGCCGAGGACCTGGTGCAGCCCGGCCACATCTTCCCCCTGCGCGCCCGCGAAGGCGGCGTGCTGACCCGCGCCGGCCACACCGAGGCGGGCTGTGACCTGGCGCGCCTGGCCGGGCTGACCCCGGCCTCGGTGATCGTCGAAGTCATGAACGACGATGGCAGCATGGCCCGGCGCCCGGACCTGGAAGCCTTCGCCAAGCGCCACGGCATCCGCATCGGTACCATCGCCGACCTGATCCACTACCGCCTGAGCAACGAGCACACCGTCGCGCGCATCGGCGAGAGCGAGTTGCCCACCGTGCACGGCACCTTCCGCCTCGTCACCTACGAGGACCGCATCGAAGGCGGCGTGCACATGGCCATGGTCATGGGCGATATCAAGCGCGACGAGCCAACCCTGGTGCGCGTGCACGTGATCGACCCGCTACGTGACCTGGTCGGCGCCGAGTACACCGGGCCGAAGAACTGGACGCTCTGGGCCGCCCTGCAGAAGGTCGCCGAAGTCGGCCATGGCGTGGTCGTGGTGCTGGCCAACAACGAGTCGTCCCAGGCGCTGCTGGCTCGCGTGCCGCAGCTCACCCAGGCGCCGCGGCAGTTCACCCGCTCGCAGTCGCGCATCTATTCCGAGGTCGGCACCGGCGCGCAGATCCTGCAGGACATCGGCGTCGGCAAGATCCGCCACCTGGGCGCGCCGCTGAAGTACGCCGGGCTCACCGGCTACGACCTGGAAGTGGTGGAGACGCTGCCTTTCGAAAGTTGATCCGTTCGTCCGCTCGCCGTGCTGGCTTTTCGCCAGGAAAATTCAGCACGGTGAGGATGAAAAAAGATTTCCTTTTCAATCAATCACCTGCGCAACACGAGGAACGACGGGGTGTTCACCCAAGCTTCGCTGCCACGATGGCCGGTGTCGCCGGGGACTTGCGGAAAGTTTGGAATACCATAATATGACATTCCGTAGGCCTTGCAATTTCTGCCGGTCAGCGTGCCACTCCATCGCAACCTGACGACGCTACGGCCACCTGCTCCAGACAGGCGTTCCACGAAGACCGCCGTGAACAATCACAACAATGAGGGCAAGCAAGATGGTGTTCAAAAAACGTGCGATCGCGGTCCTGACCGCTGCATTCCTCGGCGCAACCGGCACCGCTGCCTTCGGCGCCGACAGCCTCAGCTTCGTCAGCTGGGGTGGCACTACCCAGGATGCGCAGAAGCAGGCCTGGGCCGAACCCTTCAGCCAGTCCACCGGCATCCCCGTGGTGCAGGACGGCCCCACCGACTACGGCAAGCTCAAGGCCATGGTGGAGAGCGGCAACGTCCAGTGGGACGTGGTCGACGTCGAAGCCGACTTCGCCCTGCGCGCTGCCGCCGAAGGCCTGCTGGAACCCCTGGACTTCAACACCATCAAGCGCGACCGCATCGACCCGCGTTTCGTCTCCGACCACGGCGTCGGCTCCTTCTACTTCTCCTTCGTGCTCGGCTACAACCAGGGCAAGGTCGGCGGCAAGCAGCCGCAGGACTGGTCGGCGCTGTTCGACACCGCCACCTATCCGGGCAAGCGCGCGCTGTACAAGTGGCCGAGCCCCGGCGTGCTGGAACTGGCCCTGCTGGCCGACGGCGTGCCCAAGGACAAGCTCTACCCGCTGGACCTGGACCGCGCCTTCAAGAAGCTCGACACCATCAAGAAGGACGTCGTCTGGTGGGGTGGTGGCGCACAGTCGCAGCAACTGCTGGCCTCCGGCGAGGCGACCCTCGGCCAGTTCTGGAACGGCCGCATCTACGCCCTGCAGCAGGACGGCGCGCCGGTGGGCGTGAGCTGGAAGCAGAACCTGGTCATGGCCGATTTCCTCGTGGTGCCCAAGGGCGCCAAGAACAAGGACGCGGCGATGAAGTTCCTGGCCAATTCCAGCAGCGCCAAGGGCCAGGCCGACTTCGCCAACCTGACTGCCTACGCCCCGGTGAACCTGGACAGCGTCGGCCAGCTCAAGGGCGACCTCGCGCCTAACCTGCCCACCGCCTACGCGCAGGAGCAGATCACCCTGGACTACGGCTACTGGGCGAAGAATGGCCCGGCGATCGCCGCACGGTGGAACGAATGGCTGGTCAAGTGAAAATGGCTGTGATGCAGCCGGGCCAGGCCGCCGGGGGCGCATCCCGCGCCGCCGGCAGCGCCACCCCGAAGGCAGAACCCATGCGACAGGATGAAGTGCTCACCCACCGCTGGCGCGGCTTCCGCAACCTGCTGCCGGCGCTGCTGTTCCTCGGCCTGTTCTTCCTCGCCCCGCTGATCGGCCTGCTGCTGCGCGGCGTGCTGGAACCGACCCTGGGCCTGGACAACTACGCCCAGCTATTCGCCAACTCGGCATACTCGCGGGTGCTGTTCAACACTTTCGCGGTCGGCGCGCTGGTCACCCTGATCAGCCTGCTGCTGGGCTTCCCGCTGGCCTGGGCGATCACCCTGGTGCCGCGTGGGTGGGGGCGCATGCTGCTGAACATCGTGCTGCTGTCGATGTGGACCAGCCTGCTGGCGCGCACCTACTCCTGGCTGGTCCTGCTGCAGGCCTCGGGGGTGATCAACAAGGCCCTGATGGCGCTGGGCATCATCGATCAGCCGCTGGAGTTGGTGCACAACCTCACCGGCGTGGTGATCGGCATGAGCTACATCATGATCCCGTTCATTGTGCTGCCGCTGCAGGCGACCATGGCCGCCATCGACCCGATGGTGCTGCAGGCCGGCTCGATCTGCGGCGCCAGCCCCTGGACCAACTTCTTCCGGGTATTCATCCCGCTGTGTCGGCCGGGTCTGTTCTCCGGCGGCCTGATGGTCTTCGTCATGTCCCTGGGTTACTACGTCACCCCGGCGCTGCTGGGCGGGGCGCAGAACATGATGCTGCCGGAGTTCATCGTCCAGCAGGTGCAATCCTTCCTCAACTGGGGCCTGGCCAGCGCCGCCGCCGCGCTGCTGATCGCCATCACCCTGGTGCTGTTCTACCTCTACCTGAAGCTGCAGCCGGAATCCCCGGTGGCTTCCAGTAGCGCGAGGTAAGCCATGCTGCTCTCACCCAATGCCATGAGCCGGCGCATGCGTGTCGGCCTCTACCTCACGACCGGCACCATCGCGGCCTTCCTGCTGCTGCCCATCGTGTTCATCGTCCTGCTGTCGTTCGGCTCCTCGCAGTGGCTGGTATTCCCGCCGCCGGGCTGGACGCTGAAGTGGTACGGCCAGTTCTTCTCCAACCCCGAATGGATGAACGCGGCGCTGGCCAGCCTGAAAGTGGCGATCCTCACCACGATCTGCTCCGTCGCCCTGGGCCTGCCCACCGCGTTCGCCCTGGTGCGCGGCAAGTTCCCCGGCCGCGAGCTGCTCTACGGGTTGTTCACCCTGCCGATGATCGTGCCGCTGGTGATCATCGCGGTGGCGGTCTACGCGCTGTTCCTCAAGCTCGGCTACACCGGCACGCTGTTCTCCTTCGTGGTCAGCCACGTGATCGTCGCGTTGCCGTTCACCATCATCTCGATCATCAACTCGCTGAAGTTGTTCGACCAGTCCATCGAGGACGCCGCGGTGATCTGCGGGGCGTCGCGCCTGCAGGCGGTGATGAAGGTGACCTTCCCGGCGATCCGCCCCGGCATGGTCGCCGGCGCGCTGTTCGCCTTCCTGGTCTCCTGGGATGAAGTGGTGCTGAGCGTGATGATGGCCAGCCCGACCCTGCAGACCCTGCCCGTGAAAATGTGGACCACCCTGCGCCAGGACCTGACCCCGGTAATCGCCGTCGCTTCGACGCTGCTGATCGGCCTGTCGGTGCTGGTGATGGTGATCGCCGCCGCCCTGCGCCGGCGCAACGAAATCCGCGCCTGAGTGCCGAGGTAAATGCCATGAGTGCCGTGATCCAAGAATCCCGCGAGCAGAAGACCCTGGTCAGCCTGCGCAACCTGAACAAGTTCTATGGCGATTTCACCGCCGTGGACAACATTTCCCTCGACATCCAGGACGGCGAATTCCTCACCTTCCTCGGCTCCAGCGGCTCGGGCAAGAGCACCACGCTGTCGATGCTGGCCGGCTTCGAGACGCCCAGCAGCGGCGAAATCCTGGTCGAAGGCCAGTCGCTGGTGAACGTGCCGCCGCACAAGCGCGACATCGGCATGGTGTTCCAGCGCTACTCGCTGTTCCCGCATCTCTCGGTGCGCGACAACATCGGCTTCCCGCTGGACATCCGCAAGCAGAAGGGCGCCGAGCGCGACCGCCGCGTCGACGCCATGCTCAAGCTGGTGCAGCTGGACAAGTTCGCCCACCGCCGCCCGGCGCAGCTTTCCGGCGGCCAGCAGCAACGCGTCGCCATCGCCCGGGCGCTGGTCTACGAACCGCGCATCCTGCTGATGGACGAACCCCTCGGCGCGCTGGACAAGAAACTGCGCGAAGACCTGCAGGACGAACTGCGCCACCTGCATCGTCGCCTGGGCATTACCATCGTCTACGTCACCCACGACCAGGAAGAAGCCATGCGCCTGTCCCAGCGCATCGCCATCTTCAGCCACGGCAAGATCGTCGGCCTGGGCAGCGGCTACGACCTCTACCAGAACCCGCCGAATGCCTTCGTGGCGTCGTTCCTCGGCAACTCCAACTTCCTCCGCGCCCGTGCCCACGGCAACGCCGCGGCGGAGTTCGAAGGCCGCGCATTGGCCATCCGCCCGACCGCGAACCTGCGCGAAGGCCAGGACATCCTGCTGATGGTGCGCCCTGAAAAAGCTCAGGTGCTGAGCCCCGCTCAAGCCGCTGCCACACCGCTGGCGGCAGGCTGGAACGAAATCCCGGCGAAGGTGGCCGAGACGGTGTTCCTCGGCGAGAGCCTGACCTGCAGCGTGGTCACCGCCAGCGGTGCGACCCTGACGCTGAAGGAGCTTTCCGGCAACACCCAGCCGCTGGCCCCTGGCAGCGAAGTCCGCGTGCGCTGGGCCGCCGCCGATGCCTGCGTGTACGACCAGTGGAACGAGAGCGACCTGACCAAGGGCGCGCACTGATTCGGTTCTGACGTTTCATCCCTTGAACCCCCGGCTTCCATCGTGGAGCCGGGGGCTTTTTTTGCTTGGGCTTTTTTGTGGGTGGCGATGGCGTCGGTATCGATCGTCGGCCGTGTCGACGGATCGCGTGCGTGGCACGTTCCTTCAGGTTGGAGTCGGGTGACGGGGGGCGTTGTTCGCCGCAGCGTTGGGTATCAACGAATGAAGTGCACCTTGCCGGTGTCGTCATTGCCCATGTAGATGCCGTACACCCCCGCCTGGCGCTCCTCGATGTAGCGTTCGAGGATCTGCCGGATCGCCGGGTAGTAGATGCATTCCCAGGGGATATCTTCCGGGGCGAAGAATTTCACCTGCAGGGTCTCGGGACCGTGCTCGCCGGTTTCCTCGATCACGCTGGCGCGGAAGATGACGTAGACCTCGCTGATCTTCGGCACGCTGAAGATGGAGTAGGGCGAGACGATGTCGGCGCGTACGCCGGTTTCTTCCCAGACTTCGCGCAGGGCTGCCTGTTCGGTGGTTTCGCCGTTCTCCATGAAACCGGCCGGCAGCGTCCAGGTGCCTGGGCGCGGCGGGATGCCGCGCTGGCAGAGCAGGTACTTGCCGTCGCGCTCGATGATGCAGCCGGCAATGACCTTGGGGTTCTCGTAGTGGATGTAACCGCAGCCCGCGCAGATCAGGCGCTCATGGGTATCGCCCGGCGGGCACTGGCGGCTGAGGCCGCCACTGCCGCAAGCAGGACAGAAGCGCGGGGCGGGCATGGCGTCAGCGGCCTATGCGCGGCTCTTTGAGCGCGATGGGGGTGGCGATGTCGCGCACGTTGCCGGCGCCGTCCTGCTTGGAGCGCAGGTAGTCCAGGGCGACCTTGGCGGCGGCGCGGACGTGGTCGACCGAGGCCTGGTGAGCCGCGACCGGGTCGCCACTCTTGATCGCCTCGACCATGCGCTCCATTTCCTGGTTGCTGGCGCTGCGGCGGTTCTCCTGAGACACGGAGGTGGCTCGCAGGTAACTGATGCGTGCCTGCAGCTGGCGTAGCTGGGTGGCGGCGGTGCGGTTGCCCGAGCCTTCGAGCAGCACGTCGTAGAAACCCTGCACCGATTCGATCACCTGCTGCAGCTCGCCGTCTTCCAACGCCTGGCGGTTCTCTTCCAGCGCGCGCTCCAGGTTGCGGATGTCGCGGGCCTTGGCGTTCAAGGTGAAGAGCTGGACGATCAGGCCTTCGAGCACGCAGCGCAGCTCGTAGATGTCGACCGCATCTTCCAGGGTGATGATGGCGACGCGCGGCCCCTTGGCATCGGCGAACTCCACCAGGCCCTCGGACTCCAGGTGGCGCAGTGCCTCGCGCACCGAAGTGCGACTGACGCCCAGGCGATCGCACAGATCGCGCTCCACCAGGCGGTCGCCCGGCAGCAGCTGGAAGTTGAGGATGGCGCCGCGCAGCTTGTCGAGGACGATTTCGCGCAGGGTGACGGGGTTGCGATTGACCTTGAAGCTATCGTCGAGTGGCAAGCGTTTCATGGGGTCCGCTCTGTGTTCTGGCTGTCCATAGGAAGAACGATGGAGCGCCTGAAGGCGCGCCATCGTCAAGTCGGGCCAGCAATCAACCACGTTCCTCGGCGTCGGCCTCGGCGAAGGCTTCGCGGGCGAGGCGGAAACTGTCCACCGCTGCGGGAACCCCGCAATAGATGCCGACCTGCAGGAGGATCTCGCGGATCTGCTCGCGGGATAACCCGTTACGCAGAGCCCCACGCACGTGCAGCTTGAGTTCGTGGGGGCGGTTGAGTGCCGAAATCATCGCCAAGTTTATCATGCTGCGTTCCTTGAGCGATAAGCCGTCCCGGCCCCAGACGTGGCCCCAGCAGTACTCGGTGACCATCTCCTGGAGCGGACGGGTGAAGTCGTCGGCGTTCTGGATCGACTTGTTGACGTAGGCCTCGCCCAGCACCTGGGTACGGATGGCCAGGCCCTTTTCGTATTTCTCGTTGCTCATCGGTCGCTCCTGTCCATTCCTACGAAGAGCTCCAGCCAACGGGCTGGAATAAAAAAGGCCGCTGCCGAGGGTGCTGGCGAGCGGCCTTGGAAAGCTTCAGCCGGCTATCTCCGGCAGTGCGCCGAGCTTGCCGCGGTGATAGACCATCGGGGTGACCTCCTGCTCCGGCAGGATCAGGTTCTTCACCGCGCCGACGATAATCGCGTGGTCACCGCCGTCGTACTCGCGCCACAGCTCGCATTCGATGATCGCGGTGGCCTTGGTCAGCAGCGGGTTGCCCAGCTCGCTTAGGCGCCACTCGATGCCTTTGGCCTTCTCCTTGCCCTTCCTGGCGAAGGCGTAGGCCTCCGCCTGCTGGTCGGAGCACAGCAGGTGGATGGCGAACTGCTTGCTGTCGCGCAGGATCGGGTAGGTGTCCGAGCCGTAGTTGGGGCAGAACAGCACCAGCGCCGGGTCGATGGACAGCGCGCTGAACGCACTGGCGGTAATGCCGACGATCTCGCCATCGGCATCCAGGGTGGTGACCACGGTGACGCCGGACGGGAAGGAGCCCATCACTTCTTTGTAGATGCCAGGTTCGATCATCTCGTCGCTCCTCTTAGCGCATCACGAAGGGATCGGGCATGGGCGCCTGCGAGAGGTTGATCCACACCGTCTTCAGCTCGGTGTAGGCCAGCACCGAATCGATGCCGCTCTCGCGACCGTAGCCGCTGTTGTGGAAGCCGCCGATGGGGGCCATGGCGGACACCGCGCGGTAGGTGTTGACCCAGATGATCCCGCTGCGAATGCCACGGGCCATGCGGTGGGCGCGCCCCAGGTCGCGGGTCCAGATGCCGGCGGCCAGGCCGAACTGCGAGTCGTTGGCCATTGCCAGGGCCTCTGCTTCGTCCTTGAAACGGATGACCGAGGCGACCGGGCCGAAGACTTCTTCCTGCATGATCTTCATCGAGTTGCTGTCGCACTCGAACAGGGTCGGCTCGTAGAACCAGCCCTCGGAGTCGATCGACGGACGCTTGCCCCCCAGGCGCAGACGGGCGCCTTCGGCAAGGGCGTCGGCCACCAGGCCTTCGACCACGGCGAGCTGCTGCGCGGTGGCCATGGGGCCCATCTCGCTCTGCTCGTCCTGCGGGTTGCCGATGCGGATGCGCTGGGCGCGCTCCACCAGGCGGGCGACGAACTCGTCGTAGATCTCGTCCTGCACCAGCAGGCGCGAACCGGCGACGCAGCTCTGTCCGGAGGCGGCGTAGATGCCGGCCACGGCGCCGTTGATGGCGCTGTCCAGGTCGGCGTCGGCGAAGATGATGTTGGGCGACTTGCCACCCAGCTCCAGCGACAGCTTGGCGAAGTTCTCCGCGCTGCTGCGCACCACGTGGCGCGCGGTGGAGGCACCGCCGGTGAAGGCGATCTTGCGCACCAGCGGGTGGCGGGTGAGCGCAGCGCCAGTGCTCGGGCCGAAGCCGGTGACCACGTTGACCACCCCGGCCGGGAAGCCGGCTTCGGTGGCCAGGCGGGCCAGTTCGAGGATGGTCGCCGAGGCGTGTTCGGAAGGCTTGAGCACGATGGTGTTGCCGGCGGCCAGGGCCGGGGCCAGCTTGATCGCGGTCAGGTACAGCGGGCTGTTCCACGGGATGATCCCGGCGACCACGCCCAGCGGCTCGTGCACGGTGTAGGCGAACAGGTCCGGCTTATCCAGCGGCAGGGTGCCGCCTTCGAGCTTGTCGGCAAGGCCCGCGGTGTAGTGGAAGAACTCCGGCAGGTAGCCGACCTGGCCGCGGGTCTCGCGGATCAGCTTGCCGTTGTCACGGCTTTCCAGCTGCGCCAAGTGTTCCTTGTTCTCGGCGATCAGGTCGCCCAGGCGGCGCAGCAGCTTGCCCCGCGCTGTGGCGGTGAGGCCGCGCCACACCGGGTCGTCAAAGGCGCGCTGGGCGGCCTGAACGGCGCGCTCGACATCGACTTCATCGGCGTCGGGCAGTTCGGCCCAGGCTTGCGCGCGGGCGGGGTCGAGGCTCTCGAAGGTCTTGCTGGACACGGCATCGACCCACTGGCCATCGATGAACATCTGGAAGCGTGCGAGGGTCATGCGACATTCCCCTGTACGTGATTCTTGGAAACCTGCGCCTGTTGCAGGAAGTCGAGCAGCATCTGGTTGACCAGCCGCGGCGACTCCACCGGCATCATGTGGCGCTGTTCGTCGAGCACCGTCACCTTGGCGCCCGGAATGCGCTCGGCGAGCTCGGTGGCCATCTTCGGCGTCGAGCCCGGGTCCAGCTCACCGGTGGCGACCAGGGTCGGCACATTGATGCTGCCCAGATCGTCCACGCGGTACATGTCCTGCGTGGCGAATAGTGTGTAGGTAGTCAGATAACCCTGCGGATCGTTGCTGGCAAGGGTCTGGCGGATCGCCGCGATCTGCGCCGGGTTCGCCGCCTGGTATTCGCGGCTGAACCAGCGCGACAGGGCAGCCTCGGCGTTGGCGTCCGGGCCGTGCTCGGCGGCCTGGCGGGTCCGCTCGATCACGCCGGCGCGCTGTTCGGCGCTGCGGTTGAACACGCTGTTCAGCACGACAAGGCCGTCCAGGCGTTCGGGGTAGTGCAGGGCGAATGCCCGCGCCACCAGACCACCCATGGAGAAACCGATGACCATCGCGCTGGCCACGCCCAGGTGGTCGAGCAGCTCGCGCAGCTGGTCGGCGTAACCGACCAGTCCACAGTCCGGCTGCGGCAGCTGACTCGCGCCATGGCCAAGCATGTCATAGGCGATGACCTGGAAATGCGGGGCCAGGCCGACGATCTGGCCGCCCCACATTTCCTTGTTCAGGCCGACGCCGTGGATCAGTACCACGGGGTGGCCCTGGCCGGTCGCCAGGTAACTGGTGCCGGCCGGTGTGCGTTCAGCGGTGAGCCGAATCATGGAGCGCTCCTGCACGGTGTGAATCACTGAGCCTGTTCGGCGGCCAGTTCTTCCAGGTCGATGTAACGGTTGCCGATGCGCGGGTGCAGACGGCCACCGTCGGCGGCGCCGAGGACCACGACGATCTCGTCGGCGCGCGGCGAATCTTCGATCTGCATTTCCAGGGTGATGTAGTGCGAACGCAGGCCTTCGTCGTCCTTGTGCATCATCGGGATCTGGATCGAGGTGCCCGGCCCGCCGCGCTTGTTGGTGAAGCTCAGGTAGCTCTTGGCGTCCACGGCCTGGCGGTAGTGGTTGCCGAAACGCAGGGTGTGGATGACGGCGGAGGCGTGCTCGATCTCGCCATCGGCGCCCACTACGGCAGCTTTGCCGTAGGCCTGGATCTTGTCAGCGCCACCGATGGCGGCGGTCAGGCGCTCGACCATCAGCGCGCCCAGCTCGGAGCAGTGGGCCTTGATCTCGGGTTTCAGGTCTTCGACGAACCCGCGACCGGCCCACGGGTTCTTGATCACCACGGCCAGGCCGACCATGGTCACCGGGGTGTCGGTAGCCTTGCCGGCTTCGATGAAGGTCTGCTCGCTGTAGGTGACGATCTTGCGAATCTCGAAACTCATGGGTCGCTCCAGTTGTGACTTCGGCTGGGTTGGGGAAGGGATTCGGTATCATGGTATACCATAATACGGTTTGCGCAAGGCGTATTTGCCCTGGAGTCGGAGCGCCCGGGGCCAGCAGTGGCGGGCGGTGCGTGGAAGTGCGGGGAGGGCAGGCGACAGGCGGTCGCAGGGAAAAACCGCCGTTTCGGTAGCTTCGGCGGCGCGGTATCCTTGGCGCCATCAGCCGGCGCGCATGGCGCCGGAGCCTTGTTGGAGAGTCTTCGAGCATGAAACAGGAAATCGCCACCGTGACCGTCAGCGCCGAGCACTGGGGCCGCGAGGCCGAAGCGGTGGACAACGCCCGCGTGACGGTGACCCTCAGCGCGCCGCAGGAGGGGGTGATCGAGGTGAGCTTCAAGGGCCAGCTGGACGCGCCGGAAGAGCCGACCCACGTCTGTGTGACGCTGGAGAATGGGCTGTCCTATTACGGCGAAATCCAGGGTGGCGAGGCGAACGAGGAGGGTGGGTCGATTCGCTTCGAGGGCGAGTTGATCGATCTGGAAGGGTTCTGATTTCTCCGGAGGCTGCGGGTCCCTGCCTGCAAAAAAACCGTCAATGAAAAACCGGCCACATGGGCCGGTTTTTCATTGCCTGCGCAGACCCCTCACTGCCGCGGGATCATCCCCTCGATGCGTTTGGCGAAGGCATTCGCCAGCGGGCCATCGGCGAGCAGCAGCAGGTAGTCGTGCTCGGATTTGGCCGCCGGGGCGATCTGGTACTTCAGGGTGCCCGAGGCGACCTGGCCAACCACCGGCACGGTCAGGGTACCGACGCACTCCAGTACGCCACTGTCCGGGTCCTTTTCGATGATCGCCACGTCTTTCAGCTCGGCCTTGCTCAGCGCGTCGGACTGGGCAGAAAGCGCGCCGGACAGGAAGATCTTCACCAACTGGTTCTTCACATCGTCCGAACCGCAGACCTTGGCCTCGTTGCCTCCGCAGGCGCTCAGCAACGCGGCGGCGGCCAGCACGGCCGACAATTTCAACAGTTTCATCTATCCACCCTGTGGCGTTCCATGATGGCCATTGGATAGGAAAATGCCGGAAAAATTCCCTGCTGACAGCTCCCGTTTCGCTTTATATCGAGCGAAACGGGAGTAAGCAGTGGCGCGTCAGACCACGAAGCGCGCCACCATGCCGTTCAGGTCCACGGCCAGGCGGGACAGCTCCTGGCTCGCTGCGCTGGTCTGGGTGGCGCCGGCCGAGGTCTGGGTCGCCAGGTCGCGGATGTTCAGCAGGTTGCGGTCCACCTCGCGGGCGACCTGGGCCTGTTCCTCGGTGGCGCTGGCGATGACCAGGTTGCGTTCGTTGATCAGCGACATGCGCTCGAGGATCACCTGCAGCGATGCGCCGGCCTCGCCGGTGCGACTGACGGTGCGCTCGGCGTGGGCGGTGCTGCTGAGCAGGGCGGCAACGGTGCGGTCGCTGCCGTTCTGGATGGCCGAGACCAGCTCCTCGATCTCGCGGGTCGAGCTCTGGGTGCGCTGGGCCAGCGAGCGCACTTCATCGGCGACCACCGCAAAACCGCGCCCGGCTTCGCCAGCGCGGGCGGCTTCGATGGCGGCATTGAGTGCCAGGAGGTTGGTCTGCTCGGCGACACTGCGGATCACTTCCAGCACCTTGCCGATGTCCTGCGCCTGGCTGGCCAGGACTTCCGCCTGCTGCGAGGCCTGGCCCACTTCGTCGGCCAGGGTGCCGATGGCGCTGGAGGTCTCGTCGACCCGCTCGCTGCCGCTGCGCGCGGCGTCGATGGCCTCGCGGGAGGCGGCGGAGGTGGAGGCGGCGTTGCTGGCCACTTCTTCCACGGCGCTGGTCATCTGGTTGACGGCAGTGGCGGCCATCTCGATCTGGTCGCTCTGCTGCTGCAGCGCGCGGCTGCTCTGCTCCATCACGCTGTGCATCTCTTCGGCGGCCGAAGCCAGCTGGCTGGCGGAGTTGCCGATGCCACGGATGGTCTCGCGCAGGCTGTTCTGCATGTCCGCCAGGGCGTTGAGCAGTTGCGCCGGCTCGTCGCGACCTTCGACGCTGAAACGCTGGCTGAGGTCGCCGCTGGCAATGGTCCGGGCCACGCGCACCGCCTGGTTGAGCGGCACGACGATGCTGCGGGTGAGTTGCCAGGCCAGCAGTAGGGTGAGACCGACGCTCAGCAGCAGCACCGTGCCCACCACCAGCCGACCGCTCTGGTACTGCTCCACGGCGCGGTTGGCTGCCGCAGCAGCGCCGTTGCGGTTGAGGTCGATCAGCGCGGTGAGGCGCTTGTTCAGTTCCGCGCCTTGCTGGGCAATGCTGCCGTTGAGGATTTGCAGCGCGCCTTCGTTGTCGTCCCGGCGGACATTCTCCAGCAGCTGGTCGACGTATCCCAGGTAGCCATCCAGCGCCTGGCGCAGCTCATCGGTGTGCTGCTGCTCCTCGGCGCTGAGGATCAGCCGGCGGTAGTCGGCGAGCACCTTGTCCTTGTCCTGCCGCGCCTCGGCGATCAGGTCGAGGCTGCGCTGGCGCGCAGCACTGTCGTGGTTGACCAGCAGACGCATGGACTCCAGGCGGATGCGGGCGATGTCGCCCGACAGCTGGTTCATGTGGTTGATGCTCAGCAGCCAGTTGCTGTCGATCTCTTCGGAGGCGGCGCGCAAGGTCGAGAGCTTGTACAGCGAGAACAGCCCGAGGAATACCAGCAACAAGCCCATCACGGCAAAACCCAGGGAGGCGCGGCGGCCAATACTCATGCTTCTGAACATCGCGAATTCCTTTTCATCGGTCGTGGTCTAGGCCCGCAGGCCTCTGCCAAGGAAATAGTGGCGTATTGATATTAATTGGCGCCATTTTTTTCAAGCAGTGGCAAAACAGGACTAGCAGACGAAATTTCTGTCCGCTTTTTACGATGGAATATTCAGACGAGCGTGAGCCAGGCCAGCACCGCGTAGCGCCCGACCTTGGCGACGGTGACCAGCAGCAGGAAGCGCCACAGCGGTTCGCGCATGACACCGGCGATCAGGGTCAGCGGGTCGCCGATCACCGGCGCCCAGCTCAGCAGCAACGACCAGCTGCCGAAGCGCCGGTAGTGACGCTGGGCCTTTTCCAGCGCCGCATCGCTCACCGGGAACCAGCGGCTACCGTGCCAGCGCTCTATTCCGCGTCCCAGCAACCAGTTCACCAGCGAGCCGAGCACGTTGCCCAGGCTGGCGGCCAGCAGCAACGACCACAGCGGGTACTGGCCGCCCAGCAACAGGCCGACCAGCACGGCTTCCGATTGCAGCGGCAGCAGGGTGGCGGCGCCAAAGGCGGAGAGGAAGAGACCGGCGAGGGCGGCGAGAGAGAGGCTCAACATCGGATGCGGGCGAAACGGCGAGTAGGGGCGGTCAGAATGAAAGGAACCGTCGTACTAAAAATTTGGAATAAAGAGAGGAGCTTCAGGCGTCTACAGATACTATATGTCCTATCTTGCTGACGATTTAGTAGGAATTTACATTCGCGCGATTGTCCGCCCGAATCCATCATCCGTCGGCACGCCACACATCTTCTGGGGAACGCTGTGAAGAATTGGACTCTACGCCAACGCATCCTGGCCAGCTTTGCCGTCGTCGTCGCGATCATGCTGCTGATGGTGGTGATTTCCTACACGCGCCTGCTGCGGGTGGAGCACAGCACCCAGCGGGTGAGTCAGGACGCCATGCCCGGCACCTACGCGCTGACCACTGTGCGTTCGGCATGGACCGACAGCATCCTGATGACCCAGGTGGTGGTCGGCCTGAGTGATGGCAAGCCTCTGGACGATGCCCGTCGCCAGGAGTTCCGCGCCAACCATGACGCACTGGTCGAGCGCATCGCTCGTTACGAGCTCACCGTCAATGACCCCCGCGATAAGGAAATGCTCGCTCACTTCAAGCAGCAGGCGAGCGAGTACGACACCTTGCTGGCGCAGGTGCTGCAGCTCTACGGCACAGACCGTGAAGGCGCGCGGCGCCTGCTGCTGGAACGCCTGGAACCGTTGTGGGACGACGGCCGCAAGACGCTCAACCAGTTGATCTCACTGAACAAGGAAATCGCCGATGCCGCAGCGTCCGACATCGTCGACGAGGTGGCTGCCGCCAAGGCGATCATGCTCATCTCCCTGTTACTGGCCATCGCCGCCGCCGCGGCTTGCGGGCTGCTGCTGATGCGCGCCATCACCGAGCCGGTGCGCCAGGTTGTAAAGGGTCTGCAGGTCATGGGTAGCGGCGACTTCACCACGCGCCTGGCGATGGAACGCAACGACGAATTCGCGGTGATCGAGACCGGCTTCAACGGCATGGCCGAAGAGCTCAAGGGCCTGGTATCGCAGGCGCAGCGCTCGGCCATCCAGGTCACCACCTCGGTGACCGAGATCGCCGCCACCTCCAAGCAGCAGCAGGCCACCGCCACCGAAACGGCCGCCACCACCACCGAGATCGGCGCCACCTCGCGGGAAATCGCCGCCACCTCGCGCGACCTGGTGCGCACCATGACCGAAGTGTCCTCGGCCGCCGAACAGACCTCCACCCTGGCCGGCTCCGGCCAACTGGGCCTGGCGCGAATGGAAGAAACCATGCATCACGTGATGGGCGCGGCCGAGCTGGTCAACGCGAAGCTGGCGATCCTCAACGAGCGCGCCGGCAACATCAACCAGGTGGTGACCACCATCGTCAAGGTGGCCGACCAGACCAACCTGCTCTCGCTCAATGCCGCCATCGAGGCGGAGAAGGCCGGCGAATACGGCCGCGGCTTCGCCGTGGTCGCCACCGAAGTGCGCCGCCTGGCCGACCAGACTGCCGTGGCCACCTACGACATCGAGCAGATGGTGCGCGAGATCCAGTCCGCCGTGTCGGCCGGTGTGATGGGCATGGACAAGTTCTCCGAGGAGGTGCGTCGCGGCATCTCGGAAGTCGGCCAGGTCGGCGAGCAGCTCTCGCAGATCATCCAGCAGGTGCAGGCGCTGGCGCCGCGCGTACAGATGGTCAACGAAGGCATGCAGGCCCAGGCCACCGGCGCCGAGCAGATCAACCAGGCGCTGGTGCAGCTCGGCGAGGCCACTGGCCAGACCGTGGAATCCCTGCGCCAGGCGAGCTTCGCCATCGACGAGCTGAACCTCGTGGCCAACGGACTGCGCAATGGCGTCTCCCGCTTCAAGGTCTGACGCCGCCGCGGCGGGCAGGCTGTACCTGCAGTTCCGCCTGGGCGCGGATCGCTATGCGCTGGACGTCCACGACGTCATCGAGGTGCTGCCGGTGCCTGCGCTCAAGCGCGTGCCGCAAGCGCCAGCCTGGGTCGCAGGGCTGTTCCCGCACCGCGGCGAACTGCTGCCGGTGCTGGACATGAACCAACTGGCCTTTGGGCACAGCGCGCCGCGCCGCACCAGCACACGCCTGGTGCTGGTGCGTTACCGCGCCGCAGGTGAGGGCCCGGAGCAGCGCCTTGGGTTGATCCTCGAACAGGCGACCCACACCCTGCGCCGTGATCCTGCGGCCTTCCGTGACTACGAACTCGACAACGGCAGCGCCCGCTACCTCGGCCCCGTGCTGGAAGACGAGCAGGGCCTGCTGCAGCGCGTGGGCGTCGACCAGTTGCTCAGCGATGAAGCCCGCGCGCGCCTTCTGCAGGACGCGGGAGGAGCGTCGGCATGACCGATCCGCGTTTCGCCCAATTGCTCAAGGAGCGTATCGGCCTGGATGCCGAGTCGGTCGGCGACGCCGTGATCGAGCGCGCCGTGCGCCAGCGCTGCAACAAGGTCAGCGGTGGCAACGCCGAGCATTACTGGATGCAACTGCAAGGCTCCGCCGAGGAAATGCAGGCGCTGATCGAGGCGGTGATAGTCCCCGAAACCTGGTTCTTCCGTTACCCCGAATCCTTCGGCGCGCTGGCCGACCTCGCGTCCCGGCGCGTGCTGGAACTGGCCGGCTCCCGGCCGCTGCGTATTCTCAGCCTGCCGTGCTCCACCGGCGAGGAACCGTACTCCATTGTCATGGCGCTACTGGACGCCGGCCTCGCGCCTTCCGCCTTCCAGGTGGATGCGCTGGACGTCAGCCGCGCGGTGCTGGAGCGGGCGCAGGAGGGGCGCTACGGGCGCAATTCGTTCCGCGGCGCCAACCTGAGTTTCCGTGACTGCTACTTCAGCGTCGACGGCAACGAATACCAGGTGGCCGAGGCGGTGCGGCGCAAGGTGCAGTTCCGCGCCGGCAACCTTCTGGCGCCGGGCTTGCTGGCCGGTGAGGCGCCTTATGACTATGTGTTCTGCCGCAACCTGTTGATCTACTTCGACCGTCCGACCCAGGAACAGGTGGTGGATGTTCTGCGCCGCCTGGCGCGGGCCGACGGCGTGCTGTTCATCGGCCCGGCCGAGGCCAGCCTGATGTCGCGCGTGGGCCTGCGTCCGCTGGGCGTGCCGCAGTCCTTTGCCTTCCCGCTGCAGGTTGCCGAACCGGCGCCCCGTGCGGCGCCGCTGAACTGGGTGGCCCCCGCGCCGACTCCTCGTCCGGCGCCGCCCAAGCCGGCGCCGGTGCGCCCGCGTCTGGTCGCCAGGGCCCCGGAGCCGGTGCCTGCGACCGCGGGTGACGCGCTGGCAGAGATTGCCCGGCTGGCCAATTCCGGCCATGCCGCCGAGGCGCGCCAGCGCTGCGAGGCATTGTTGGCCGAAAAGGGCCCGAACGCCGAAGCCTTCTACTGGCTCGGCCTGCTGGCCGATGCGCAGGGCCACGGCAGCGAGGCGCAGGCGTTCTACCGCAAGGCCCTGTATCTGCAGCCCGATCACCAGGAAAGCCTGCAACACCTGGCCGCGCTGCTCGCGGCGCAGGGGGATGCCGCCGGCGCCCGGCGCCTGCAGGAGCGTGCCGCGCGAGGAGTGAAGCGCAATGGTTGAACGCGATTCTGCATACCTCGACAGCTCGTCCTTGGGCGGCGACCTGCCGAGCGTGGACGACTGCTGGAACCGCATCGGCGTGCGCGGCGACCGCAGTTGCCCGAGGCTCGCCGAGTACATCCATTGCCGCAATTGTCCGGTGCATGCCGCCGCCGCCATCAGCCTGCTGGACCGTTACGCACTGAGCAGCGAAACGGCAGACCTGGACCCGATGGAAAGCCCCGAGCCCGCGGTCGAAGAGGGCAGTCCGCACCTGATCTTCCGCCTCGGCGAGGAATGGCTGGGCCTGCCCACCCGTGCCCTGGCGGAGGTGGCGCCTGCCTGTGTCGTGCATTCGTTACCGCACCAGCGTTCGCCGGCATTGTTGGGCGTGGCCAATGTGCGCGGCACGCTGGTGGCCTGCATTTCCCTGGGCGAGTTGCTGGGCCTCGACGCTCGCGCGGCCGTCCGTGACAACGCGCGCATCGTGCCGCGCATGCTGATCCTGGCCGCCGTCGGCGGGCCGATCATTTCGCCGGTGGATGAAGTGGACGGCATCCATGAGCTGGATGAGACGGCCATCGTCGAAGCCGCCTCCCAGAGCCACGCCGCCAACGACCGCTTCACCCGCGGGGTGATGCAGTGGCGCAATCGCAGCATCCGCCTGCTCGACCAGGAAGCCCTGCTCGACGCCGCCGCCCGGAGCCTCGCATGACCCCGGACCAGATGAAGGATGCATCGATGCTGGAGCTGTTCCGCCTGGAGGCGGAGGCCCAGACGCAGGTGTTGGTGCAAGGGCTGATGGCGCTGGAGCGCAACCCGACCCAGGCCGACCAGCTCGAAGCCTGCATGCGTGCCGCGCATTCGCTCAAGGGGGCGGCGCGGATCGTCGGGCTGGATGCCGGCGTGCAGGTTGCCCATGTGATGGAGGATTGCCTGGTCGGCGCCCAGGAGGGCCGCCTGCTGCTGAGCTCGGGGCATATCGACGCGCTGCTGGCCGGCGCCGATATCCTCCTGCATATCGCCGATGCCCAGCCCGAACGGGCCGAGCAGGCGCAGCAGGGCGTGCCGGTCATGGTCGAGCGTCTGCAGGCCTTGCTGTCGGGCAAGGCGCCAGCCCAGGCCGCGCCGCCGCCGGCGATAGCTGTCGAGCCTGCTCCGGCAGCTGTGGAGGCGCCTGCGCAAGCTCCGTCGGCCTCTGCTGAGCGCCCCCAGCGTCGTCGTTCCAGCGACAGCGATGAAGCGGGCGAGCGTGTACTGCGGGTGACCGCCGAGCGCCTGAACCAGTTGCTCGACTATTCCAGCAAGTCGCTGGTGGAGTCCCAGCGCCTGAAGCCGCTGCTCGATTCGCTGCAGCGTCTGAAGCGCATCCAGGCCAGCGCCAGCCGCGTGCTCGATGGCGCCCGCGATGCCGCCAACACGGCCAATCTCGACGCCGAGGCGCAGGCCTACCTGGCTGACGCGCGCCGCCTGGTCGGCGAGTGCCAGCAACTGCTCAGCGAGCAGATCGCCGAGCTGGACGAATTCAGCTTCAAGGCCGGACAGCGCGCCCAGTCGCTCTACGACACGGCACTGTCCTGCCGCATGCGGCCCTTCTCCGACGTGCTCTCCGGGCAGGCGCGGATGGTCCGCGACCTGGGTCGTTCGCTGGGCAAGACCGTGCGCCTGGAAGTGCACGGCGCCACCACCCAGGTCGACCGCGACGTGCTGGAGAAGCTCGAAGCGCCACTCACCCACCTGCTGCGCAATGCCGTAGACCACGGTATCGAGTCCGCCGAAGTGCGCGCTGCCAATGGCAAGCCGGAGGAGGGTACGATCCAGCTGCTGGCCCGCCACCACGCCGGCATGCTGGTGCTGGTGCTGCAGGATGACGGCGGTGGCGTCGACCTCGAACGCCTGCGCAGCGCCATCGTGCGTCGCCAGCTGTCCACCGAGGAAACCGTGGCGCGCCTCACCGAGGAGGAACTGCTGAGCTTCCTGTTCCTGCCCGGCTTCAGCATGCGCGAGCAGGTCACCGAGGTGTCCGGCCGTGGCGTCGGCCTGGACGCCGTGCAGCACATGGTGCGCCTGCTGCGCGGCGGCATCCGCATGGAGCAGGTGAGCGGGCAGGGCGCGCGCTTCCACCTGGAAGTGCCGCTGACGCTGTCGGTGGTGCGCAGCCTGGTGGTCAGCATCGGCGGCGAAGCCTACGCCTTCCCGCTGGCGCACATCGAGCGCATGCGCCGCCTGGCGCCGGACGAGATCGTCCAGCTCGAAGGCCGCCAGCAGTTCTGGCATGAGGGCCGGCATGTCGGCCTGGTGTCCGCCAGCCAGCTGTTGCAACGCCCCGACGGCGAGGCTTCGCCCGACGAGATTGCCGTGGTGGTGATCCGCGAACGGGACAGCGCCTACGGCGTGGCGGTGGAGAAATTCATCGGCGAGCGTACCCTCGTGGTGGTGCCGCTGGATGCTCGCCTGGGCAAGGTACAGGACGTCTCCGCCGGCGCACTGCTGGACGACGGCACGCCGGTGCTGATCCTCGACGTCGAGGACATGCTGCGCTCGGTGGAAAAGCTCCTTGCCACCGGTCGCCTGGAGCGCATCGACCCCACCGGCCGCCTCAGCGGCCCTGCGCGCAAGCGCGTGCTGGTGGTGGACGACTCGCTCACCGTGCGCGAGCTGGAGCGCAAGCTGCTGCTGGGGCGTGGCTATGACGTCGCGGTGGCGGTGGACGGCATGGACGGCTGGAACGCCCTGCGCTCGGAGCATTTCGACCTGGTCATCACCGATATCGACATGCCGCGCATGGACGGTATCGAGCTGGTCACTCTGATCCGCCGCGACACCCGCCTGCAATCGCTGCCGGTCATGGTGGTGTCCTACAAGGATCGCGAAGAAGACCGCCGGCGCGGCCTGGACGCCGGCGCCGACTATTATCTGGCCAAGGCCAGCTTCCACGACGAGGCCCTGCTGGATGCGGTGGTCGACCTGATCGGGAGTGCGCAGGGATGAAGATAGGGATAGTCAACGACATGCCCCTGGCGGTGGAGGCCATGCGCCGCGCGCTGGCCTTCGAGCCGGCGCACCGCGTCGTCTGGGTCGCCGCCAACGGCGCCGAGGCCATCGAGATGTGCGCCGCACACAAGCCCGACGTGGTGCTGATGGACCTGCTGATGCCGGTGATGGACGGCGTCGAGGCGACCCGCCGGATCATGGCGCAGAGCCCCTGCGCGATCATCGTCGTCACGGTGGACCTGGAGCGCAACATGAGCCGTGTGTTCGATGCCATGGGCAACGGCGCGGTGGATGCGGTGAACACCCCGGTGATGGGCTGCGGCGACCCGGCCGAAGCCGCGCGCCCGCTGCTGCGCAAGCTGCAGAACCTGGCGTGGCTCAATGCCCCGCAGGACAGCCGCCCGATCGCCAGCGCGCCGCGGGTGCGCAAGGGCAGCGGTGCGCACAAGCTGGTGGCGATCGGCTCGTCGGCCGGCGGCCCGGCGGCGCTGGCGGAACTCTTCGCCGCGCTGCCGCAAAGCTTCCCGGCGGCTGTCGTGGTGGTCCAGCACGTCGATGAAGTCTTTGCCGCGGGCATGGCCGAATGGCTGTCGACCCAGTCGCGTATCCCGGTGCGCCTGGCACGCAATGGCGAATCGCCACAGCCCGGCTGCGTGCTGCTGGCCGGCACCAACCACCATATCCGTCTGCTCAAGAGCGGCGAACTGGCCTATACCGCCGAGCCCAGCGGTCATATCTACCGGCCCTCGATAGACGTGTTCTTCGACAGCGTGGTCGAATGCTGGAGCGGCGATGCCGTCGGCGTGCTGCTCACCGGCATGGGCCGGGACGGCGCCGAGGGCCTGAAGCACATGCGTGAGCGCGGTTTCCTGACTTTGGCCCAGGACCAGGGCAGCAGCGCCGTGTACGGTATGCCCAAGGCCGCGGCGGCGATTGGCGCCGCGGTAGAGATCCGCCCCCTGGGCGACATCGCCCGCAGACTCGCTGAGGTCTGCGCCTGAGCGCGGGCTACGGAGCTGATTGCATGAACCCCCTCTCCATGAATTCAAGTCAGAGTAACTACCCCGTGAACACCCCCGGCGACTCCGCTGTGATGGTGCTGCTCGTGGATGATCAGCCGATGATCGGCGAGGCCGTGCGCCGTGCCCTGGCGGACGATCCCAGCATCGACTTCCACTTCTGCTCCGACCCGCACCAGGCCATCGCCCTGGCGATCCAGATCAAGCCCACGGTGATCCTCCAGGACCTGGTCATGCCGGGCGCCGACGGCCTCTCGCTGGTGCGCGAGTACCGCGCCAGCCCGGCCACCCGCGACCTGCCGATCATCGTCCTGTCGACCAAGGAAGACCCGGCGGTGAAGAGCGCGGCGTTCAGCGCTGGCGCCAACGACTACCTGGTCAAGCTGCCCGACGCCATCGAGCTGATCGCCCGGGTGCGCTACCACTCGCGCTCCTACCTCGCCCTGCAGCAGCGCGACGAGGCCTACCGCGCCTTGCGCGAGAGCCAGCAGCAGCTGCTGGAGACCAACCTGGTGCTGCAGCGGCTGATGAATTCCGACGGCCTCACCGGGCTGTCCAACCGCCGGCACTTTGACGAATACCTGGAAATGGAGTGGCGCCGCTGCCTGCGCGAACAGACCCAGCTGTCGATCCTGTTGGTCGATGTCGACCATTTCAAGGCCTACAACGACACCTTCGGCCATGTGCAGGGCGACGAGGCCCTGCGCCAGGTGGCCGGGGCCCTGCGTGCCAGCGCCAGCCGGCCCTCCGACCTGCCGGCGCGCTACGGCGGCGAGGAGTTCGTCATGGTCCTGCCCAACACTTCTCCCGGCGGTGCACGCCTGCTGGCCGAGAAGCTGCGTCGCTCGGTGCAGGAACTGAACATCCGCCACGAACTGCCGAGTCCCGGGTCCCCGCTGACCGTCAGCGTCGGCGTCGCGACCCTGATCCCGCAGGCGGGGCAAACCTGCCGCCAGCTCATCGAGCTGGCCGACCAGGCGCTCTACAACGCCAAGCACGGCGGGCGCAACCAGGTGGCCATCGCCGGCTGAGCGAGCGGGGAAGGGCGCCGGGCGGGTGGCGGCGATCTGTCGTAAACCTTTTTAGGGGCGCGACAGTTCACGTATACTTGCCGGCTTTTCTACGCCCTTTACCCGTGAGAGATGCCCGCCATGGAAATCCAACCGATCCTCAACAGCATCAAGGACCTCTCCGACCGTACCCACTCCATTCGGGGGTATCTTTGACTACGATCTGAAACATGATCGTCTGATCGAAGTAAACCGCGAACTGGAAGACCCGGCGGTCTGGAACAAGCCCGAATACGCCCAGAACCTGGGCCGCGAGCGCGCCATGCTGGCGCAGATCGTCGAGACCCTCGACGAGCTCACCGGCGGCCTGGCCGACTCCCGCGACCTGCTCGACATGGCGGTCGAGGAGAACGACGAGGGCGCCGTCGGCGACGTCGAGGCCGAAGTCCAGCGCCTGCGCGAAATCCTCGAGAAGCTCGAGTTCCGCCGCATGTTCAGCGGCGAGATGGACCCCAACAACGCCTATCTGGACATCCAGGCCGGCTCCGGCGGCACCGAAGCCCAGGACTGGGCCAACATGCTGCTGCGCATGTACCTGCGCTGGGCCGACAAGAACGGTTTCGACGCCGAGATCGTCGAGCTGTCCGAAGGCGAGGTCGCCGGCATCAAGGGTGCCACCGTGCACATCAAGGGCGAATACGCCTTCGGCTGGCTGCGCACCGAGATCGGCGTGCACCGCCTGGTGCGCAAGAGCCCGTTCGACTCCGGCAACCGTCGCCACACCTCGTTCACCGCGGTGTTCGTCTCGCCGGAGATCGACGACAACATCGAGATCGAGATCAACCCGGCCGACCTGCGCATCGACACCTACCGCTCCTCCGGCGCGGGCGGTCAGCACGTGAACACCACCGACTCCGCGGTGCGTATCACCCACGTGCCGACCAACACCGTGGTGGCGTGCCAGAACGAACGCTCCCAGCACGCCAACAAGGACACCGCCATGAAGATGCTGCGGGCCCGGTTGTACGAGCAGGAGATGCAGAAGCGCACCGCCGCCTCGCAGGCGCTGGAAGACACCAAGTCCGATATCGGCTGGGGCCACCAGATCCGCTCCTACGTGCTCGACCAGTCGCGCATCAAGGACCTGCGTACCGGCGTGGAACGCAGCGATTGCGACAAGGTGCTCGACGGCGACCTGAACGAGTATCTGGAAGCCAGCCTGAAACAGGGCCTCTGATCCACGACACCTTGTAGGAGCGAGCCTGCTCGCGAACCGGCCGGCCGCTCCTACCGTATCCCCTTTTGATATAGACGCCAGGCAGATAGACGACCATGAGCGACCAACAACTCGACGCTACCGAACTGCAACAGGAAGAAAACAAGCTGATCGCCCAGCGCAAGGAAAAACTTGCCGCCGTGCGTGAAGCCAAGGCGATCGCCTTCCCCAACGACTTCCGCCGCGAGAACTACTTCGCGGACCTGCAGAAACAGTACGAAACCGCGACCAAGGAAGAGCTCGAAGCAGCCGCCATCCCGGTCAAGGTTGCCGGTCGCATCATGCTCAACCGCGGCTCCTTCATCGTCCTGCAGGACAGCAGCGGCCGCCTGCAGGTCTACGTGAACCGCAAGACCCTGCCCGAGGAGACCCTGGCCGAGATCAAGACCTGGGACCTGGGCGACATCATCGGCGCCGAAGGCACCCTGGCCCGCTCGGGCAAGGGCGACCTGTACGTCGAGATGACCAGCGTGCGCCTGCTGACCAAGTCGCTGCGCCCGCTGCCTGACAAGCACCACGGCCTGACCGACACCGAGCAGCGCTACCGCCAGCGCTACGTCGACCTGATCGTCAACGAGGAAACCCGCCACACCTTCCGTGTGCGTTCCCAGGTCATCGCCCACATCCGTCGCTTCCTGTCCGATCGCGGCTTCCTCGAAGTGGAAACCCCGATGCTGCAGACCATCCCCGGCGGCGCGGCGGCCAAGCCCTTCGAAACCCACCACAACGCGCTGGACATGCCCATGTTCCTGCGTATCGCCCCCGAGCTTTACTTGAAGCGCCTGGTGGTCGGTGGCTTCGAAAAGGTCTTCGAGATCAACCGCAACTTCCGTAACGAAGGCGTCTCGACCCGGCACAACCCCGAGTTCACCATGCTCGAGTTCTACCAGGCCTACGCCGACTACGAAGACAACATGGACCTGACAGAGGAACTGTTCCGCGAGCTGGCCCAGGCCGTGCTCGGCAGCACCGACGTGCCCTATGGCGACAAGGTCTTCCACTTCGGCGAGCCGTTTGCCCGCCTGTCCGTGTTCGACGCCATCCTCAAGTACAACCCGGAACTCACCGCGGCTGACCTCACCGACCTGGAGAAGGCCCGCGCCATCGCCAAGAAGGCCGGCGCCAAGGTCCTCGGCCACGAAGGCCTGGGCAAGCTGCAGGTGATGATTTTCGAAGAGCTGGTCGAGCACAAGCTGGAGCAGCCGCACTTCATCACCCAGTACCCGTTCGAAGTGTCGCCGCTGGCCCGCCGCAACGACAACGACCCGAGCGTCACCGACCGCTTTGAGCTGTTCATCGGTGGCCGCGAGATCGCCAACGCCTACTCCGAGCTCAACGACGCCGAAGACCAGGCCGAGCGCTTCATGCTGCAGGTCAAGGAGAAGGACGCCGGTGACGACGAGGCGATGCACTTCGACGCCGACTTCGTCAACGCGCTCGAATACGGCATGCCGCCCACCGCCGGCGAAGGTATCGGCATCGACCGCCTGGTGATGCTGCTGACCAACTCGCCGTCGATCCGCGACGTCATCCTCTTCCCGCACATGCGCCCGCAGGCGTAAGTGCAGGATCAGCGAGAAAGGCCGCCTTCGGGCGGCCTTTTTCGTTTGGGCAGCGGACAGCTTCTGTGCGAGCGAGCGTGCTCGCGAACGGGTCCACTCAGGGGCTTCCGGTGGGGCCGTTCGCAAGCCGGCTCGCTCCTGCAGAGACGTGGGATTCGGGCGATATACCATCCGACGAAATGCATCCTGTTCCCGTGGCTTGGCGGACCTGTAGCACGTCTCACACCCAGGCCTGATTCCAAGCCGCCTGCTCTGCCTCGCGGCCCGCTCCTTGCGCCGGTGTCGCAGCCGCACGGCAGCAATTGTTTTCCCACAGAAAAGCTCGAACAATGCGCCATCAGGCCGCGCCGCCGGAGGTAATGCCAGTGACCCAAGTGTCCCCGCGAGACAGCGCCGCGCAAGTCGCCAGCGCCATCGCAGAAAGCGTCAAATACCAGGGCCGCAAGGCCAGCCGCCAGGGCAGCGAACAGCGCCGCCAGGCGATCCTCGACGCCGCCCTGCGGATCATCGTGCGCGACGGCGTCCGCGCCGTGCGCCACCGCGCCGTGGCCGCCGAGGCCGGTGTGCCGCTGTCGGCCACCACCTACTACTTCAAGGACATCCAGGACCTCATCACCGACACCTTTGCGCTCTTCGTCGAACGCAGCGCCGAAGCCCTGTCGACCTTCTGGTCCAGCGTCGAAGGCGATCTCCAGGCCATGGCGGCGGGCCTCGCCCAGGACGATGCGCAGGCGCGCCGCGAGCTGACTGCCAATATCGTCGAGCTGGCGATCAAATATGTGCAGGTCCAGCTCAACGAGCGCCGCGAGCACCTGCTGGCCGAACAGGCCTTCCGCCAGGAAGCGCTGCTCAACCCCAGCCTCAGCGATCTGGCGCAGCGCCACCGGCGCATCCTGTCGCTGGGCGTGGTGCATTTCTTCGAAGTGCTCGGTTCAAGGCAGCCCGAGCAGGATGCCCGGGTGTTGACGGCCATCATCCTGCAGATGGAGTATCAGGGCCTGCTGGACGGGGCCGACCACCTGCAGATCGAGGAAATGCGTGCCATCCTTAGCCGCTATCTCGACCTGGTGATGGGCCTGTAGCCCCGGCTGCTGCATTCCAACCCCGCCATCCGGCGGGGTTTTCGTGTCGGAATTCCGGATGCCTGCGCCTGTCGCATGGGAAGGCAAACGGATCTAAGGAGGGCGTGATGAAAGTCTGGCGTGCACTGCTGCTGTTGAGCATCTGCCTGCTCAGTGGTTGCCTGGTGACGTTCAAGGACCCGATTCCGGCCAACGAGCCCGCGCCGGCTCACCTGCTGGGCCAGTGGTCGCGTGTGGACGAGTACGGCGAGGAGCAGTTCCTCGAAGTCACCCGCTCCGGTTCCAACCTTTACCGCGCTGTCAGCTATGTCGACAGCAAGGACAATACCGACAGCGTCGAGGACTTCGGTTTTACCGTTGCCCACCATGGCAAGCGCTGGTACCTCTCCGCCGGGCTGCCGAAAAGCATGGGCGGCAATTTCGCCCTGGCCGGTTTCGAGATCACCGACAAGGACGAACTGGTGATCTATAACCTCGACGTCGACCACATCCTGCAGGACATGAAAGACGGCACGCTGAAGGGCGAGAAGGTCGATACCGAGCAGGGCGCCGGCGCCCTGGTGAGCAGCCCGCTGCCGGAGGTGATCAAGTACCTCAACGAGCCGGCCAACTCCGACGTGTTCGTCGAAGCGCTGCGCTTTTCGCGCGTGACCCCGGGAGAAAGGCAATGACCCCACGGCGCAAGAAGTCCACGCCCAACGAATACCAGCAGATCATCCGTGGCCTGTCCGACCGCATCGTCGAGGCGCAGACGCCGATCCGCGTCCTCGACGCCATCAAGTGGGACGACGGTATCCGCGACGACTTCCTCAAGGGGCGCGGCAAGCACGCGCCCAGGGTCGACCGCTCCTACTATGACGGCCGCCCCCTGTCCTTCGACAGCAGCGCGAAGAAGCAGGAATTCCAGAACATCGAGCGCGACATCACCCGCCACCTGGGGCAGTTCAACCCGGTGGGGCAGATCATGCGGCGCATGTGCAAGGAATACCGCATGGTCATCCGCATGCTCGAAGCGCGCGGCACCCAGGACTTCGGCCTGATTTCCCAGGAGCTCTATGGCTCGGCCTCGGACGCCTTCCATGCCGGCGATCCGACCCTGGCGGACCTCGGCCTGATGCTCTCGGACTACCTGAACAACATCGCCGACCGCGGCGACCTGAAGGACGAGCCCAAGACCCTCACCGCCAGCGACGCGGTGAAGATGCTGCAGGAGCGCCTGAACCAGGTGTTCGACGGCAAGGAAGACACCATCCGCGTCTTCGAGTCCGATGGCATAGTCGCCGACGCCGCGGCCGGCGCCGACTACATCAAGGTGCGCGCCGACGCCATGTTCAACGAACGCGACGTACGCGCGCTGGAAGTCCATGAAGGGCTGGTGCACGTAGGCACCACGCTCAACGGCCTCAACCAGCCGATCTGCACCTTCCTGGCCAAGGGCCCGCCGTCCTCCACCGTGACCCAGGAAGGCCTGGCGATCCTGATGGAAGTGATTGCCTTCGCCTCCTACCCGACGCGTCTGCGCAAGCTCACCAACCGCACCCGCGCCATCCACATGGCCGAGGAGGGCGCGGACTTCATGGAAGTCTTCAACTTCTACCGCGAGCAGGGCTACAGCCAGGAAAGCAGCTACCAGAATTCCAGCCGCGTGTTCCGCGGCTCGACGCCCGCGGGCCTGCCATTCACCAAGGACCTGTCGTACCTGAAGGGCTTCATCCTGATCTACAACTACATCCAGCTCGCCGTGCGCAAGGGCAAGCTCGAGCAGATCCCGCTGCTGTTCTGCGGCAAGGCGACCCTGGAAGACATGCGTACCCTGCGGCAGTTGGTGGACGAGGGCCTGGTGGTGCCGCCCAAGTACCTGCCGCCGCAATTCCGCGACCTCAACGCCCTGTCGGCGTGGATGTGCTTCTCCAACTTCCTCAATCACCTCAGCCTCGACCGTATCGAGGCGGATTACGCCAATATCCTCTGACTGCCTACGCGGGATGGACCGCGGTCGTAGGATGGTGTGGAGCGAAGCGATACCCATCGATGTTTCGGCGCTGCAGGGTGATGGGTATCGCAGGCTCCACCCATCCTACGCAAGGTGTTTCCCTGCAATCCTGGGGTGATGTATGCCAAGGACGAACTCATGCTGAACCGCTGTTTCCGCGCCGCCACTCTGACCTTGCTCCTCGCACTAGGCGGCTGCAGCTCCCTGCTGTTCTACCCCAGCGACGACGTCGCCATCACCCCGGCCCGCGCCAGGCTGGACTATCGCGACGTCACCCTGACCACTGCCGATGGCGTGAAGCTCGCCGGCTGGTGGCTGCCGGCGAAGGCAGGCGTGCCGGTGAAGGGCACCGTGCTGCACTTGCACGGCAACGGCGGCAACATGGCCTGGCACCTGGGAGGCGCCTACTGGCTGCCGGAGCAGGGCTACCAGGTGCTGATGCTGGATTACCGCGGCTATGGGCATTCCCAGGGATCGCCGAGCCTGCCGGCGATCTACCAGGACATCGATGCCGCCTTCGCCTGGCTGGACAAGGCGCCGGAGGTGCAGGGCAAGCCGGTGATCCTGCTCGGCCAGAGCCTGGGCGGCGCCATGGCCGTGCATTACCTGGGCGCGCACCCGCAGCGCCAGAAACAGCTGTACGCCGTAGTGCTCGACGGGGTGCCGGCCAGCTATCGCAACGTAGCGCAATACACCCTGAACACCAGCTGGCTGACCTGGCCGCTGCAGGTGCCGCTGTCCTGGCTGGTGCCCGATGTCGACAGCGCGATCCGCTCCGTGCCGCGACTTTCTGGCGCACCCGTGCTGTTCTTCCACAGCATCGACGATACCATTGTGCCCCTGGACAACGGCCTGAGCCTCTACAAGGCCGCGCCACCGCCCAAGGTCTTGCAGCTGACGCGCGGCAACCACGTGGAAACCTTCGGCGAACCCGTGTGGCGCGAAGTGATGCTGCGCTTCCTCGACGACCCGCAGCACTTCACCGGGTTGCGCCGGCTGGCCGAAGTCCCGAACTCTCCCTCTCCGGCGAAGCCAGAGGAATCGCAGGCCGACCCGAAACAACAAGGCAACCCATGAACGACCGCAACCCGATCTCCTACATCCTCACCGTCATCGCCACCATCTTCGTCTCGGTCGGCACGCTCTGGTACTACGGCTACCTGCACTTCGCCAAGCCCGAGGACGCGCTGGAGCTGACCCAGTTCACCATGCTGAAAAGCGTCCCTGGCCAGGACACCAAGCTCGCGCTGGACCCGGCCGACCAGCAGGCGCAGTGCATCGATGGCGTGCTGGTGATGTTCGACATGACCCAGAAGGGCTTGACCGGCGTGCTGGTCGACGGCCGCAAGCGCGCCGTGCGCTGCCTGGGCGAGCAGACCCCGCAAGAGGTCAAGTGACGGCGAGCCCGCCATCGCAGGCCAAGGGAGCAAGCAACATGAGCCATCCCCAGATCCGCGTCTGGCAGGGCGATATCACCCGTCTCGATGTCGACGCCATCGTCAACGCCGCCAACAGCTCGCTACTGGGCGGTGGTGGCGTCGACGGCGCCATCCATCGGGCCGCCGGTCCGGATCTGGTCCATGCCTGCCGCCCGCTGGGTGGTTGCAAGACCGGCCAGGCGAAGCTCACCCCCGGCTTCCGCCTGCCGGCACGTTTCGTCATCCACACCGTCGGGCCGGTCTGGCGCGGCGGTGAGCACGGCGAGCCGGAGCTGCTCGCCCAGTGCTATCGCAACAGCCTGCAACTGGCTGAGGACAAGGGCGTTGCCAGTGTTGCCTTTCCCGCCATCAGCACCGGCATCTACGGTTATCCCGCCGAAGCGGCAGCGCAGGTCGCCGTGGACGAGCTGAGTCGCCCGCGCGGGGAGGGAAGTTCGCTGCGGGAATTGGTGCTGGTGCCGTTCTCGGCGGAGATGGCAGAGCTCTATCGGCGCTTGCTGGGCTGATCGCCCCGGCCTCTGGCTTAATGAACGGAGCGGATGAGGACGTTCGCTTCGTGAGCAGGCTCGCTCCTATGAAGAGCACAAGAGCGGACTGTGTCGCCGGATCCTGATCGTAGGAGGGGTGGAGCGCAGCGATACCCATGCTGCAGGTGCAGTGATCGATGGGTATCGCTTCGCTCCACGCCATCCTGCAAGAGCGCCGTGTCCCGAAGGATCAGTAGGTGGCGCTCACCGAAGAACGCGGCTGCACCGGATTGGCATCGTTGGAGATGGTCACTTCCACGCGACGGTTCATGGCGCGGCCGGCCGGGGTCGCATTGCTCGACACCGGGTACTCCTTGCCGTAGCCACGGGTGGTCACGCGCTCGGGCGACACGCCCTGGCTCAACAGCGCCATGCGCACGGCGTCGGCGCGGCGCTCGGACAGGCTCTGGTTATACGAAGCCGAGCCGCTGCTGTCGGTGTAGCCCTCGATGATCACCTTGCGCTCCGGGTTCTGCTGCAGGAAACCGGCGAGGTTCTGCACATTGCCCATGGCGCCGGGCTTGAGTTCGGCACGGTCGAGGTCGAACAGCACATCGCCGAAGGACACCATGGTCCCGCGCGAAGTCTGCTTGGCGTTGAGCTCGCCCTTGAGCTTGTTCAGCTGCGCGGTGCGGGCATCCAGTCGCGCCTGGGCACGCTGGGCGGAGGTGTTCTTCAACTGATCCTCGGCATCGCGCAGGGCCACCGTCTGGTTGGCCAGTTCGATGCGCTGCTGGGTCAGGTAGGCCAGTTGGTCCACTTCCTGCTGGTCGGCGCCGTCGCGGTAGGCCTTGTCGGCCTTGGCCAGCCAGTCGCCGGCATCCTTGGTTTCCAGGGCGGCCTGCTGGGTAGCCTGGGGTTGGGCCTGCAGCGCCTGGAAGTCGCCGCGGGCTTTCTCCAGGTTGGCGTTCGGCGGCGTGGAGCACGCGGCCAGGGCCAGGGCGAGGGTGGAAACAGCGGGCAGTACGATGAACTTTTTCATGTCGAAATTCCTGATTTGGCCGGGCGTAAGGGCGGGATCACTGGGCCTGTTGCAGGCCTTCCTGACGCAACTCCATCACGCCCTGCTGGGCGTCCTTCACCGCGTTCTGGGCCTTCACGGCCTGGGATTTGCGCTCGGCCACGCGAGCATCCCACTCGGCCTGCTGAGCCAGTTTCCTGGCCTGGTCGTATTCCTTGTCGTTCAGGGCGATACGCGCCTGGGCGAGCTTGTCCTGGGCGTTCTTGGTTTCCACCGGGGCGTATTCCGGCCCGCCGTTGCTGACAGCGGCATTCACCGCCGATTCGGTAACGGCCATCTGCTCGCTGGGCGGGTTGCCGGCGCAGCCGGCCAGCAGCACGGCGCTGCCCACGGCCAGCAGCCCGAGGCGCCAGCGACGCAGCGAAGTGGAGGTGGAAAGAGCAGGGACGGTTCGAGCGCTTTGAGATTTCAGTTCCATTGGGTGAATCCTCTGACGATTGGTAAGGGGTTCCCTCGGCGTTTCGAGTGCCGGCGGATGCCGCCGCACGGGTCTGCGGCTTCGTGGGCATCTGATTAGGGGACTAAGGGTTTTGTCAGGGGGTTCAAAAAAAATGCCCGCCGTATTGGCGGGCATTGGCGACGATCCGCTGGAATCAGCCGCGATGACGCAGCAACCGCAGGCCGTTGAACACGACCAGCAGGCTGGCGCCCATGTCAGCGAAAACCGCCATCCACAGGGTGCCTTCCCCGGCCAGGGTGAGGGCCAGGAACACCGCCTTGATGCCCAGCGCCAGGGTGATGTTCTGGATCAGCACGCGGTGGGTCTGGCGCGACAGGCGGATGAAGGACGGCAGCTTGCGCAGGTCGTCGTCCATCAGTGCCACGCCGGCGGTCTCGATGGCCGTGTCGGTGCCCGCCGCGCCCATGGCGAAGCCGATATCGGCGCGGGCCAGGGCAGGGGCGTCGTTGATGCCGTCGCCGACCATGCCGACGCGCTTGCCGCCTTCCTGGCGCTGCTTCACCTCGCTCAGCTTGTCTTCGGGCAGCAGGTTGCCCAGGGCGACGTCGATACCGACCTGCGCGCCGATGGCATTGGCGGTGTGCGGGTTGTCGCCGGTCAGCATCAGCGTCTTCACGCCCAGGTCGTGCAACTGAGCGACCGCTTCACGGCTGGTCTGCTTGACGCCGTCCGCCACGGCGAACAGCGCCAGCGGGCCTTCGGCATCGAGCAGCACGATCACCGTCTTGCCCTGTTGCTCGAGGGCGTCCAGGCGTGCTTCGAGTTCCTTCGAGCACAGCTCCAGCTCCTCCACCAGGCGGTGGTTGCCCAGGTGGTAGGTGTGGCCGTCGATCTCGCCTTTCACGCCGCGGCCGGGCAGGGCGGTCAGCTCGCCGACGCTGTACAGCGAGATATTGTCGGCTTCGGCGGCCTGGGCCACGGCGTGCGACACCGGGTGATCCGAGCGAGCAGCGAGGCTGGCGGCCAGTGCACGCACGTCGCCGGCGGCGGTCTCCCGCAGGGCGGTGAAGTCGGTCTGGCGCGGGCGGCCTTCGGTGAGGGTGCCGGTCTTGTCCAGGGCGATCCACTCCAGCGAACGGCCCATTTCCAGGAACACCCCGCCCTTGATCAGGATACCCAGGCGCGCCGCCGCCGAGAGGCCGCTGACGATGGTCACCGGGGTCGAGATCACCAGGGCGCAGGGGCAGGCGATCACCAGCAGTACCAGGGCGCGGTAGACCCAGTCCAGCCAGGCGCCGCCGAACAACAGCGGCGGCAGCAGGGCGGTGGCGATGGCGATGAGGAAGACCACCGGGGTGTAGATGCGCGAGAACTGGTCGACGAAGCGCTGGGTCGGTGCGCGCGAGCCCTGTGCCTCTTCCACGGCGTGGATGATCCGCGCCAGGGTGCTGTCGTCGGCGACGCGGGTGACGCGGTATTCCAGCGCGCTTTCACCGTTGATGGTGCCGGCGAACAGGGTGTCGCCGGCCTGTTTTTCCACCGGCAGGCTCTCGCCGGTGATGGGGGCCTGGTTGACGCTGGAGCGGCCCTCGAGCACCTCGCCGTCGAGGGCGATGCGCTCGCCGGGACGCACCCGCACTCGTGCGCCGAGGGCGACGGACTTGGCGGAAACTTCCTGCCACTGCCCGTCGACCTGCACCGTGGCCAGTTCCGGAGCCAGTTGCAGCAGGCCGCGAATGGCATTGCGTGCCCGGTCCAGCGACTTGGCCTCGATCAGTTCGGCGATGGCGAACAGCACCGCGACCATCGCCGCTTCCGGCCACTGGCCGATGAGCATGGCGCCGGTCACGGCGATGCTCATCAGGGCGTTGATGTTGAGGTTGCGGTTCTTCAGGGCGATCCAGCCCTTGCGGTAGGTCGGCAGGCCTGCACCGAGGATGGCGGCGATGGCCAGCGCCGCCACCAGCCACTGCGGGCCGATGGCGAACCACTCGAAGAACTCCGCGCCTGCCGCTGCGACACCGGCCAGCGCCAGCGGCCACCAGGGCTTCTGCCGGGTGGGCTGTGCGGAAACGGGGGCGTTTTCGTCCACTGGCTCGGCCTGCATGCCGAGGGAAGCGACCAGCTTCTGCAGCGGCTCGATGCTGTCGAAGCGATGCTGCACGCGCAGCAGGCGCTGCATCAGGTTGAAGTCCAGGTCCTCCACGGCGGATACGCGGCCTAGCGCATCGCGCAGCAGGCGTTCCTCGGTGGGGCAGTCCATGGCTTCGATGCGCAGGCTGGTCCAGCGCAGCTCGCCGCTGGCCGAGCCGGCCGCAGCTTTCGCCGCGTCTTGCGCCCGAGCGCCGTGGCCCTCGCCATGATCGTGATCGTGATCGTGATCGTGATCGTGATCGTGCGAGTGCGGTGCAGGTTCGGCGGCCGGGGCACGCAGCAGCGCGCCTTTGTCGCAGCCGCAGCAGCCGGCGGCTTCGTGTTCGCGGTGCTGCTCCTGGATTGAGGCGGGGCCATGGATGATCGGCCCCTGGCGATTGGCAGTCATGTCGTCCGTTCCTGTTTGACGAGTTGCTGCTGATTGCACACCCTGTAGCAACTACAGAGTCAAGCGTCCCTTGGCGAGGAGTCTCGAATGAAGATCGGTGAACTGGCGAAACTGACCGGCTGCCCGGTGGAAACCATCCGCTACTACGAGCGCGAAGGCCTGCTGCCCGCGCCGTCGCGCAGCGAAGGCAACTACCGGCAGTACGATGCCAGCCACGTCGAGCGGCTGTCCTTCATCCGCCATTGCCGCTCGCTGGACATGACCCAGGAGGAAATCCGCATTCTCCTCGGCCTGCGCGACCGCCCCGAATCCGACTGCGGCACCGCCAATCGCCTGATCGACGAACACCTGCACCATGTCGAGGTGCGTATCGCCGAGCTGCAGTCGCTCAGCCAGCAACTGCGCGACCTGCGTGCGCAGTGCCAGGGCGAAGGCAGCAGCGAGGATTGCGGCATCCTGCGCGAGCTGGAACAGCCGGCAGAGCCTTCGGTGATTCCTGAAGCCTGCGCCGAGGCGGGGCATCTGCACGTCCCGGGCGTCCACGGCCGGCATTGATCGCACCCGCCCGGAGCGCCCTATGCGCGCGCTCCTGCATGAGGTCCGGTGCGAGGATCTGCGCTCTCCCTGAAGGCGAGGGGACCGGTTCGGCACAGGTTGAAACCAATGTGTCAGCCGACGCAGACGGCTCCCTTTCCCTTCAGGGAGAGGGCGGGGGAGAGGGAAACCCTGGGCACGACCTCCCAGAGGCATGCTGTCGCTTCTACAGGTAAAACAAACGCCCCGGCATCTGCCGGGGCGCTTTCATCAGGAATGCTCGGCCTCCGTCAGCTCGTGCAGGTACTTGCGCGACAACGCCAGGAAACGCGGGGTCGGGCCGATGTCCTCGTAGATCGGGTCGCCCTGTTCGTCCTGCGCCACTATCTTGTTTCCCTGCACGTAGGGGAAGCTTGCCTCCAGTTCTTCCAGCGCCGCATTGACCAGTTCCCCCAGCAGTTCCTCGACGCTGCGCTTGGGGTACATGTCGTGCAGCGCGCCCAGGCGCGCGGCGGTCTCGACATCCAGCGGAATGCTGTACTGGTGGTGGGTCATGCGCCCCCTGGCGTTCTTTTCCCAATGGCGTACCAGCTCGCGAATCTTCATGTTCACCTCTAGGGTCTTTGCATGGCGGTCGGCCCTCGTGAGGTCGCCGCAGGTTTTCCCGTCGATGGGGATAACTTTCAGCCTAGACGTTGTCCGAGCATGACTGTGGGCGTTCGTCGCGCCCTTGCCAGCCAGCGCACTGGGCGGCACTGTGAAGCGCCAAGCGACGCTTTTTCAATCAAGGACTCGCACCAAGGAGACCGTGATGCCGGATATCGACGCGCGCCTGCGCGAGGACGTTCACCTGCTCGGCGAGCTGCTCGGGCAGACCATCCGCGCCCAGTACGGGCAGGGCTTCCTCGACAAGATCGAGCTGATCCGCACCGGCGCCAAGGCCGCCCGCCGCGGCTCCGCCGAAGGCGCCAGGCAGCTCACCGCGACCCTCGACGGCCTGGGCGAGGAAGAACTGCTGCCGGTGGCGCGCGCCTTCAACCAGTTCCTCAACCTGGCCAATATCGCCGAGCAGTACCACCGCATCCGCCGGCGCACGCCCAAGGAGCCCGAGCCCTTCGAAAACCGCGTGCTGGCTGAACTGCTGGGGCGCCTGCGCAAGTCCGGCCTGGGCGCAGAGGGGTTGGCGCGCCAGATGGCGGAGCTGGAGATCGAGCTGGTGCTCACTGCGCACCCCACCGAGGTGGCGCGGCGCACGCTGATCCAGAAATACGACGCCATCGCCGCGCAATTGGCTGCCGGCGATCACTCCGACCTGCTGCCCGAGGAGCGCCAGGCGGTGCAGGAAAAACTCCAGCGCCTGATCGCCGAGGCCTGGCACACCGACGAGATCCGCCGCACCCGGCCGACCCCGGTGGACGAGGCGAAATGGGGCTTCGCGGTCATCGAGCATTCCCTCTGGCAGGCGCTGCCGGCGTTCCTTCGTCACGTCGACCGCACCCTGCAGGAAACACTCGGCGAGCGACTGCCGCTGGAGGCGGCGCCGATCCGTTTCGCCTCGTGGATGGGCGGCGACCGCGACGGCAATCCCAACGTCACCGCCGCCATCACTCGCGAGGTGCTGTTGCTGGCGCGCTGGATGGCCGCCGACCTGTATCTGCGCGACGTCGACAGCCTGGCCGCCGAGCTTTCCATGCAGCAGGCCAGCGACGAACTGCGCGCTGAAGTTGGCGACGTCGCCGAGCCATACCGCGCGCTGCTCAAGCAACTGCGCGAACGCCTGCGTGCCACCCGTGCCTGGGCCGAGCGCGCCATCCATACCGGCGAGGAGCCGGGCGCGGAAGTGCTGCAGGACAACCGCGAACTGCTGGAGCCGCTGCAGCTCTGCTATCGCTCGCTGCAAGCATGCGGCATGGGCGTGATCGCCGATGGCGACCTGCTCGACACCCTGCGCCGCGCCGCGACTTTCGGGCTGTTCCTGGCGCGGTTGGACGTACGCCAGGACTCCACTCGCCACGCCAAGGCAATGGGCGAGATCACCGAATACCTGGGCCTTGGCAACTACGCGGCGTGGGACGAAAGCGTGCGCCAGGAATTCCTCCTGGAAGAGCTCTCCAGCCGCCGTCCGCTGCTGCCGGCCAATTACCAGGCCTCGCCGGAGACCGCCGAAGTGCTCGCCACCTGCCGCGTGGTGGCGCAGGCGCCAGCGGCGTCGCTGGGCTCCTACGTCATTTCCATGGCCGGGCAGCCATCCGACGTACTCGCCGTGCAGCTGCTGCTCAAGGAATGCGGGCTGCAACGGCCGATGCGCGTGGTGCCGCTGTTCGAGACGCTGGACGACCTGGATAACGCCGGTCCCTGCATCGACCGCCTGCTCAGCCTCGACAGCTACCGCACCGGGCTGGCCGGGCCGCAGGAAGTGATGATCGGCTACTCCGACTCGGCCAAGGACGCCGGCACCCTCGCCGCCGCCTGGGCGCAGTACCGTGCGCAGGAGGCGCTGGTGGACATCTGCCGCAACCACGGTGTCGAGCTGCTGCTGTTCCATGGCCGCGGCGGTACCGTCGGCCGTGGCGGCGGCCCGGCCCACGCGGCGATCCTCTCGCAGCCGCCGGGCTCGGTGGCCGGGCGCTTCCGCACCACCGAGCAGGGCGAGATGATCCGCTTCAAGTTCGGCCTGCCGGACATCGCCGAGCAGAACCTCAATCTCTATCTCGCTGCTGTGCTGGAGGCCACCCTGCAGCCGCCGCCGGTGCCCGAGCCGGCCTGGCGCGAGGAAATGGATCGCCTGGCCGCCGACGGCGTGCTCGCTTACCGCGCGGTGGTGCGGGAAAACCCGCAGTTCGTCGACTACTTCCGCGAAGCCACGCCGGAGCAGGAACTGGGCCGGCTGCCGCTGGGTAGCCGCCCGGCCAAGCGTCGCGAGGGTGGGGTGGAAAGCCTGCGGGCAATCCCCTGGATCTTCGCCTGGACCCAGACTCGGCTGATGCTGCCGGCCTGGCTCGGCTGGGAAGACGCCCTGTTCAAGGCTATCGAACGCGGCGAAGGCGCGCTGCTGGGGCGCATGCGCAAGGAGTGGCCATTCTTCACCACGCGCATCGACATGCTGGAAATGGTGCTGGCAAAAGCCGACCGGGAAATCGCGCAACTCTACGACGAGCGACTGGTGCAATCGGAACTGCGACCATTAGGTGCGCATTTACGCGACCTATTGTCGCAGTCGGTGCGAGTGGTGCTGGGGCTTACAGGGCAATCGCAGCTGCTCGCCCACGCCGCCGAGACGCGCGAATCCATCGGCGTGCGCAACACCTACCTGGACCCGCTGCACCTGCTCCAGGCTGAGCTGCTGGCTCGCTCGCGGCGCTGCACGGGCGATGCCTGCGGCGGTCTGGAGCAAGCCATGCTGGTGACGGTGGCGGGTATCGCAGCGGGCCTGCGCAATACCGGCTGAAGGGTCGCTCCCCCCACCAAAGGTGGATTGCCGAGCCGCCAAATGAGGTTAATTTGATGGCTGATTCCGGGCGCAAACATGGCCCGGGATCGGCGTGCGCAGTCCCCATGGCCGGCTTGTGTGGTGTGGGACCGCTGTGTATCGTGAGCAACCTTTCGGCGCACCTCTGCGCCATTGCAAGCATGATGAGATTGGCCCCACGAGGCGGATCCGTGATTTCGCTTAACAAGTATTAAGGAGCATATCGATGCGTGTGATTCTGCTCGGGGCGCCCGGTGCCGGCAAAGGTACCCAGGCTCGCTTCATCACTGAGAAGTTCGGCATTCCGCAGATTTCCACCGGCGACATGCTGCGCGCAGCGGTCAAGGCTGGCACCGAGCTCGGCCTGCAGGCCAAGAGCGTCATGGACGCCGGCGGCCTGGTATCCGATAACCTGATCATCAACCTGGTCAAGGAACGTATCGCCCAGCCCGACTGCGCCAAAGGCTTCCTGTTCGACGGCTTCCCGCGCACCATTCCCCAGGCCGAGGCCATGAAGGAAGCCGGTGTGAGCATCGACCACGTGGTCGAGATCGCCGTGGACGACGAGGAAATCGTCGGCCGTATCGCCGGTCGCCGCGTTCACCCGGCCTCGGGCCGCGTATATCACATCGAGCACAACCCGCCGAAGGTGGCAGGCAAGGACGACGAGACCGGCGAAGACCTGATCCAGCGCGAAGACGACAAGGAAGCCACCGTGCGTCACCGCCTGTCGGTCTATCACTCGCAGACCAAGCCGCTGGTCGATTTCTACCAGAAGCTGGCCGACGCCCAGGGCACTCCGAAGTACACCCGCGTCGAAGGTGTCGGTTCGGTCGAGCAGATCACCGCCAAGGTGCTCGGCGCTCTGAACTGATCCATCGCCGTAACAGCCAAAGGCCCGCACATGCGGGCCTTTGGCGTTTATAATGCCCGCCCGTTTTTTCTTCTGATGGAAAACACCATGCCCACGCTGCTGGCCCTGGATACCTCGACCGAAGCCTGTTCCGTCGCCCTGCTGCATGACGGCCGCCGGTTCGTACGCCACGAGGTGATCCCGCGCCTGCACGCCCAGCGCCTGCTGCCCATGGTGCAGGACCTCCTCGGCGAGGCCGGCATCGCGCTGTCCACCGTCGACGCAATCGCTTTTGGCCGCGGCCCCGGCGCCTTCACCGGCGTGCGTATCGCCATCGGCGTGGTGCAGGGCCTGGCGTTCGCACTGCAGAAACCGGTGCTGCCAATCTCCGACCTGGCCGTACTGGCCCAGCGCGCCTACCGCGAGCATGGCGCCAGTCAGGTGGCTGCCGCCATCGATGCGCGCATGGACGAGGTGTATTGGGGCTGCTACCGCCTGGGGCAGGGCGAGATGCGCCTGGCCGGCGCCGAGGCGGTACTGCCGCCCGAGCGCGTGGAACTGCCGCGCGACGCCCAGGGCGAGTGGTTCGGTTCCGGTACCGGCTGGGGCTTCGAGGAGCGCCTCGCGGTTAAGGTTGCCGCCCATGACGCCAGCCTGCTGCCGCATGCAGAAGACCTGCTGACCCTGGCCGAATTCGCCTGGGCTCGCGGTGAGGCGGTTGACGCAGAGCAGGCCCAGCCGGTGTACCTGCGCGACAACGTGGCGACCCCGAAGAAAGCCTGACCGGCGCCAATTGACCGCAGCGGACCCCGCTCGCTAGAGTGGCTGCATTCCCACTGAGTTTCTGCCATGCGTATCGATGGTTTCACCTCCACTTCCCAGACGCCGGAGCGCGGTTCCCGAACGGGTACTGCGGTCGCTCCGTATCGGGAAGTGCAGCGTGACGTCGAGACCCGCCGCGAGCAGCCCGCGCCGACCTCGGCCAGCCAGGGGCTGGATTCCCAGGCCCGCACCCGCCGCGTGGAGTCTTCCAGCGCGAGCAGCTATGGCGTGCCCGCGACCCTGCGCGACAACCTCGAATACCAGCGCCCGCTGAGTTCCCGCGCCGCCCAGGCCCTGGCCAGCTACACCAGCACCGCCAGCATGGCCGGCCCGTACGAAGGCCAGGAAGTCGTCGGTCTCGACCTCTACGCCTGATGCTGCTGCCGTACTACCTCGGTTGTCCTTCCTGGAACGAGCCCGCCTGGCGTGGCACCTTCTATCCCGCTGATCTTCGCCCTGCCGATACCCTGGGTTTCTATTCCCAGGTGTTCAATGCCGTGGAAGGCAACACCACCTTCTACGCCCGCCCCAACGCCGAAACGCTTGTGCGCTGGGCGCAGACCATGCCGGAGAGCTTCCGCTTCTGCGCCAAGCTGCCGCGCGACATCACTCATGGCGGCGACCTGCGCGGCCAGCTGGAGACCACGCGGGATTTCCTCGACCTGCTGGCGCCGCTGGGCAAGCGCGTGGCGCCGCTGTGGCTGCAGGTTTCCGCCAGTTTCGGGCCCGATCGCCTGGGCGAGCTGGCCGCCTGGCTGGATGAATTCTCCGCGCGGCGCATCGCTGTGGAAGTGCGCCACCCGGCATTCTTCGCCAAGGGTGACGAGGAGCGCGCGCTGAACCGCCTGCTGCTGGATCGCGGTGTCGAACGCATCTGCCTGGACTCGCGGGCGCTATTCGCGGTGCAGTCCGACGACCCGGCTGTGCTCCATGCGCAGTCGAAGAAACCCAAGGTGCCGGTGCGCCCGGCGGCCTTCAGCGACAGCCCGCAGGTGCGCTTCATCGGCGGGCCGGATCTGGATGCCAATCTCGTCCATCTCACGCCCTGGATTGGCAAGGTCGCCCAGTGGATCGAGCAGGGCCTGACGCCCTACGTCTTCCTCCATACTCCGGACAATCACCGCGCCGCCGAACAGGCGCAACGCTTCCACGCCTTGCTGCGCGAGCGCCTGCCGGGGCTGCCACCGCTGTTCGAGCCCAAACCGGAAGTGGAGCAGCTCGGCCTGCTCTGAGCTGGCCACTGTGCATGGCGTTCGATGGGCGAGGGGGCTAACCTGCTGCTTCCCCCGTTCGGCAAGGAGACGCCCATGACATCGCAACAACCCCAGCGCAGCCAACAAGAACGCGGCGAAGCCTTCCGCGCCCTGCACCAGCGCGACGGCCTGTTCGTCCTGCCCAACCCCTGGGACGCCGGCTCGGCGAAGATGCTCGCGCACCTGGGCTTCGAGGCGCTGGCGACCACCAGCGCGGGCCTGGCTTTCGCGCTCGGCCGCCCCGACGCCGAAGGCGCGGTGAGTCGCGACGAGGCATTGGCGAACGCGCGCGAAATCGTCGAAGCGACGCCGCTGCCGGTCGCTGCCGATCTGGAGAATGGCTATGGCGATACGCCGGAGGACTGCGCGCAGACCATTCGACTGGCGGCCGCTTGCGGCCTGGTCGGCGGCTCCATCGAAGATTCCAGTGGCCGTGCCGATGCGCCGATCTACCCGCTGGAATTGGCCGTGGAGCGCGTCGCCGCCGCTGTGCAGGCCGCTCGCGCGCTGCCGTTCACTTTCACCCTGGCGGCGCGGGCGGAAAACTTCCTGCATGGCCGTGCCGACCTGGATGACACCATTCGCCGCCTCGTGGCCTTTGCCGAGGCCGGAGCCGACGTGCTCTACGCGCCAGGGCTGAAGACCCGCGAGCAAGTCTCGGCGGTGGTGCAGGCGGTGGCGCCGCGCCCGGTCAACGTGCTGGTGGGCTCGCCCGCCGTGCAATTGAGCCTGGATGAGCTGGCTGAGTTGGGGGTCAAGCGCGTCAGCGTCGGTTCGACCCTGGCGCGCGCGGCCTATGGCGCTTTCTTCAGCGCTTCGCAGGCTCTGGTGAAAGGTGACCTCAAGCCCATGCACGGCGCCATGCCGTTCGACCAACTCAACGGGCTGTTCCGGGGCTGACGCTTGCGCCGGTGGCTCCTGGGATTCTTCTTCGCTGTCGGCGGCCTTGCGCTGGCGGTGCAGCAGCAATGGGCCAAGCTGCCCGATCGCTGGAATCCCTGGGCGCCGCTGGACGTGCGGGACGAGCCGAACCTGCTGACAGGCTACAAGCTCTGGCGCCTGCGCGACGATGTCGACCTTTGCCGGCTGGCGCTGCAAAGCTCCGACCTCAAGGTGCAGCCCATGGCCGACGGCGAGCCCGTGGCCGGTTGCCCGCTGCGGAACGTCTGGCGCGTGCAGGCCGCCGGGGTGAAGCTGAGCAGCAGCTTCCTCGCCAGCTGTCCGTTGGCGGTAAGCTTCGCGCTGTTCGAGCGGCATTCCCTGCAGCCCGCCGCGCGGGAAACTTATGGCCAGCCGGTTGCTGGTGTGGAGCATCTGGGGAGCTTCGCCTGTCGCAATATCTACGGTCGCACCGATGCCCGGCGCAGCCAGCACGCCTCCGCCAACGCACTGGACATAGCCGCCTTCCGCCTCGCCGATGGCCGGCGCATCGTCGTCGCGAAGAACTGGCGCGGGGAGGACGAGGCGGCGCGCTTCCTGCGTGCCGTGCGCGATGGCGCATGCGACAACTTCGACGGCGTGCTCGGGCCGGACTACAACCGCGCGCATCACGACCACTTCCACCTCGACCTCGGCGGTTGGCAGATCTGCCGGTGAGCCCGCGGGCATTCACGCTGCGGTAGAATCGCGGTTTTTCCCAGGATCGCCTCGTCATGACCGAAGTCCTCACCCCGCCGCGCATCGTCGTCCAGGCGCTGGCGCCTGCCTGGCAGGCCACCGCCGAGCAGTGGGCGCAGAGGCTCGGGCTGCCGATGGGCGAAGACGAGGCGGACTTCGCCCTGCAACTGGGTGATGATGGCCTGCAGTTGCTGCAGCTGGGGCCGGATTCGCCCGGCCCGGTGCGGGTGGACTTCCTCGAAGGCGCCGCCGCCCACCGCCGGCAGTTCGGCGGGGGCGCCGGGCAGATGATTGCCAAGGCCGTCGGCATCCAGCAGGGCGTGCGTCCCCATGTACTGGACGCCACCGCCGGCCTGGGCAAGGACGCCTTCGTGCTGGCGACCCTGGGCTGCGAGATGAACCTGACCGAGCGCCAGCCGATCATCGCCGCGCTATTGGAAGACGGCCTGGCCCGGGCGGCGGGGGATTTCGAGGTGGGCGCCATCGTCGCGCGCATGCGTCTGCTGCAGGGCAATGCCATCGAGCGCATGGCCGCATGGGAAGGGGTGGCGCCGCAGGTGATCTACCTCGATCCGATGTTCCCGCACCGCGACAAGAGTGCGCTGGTGAAGAAGGAGATGCGCCTGTTCCGCCCGCTGGTGGGCGATGACCTCGACGCCCCGGCGCTGCTCGAAGCCGCCCTGAAACTGGCCAGCCACCGCGTGGTGGTCAAGCGCCCGCGCAAGGCGCCGATCATCGAGGGCGCCAAGCCCGGCTACAGCCTGGAAGGCAAGTCCAGCCGGTATGACATCTATCCGCTGAAGAGCCTCAAGGGCTGACTGCAAGCCGCGGGGCCAAGGCTTTGGGTAGCAGCGGACCCTGTCCGCGATAGGTTCGCATCGCGCCGAATGTCATCGCGGACGGAGTCCGCTCCTACCGGAAGAGTCCTGTGCTGAGCCCAGCCCTCTCTCCCGCCCTGGCTGCGCGCCCCGCTCCGAAGGGAGTGGGAGCCGCCCGTGCCAGCTGACGCCTTGGTTTCAACCTGCACCCTATGGTCTCAGGGAGAGGGTTAGGGAGAGGGAAATACAGGCACGGACTTTCAGAAGCAGACCGTTGCTCCTAGCGATTTCCGAAGCGCCAGCGTGGGCCTGACTCCGTCACGGCCGGAACGCCTTGAGGAACAGCGCGACCACTTCCTGGACATGAGCCTCGGCTTCCGCCTCCGTGGGCGGTGCTTCGCAGCCGATCAGCAGGCGGAAGTGCACGCAACCCTGCACCAGCATCAGGAAGTGCTCGGCCGCCCGGCGCGGGCTGTCCATCGTCAGCTTGCCCTGCTGGCGCGCCTGCTCGAGCAGGCGCTCCATCTGGTCCAGAACGCGTTGCGGACCGGCTTCGAAGAACAGCTGCGACAGATGCGGGTTGCCCGCACCCTGAGCCACCATCAGCCGGCTCAGGGCAATCGCCTCGGGGCTGTTGATCAACTGGTTGAAACCGCGCGCCAAGGTCAGCAGCAGGCTTTCCAGCGGCGCATCGGCAGGCGGCTCGGCGAACAGCTCGGGCAGGTTTTCTGCGCACTTGGCCTGCACCGCTTCGACGAACAGCGTCTCCTTGTCCGTGAAGTGGCTGTAAACGGTGAGCTTGGACACCCCGGCCTCGGCGGCGATGGCCTCCATGCTGCTGCCGTCGTAGCCGTAGCGGACGAACAGCTCCTTGGCGGCTTCGAGAATCGCCTTGCGCTTGGCCGGATCCTTCGGGCGACCCGGTCCGTTCGATGAGTTCGATGGTGACATGTCTTTACATTTCTAATACTGGACTGATGGGTTCTGTATTTTTACTATACCGGGGAGTATAAGAATTCCAACCGCGTTTTGCGAAAGGTCACACATCATGTTCCGCCATGCTCTGTCTGTCGCGCTGCCTGCTGCCTTCATCCTTTCCCTTTCCGCCTGCGGTAACGGCGAGCCCGCGAAACCAGCGGCGCGCCCGGCCATCGTGGTGCAGCCGCTACCGGCGCGGGACATCACCGAGGCCTATCCCGGCGAAGTCCATGCCCGCCACGAGCCGGAACTGGCCTTCCGCATCGGCGGAAAAGTCAGCAAGCGTCTGGTGGAAACGGGCGAACGGGTGAAAAAGGACCAGCCGCTGGCGGAACTCGATCCTGAAGACGTTCGCCTGCAGCTCGAAGCCACGCGCGCCCAGGTGGTTGCCGCAGAGGCCAACCTGCAGACCGTCCGCTCCGAATACGCCCGCTACAAGACCCTGCTGGAGCGCCAGCTGGTCAGCCAGTCGCAGTTCGACAACATCGAAAACACCTACCGCGCCGGCGAGGCGCGGGTGAAGCAGATTCGCGCCGAGTACGACGTGGCCCGCAACCAGGCGGACTACGCGATTCTGCGTGCGCCCCAGGACGGCGTGATCGCCACCCGCCGGGTTGAAGTGGGGCAGGTGGTCGCCGCCGGGCAGACCGTCTTCACCCTGGCAGCCGATGGCGACCGCGAAGTGCTGATCAGCTTCCCTGAACATGCCATCGACCGCTTCCGCATTGGCGAGTCGGTGAGCGTCGAGCTCTGGTCGCAGCGTGACAAACGCTTCAGCGGCAAGATCCGCGAGCTGTCACCCGCGGCCGACCCGCAGTCGCGCACCTTCGCCGCGCGGGTCGCTTTCGACGACGCCAAGGTGCCCGCCGAGCTGGGGCAGAGCGCCCGTGTCTACATCCATGCCGAGGGCACCGTGCCGCTGGCGGTACCGCTCGCCGCGCTGACCTCGGAGGCCGGTCAGCCCTTCGTCTGGGTGGTCGACCCGCAGACTTCCACCCTGCATCGCCGCCCGGTGCGCATCGGACCTTACGCCGAGGATCGCGTGCCGGTACTCGAAGGCCTGAAGGACGGCGACTGGGTGGTGGCCGCCGGCGTGCAGGTGCTGCGCGAAGGGCAGGAGGTACGGCCTGTCGACCGGGAAAACCGGTCGATCAAGCTGGTGGCGAAGGAGTAACGCCCGATGCAATTCAACCTTTCCGCCTGGGCGCTGCAGAACCGCTCCATCGTCCTCTACCTGATGCTCCTGCTGGGCATAGTCGGCGCGCTGTCCTACACCAAGCTGGGGCAGAGCGAGGACCCGCCGTTCACTTTCAAGGCCATGGTGGTGAAGACCAACTGGCCGGGCGCGACCGCCGAGGAAGTCTCGCGCCAGGTCACCGAGCGCATCGAGAAGAAACTGATGGAGACCGGCGACTTCGACCGCATCGTGTCCTTCTCCCGTCCCGGCGAATCCCAGGTGACCTTCGTCGCCCGTGAGGACTTCCATTCCCGCGACATTCCCGAGCTCTGGTACCAGATCCGCAAGAAGGTCAACGACATCCGCTACACGCTGCCACAGGGCATCCAGGGACCGTTCTTCAACGACGAATTCGGCACCACCTTCGGCAATATCTACGCGCTGTCGGGCAAGGGCTTCGACTATGCGGTGCTCAAGGACTACGCCGACCGCCTGCAGCTGCAACTGCAGCGCATCAAGGACGTCGGCAAGGTCGAACTGGTCGGCCTGCAGGACGAGAAGATCTGGATCGACCTGTCCAACACCAAGCTCGCGACCCTCGGCCTGCCGCTGGCGGCAGTGCAGAAGGCGCTGGAAGAGCAGAACGCCGTGACCGCCACCGGCTTCTTCGAGACGGCGACCGACCGTGTGCAGCTGCGTGTGTCCGGACGCTTCGATTCGGTGGAGGACATCCGCGCCTTCCCGATCCGCGTCGGTGATCGCACCTTCCGCATCGGTGATGTCGCCGACGTGCACCGTGGCTTCAACGACCCGCCCGCGCCGCGCATGCGCTTCATGGGCGAGGACGCCATCGGCATCGCCGTGGCCATGAAGGACGGCGGCGACATCCTGGTGCTGGGCCAGAAGCTCGACGCCGAGTTCGAGCGCCTGCAGCAGACGCTGCCGGCGGGCATGGAGCTGCGCAAGGTTTCCGACCAGCCGGCGGCGGTGCGCGAAGGCGTCGGCGAGTTCGTCCGCGTGCTGGCCGAGGCGCTGATCATCGTGCTGCTGGTGAGCTTCTTCTCCCTCGGCCTGCGTACCGGCCTGGTAGTGGCGCTGTCGATCCCGCTGGTGCTGGCGATGACCTTCGCCTGCATGTACTACTTCGGCATCGGCCTTCACAAGATTTCCCTCGGCGCGCTGGTGCTGGCGCTGGGGCTGCTGGTGGACGACGCGATCATCGCCGTGGAGATGATGGCGGTGAAGATGGAGCAGGGCTACGACCGGCTCAAGGCGGCGAGTTACGCCTGGACCAGCACGGCCTTCCCGATGCTCACCGGCACCCTGGTCACCGCCGCCGGCTTCCTGCCGATTGCCACCGCGCAATCGGGCACCGGCGAATACACCCGCTCGTTGTTCCAGGTGGTGACCATTGCATTGCTGGTGTCGTGGATCGCTGCCGTGGTCTTCGTGCCCTACCTGGGCGAGAAGCTGCTGCCCGATCTCGCCAAGCGCCATGCGGAAAAGCACGGCGGCAGCGACAAGGGCCACGACCCGTATTCGACGCCGTTCTACCAGCGTTTCCGCCGTGTGGTGGAGTGGTGCGTGCGCTACCGCAAGACGGTGATCCTGCTGACCGTGGCGGCCTTCATTGGCTCGATCATGCTGTTCCGCCTGGTACCGCAGCAGTTCTTCCCGCCCTCGGCGCGCCTGGAGCTGCTGGTGGACCTGAAGCTGGCCGAGGGTGACTCGCTCACCGCCACCGCCGAGCAGGTCAATCGCCTGGAGAAGATGCTCGCCGAGCATCCGGGCATCGACAACTACGTAGCCTACGTCGGTACCGGTTCGCCGCGTTTCTACCTGCCGCTGGACCAGCAATTGCCGGCGGCGAGCTTCGCCCAGTTCGTGGTCCTTGCGAAAAGCCTGGAGACCCGCGAGGAAGTCCGTCAGTGGCTGATCAAGCACATGAACGAAGACTTCCCGACCCTGCGTACCCGGATCAGCCGGCTGGAGAATGGCCCGCCGGTGGGCTACCCGGTGCAGTTCCGCGTTTCCGGCGAGCACATCCCGGAAGTCCGCGAGCTGGCGCGCAAGGTCGCCGACAAGATGCGCCAGAACCCCCACGTGGTGAACGTGCACCTGGACTGGGAGGAGCCGAGCAAGGCCATTTTCCTCGACATCGACCAGGAGCGCGCCCGCGCCCTGGGCGTGAGCACCTCGGACATCTCGCAGTTCCTGCAGAGTTCGCTGACAGGTTCCACTGTCAGCTTCTACCGCGAGGACAACGAGCTGATCGAGATCCTCCTGCGTGGCGACGAGCGCGGCCGGCATGACCTGTCGCAGCTGCCCAGCCTGTCGATGCAGACCAGCAGCGGCCGCAGCGTGGCGTTGTCGCAGGTGGCAACGCTGGAGTACGGCTTCGAGGAAGGCATCATCTGGCGGCGTAACCGCCTGCCCACCGTGACCGTGCGCGCCGATATCTACGATGACTCGCTGCCGGCGACCCTGGTGAAACAGATATCGCCCACGCTGGACCCCATCCGCGCCGAACTGCCCGACGGCTACCTGCTGGACGTCGGCGGCACCGTGGAGGATTCGGCCAAGGGCCAGAATTCGGTGAACGCCGGCGTGCCGCTGTTCATCGTGGTGGTGCTCAGCCTGCTGATGATCCAGCTGCGCAGCTTCTCGCGGATGATCATGGTGTTCCTCACCGCGCCGCTGGGGCTGATCGGGGTGACGCTGTTCCTGCTGATCTTCCAGAAACCCTTCGGCTTCGTGGCCATGCTCGGCACCATCGCGTTGGCGGGGATGATCATGCGCAACTCGGTGATCCTCGTGGACCAGATCGAGCAGGACCGCGCCCACGGCATGGACACCTGGCACGCCATCATCGAGGCCACGGTACGACGCTTCCGCCCCATCGTGTTGACCGCCCTGGCCGCCGTGCTGGCAATGATCCCGCTGTCGCGCAGCGTGTTCTTCGGGCCGATGGCGGTGGCGATCATGGGCGGCCTGATCGTCGCCACGGCGCTGACGCTGCTGTTCCTGCCGGCACTCTATGCGGCGTGGTTCCGGGTGAAGAAAGAGGTCTGACGGGACGCCGGCCCTGGGCCGGTGGTCCCTTGTAGGAGCGAGCTTGCTCGCGAACGGATTTCCGGACGCACCGCCGTCCGTCCGGGTAGCGGGCCACCACGCTCCGACAGGCCGGCACGCGACGTAGGGCGAATAACGTGCAGCGTTATCCGCCGTCCGACCTTATGAAGTGAATCGCCTGACAGACGCGAACCCATTGGCCTGTCACCCTCGCTGTCCTTTCCTGAGCACGATTCCCAAGCCCGGATCACTCCGTCAGGCTCGGGTTACCCATTCAGGAACCGCCTGACTCATCAACGGCGTTGCGGTCCTACAAGCCGGCTGCTTAGCGTTCTCTCCGCCACGGAACAGCCGTGGTCAGGTGTGGAAGCCTGTAGCGTTTGAGTATTGCTGTAGCAGGGATGGTCCGGCCTTTTCGAAGGCCGGACCGACTCTGGCTGTCTATGGCGGACCGTGCGAGGCGGGCTTCGGCCCGGCCGGATATTGGTCCCAAACGCCCGGTCTTCCACCCTTGCACGGTCCGCCTCCCTCCCCGGGATGGCGGCTTTCCAGCTGTACAAGGAGAGACCGCATGAGCCCTTCAACCTTGTTCCCGGCCGACAATGGCCTGAGCTTCCAGACCTTCCAGCGCTACGATCGATTTTTGCGGGGCCTGATGATCGATCGTCAGGCCTGGTTCCCCGCCCGCGACCTCGCGCGCCTGACCAATTCCGATGTGAGCGGTCGCACCACCCGCAAGCTCGACCCTGACCAGTACCGCTGGGAGCGCCTGGTCGGCAGCCGGGAGGACGAACTGCTGGTCAGCGAAAGCGGCCTCTACACGCTGCTGCTCGTGTACTTCTACCACCCGGAGAACCGCAACCTGCGGCAGTGGCTGAGTAATGAGGTCGTGCCGGTCCTGCGCGACGCGCAGTTGCCGGCGGGCTCCGCCCCCCGCCATGCCTTGCGCGAGGTACAGGGTTACCCGCTGGCGGTGCTCGAATGGCAAGGCAGCGTCTGGCGCGCCTCGGCGACGCCGCCCGCGTGCTTGAGCGTGGCGGCACTGCGTAGGATGGCGTGGAGCGAAGCGATACCCCATCGATTGCAGCCTGTAGGGCGGATAACCCGGAGCGGGTTATCCGCCCTACGGATGCCGCGCTTCTGCGAACGCACGTGCGTATGACAGGGTGATTGTCCAGTACGCCTATGACCCAAATTGGAGTAGGAAGCCTCCGGCGAGACTTTGTGCACAGCTGTGCGCTTCAAGCATTCTTAGTTCAGAATCAGAAAGATCCCCTGTGTAAATAGGAATACAAAGGAGCTCGACAGCGGCGACGAGGTTGACAAGCCCACCGCCAGTACATGGTGCATCGAGCGCCTCCACATGACAGTGGCCAAGCCCAAGGCAGGACAGCATGAAACTGCGAAAAGAAATCGAAAAAACCATTCGGGAAGCACGCGAAGACCGAGCCAATGCGGCGCTGGCGATCTGCGTATTGCTGGAGGAGAAACTGGGTCTTTCGCAGACGGGTTGGTTCGATGATGACCCACTTGCGCTGCAAGCAATCGCCGAGCGGAAGGCTTCCGCCGTTCCTCAGCAGCAGATATGAGCGCCCGAGAGGCGATTAACCCACGCTTGCTCTGCATGAACAGAAAAGCAAAAGCCCGGCAGATGCCGGGCTTTTGCTTTTGACATTCGGATGTGCTCAGAGCACGCCGAACACCTTCTTCGCCAGGCCAGTGGCCGCAGCTGTCGGGTTCTGCCGAATGGTCTTCTCCTGCTCGGCGATGATCTTGAACAAGCCGTCCAGCGCTTCCTCGGTCACGTAGTTCTCGATGTTGGCGCTCTTGGCATCGACCACGCCGAAGGCCGCAGCCTGACTGGCGAAGGCGTTGTACTGCTTGGCCACGCCCACCTGGTCGGTGGCCTGCTTGATGATCGGCAGGAACTTGGCGCGCAGCTGTTCGCGGCTGCTGCGGTTCAGGTAGTCGGTGGCGGAGTGATCGCCGCCCTGCAGGATGCCCTTGGCGTCGGTCACGGTCATCTTCTTCACCGCGTCCACCAGCAGCGCCTGGGCCTGCGGCATGGCGGCCTCGGCGGCCTTGTTCATGCTCGCTTCGAGCTGGTCGACCTGAGCGCCCATGCCGAACTGCTTCATGGTCTTGGCGGCCTTGCCCAGCCTGCCGGGCAGTTCGATGCGCACGGCCGGATCATTGCTGAAACCGCCGGGCTGGCTGAGCTGCTTCACGGCCACCTGCGCACCCTGGGTCAGCGCGTCCTTCAGGCCGCCGGTGGCGTCACTCTGGCTGAGGTCGGAGAGGGACAGGGCAAAGGCGTTGACGGACAGCAGGGCGCCGGCCAGCAGAACGGGGAATCGCAGCATCGATACTTCCTTGGTGAAACACGACGGTTGCGAACCGCCGAGGTGGAGAAGGGAGGGGGGAGATTAACGGAGGATGGCCGCCGGAGAAAACCCGGCGGCGTGGTGAATCAGTGCACGGGATCGACGCGGATGCGCAGCGGCTGCGGATCGCCGCCGTCAAGTTTGACGCTGTGGCGCTCGGTGGTGATGAACAAAAGGCGGCCGCCGTCTTCGATGCGCGCGCTGACGGCGTAGGTGTGGCCCGGCTTGACCTGGTTGCGGTCGTAGTCCAGATGAAACGCCAGCGGCATCTGACGCCCCGGCTCCAACTGCTGCTGGGCAAGGTCGATGGCCGGGGCGTCGGCCAGCGATACGTCCTGCAGGTTGACGGTGACCTCGGCGGTTGGTGGCAGGGCGATGCGCTGAAGGTAGAAGACTTCGCCCTCCAGCGATGCCTTGTCGCCGGAAGACGTGGAGCTGCAAGCGGCGAGCAGGCCGGTCATCAGCAGCAGGGGGAGGGTTTTCATGGGGAGCTCTCCTTGGATTCAGGGCGCGTCAGACCATTGTGGGTGACTTTGGTTTCCGCGCCATGATCTGGGTGAGCTCCGAGTTATTTCACGATGCGTCCAAAGAGGTTCTGGAACATGACCTGATCGCGCCCATCGGTGAGGTCGTACAGTGAATAGTCGTGGCTCAGTCGCGCGCCGCCGTCACGGGTCAGCGGGTCCCAGGTCAGGTTGGCGCGGCGCATGGTGGAGCTGCTCATCAGCTCGTCGAAGGGGATCGACACGTACATGCCCTTGTCGAAGCTGCCTTCGCCATAGGCCTCCTTGTCCGCCGTGGTCAGTGTGACCCAGGCGCCGAAGCGCACACCGTTCCTGAACTGGCGGGACAGATCGAGGGTGCCGCCCCAGTCGCGCGCCAGATAACGGCCAGCACTGACCTGCGCGAGGATGTCCTCGAAACCGGTCTGCCAGTAGAGGGTGACGAAGCCGGTGGCCGTCTGGTAGTCGCGCAGGGCGAAGTGCTGGTCGAACTCGCGCTGGCGAACGAGGTCGAGGTTGGCGCCCAATGCCCAATTCTCGTTCATGGGGCGATACAGCAGTTCGCCGCCCACCCCGGCATACATGCTTTCCAGATAACCGCCGTAGACCATGCCGTACAGATCCTGGTCCAACCGTGCGGTCTTGTTCAGCTGGAAGGTCTGCAGCATGACGTTGGAGGTCGTCATGTACTCGCGGACATCGGTGCGCACGCGTGGCAGGTTGCTCGGCGCGTCGTAGGTGAAATTGTCGAAGTTGTTGAACAGGTTGACGCTGAGCAGGCCGTTCGCCCACAGGCTCGGTGTGAAGCGGTATTCGCCGTCGAGGTCGGCGGTGAACTGATAGAGCAGAAAGTCGTTCGGCCCGCCGATGCTCTGGTTGTAGCCGAGGCCGACGTTGTAGCTGAATGGTTCGGGCTTCTGCTGATACAGCAGCTGTTCCCGCTGCGGCAGCGGCACGTTCTGTTCGGTGGTGCGGCGCAGGTCTTCCAGCGGCCGTTCCTGATTGGCCACTTCCTCGAATAGTCGACGCGGCACGCTGGTTTCGACGATGGGCTGGCCATAGCGTGTATCGACGACGGTAAACCACTGGATACTGTCGTCGGTCGTGTTGTCGAGAATACGTGCGGTACGTCCTACCGCTTCGGGCGCGTAGAGATAGCGGGTCTGCTCGCCGTAGACCACGATCTCGCGGTCTTTCTGCGTGATGCGCCCCACCTTGTAGCCGGCGTTTTCTTCCAGGCGACGGGAGACGTCGGCCCAGTCGGTAGTCTCGCCTGGCTTCTGCTCAACTCGCTTTGCCAAGGCTTCGGGAGCGGGGTCGCTCACTTTCGCCGGCGCCTTGCGGGTAGCGAAGTTGGTGTGCAGGGTGATGCCGAACATGGCGGTGTTGCCGCGCTCGAAGGAGGCCGTCAGGTCGATCGAATCGCTGGCCTTGTAGACCAGACCGATGTTGAACGGGGAATCCTGCTTCTGTGGGTTGTCGAGGGGTTCGTGCTGGTAGTCGTTGCCGTCGTATTCGAGCTTGAAGGACAGCGGTTTCCAGGGCGTCTGCCAGTTGATGCCGCCGAAGAGGGAGGGGCGGCCACGGAAGTAGCTGTTGGAGTTGACCGAACCCGCCGTATCGACGGTTCCGGTTGGTGCTGGACGGGTTTTGAATCGATCATCGATCCACCCTAACGGGTTGTCCAGCTCTCCGCGATTACCGATATAGCCCCATGCCAAACCCAGGCTGAAGTCGAAATCGCCGACGCGCTTGTTGGCGACGAAGTACTCGCTGGAGAACAGGCCGGTGCCCCCGACGTCGCGGCCGCCCAGGGCGATCTCGGGAGCCCAGCGGCTTTCCTGCAAGAGGCGGAATTTGACGTCGAAAGCCTTGTCCTTGTAGCTCTGATCACCGCTGAAGTCATCTGCGCCATATTTGCGGTTGCTGATGGACGTATAGCGGAAACTACCCTCCATCCACTCGAAGGGCTGCAGCGAGAAGCTGTAGCGCGAGTAGGGATCGGTGCGGTTGGCGTTGATGCTGATCTCGCCTGCTGGCGCCATGCGTGCGGTTGGCGTTTGCAGCAGGCCGACACCCCCGAAGTCGTTCTGTGTGTAGCGTGGCTCGGCGAAGGCCAGGTTGGCGCCGACCAGCAGCAGGTAAAGACCGTGGCGGCAGTTCATGGCGATTCCATCGGCAGAGGCTGGGTAGCGATGAATTGGGCCAGCTCATGGTTCAGGTCCGGAGTAATTGCGTCCACCCGGGCGGCATCCAGAGGGACCAGCAGCACGGCGCCGGGCGCGGGGGGATCGGCTTCTTCTCGATTCCACAGGGCGATACCCAGCCGGGAAACCTGCCCGTCAGGCTGAATCAGGTAGAGGTAGTCCGGATCCGCCTCCGCCAGGGCGGGGCACTGCTGCGCATACCGGTAGGCTTGCTGCAAGGTGGCGAACGGAAGGGTGCAATCGCTCGATACCGCGCCGATGACACGGATGCTGTCGGGGCGTGCTGGAAAGATCAGCCGGTCGCCGCCCTGAAGCTTGGGCGAGTGGGCGGCATTCAGTTCGACGGCCAACGGATCGAGCCGGTAAAAGCGCCGCCCGGTGACTGGAAGACGGCTCACCTGCTCGTTCAATTGCAGGGCCGCATTGGCCATCCCAGGCTCGTTCTGAAGCAGCGCGAGGCGCCGGAGCTGGATCAGGTCGAACAGGATGCCTGCTTTCAGGCGCTGCTGTTCCTGCTTCAGGCTTTCGCGTTGCCAGGACGCACCCAGCCAGTAGCCCAGCGGATCTATCCGCAGTTGACCTAACAGGTCACCCAGGCGCAAGCCTTCGACAATTTCCTTTTCCCCTGGAGAGGGGATCGCTCCGAGCACCTCGATGCGGGTGTTGGCAGACAATGTGCTGCCGAGCGTGAGGCCCAGCAGCAGGCAGCCGATCCGCGCAAGACTCATGGTTGCCCCCGCAGGGGCCGCAGTTGGGTGAGTGTGACGCTCAGGCTGGGCGTGACCTGCTGGCGGCTTTGCATGACGAAGCCATCCTGTGGGTCGACCCAGTAGTGGTTGGTCGAAGACATGCCGGCAAGCGGGGAGTCCAGGGATTCGTCGACGCGCAGCAGGGAGTGGTCCCGGTCGAGAATGCGCACAGTCTCGATACCGGCCAGACGGAAAGCGCCCTTGAGGGGGACATCGAACTGGGCGTTCGAGTCGAGATCGATCCAGCGCTGGCTTGGCTGCCCGTTCGCAATGCCCTGCAACCCACGGGAAAAGGGTGAGTCCGAGGCCAGTCGCGTCCCCAGAAGATCATTCGGGAAGCCGAGAGTGCGTACGATGACACCGTCTTCCAGCAGCAATAGCTGGTTGGCGTTGGTCCGCCAATACTGCAGCTTGCCCTGCACGCGCACCAGCGCCATTACCGCCGAGCCATACTCGGTCGTCACCTGGATCTGGTAATAGGGCAGCGCATCGACCTGCGCCTGCGTGACTTCCAGCTTCGCAGGACCGTGAAGGCTGGCGCCCAGGGTATTCAGGGAGCCTTGCATCAAGGGGTTGCAGCCACTCAGTGACGCGGCCAATGCGGCCAGCGCGATCAGGCGAAGGGCAGTCATGGGGTCGTATCAGTTGTTATTGAGGTTGCGCTGGACGGTTGAGCCGGTGCCCACGATGCCGGCAGATGGCACCAACTGGCTGATCAGACGGTTCCATCGAGTGACCCCGGCCGGGCCGACGTAGACGACGTCCTGAGGGCGCAGCTGGAACTGCTGGGCAAGGATGAAGGCGGTAGGTGAGTTCGCGTCCAGTTGGAAGACCGTCGCACGTTCGGCTTCCAGGTTCTCCACGCCGCGGATGACGTACACGGCCTTGCCATTGGCGGTGGTCTGGTTGAGGCCGCCGACACTGCCCAGCGCGTCAGCCAGGTTCATCTCGCGGGTCTTGAAGGTCAGGGCGCGCGGTGCGTTGACCTCGCCCATCAGGTAGACCTTCTTGCGGTCGTTGTAGGGCAGGTAGATGCGGTCGCCGTCTTTCAGGTAGAGGTTGTACAGGTCCGAGCCCTGGGCAGTATTCAGGGCATCCAGGTTCAGGCGATACACCTGTTTGTCCCGCTGGAGCGTCAGGCCGGAAAGGTCGGCATTGGCCGTGTCCAGTTCGGCGGCGCCTATAGCTTCCATCAGTGTCAAAGGTGTGGCGGTGATGGGTTGCTGGCCGGCTTTTACAAAGGCTCCATTGAGCACCACGCGCTGGCTGGAATAGCGCATGACCGCAATGTCCACCTGCGGTTGTTCGACATAATCGGCAAGCGCCTCGGTGATGTGACGACGAACTTCTTCTATGGTCCAGCAGTGCCTTGGTCTCCAGGCTGATGTCGGCTGACTTGGCGCGGGATTGATAACCGCTCAAGGCGTTTTCCGATTGCTCCAGGTCATGCCTTACTTCCGGCAACTGTCCGCGCAGGAAGTCGAGGCTGGAAGCGGCTTCGGCAGAAGCACGCTGGACGTTTTGCAGCACGTACTGCTGGCTGATGGCATTGAGGACGGCAAGCGCCTGGTCAGGTTGTTCATCATCCAGCGACAAGGTGAGGATGCCGGACTCCTTGCCGGTCTCGCTGACGTTGAGCGCCCGCTGATAATCGAGAATGGCGCTGAGGCGACGCTCGCGGATGACCGTGAAGCGCGTGCCGGGGTTGGCATGCAGCGTTTCGACCTGGATCTTTACGCCGTTCTGCTCGGCGGGCTGACCAGCCTGGCCTTCCACCAGCGTGTTGTTGTCATCATCCTGGAGGGTGAACTGGCCGTTGTCGCCGGCAATGAGCTTCAGCTTCTTCTCGAGCAGTGCATCGGGTACATCCAGCTGGAATATCTTCAGCGTTTCCCCGCCCCAGGCGAAACGGCTCATACCCAGCAGAGGCGAGGCAATGTCTCCCTGATGGTCCGGGGAATAGCGGCGATGGAGGAAGTTTCCGAGCACCGGGAACAGCGATGGCTGAATATCGATATCCAGCTTGAGCGCATCCACGGCTTTGCCGATCACCGAGCGGGACGTCAACAACTGGATTTCAGTAACCGCTTGCGATTGTGTTCCCAGCAGATCGCTCATGTCCGACAGTCCCGGAATACCGGGCTTTTTCTGTTCGACCTGAATGGTGGCTGTCGCGCGATAAACCGGGGCCGCCAGCAGGGCATAGGCAGCCCCCACGACCATGAAGCCGGCGGTGATACCCGCGATCAGCCACTTGTGGTCGAGCAGGGTGCCGAACAGGGCGAGCAGGTCGATTTCGTCATCATCACTGACGGCCGGCGGAATGGCGGGCGCTTGTGGGTATTGCATAAAGGGCTTCTTGAGGAGTTCAGCGTTGAGGTTGAAGACGTCGGGTCCAGGCATCGGCGCCTTCCTCGATCAGGGCATAGGCATGCTCGAAAGCGGCGGGTCCGCGGCGATAGGGATCGGGGATCTCGCGCTCGCTTTGCCATTTGCCAAGCAGGAAGGTCTTGCCGCGTGATACGGGGGAGAGCCGGATGACGTCCTGTAGTTGGCGGTGCTCCATGACCAGCACGAGGTCGGAAGCCTGTAGAAGCTGGGGCGTCAGTTGGCGCGCCTGATGCTCCCGGGGGGCTTGGCCGTGGCGTTGCAGTGTCGCGAGCGCGTGGCGTTCGAGTGGATGACCGACTACGGCGGTCAGGCCAGCAGAGCTGACCTGGATGCCTGTTTGAGCCAGGTTCCGCCGGAGCAGATGTTCGCCTGTCGGGCTGCGACAGATGTTGCCTGCGCAGATAACCAGTACGTTCTTGAACACGCTGACCACCGCTGCTTGGATTGATCGCTATCTATGGGCCGCGAAAATTAAGCCTCGCGCCGGAACGATTCAATGCATGCAGGCACCCGTTACGGGGGTTTAGGAATTCTCTGAGGAGGGTTAAAGGGAATCCCTTCAAATCGCAGGTAAGGTGGACAATTCTGGTGGCGTAATGCCGTCTTCGTTGGCCATTGATCGAGGTTTGCTGCGACTGAAAAGCGCGCCGTTGCTGTGACATCCAGGCAAGCAACCGGACTGAAGCGGCGGGCTGCGAAGTGGCGCTGGGAAGGGGCCTGCTTCGACAGCAGGCCAGCGGGTCAGCCGGCAGCCAAAGGCCTGGCGGTATGCGGCGGGGTGAAGCGGGAATAGAGATTTTCCAGCGAGCTTTGCAGGTGCTGACCGCAATGCAGACTCTGGATGCTGCGGCTGTTGCGGGTCAGTTCAGCGATCACGCCAGGGTCGCCCTTGGCGAAGGCGATGACTTGCCGTTGTGCCTCTGCAACGTCCGGGGCGGTGGACAAACCCTCGGCGACGAAGGGGCCGATACGGCGCAAGGCAATGGGAAGATCGAGTTTCGCCGCCTCCAGTACCGAGATAGGAAATCCGTCCCACGCGGCGGTATGGAAATACAGGTCGAGACCCTTCATATGGGCGATGACTTCGCCGCGCGGGCGCCAGCCCGTCACTTCGATGCCCGTCTCGACCATTTCCGCCATCACCTGGGCGTCACCGCCACCGATCCACTTGAAGTGCGCAACCTCCGCGCAGTTCTGTGCAAGGGCACGGAAGTAGTCGTGGCCCTTCTGTCGGCTGATGCGCCCGACCATACCGACCACGGGTTTGCTGGTGAGGCTGCGTACGGCCGGTACTTCCGGCAAGTCATCGCAGACATTCACCAGCCCCAGGGTATGTGTCGGCTCGATCAGTTCCCCGGCGATGCGCTGTTCGTCCAGGCCGCAGCCCGCAATCACTGCGGTCCGCTTCGCCAGCAACGCTTCGATGGCCCGGTAGGCCTTGAGCATCATCGGGTGATCGCCGCGCAGGAAGGCGAAACCGTGAGGGGTGTAGACGATCTTCTGCACAGGGATGAAAGGCAGGGCGCGGATCAGCGCGCCGGCATAGGTGCTGTGCAAATGGATGACGTCCGGCTGCACGCGATCGATATAGGGTTTCACCCGAGCCAGACTGGACAGGCGACGCGGCACCAGTTGCATGTGCTTGAACAGGCCCTGGCTTTCCTCACCGGTGGTGTCGCCTTTGCGCACCGCGGCCAGCAGGTAATGCTCATGCTGCTGGGAATTGAGGATGTAGGAATTGATTGCCGAGGTGACGCCGCCGCCGAAGGACTCGGTGATGTGCAGGATTTTCATAAAGCGATGCAGGTCCCTGGAAAATTACGTGTCGTAACTGGGAGACCAAACAGCTGAATATGGTCTTGCTGGGCTAGAGCGTAGCCTTTTTCATACAGGATTTGTAAGGGATTTTGACGCTTTTCGTGATATCGAAAAGTTCCGTCAAATTACCGGCGAGCTCTCAGGCGATCGCCCCAGGGAGCCACGGCGGACTCGATGAGGGCATAGGCACGCTCGAAGGCTTCCGGGCCCTTGCGGTAGGGGTCGGGGATTTCCTGGTCGGTCTGCCATTTGCCCAGCAGGAAGGTCTTGCCGCGAGCCTCGGGCGCCAGGCGGATAACGCTCTGGATCTGTGACTGCTCCATGACCAGAACGAGATTGGCTTCGTGGATCAGTTCGGCGGTGAGCTGGCGGGCGCGATGCGGGTGGGGATGGTGGCCGTGGCGGCGGAGGATGGCGAGGGCCGTGTGGTCGATCGAGTGGCCGACCAGCGCGCTGAGTCCAGCGGAGGCCACCGAGATGTCGCTACCCTGCAAGGATTCGCGCAGCAGGTGTTCGGCGATGGGGCTGCGGCAGATGTTGCCGACGCAGACGATCAGAATCCTGTTGAACACGGAGAGCGTCCCTGACCGCGACCGATGGATCGTCAGAAATCTATCGGTCGCGGTGCGCGGGCGTCAAGCCGCCGGCAGAGGGAGGGGTCAGCCCTGACTGGCAGGCGGCTGATCGGCGGGGGCGCTCTCTTGCTGGGAGGGTCGCTCCAGGGCGACCTGGCGGATGGACAGCCGGATCTCCGCCGGTAGCACGCGCTTGGCTGCACCTTCGGCCAATTCGCCGAGCAGCTCATGGAAGCTCAGCTTGCCGTGCTCATCCTTGCGCAACACGCCTTCGTCCAGCAGGGTCTGGATGAAGTGGCGGAACAGGCTCTTGTCGAAGAACTCCGGGGCGTTGAGACCGTGGAGGACCGACAGGCGCTGGGCCATCACGGTACAGAGGTTCTCCAGTTCCTCGGCGGTGAGCTGCTTCTGCCCGGCGTTGAGCACCAGCGAGATGGACATGTAGAAGCGCTGCAGGGTCTGGGCGATGGCGCGGGCTAGCAGGGTCAACAGCACGTACTGGCGCGAACTGGGCGGTGGACGGATGAAGGTGTCGTTCTCCTGCTTGAGCAGTTCGCTGGTGACCATGGCCTGCAGCCACTGATCGACCACCGCATCCAGCTCGTCCAGGCTCCAGCGGATGAACAGTTCGGCCTGCAGGTAGGGATACAGCGCGCGGGTGTAGCGCAGCAGCTGTTCGCGGCTGATCCGTCCGCTGTTCTGGAAGAAGCTGGCGATCAGCGCCGGCAGTGCGAAGATGTGCAGCACGTTGTTGCGGTAGTAGGTCATCAGCACCGCGTTCTGCTCGTCGAGGTAGCAGATGCGGCCCAGGGCGTCCTTCTGCTCGCTGAGCAGGTTCATGCTCTTCACGTACTCGATCTGTTGCTGGCCGTCCCCCTCGGGGAGGGTGGCGCTGGGCGAGTAGGGGACCTTGCGCAGCAGGTCGAGATAGAGGTCGATCACCCGCGCCAGGGCGGTTTCGTCCAGGGCCAGGCGGGTGGTGGACAGCAGCGCCAGTGCTACCAGGTTCACCGGGTTGATCGCGGCGGCGTCGTTGAGGTGGCGGGCGACATCGCGGGCCAGGTGGTTGGTGGTTTCCGAGAGCCAGGCCGGGCGGTATTCGGGGCCGAGCTCCTGTTCGCGCCAGTCCGGTTGCTGCTGGTCGAGGAACTGGTCGAGGTGGATCGGCTCGCCGAAGTTCACCCAGACCTGGCCGAAGCGCTGCTTCAGCGCGCCGACGACCTTGAAGATGTCGAAGATCGACTCCTTCTTCTTCGCCGCGCCGCGCAGCTCGCCCAGGTAGGTGCGGCCTTCGAGCACGCGCTCGTAGCCGATGTACACGGGGACGAAGACGATGGGCCGGCGCGAATCACGCAGGAAGCTGCGCAGGGTGATCGCCAGCATGCCGGTGCGCGGATGCAGCATGCGCCCGGTGCGCGAACGGCCGCCTTCCACGAAGTACTCGGTGGAGAAGCCGCGGCTGAACAGCGTATGCAGGTATTCGTTGAACACCGCGGTGTACAACTGGTTGCCCTTGAAGCTGCGGCGCATGAAGAAGGCGCCGCCACGGCGCAGGATCGAGCCCACCACCGGCATGTTGAGGTTGATGCCGGCGGCGATGTGCGGCGGCGTCAGGCCGTTGCGGAACAGCAGGTAGGACAGCAGCAGGTAGTCGATGTGGCTGCGGTGGCAGGGCACGTAGACGATCTCATGGCCCTGGGCGACCTCCTGCACGCGCTCGATGTGGTTGACCTTCACGCCCTCGTAGAGCTTGTTCCAGAACCAGGTCAGGGTCACTTCGAGGAAGCGGATCACCGGATAGGAAACGTCGGCGGCGATTTCATTGGCGTAGCGCAGGGCGGCGGCCTCGGCCTTCTCCTGGGAAATCTTCTGGGTTTCGCACTCCTCCTGGATTGCCTGGCGCACCAGGGGGGCGCGCAGCAGGCCCTTGACCAGGGTGCGGCGGTGGGAAAGGTCCGGGCCGATCACCGCGGTCTTCTGGTTGCGGAAGTGCACGCGCAGGATGCGCTGGACCATGCGCAAGGTGCGCTCGTGGCCCTTGCCCTGTTCCACCAGCTCGCGCAGATGGATGGGCGCGGAGAACTGCACGCGGGTCTTGCGACCGAGAATGAGGATGCGCGCCAGCTTGCGCAGGCGGCCGGTCACGGCCCAGTTGTCGGCAAACAGCAGTTTCCAGGCGCTCTTTTCGCTGTCCGGCGATTGGCCCCAGAACACGCTGACCGGGATGATCTGTGCGTCGTCGATGCCGTTCTGGCCGATGGCGCCGAGCATGCGCACCAGCGCTGGCGGCGCGCCGCGCTTGTCCTGGCGGCCCAGCCAGTCGGGCTCCGGGGTCAGGTAGAAGAAGGCCGCAGGCTCAATGGATTCACCCACTGCCACCGGCATCACCGGACGCGGCAGGCCGGCCTTGCGGCACTCGGTATCGACCACGGCCAGATCGCTGACCGAAGGCTGCTGCAGGACGTAGAGGACCGGTTTGCTGCGGTCGATCTTCAGGCTGAAGGCCGACTGGTTGATGGTTTCCGAGCGCACCCAGAGGTACAGCAGGCGGCGCAGGGCACCGAAACCGAAGCGGCGGAACGGGTAACGAGGCATACAGGCCCTATGGCTGGCGTAGGTAAAACGAGCGATTGCTCAGGCCGGCTAGTTTGCCGGATTAGGCCTTCGCCAGCAAAGCCGGGAGCGCTTGGTCGGCGAGGGCGGATACCCCGTGATCAGCGGCTATCCTGCCATTTAGGGGATGACATTCTATGGAGGTTCCGCGATGCGTACGTTCACCTGGGGATGTCTGTTCGCCTTGTCGGTTGCGCTGCCCGCCGCGGCGCAGACCGTCGTCCCGCTCAAGGGCCAGAGCAGCCAGCAGATGCAGCAGGACATGAGTGAATGCAACAGCGTTGCTGCCAATGCCGCGAGCAGCGCTACCAGCAGTTCCGACCCGAATGTTGGTGGTCGGGTTCGTGGTGCGGCCAGGGGGGCGGCTGCAGGCGCCGTGGCGGCGGAGGTGCGTGGGCAGCGCCATGAGGAGGTTTATGACCGCGCCAGCGATGATGCCAAGCAGCAGTACCGGCAGAACCGAGCGGGCGATGCCGCTGCCGCGGGCGCAGTGGTCGGAGCTTCGCGCCAGCGCCAGGAGCGCCGGCAGGATCGTCGTACGCAGAGCGAGGCGCAGAGCACCGCCAGCTCCAGCGCCTACAGCGGTTGCCTGCAAGGTCGGGGCTATCAGGTCAGTCCCTGAACGGCCAGGACCTTTGATGGTGCACGACTGACCGCGCATCGGGCGCGGTCGATGGATACTCATGAGCATTATTCATCGAGCCTGATGGATTGGATGGACCGCCAATTCAGCAGACAAATGATTGGCATTATTGCAGCGGCAAAAAACTGTAAGGCGCATTCCGACTGCGTCTGAAAGACATTTCCGCAGATTGCTGGAACCCGATGAGCAGGAACGAAACTACCCGCCGTGAAGTCGGGAAAGTGCGAACAGGTCCACGTTCGAAACACTTTCGTTACGCTGGGTAACGAGCACCAAAATGGCTCTGCAGGCCCCGGAAAATGGCACTTTGGCCTGTTTGGTCATAGGGGCGCGCAGTGGATGAAAAAGTGCTTTTCAGCTGTAACTTTTGATTTATATACTCGGGAGCGCTGTCGCCTGCGGGCGTTATTCGAATTTCCTTCCTACATGCCATTCGGCGCGGGTTGGATGATAAGAAAAGCGTTCAGCTGGCGACTGCCGTAGTCCTCATTCCCGGGGGCCAATCCAAAAAATAATAGGCAAGTTGGAGAGTGTGGTAATGGCTGATCGTGAGGTCGGAACCGTCAAGTGGTTCAATGACGCCAAAGGTTATGGATTCATTCAACGCGATAGCGGTCCGGACGTTTTCGTTCACTACCGTGCCATTCGTGGCGATGGTCACCGTTCCCTGGTCGAAGGCCAGAAAGTGGAGTTCTCGGTGATCCAGGGTCAGAAAGGCCTCCAGGCGGAAGACGTCGCCAAGGTCTGAGCCCCCGAAAGAACAAAGGCCCGTCCAGTGGACGGGCCTTTGTTTTTCCAGCCTTGCATGTGACGGGATTCAGCCCGTACGCCAGGTGATTTCCTCGACGCCCGCGGCGGTCACTTTCAGCCAGCGATCGGCGTCTTCCTCGCCCTGATCCTCGCTCCAGCTGCCGGGAGCGCAGCGCACTTCCACGTCCAGTGCGGCGCAGGCAGCGCGAGCGCAGGCGACATCGTCGTCCCATGGCGTCTGGTCGCTGTCCAGGAACAGGCTGTTCCACTTGCCCACGGCCCTGGGCAGCCAGGTGACGGAAATGCTGCCGGCGGTGCATTTGAAGGTCTCGCCCTGGGCGCGCCATTCGGAGCAGGGGCCAAGGGCCTTTTCCAGCCAGACGCCGACGGCGGCCTGGTCGGCATCCTTGAGGTAGATTTCGATATCCGGTTGGCGCATGGCGTCCTCGTCAGGGTTCTTGGCGTTGCAGCCAATCGTAGCGTACCGCGACCGTCACCTCGAAGGGCTCGGCGAGGATGCGCTCGCGCCGTTCGGGGTTGACCCGCCAGCCATGGGGCGTCATCGCGAGCAGGTGTTCGCGGGCTTCGCGAGTGTGCAGCGGCAGCTTGAAGCTCAGTTGTTCGGTGTGCGCCAGTTTCAGCTCTTCGGGCAGGTCGGCGAGGTGCTTGTCCTCGACGTATTCGCGCACTTCGTCATACAGGCGCTGGCGCAGTTCCAGCAGGTGATCGCGCGCCGGCCCCAGGCGCAGCACACCGCCGCCGGGAGTGAGCAGGCGAGCCGCTTCCTTCCAGTCGATCGGGCTGAACACGCTGGCCAGCAGCTGGCAGGACGTATCGGCCAGCGGTACGCGGGCCATGCTGGCGACCATCCAGGTCAGTTGCGGGGCGCGCTTGCAGGCGCGTTTGACGGCCTCGCGGGAGATATCCAGCGCATAGCCGTCGGCCTGCGGCAGGGCTTCGCCCAGCTGCGCGGTGTAGTAACCCTCACCGCAACCGATGTCCAGCCAGCGCCCCGGAGCGCGTTCTGCGGCCAGTTCGGCCAGGCGACCGGCCAGTGGCGCGTAGTGGCCTGCGCCGAGGAAGAGCCGGCGCGCCTCGACCATGGCGGCGTTGTCGCCCGGATCGAGGCTCTTCTTGTGCTGCACCGGCAGCAGGTTCAGGTAACCCTGGCGGGCGCGGTCGAAGCGGTGGCCGGCGGAACAGGCGACACCGTTGTCGACCTCGGTCAGCGCCTCGCGGCACAGCGGGCAGATCAGCATCATTTCTTCCCTTGCGGCGGCACCAGCGGCAGTGGCAGGTCGTTGCGCAGCACGGTCGGCAACGAACGGCGACGCTGGGCGATCTGGTACACGCGCAGGGAATAACGGCGCTCGGCGGCTGGCGCGGGCGGCGGGGTATCGGGCTGTACGGCGCCCAGGCAGAAGCCTTTGTTCGGTCCACTCATGCCAGCAGTCGCACCAGGGTCTGGTAATAGATTTCGGTCAGCACGTCGAGGTCGCTGGCCAGTACGCGTTCGTCCACCTGGTGGATGGTAGCGTTCACCGGGCCGAGTTCGACCACCTGGGTGCCCATGGTGGCGATGAAACGGCCATCGGAGGTTCCACCGGAGGTCGACGGGGTAGTCTCGCGGCCAGTGACGGCGCGGATCGCCGCCGCTACGCCATCGAGCAGCTCACCCGGCTGGGTGAGGAACGGCAGACCGGACAGCGCCCAGTCGATGTGCCAGTCCAGACCGTGCTTGTCGAGGATGGCCGCGACGCGCTGCTGCAGCCCTTCCACGGTGGATTCGGTGGAGAAGCGGAAGTTGAAGATCACCTTCAGCTCGCCGGGGATGACGTTGGTCGCGCCGGTGCCGCCATTGATGTTGGAAATCTGGAAGCTGGTCGGCGGGAAGTAGTCGTTGCCGTTGTCCCAGTGCTCGGCGGCGAGCTCCGCCAGGGCCGGGGCGGCCAGGTGGATCGGGTTCTTCGCCAGGTGCGGGTAGGCCACGTGGCCCTGCTTGCCGCGCACGGTCAGGGTGGCGCCCAGCGACCCACGGCGGCCATTCTTGACGATGTCACCCACAAGAGTGGTGCTCGACGGCTCGCCGACGATGCACCAGTCCAGGCGCTCATTGCGTGCCTTCAGGCGCTCGACCACGGCCTTGGTGCCGTGATGGGCCGGGCCTTCCTCGTCGCTGGTGATCAGGTAGGCGATGCTGCCGCGGTGGTCGGGGTGATCGGCGACGAAGCGCTCGGTGGCGATGATCATCGACGCCAGGCTGCCTTTCATGTCCGCCGCGCCACGGCCGCAGAGCATGCCGTCGGCATCGATCAGCGCGTCGAACGGTTGGTGCTGCCAGGCCTGCTCGGGGCCGGTGGGGACCACGTCGGTGTGGCCGGCGAAGCACAGCACCGGGCCGTTGGCGCCGTCGCGGCCCTGGCGCAGGGCCCAGAAGTTATCCACTTCCTCGATGCGCATGGGCTCCAGGGCGAAGCCGCAGGCGTCCAGGCGCTGCATCATCAACTGCTGGCAGTCGGCATCGACCGGTGTGACGGAGGGACGGCGAATCAGCTCGCAGGCGAGGGCCAGTGTCGGCGAGAGGGACATGAGGGGCATCCTGGGGGTGGAACGGAAAAAGGCGCCCATCTTAAAGCAAAAACGCCGGCGTTTGGCCGGCGTTCTTGGTTACGGATGGATGGTCAGGCCGCCGGTGTGGCCGGGCTTGCCACGGGTGCCTCCTGAGCCTTGGGCGCCGCGGACAGCAGCGCCATGACCAGGGCGGCGAGGTAGGGCAGCGACTGGACCAGCAGCATGGCCACCCAGAACATCATGTCGCGGCTGGGCACGCCCTGTACCAGCACGATGCCCAGCGCCGCGCCCCACAGCAGCAGCATGATGAAGACTTCTTCGCGCGCCTCGGCCAGTGCGACCAGCAGGCCGTGGTTGGAGGCCATCTTCGGCGTGCGGAAGAACGGGATGGTCTTGGTGAACGTCCCGTAGAGCACGGCCTTGGCAATGGTGTGCGACAGCGCAAGGCCGGCCACCGCCGCCTGGAACGAGCGCACGAGGTTCACGCCCACCGCGCGGCGGTAAAGGAACATGATCTTGCCGAACTTGAAGAAGAACAGCGCCAGCGGCGGGATGGCGAAGATCAGCAGCGGCGGGTCGACCCGCTTGGGCACGATGATCATCGCCGAGGACCACAGCAGCGCGCCCAGGGTGAAGAAGATGTTCATGCCGTCGGCGATCCACGGTAGCCAGCCGGCGATGAAGTGGTAGCGCTGGCCGAGGGTGAGCTTGCTGTCCTTGCCCTGGAACAGCGCGCGGGCGTGGCCCTTCATGATCTGAATGGCGCCATAGGCCCAGCGGAAGCGCTGCTTCTTGTAGTCGATGAAGGTGTCGGGCATCACGCCCTTGCCGAAGCTCTGGTGCGAGTAGGCGGCCGAATAGCCTTTCTCGAATACCCGCAGGCCCAGTTCGGCGTCCTCGCAGATGGTCCAGTCGGCCCATTTCAGCTCGTCCATCACCGTGCGGCGGATCATGGTCATGGTGCCGTGCTGGATGATTGCGTCGCGGTCGTTGCGGGTGACCATGCCGATGTGGAAGAAGCCCTTGTACTCGGCGTAGCAGAGCTTCTTGAAGAGGTTTTCCTCACCGTCGTGGTAGTCCTGCGGGGACTGCACCACGGCGATCTTCGGGTCGCTGAAGTGCGGCACCATCTGCTTGAGCCAGTTCGGTTCGACACAGTAGTCGGCGTCGATCACCGCGACGACTTCGACGTCCGGCGCGGTGTGCGGCAGGATGTAGTTGAGCGCGCCGCCCTTGAAGCCGGCCAGCGGTGCGACGTGGAAGAAGCGGAAGCGCGGGCCGAGGACTTCGCAGTAGTCGCGCACCGGCTCCCACACCGCCGGGTCCTTGGTGTTGTTGTCGATGATCAGGACTTCGAAGTCCGGATAGTCGAGCCTGGACAGCGCATCCAGGGTCTTCTTCATCATCTCCGGCGGCTCGTTGTAGCAGGGCACGTGCACCGACACCTTGGGCCGGTAGCCCGTATCGGTGAGCACCGGGTCGAACGGCCGGCGGCGTTTGCGCACCCAGACCGTCTCGGCCAGTTCGTGGGCCTCGGTGAGCAGGACGATGAACACGCCCAGCGCGCCGATGCCCAGCAGGCCGCCGACGGTCAGGCTGAACCAGGTGCTGTACTGCTGGCTGTAGTCGTAGGCGATCCACACCAGCACCGAGCCGCCAGCGAAGGCGACCACGGTGAGGAAGGTCCGTCCGCGCTGGCGCAGGGCACTGCCGTCGATCATCAGCAGGGTCAGGGCCAGCAGCGCCATCACCACCGAGGCAACCGCCAGGGCGCGCCATTGCGGGATGTTCACCACCGGCCCGTCGAAATTGAACTTCGGCTGGCGCTGGGCGTTGTAGACGCCCCAGTAGGCGCCCACCGAGCCTTCGTCACCGACTTTCCATGGCTGGTCGAAGGCCTCGACGACGAAATAGTTGTAGCCCTTCTTGTTCAGCGCGTTGGTCAGCGTGCGCAGGTAGATGGCCTGGTCCGCCTGGGTAGCGTCGGCGCCGCCGCGCATGCGGCCGTTGCTCGGCCAGCCGACCTCGGCCAGCAGCAGCGGCTTGCGCGGGAACTTGGCGCGCAGTTCCTTGGCACGCTCGAGGACGAACGGGATGGCGTCGTTCATCGGCGTGTACTCCCAGTACGGCAGCACGTGGGCGGCGATCAGGTCGACGTGCTTGGCCAGTTCCGGGTATTTCTCGTAGATGTGCCACTGCTCGGCGGTTGTCACCGGCACCTTCACCGCCTTGCGCACGCGGTCCAGGTAGGCCGTCAGTTGCTCGACGGTGACCTCGCGGCGGAACAGCGCCTCGTTGCCGACTATTACCCGCACGACGCTGCGCGAGTTGTTGGCGATCTCGATGCCGCGCTCGATCTCGGCCTCGTTCTCGGCCTCGTCCGGGCCGATCCAGATGCCGAGGCTGACGCGCATGCCGAGTTCCTCGGCCAGGCGCGGGATGTCGGCCAGCGAACCCTTCACCGAGTAGGTGCGGATGTTGTCGGTGTTCTTGGAGACCAGCTCCAGGTCCGAGCGGATCTCGTCGTCGCTGGGGAACTGGTTCTTCTGCGGATTCTGGTTCAGGCGGAAGGGCGAGAAGGAGAATCCGGAAATGCTCTCCGGCCAGTCGGGAACGCTGACGGGGCGGTTGTAGAGGGCCCAGAAGCCGGTGAAGAGCGCCGCCAGGGCGACGAATACCACCAGGTTGAGGCCGAACTTGCGTGCAGGCATGGTGCGATCGGGTTCCAAAGGGTGGAACGGGGAGGGGCCGGGACAATCTCCGTACGGGATAGCTCGGTCGGCGCGCATCCTACCCCGCACTCCAGGGGCTGTACAGGTTGCCGGGGCCGTCCGCCGCGTGGGCGTTCGTAGGCAATTTCTGACAGTTTAGAATGTGCGGCAGGTGCGTGACTGAGACTGCGGCAACACGCCTTTGTTGCAGGCGTGCCGGCGACTGCCGGTATAGAATGCCGGCCGTTTCGAAATGAGGTGTGGCGATGCAACTGGATGAACAGCGTTTCGGCGGAATCGCGCGGCTTTATGGCCGTGAGGGCCTGGAGCGGCTGGCGGCCAGCCATGTGGCGGTAGTCGGGATCGGCGGCGTGGGCTCCTGGACGGCCGAGGCCCTGGCGCGCAGCGGTGTGGGCGAGATTTCACTGTTCGACCTGGACGATGTCTGCGTCACCAACACCAACCGCCAGGTGCACGCGATCCAGGGAGCCGTGGGCAAGCCGAAGGTCGAGGTCATGGCGGAGCGTCTGAAAGCCATCAACCCCGGCATCGTCGTACACGCCGTAGCCGATTTCGTCACGCGCGAAACCATGGCGGACTACATCACGCCGGAGCTGGATTGCGTGGTCGACTGCATCGACAGCGTTGCGGCCAAGGCCGCGCTGATCGCCTGGTGCAAGCGCCGCAAGCTGCAGATCATCACCACCGGCGGTGCCGGCGGGCAGGTGGACCCGACGCAGATCCAGGTCGCCGACCTCAACAAGACCTTCAACGATCCGCTGGCCGCCAAGGTTCGCTCCATGCTGCGTCGCGACTACAACTTCTCGCGCACGCCGGGCCGGCATTACAGCGTGCAGTGCGTGTTTTCCACCGAGCAGTTGCGCTATCCCAAGCCGGACGGCACCGTGTGCCAGCCCAAGAGCTTCGTCGGCGAAGGCGTGAAGCTGGACTGTGCGGGCGGTTTCGGCGCGGTGATGATGGTGACCGCCACCTTCGGCATGGTGGCCGCCGCCAGGGCTGTGGATAAGATCGTGGCGGGGGCGCGGCGCCCGTCAGAGCGCGCGGCGGGCTAACCGCATTCGCAGGAGCGGATGTATCCGCGTTGGTCTCCGGCGCGATGCGTGCCCATCGCGGACGAAGTCCGCTCCTACGCACAGGCCAAGCCTCAGGCGCTGATCAGCTCCTGCATCCGCTTGAGCACCGCATTCAACCCGTTGCTGCGCGAAGGCGACAGTTGACGACCCAGCCCCAGTTGCTCGAACCAGTCCGGTAGATCGATGGCGGGCAGCTCGTCCGCCGGCAAGCCGTCCACCCGCACCAGCAGCAACGCCAGCAGCCCGCGCAACAGACGCGCGTCGCTGTAGGCGCGGAAGTACCAGCGTTCATCCCGCCGATCCGCCACCAGCCAGACGTTGCTCTCGCAGCCCTGTACGCGCTGCTCGTCGGCCAGTTCGGCTTCGCTTAGCGGCTCCAGGCGTTCGCCCCACTGCATCAGCAGGCGGGCGCGTTGCTCCCAGCCCTGCAGGGCGGTGAAGGCTTGCAGGGCATCCTCTGCTGCCGCCGACAAGCTCATCGCAGCAGCTCCAGGGCACTGTCCAGCGCAGCGAAGAAGCGCTCCAGATCCGCTCCGTCGTTGTACAGGCCGAGGGAGACGCGCAGGGCGCCCGAGACATCAAGGGTCTTCATCAGCGGCATGGCGCAGTGATGCCCCGCACGCACGGCGATGCCCTGCTCGGTGAGCAGGTGACCCAGGTCGGAGACGTGCACACCTTCGACTATGAAGCTGGCCAGTGCCACGTCTGGTTCGCCTAGCACTCGAACGCCATCGCGGGCGCGCAGGCCAGACAGCAGGCGCGCGTGGAGGAAGCTCTCGTGGCCGCTGACCTCGGCACTGTCCTGCGCGGCCAGCCACTCCAGGGTGGCGCCCAGGGCGATCACCGGTCCGATGGGCGGGGTGCCGGCCTCGAAGCCCATGGGGGCGCTGTGGAACTGTGCGTCGAAGTAGTCCGCCACGCGCACCATCTCGCCGCCGAACTGCCAGTGCGCCAGGCGCTCCAGCGCTTCCGGGCGGCCCCAGAGCAGGCCCAGGCCTTCCGGGCCGTAGAGCTTGTGGCTGGAACAGACGTAGTAGTCGCAGCCCAACGCGGACAGGTTGTGCCGGCCATGAACCACCCCTTGCGCGCCATCGACCACGCTTAGCGCACCGTGTTGCCGGGCCATCGCCAGCAGTTCCGGCAGCGGTTGCCAGGTGCCGAGCACATTGGACAGCTGGCTGACGGCAAGCAGCCGGGTACGCGGACCGATCAGGCCGGCAGCGCGGGTCAGATCGATGCGGCCGTCACTGTCCAGCGGCAGGACCACCAGTTTCAAGCCGCGCCGCTTGGCCAGTTGCTGCCAGGGCAGCAGGTTGGCGTGGTGTTCCAGCGCGCTGACGACGATTTCGTCGCCCGCCTGGAACTGCCCTTCCAGCCCGTAGGCCAGCAGGTTCAGCGCTTCGGTGGCGCCACGGGTGAAGATGATCTGCGCGGGGCTGCCGCCATTGAGCCAGTTGGTGGCCAGCGTGCGGGTCGCCTCGAAGGCGCGGGTGGCGCGCTCGCCGGGCAGGTGCTGGGCGCGGTGCACGTTGGCGGCGCCGCTGGCGTAGTAGCCGGCGAGGGCGTCGATCATGGCGCGCGGTTTCTGCGCGGTGGCGGCGCTGTCGAGGTAGGTCTGGCCCTCGGCCTCGAAGGCGGCGAGGGCCGGGAAGTCGGAGCGCCAGGGCGAGGGAATGGACATGGGCGTGCGGCCGGTTGCGGAAAAAGTAAAACGGGGGCCGCAGCCCCCGCTTCTCCAAGCTTAGTGCGTACCCCGCGAGAGCGGGGCGGCCAGCTTAGTTGTGCGCGTGCAGCGCTTCGTTCAGCTCGATGGCAGTCTTGTTGGTCTTGCACTCGACTGCGCCGGTCTGGGAGTTGCGGCGGAACAGCAGGTCGGCCTGGCCGGCCAGGTCGCGGCCCTTGACCACTTTCACCAGGTTGTTCTGATCGTCCAGCACGGCGATCTTGGTGCCGGCGGTGACGTACAGGCCAGCCTCGACGATGTTGCGGTCGCCCAGCGGGATGCCGATGCCGGCGTTGGCGCCGATCAGGCAGCCTTCGCCGACGCTGATGACGATGTTGCCGCCGCCGGACAGGGTGCCCATGGTGGAGCAGCCGCCGCCCAGGTCCGAACCCTTGCCGACGAACACGCCAGCGGAGACGCGGCCTTCGATCATGCCCGGACCTTCGGTGCCGGCGTTGAAGTTGACGAAGCCTTCGTGCATCACGGTGGTGCCTTCACCGATATAGGCGCCCAGGCGCACGCGGGCGGTGTCGGCGATGCGCACGCCGGCCGGGACCACGTAGTCGGTCATCTTCGGGAATTTGTCGACGGAGAAGACTTCCAGCAGCTTGCCCTTCAGGCGCGCTTCGAGTTGCAACTCGGCCAGCTCGGCGAGGTCGACGGCGCCCTGGTTGGTCCAGGCCACGTTCGGCAGCAGCGGGAAGATGCCGGTCAGGTTCAGGCCGTGCGGCTTGACCAGACGGTGGGACAGCAGGTGCAGCTTCAGGTACGCCTCCGGGGTGGAGCCGGGGGCGGCGTCTTCGGCCAGCAGGGTGGCGACCAGCGGCTTCTGGCTTTCGGCCAGGCGGTTGAGCAGGGCGGCCTGGGCGGCGTCGACGGTCTCGACGGCGTCGGCCAACTGGTAGGCCTGGTGAGCGGTGAAGGCGATCGCCTGGTTGCCGCCTTCGTAGTTCAGCAGCGGGCTGATGGCAGCGACCAGTTCGGCGCTGGGGTTGAGCAGCGGCTGCGCGTAGAAGACTTCCAGCCAGTTGCCCTGGCGGTTCTGGGTGCCGACACCGAAGGCGATGCTGAACAGGGATTTCGACATGTGTGGGATTCCTTGAAAGAGATTCTCGAATAACGAATTCGGTCAGGCCGGACGGCGGCTGAGCAGCAGGCCCAGCCCGGCGCTGCCCAGCAGCGCGGCACAACCACGGTTGAACAGGCGCCGGGCGCGTGTGCCGGCGAGCAGCTTGCCGAGGCGGACCCCGGCGAGCCCGTAAAGGGCGATGGCCAGCCACTCCAGAAGCAGGAAGGCTGCACCGAGTTGGGCGAACTGGGCGCCCACGGCCTGACGCGGATCGACGAACTGCGGCAGGAAAGCGGTGAAGATGAGGATGGCCTTGGGGTTGCCGGCAGCCACCCAGAACTCCTGACGGGCCAGGCGCCACAGGCTGGTGGCGGCAACCGGGGAGCCATCCACCGACAGGTTCGCTGTCGGGGCGCGCCACAGCTGTACGGCCAGCCACAGCAGGTAACCTGCACCCACCAGTTTGATCGCCAGGAACAGCCAGGCCGAGGCCTGCAGTACCAGCGCCAGGCCCGAAGCGGCCAGGGCCAGCATGCCGGCGAAGGCGAGCAGCCGACCGCCGCCCGCGACGGTCGCGCGCAGCAGGCCGAAGCGGGCGGCATTGTTCAGCGACAGCAGGTTGTTCGGTCCCGGCGCCATATTCAGGGCGAAGCAGGCGGGGAGGAACAGGGCCCAGGCAATGCTCATCGTGGTGTTGCTCAGGCCAGCGCGGCGGCGTAGGCGTCGGGCTTGAAGCCGACCAGGGTACGGTCACCCAGGTCCAGCACCGGACGCTTGATCATCGACGGCTGCGCGACCATCAGTTCGATGGCCTTGTCCTGGTCGAGATCGGCCTTCTGCGCGTCGTCCAGCTTGCGGAAGGTGGTGCCGGCACGGTTCAGGACGGTTTCCCAGCCATGCTCGTTACACCACTGGCGCAGGTGTTCGCGGTCGATGCCGCTACTCTTGTAGTCGTGGAAGACGTAGTCGACGCCATGCTCATCCAGCCAGACGCGGGCTTTCTTCATGGTGTCGCAAGCCTTGATGCCAAACAGCGTCCGCTGACTCACAGGGCGCTACTCCTTTTCGATACATTTTTCAGGCGCGGGATTATGCCATTTCCCAGCGCCTTGCGGGACGCCGCCGGGAGGCCGGCGTATTGCAACAGTTTTTTGCCCAATGCGGGGCTGATCCATCTCGTCCTGGGTGCTTCAATGGATGGCTGTGCTGGAGTTCGTCGATGCAAACCGTTTACACCGTTCTGATCCTGCTGCTGGTCGTGGGGGGAACCCGGCTCGCCGCTCAGCTGATCCCGTTGCCGCTGCCCTTGATCCAGATCGCCGCCGGCGCCGCGCTGGCCTGGCCGAGCCTGGGGCTGCACGTGGGACTGGACCCCGAGCTGTTCATGTTCCTGTTCATCCCGCCGCTGCTGTTCGCCGACGGCTGGCGCATGCCCAAGGGCGAATTCTGGAAGATGCGCTGGCCGATCCTCACCCTGGCCTTCGCACTCGTACTGTTCACCGTGCTCGGTGGCGGCGTCTTCATTCACCTGCTGATTCCCGAGATTCCCTGGGCGGCGGCCTTCGCCCTGGCGGCGGTGCTGTCGCCGACCGATGCGCTGGCGGTCTCGGCCATCGCCCAGGACCGCCTGCCCAAGCGTCTGATGCATGTGCTGCAGGGCGAAGCGCTGATGAACGATGCATCGGGCCTGGTGGCCTTCAAGTTCGCCATCGCCGCCGCCCTGACCGGCACCTTCTCGCTGATGGACGCCAGCCTGAACTTCCTGCTGGTGGCGGTTGGCGGGCTGGCCTGCGGGGTTTTCATCAGTTGGCTGTTGGGGCGGATTCGCGGCTGGATGATCCGTCGCGGCTGGGATGATCCGGCTACCCACGTGGTGCTGATGCTGCTGTTGCCCTTTGCCTGCTACATGATCGCCGAGGAGCTTGGGGTGTCAGGCATCCTTGCGGCGGTGGCGGCCGGCATGATGCAGAGCTGGGCCGACCTGCTGCCGCGGCAGACCAACACCCGCCTGCTCAACCGCAGCGTCTGGTCGATGCTGGAGTTTGCCTTCAACGGCGTGGTGTTCCTGCTGCTGGGGCTGCAACTGCCGGACATTCTCAAGTCCGTCGCGCATCACGCCGACGATGTAATGTGGCGCTCCTCGCTGCTGCTGTTCTACGTGCTGGCGGTGTTCGCCGTGCTGCTCCTGCTGCGCTTTTGCTGGGTCTGGTGCTACTGGAAAGTGTCGGTGCGCTTCGAGCAGTGGTGGGGGATCGAGCTGGGTGGCCGATCCGGCGAACCGGTGCTGCGGCTGTCGGCGATCTCGGCGCTGGGTGGGGTGCGCGGCGCGGTGACGCTGGCGGGCGTACTTTCGGTGCCGTTGCTGCTGCTCGATGGTTCGGCTTTTCCGCAACGCGATCTGATCATCTTCATCGCCACGGGGGTGATCCTGGTGTCGCTGATCGCCGCCACCATCGGATTACCGATTTTGCTTCGAGGACTACCAGCGGCCAGCAATGACCAGCGCGAGCGCGAGGTGCAGTCGGTCTGGCGCAAGACCGCGGCAGCCGCCATTCACATGCTTGAAGCTGAGGAAATCCCTGCCCGTGACGGCGCGGATGCCGACGAAGCGGCCCGGCTGGCAGAGCTGAAGGCGCGGCTGATGGCCGAATACCGCCACGAACTGGATCCGGCACCGGATAGCCAGGAAGCCCGCGAGCGCGCCCGTGCCCTGGAGTTGGCCGATCAGGCGCTGCGTATCAAGGCGTTGCGCGCGCAGCGGCTGGAGCTGTACCGGATGCGCCGCGAGCATGAGATCGACGACGAAACCATGCGCGAGGTGCTGGGTGAGCTGGACAGCCAGGAGGCCTGGGTGACCAGCAAGGCGGGGCGCTGGGTGTAGGCGCTTTGGGCTTTTCTGCAGGGGCGAGCTTGTTGGCGAGCCTTATCCGGCAGCGCCGGAATGCAGCGGTTTCGCGAGCAAGCTCGCTCCTACAGGGTGTGCAACCTTAAAGGCTCTGCACGTACTGCTTGATCCGTTCGGCCGCTTCCACGCACTCGGCCAGCGGAGCCACCAGCGCCATGCGCACGCGGTTGGCGCCGGGGTTCTCGCCGTTCACTTCGCGGGACAGGTAGGAGCCCGGCACCACGGTGACGTGCTGCGCATCGAACAGGCCGCGGCAGAACTCGGTATCCGCCACCGGGGTCCTGGCCCACAGGTAGAAGCTGCCGTCCGGGCGCTGCACGTCGAGCACGCCGCCGAGGATGTCCAGCACGGCGTCGAACTTCTCGCGGTACAGGTCGCGGTTGGCGCGCACGTGGTCCTCGTCCTTCCAGGCTGCGACGCTGGCCAGCTGGGTCTGAACCGGCATGGCGCAGCCGTGGTAGGTGCGGTACAGGAGGAATTTCTTCAGCACCTCGGCATCGCCGGCGACGAAGCCCGAACGCAGCCCCGGCAGGTTGGAGCGCTTGGACAGGCTGTGGAATACCACGCAGCGCGCAAAATCCGCGCGGCCCAGTTCGGCGCAGGCGGTCAACAGGCCGGCCGGCGGGTTCTGCTCGTCGAAGTACAGCTCGCTGTAGCACTCGTCGGCCGCGATCACGAAGTCGTGCTCGTCGGCCAGGGCAATCAGCTTTTTCAGGGTTTCCAGCGGGACCAGCGCGCCGGTGGGGTTGCCCGGCGAGCAGAGGAAGAGGATCTGGCAGCGCGCCCAGACATCCGCCGGGACGGCGTCGAAGTCCGGGTTGAAGCCATTGTCTTCCAGGCACGGCAGGTAGTGCGGCTCGGCGCCGGCCAGCAGGGCTGCGCCTTCGTAGATCTGGTAGAACGGGTTCGGGCTGATCACCAGGCCCTTGGCGTTGCGGTCCACCACGGTCTGGGTGAAGGCGAACAGCGCTTCACGGGTGCCGTTTACCGGCAGCACATGGCGCGCAGCATCCAGCCAGCCGGCCGGCACCTTGAAGCGGCGCTCGCACCAGGCGGCAATGGCCTCGCGCAGGGCGGGGATGCCGAGAGTGGTCGGGTAGACGGCCAGTTGGTCGAGGCTGTCGGCCAGGGCCTTGGCGACGAATTCCGGCGAGCGGTGCTTGGGCTCGCCGATGGACAGCGCGATGGGCTTGAGCTCAGCCGGCGGCTGGGCCCCGGCCAGCAGGGCGCGGAGCTTCTCGAAGGGGTAGGGCTGGAGCGAGTCGAGGGCAGGGTTCATGGCAAGGCTCTTTCTTTGCTGACTTTTACGAGATCGGGTCTAGATACTGATGCGCACGGGCATGCTTGGCTGGCCACCATCCGAGAGGATGTCCACCAGGGCGGTCTGGATGCGTTTGCACAGCTCAGGGTCCGAGAGTGGCTGGTTGTGCCCATCGGTCACGAAGAACACGTCCTCGACGCGCTCGCCCAGGGTGGCGATCTTGGCGTTCTGCACTGACAGGTCGAAGTCCAGGAATAGCCCGCCAATGCGTGCAAGCAGGCCCGGGCGGTCCGGTGCTATCACCTCCAGCACGCTGACCTGGCGGGCCGCGTCGGTGGAAATGGTCACTTGCGGGTTGAAGGCAAAGTGCTTGAGCTGGCGCGGGACGCGGCGCTGGATGATGGTCGGGTACTCGTCCGGGTCCTTCAATGCATTGACCAGTCCTTGGCGAATTTCCTCGACCCGGCTGGGATTGTTGCCGATCGAGCCGCCATCGGCGTCGAGCACTATGTAGGTGTCGAGGGTGAACAGGCTGGTGGAAGTGATGATCCGCGCGTCCTGGATGTTCAGGTTGAGCTGGTCCATTGCCGCCACGGTCACGGCGAAGAAGTCGTGCTGGTCGCCGGCATAGATGAAGATCTGCGTGCCGCCCTCGAACTCGCGCTGGGCGGTTTCCTTGATCAGCACCAGCGGGGTGCCGTCGTCCGGATGCTGGAGGATGGCCTCGGTGTGCCACGCCACATCGGCGGCGCTGTGGCGCAGGAAGTAGTCGTCGCCCAGCTGGCTCCAGAGCTGCTCGGCGTCGTCCTGGTCGATGCCGCCGCGCACCAGGATGTCGATGGCCGCGCTCTGTGTCTGGCGGATCTGCTCCTCGCGGTCCACCGGGTTCTCCAGGCCGCGACGCAGCGCGCGCTTGGTCTCGGTGTAGAGCTGGCGCAGCAGGCTGGCGCGCCAGGAGTTCCACAGCGTCGGGTTGGTGGCGTTGATGTCGGCCACGGTGAGCACGTAGAGGTAATCCAGGTAGGTCTGGTTGCCCATCAGCTGGGCGAAGTCGTAGATCACCTGCGGGTCGGACAGGTCCTTGCGCTGGGCCGTGGTGGACATGATCAGGTGGTTCTGCACCAGCCAGGACACCAGGTTGGTATCCCACGGCGGCAACTGGTGGCGCTGGCAGAACTGCTCGGCGTCCACCGCGCCCAGTTCCGAATGGTCGCCGCCGCGGCCCTTGGCGATATCGTGGTAGAGACCGGCGATGTAGATCAGCTCCGGCTTGGGCAGGCGCTCCATGATCTTGCTGGCCAGCGGGTACTTCTCCGCCATGTCCGGACGGCGCAGCTTGCGCAGGTGCTTGATCAGGTTGAGGGTGTGCGCGTCGACCGTATAGATGTGGAACAGGTCGTGCTGCATCTGTCCGACGATCAGGCCGAACTCCGGCAGGTAGCGGCCGAGAATGCCGTAGCGGTTCATCCGCCGCAGGTTGCGGTGGATGCCTTCCTGGCACTTGAACAGTTCGATGAACAGGCTGGTGTTGCGGATGTCGTGGCGGAAGTCGTCGTCGATCAGGTGCCGGCTGTCGCGCAGCAGGCGGATGGTGTCGGCGCGTACGCCCTTGATTTCCGGGTGCTGGGCCAGCAGCACGAAGATTTCCAGCAGGGCGAACGGGGTGCGCTTGAAGACGTTGGCGTGGGTGACCTCGAGGTAACCGTCACGCAGCTGGAAGCGGCTGTTGAGCGGCTGGATCTGGCCGTTCTCGCCGGCGCGCAGTATCACTTCCTCGAAGTGCTGCATGATCAGGTCGTTCAGCTCGGAAACAGCCATCACCACGCGGTAGTACTTCTGCATGAAGCGCTCGACGGCCAGCTTGGCGTCGTTGCCTTCGTAGCCCAGCAGGCCGGCGATGCGCCGCTGGTGATCGAACAGCAGGCGGTCTTCGGCGCGACCGGCAAGCATGTGCAGGGCGTAGCGGACCTTCCAGAGGAATTCCTGGCTGGAGGCCAGCACGCTGCATTCGCTTTCCACCAGGAAGCCTTCGCGCACCAGGGCGTGCAGGTTGAGGCTGCCAAAGTGGCGGCGGGCGACCCAGAGCAGGGTCTGGATGTCACGCAGGCCGCCGGGAGAGCCCTTCACGTTGGGCTCGAGGTTGTATTCGGTGTCGTTGTACTTGGTGTGGCGGTGGATCTGTTCCTTGCGCTTGGCCAGGTAGAACTGCCCGCTCGGCCACATCTGCTTTGCGCTGGTGGCTTCGAGCATGCGCTGGCGCAGGCTGTCCGGGCCGGAGATGGTCCGGCATTCCATCAGGTTGGTGACCACGGTGAGGTCGGCGCGCGCTTCCTCGGCGCACTCGGCTACCGAACGCACACTCTGGCCGACTTCCAGGCCGATATCCCAGAGCAGGGTGAGGAAGCCCTCGATGGGCTCGCGGAAAGTCTCCTGGTCCTCGCTGTCGAGCAGGATCAGCAAGTCGATGTCCGAGTGCGGGTGCAGTTCGCCACGCCCGTAGCCGCCCACGGCAACCAGCGCGATATCGGCATCGTCGCCCCAGTCGAAGCGATTCCAGGCCCGCTGCAGGATCTGGTCGACGAACCAGGCGCGGTCTTCGATCAGCCGGCGAATGTCGCGGCCGCCGTTGAAGCGGGCGTCGAGCACCTCGTTGGCCTGACGAATGGCCTTCTTGAATGCGGCGATGGGGCTGGATTTGAGGGCCAGTTCCGCCTGGAACTGCCCACGGTCGAACAACTCGGGATCCACCTGCGGCATGGCGGCCTTCCTGATCAATGGCTTAGGGGGGCAGGGGCAAGAGGGAAACCGGGCCCGCGCTCGTGGCGCCAGGCCCGATGGCTGTGCCGGGCCGGGATTTCTATGTTCTACCCAGCCGTCGGCAAGTTTGCAAACCGCGATTCAGGCAGCCGAAGTGCGCGGGAAGCTTTCGTCATTGCGCAGGGTCAGGATCTCGTAGCCGTCGGCGGTGACCAGCACGGTGTGTTCCCACTGCGCGGACAGCTTGCGGTCCTTGGTAATGGCGGTCCAGCCGTCGCCCAGCAGGCGGGTTTCCGGGCGGCCCTGGTTGATCATCGGCTCGATGGTGAAGATCATGCCTTCCTTGAGTTCCAGGCCGGTGCCGGCGCGGCCGTAGTGCAGCACCTGGGGCTCCTCGTGGAAGACCTTGCCGATGCCGTGACCGCAGTACTCGCGTACCACGGAGAAACCGTTCTTCTCGGCGTACTTCTGAATCACCTCGCCGATGTCGCCCAGGCGCGCGCCGGGCTTGACCACGGCGATGCCCTTGTACATGCATTCCTGGGTGATCTGGCACAGTCGGTCAGCCCATTCCGGGGTCTTGCCGACCGAGAACATCTTGCTGGTGTCGCCGTGGTAGCCATCCTTGATCACGGTGATATCAATGTTGACGATATCGCCTTCCTTGAGCGGCTTCTCATTGGGAATGCCGTGGCACACCACGTGGTTGATCGAGGTGCAGATGGACTTGGGGAAGCCCTTGTAGTTCAGCGGCGCCGGAATGGCCTTCTGCACGTTGACGATGTAGTCGTGGCAGATACGGTCCAGTTCGTCGGTGGTGACGCCAGGCTTGACGTGTTCGCCGATCATTTCCAGCACTTCGGCGGCCAGACGGCCGGCGACGCGCATTTTCTCGATGTCTTCGGGCGTCTTGATGGTGACGGTCATGCGACTTCTCTTCAGGCGCTGCAAGCGCGCGGGTAAATGAGAGGAATACGCAAGTCTATCAGAATTGGGGCTCTTCTATTAAGGGCAGGGCAAGGCGCAGCGAAGCGGTGAGGGAGGTGCCGGGCGTCCTTTCGGGTTTTGTTCTGGCCGGGGTTGTGGTATAAAGCGCCCCGCTCTGAAGGCTACGGCCATTTCGGGGCATTAACCCACACATGCATCGACACGATGGCCTGGGTGCCTTTCGACACAGTCGGAGGGTTGGCCGTTGGGATGCATGGAGGCCTAACCCGACTTATCGAGGAACTATCATGTCCCAAGTCAACATGCGCGATATGCTGAAGGCCGGTGTGCACTTCGGCCACCAGACCCGTTACTGGAACCCGAAAATGGGCAAGTTCATTTTCGGCGCGCGCAACAAGATCCACATCATCAACCTCGAAAAAACCCTGCCGATGTTCAACGAGGCCCTGACCTTCGTTGAGCGCCTGGCCCAGGGCAAGAACAAGATCCTGTTCGTCGGCACCAAGCGTTCCGCCGGCAAGATCGTTCGCGAAGAAGCTGCCCGTTGCGGCATGCCGTACGTCGACCACCGTTGGCTGGGCGGCATGCTCACCAACTACAAGACCATCCGTCAGTCGATCAAGCGTCTGCGTGAGCTGGAAGTTCAGTCCCAGGACGGCACCTTCGCCAAGCTGACCAAGAAAGAGGCTCTGATGCGCTCCCGCGATCTGGAAAAACTGGATCGCAGCCTGGGCGGCATCAAGGACATGGGCGGCCTGCCGGACGCTCTGTTCGTGATCGACGTTGACCACGAGCGCATTGCTATCACCGAAGCCAACAAGCTGGGCATCCCGGTTATCGGCATCGTCGATACCAACAGCAGCCCTGAAGGCGTTGACTATGTTATCCCGGGTAACGACGACGCCATCCGCGCCGTGCAGCTGTACCTGGGCTCGATGGCTGAAGCCGTCCTGCGTGGCAAGAACGCCGGTGGCGTGACTGCTGACGAGTTCGTCGAAGAAGCGCCGGCCGAATCCGCCGAAGGCTGATTCCGGGACGTCCAGACGTCCTGCGGTGCGCGGAAAGGGGGCTAGGCCCCCTTTTTGCCACCCTGTAAATTCCGCCCGGGCAGCCGGGCGATCTGGTTTTGAGAGCAACTCAAGAGGATTTCGAAATGGCAGAAATTACTGCAGCACTGGTCAAGGAACTGCGTGAGCGTACCGGCCAGGGCATGATGGAGTGCAAGAAGGCACTGGTAGCCGCCGAGGGCGACATCGAGAAGGCCATCGACGACATGCGCGCTTCCGGCGCCATCAAGGCTGCCAAGAAGGCCGGCAACATCGCCGCCGAAGGCGCTATCGCCGCCAAAGTGGCTGACGACGGCAAATCCGCCACCATCATCGAAGTCAACTCGCAGACCGACTTCCTGGCCCTGCAGGACGACTTCAAGAACTTCGTCGCTGCCAGCCTGGACAAGGCTGTTGCCCAGAAGCTGACCGATGCTGCTCCGCTGATCGCCGAGCAAGAGCCGGCTCGTGAAGCCCTGGTTGCCAAGTGCGGCGAGAACGTCAACATCCGTCGCCTGGCTCGCACCGAAGGTGAAGTGGTTGGCGCCTACCTGCACGGCCACCGCATCGGTGTTCTGGTCACCCTGAAGGGCGGCAATGCCGAACTGGCTCGCGACATCGCCATGCACGTCGCTGCCAGCAACCCGCAATTCCTCGATCCGTCGCAGGTTTCCGAAGAAGCCGTTGCCAAAGAGAAGGAAATCTTCCTTGCTCTGAACGCCGACAAGATCGCTGGCAAGCCGGAAAACATCGTCGAGAATATGGTCAAAGGCCGTATCTCGAAGTTCCTGGCCGAAGCCAGCCTGGTCGAGCAAGCGTTCGTCAAGGATCCGGAAGTCAAGGTCGGTGACCTGGCCAAGAAAGCCGGCGCTGAAATCGTTTCCTTCGTTCGTTTCGAAGTAGGCGAAGGCATCGAGAAAGTCGAAGCTGACTTCGCTGCCGAGGTTGCTGCTCAAGTAGCCGCTTCCAAGCAGTAATAGACAGTCTCACGACTGTCGCCCCGCAAGAGGCTGCCCGCTAACGCGCGCGGCCTCTTTGCCAAAATGGGGAAACCAAAAGGGGCGGTTTCCACGGCGCAGGCCCGCAAGGCGGGTTTAAAGGCGCCGTAAGGCTGGCTGGTCCAAGCTTTCCGCCAAGCGCCCACAAGGCGCACAGCATTCAATCGCCGCAGGAGAAAAAGGTCATGGCTCAGCAGCTGAGCGCTCGTCAACCTCGCTATAAACGCATTCTTCTAAAACTGAGCGGCGAGGCCCTGATGGGCTCCGAGGAGTTCGGCATCGATCCCAAGGTGCTGGACCGCATGGCGCTGGAGATCGGCCAGCTCGTCGGTATCGGCGTGCAGGTCGGCCTGGTAATCGGTGGTGGCAACCTGTTCCGTGGCGCGGCGCTGTCCGCGGCCGGCATGGATCGCGTCACCGGCGACCACATGGGCATGCTCGCTACCGTGATGAACGGTCTGGCCATGCGTGACGCCCTGGAGCGCTCCAATATCACCGCTATCGTCATGTCCGCCATTTCCATGGTCGGTGTGACCGATCACTACGACCGCCGCAAGGCCATGCGCCATCTGAAAAGCGGCGAAGTGGTGATCTTCTCCGCCGGTACCGGCAACCCGTTCTTCACCACTGATTCGGCCGCCTGCCTGCGCGCCATCGAAATAGATGCTGACGTAGTACTCAAGGCGACCAAGGTGGACGGCGTGTACACTGCCGACCCGTTCAAGGACCCGAATGCCGAGAAATTCGAGCGTCTGACGTACGATGAAGTGCTCGATCGCAAGCTGGGCGTGATGGACCTGACCGCCATCTGCCTGTGCCGGGACCAGAAAATGCCGCTGCGGGTGTTCAACATGAACAAGCCCGGCGCGCTGCTGAATATTGTTGTAGGTGGTGCTGAAGGCACCCTGATCGAGGAGGATTGAGATGATCAACGAGATCAAGAAGGAAGCGCAGGATCGTATGGGTAAAACCCTGGAGGCCCTGGGTCATGCCTTCGCCAAGATTCGTACCGGCCGTGCACACCCGAGCATTCTGGATAGCGTGATGGTGTCCTACTACGGTTCCGACACGCCGCTGCGCCAGGTGGCCAACGTCACCGTGGAAGATTCGCGCACCCTGGCTCTGAGCGTCTTCGACAAGAGCATGATCCAGGCTGTCGAGAAAGCCATCATGACTTCGGATCTGGGCCTGAACCCGGCCACCGCCGGTACCACCATTCGCGTCCCGATGCCGGCCCTGACCGAGGAAACCCGCAAGGGCTTCACCAAGCAGGCTCGCGCCGAAGCCGAACAGGCTCGCGTTTCCGTACGCAACATCCGTCGCGATGCCCTGGCGCAGCTGAAAGACCTGCAGAAAGAGAAGGAAATCAGCGAGGACGAGGAGCGTCGCGCTGGTGACGAGATCCAGAAGATCACCGACAAGTTCGTCGCGGAGATCGAAAAGGCCCTCGAGGCCAAGGAAACGGATCTGATGGCCGTCTGACGGCCGGGTTCTCGTCATGGAAAAGACCAAGCAGGTGACGCCCGTGCCCCGGCACGTGGCAATCATCATGGACGGCAACAACCGCTGGGCGAAGAAGCGCCTGATGCCTGGTGTGGCCGGGCACAAGGCCGGCGTGGACGCCGTTCGTGCGGTGATCAAGACCTGCGCCGAGGCAGGCGTCGAAGTGCTGACGCTGTTCGCCTTCTCCAGCGAGAACTGGCAGCGCCCGGCCGACGAGGTCGGCGCGCTGATGGAGCTGTTCCTCATGGCCCTGCGCCGTGAGGTGCGCAAGCTCAGTGCCAATGGCATTCGCCTGCGCATCATCGGTGACCGCAGCCGCTTCGCTCCTGAATTGCAGGCGGCGATGCGCGAGGCCGAAGCGCTGACTGCCAATGGTGGCAGCATGCTGCTGCAGGTGGCGGCGAACTATGGTGGGCAGTGGGATATCACCCAGGCTGCCCAGCGCCTCGCCCGTGAGGTGCAGGCGGGTCACCTGGCCGCGGAAGAGATTACCCCGGAGTTGATCCAGGGCTGTCTGTCCACCGGTGACCAGCCATTGCCCGACCTGTGCATCCGCACCGGTGGCGAGCACCGCATCAGCAACTTCCTTCTCTGGCAGCTGGCCTACGCCGAGCTGTATTTCTCCGATCTCTACTGGCCCGACTTCAAGCACGAAGCCATGCAGGCGGCGTTGCAGGACTATGCCTCTCGTCAGCGCCGCTTCGGCAAGACCAGCGAGCAGGTCGAGGCCGAGGCACCTCCGTCATGTTGAAACAACGCATCATCACGGCGCTGATCCTGTTGCCGATCGCGCTGGGTGGTTTTTTTCTGCTTGATGGAGCGGCGTTCTCGCTGTTCATCGGCCTGGTGGTGAGCCTCGGTGCCTGGGAATGGGCGCGCCTGGCAGGCTACAACGAGCAATCTGCCCGTGTTGGTTACGCTGCCGTAGTCGCCGCATTGATGCTGGTGCTGGCCTGGCTGCCGCAGTTGGCGGGGGCTGTACTGGTGCTGGCGCTGCTCTGGTGGATGCTGGCAATCGTCATGGTGCTGACCTACCCGGATAGCGCGTCGAGCTGGGGTGGACGCTGGCGTCGCCTGCTTATCGGCCTGCTGATCCTGCTCCCGGCATGGCAGGGCCTGGTGCTGCTCAAGCAATGGCCGCTGTCCAACTGGCTGATCGTGGCCGTGATGGTGCTGGTCTGGGCCGCCGATGTAGGCGCTTACTTCTCCGGCAAGGCATTCGGCAAGCGCAAGCTCGCCCCGCGCGTCAGCCCGGGCAAAAGCTGGGAAGGCTTCTTCGGCGGCATGGCACTGTGCCTGGCGATCACTGTGGCCGTCTCCATCTATCGCGACTGGACTGTCCGCGAATTGCTGCTGGCGCTGCCCTGCGCGGCCATCGTGGTGGCCCTGTCGGTAATTGGCGATCTGACCGAAAGCATGTTCAAGCGCCAGTCCGGCCTCAAGGACAGCAGCAATCTGCTGCCTGGCCACGGCGGCGTGCTGGACCGCATCGACAGCCTGACGGCAGCCATCCCGGTGTTCACCGCGCTGCTCTGGGCCGTGGGTTGGGGGGCGCCGTGAGTCATCCGCAGTGGATTACCGTGCTGGGGGCGACCGGTTCGATCGGCCTCAGCACCCTGGATGTCATCGGCCGTCACCCTGATCGTTACCGCGTTTTCGCGCTCAGTGGTTATTCCCGTCTGGCTGAGCTCCAGGCGCTTTGCCTGCGTCACCTGCCGCGATTCGTGGTCGTCCCGGATGCTGAGCAGGCGCGTGCCCTGCAGGATCGCCTGAATTCCGCCGGCCTCGAGACTCGGGTGCTGGTCGGCGAGGCCGGGCTTTGCGAGATTTCCGCCCATCCCGAAGTGGATGCGGTAATGGCCGCCATCGTAGGGGCCGCTGGCCTGAAGCCGACCCTGGCCGCCGTCGAGGCTGGCAAGCGGGTGTTGCTGGCCAATAAAGAGGCGCTGGTCATGTCCGGCGCGCTGTTCATGAATGCCGTCCGCGCCAGTGGCGCCGTACTGCTGCCCATCGACAGCGAGCACAACGCCATTTTCCAGTGCATGCCGGCGGACTACTCCCGCGGTCTGGGGGAGGTGGGCGTTCGTCGTATCCTGCTGACCGCCTCCGGCGGCCCGTTCCGCGAAACCCCTTTGGAGCAGTTGACCGAGGTTTCACCCGAGCAGGCCTGCGCGCACCCCAACTGGTCGATGGGGCGGAAGATTTCCGTCGATTCGGCCAGCATGATGAACAAGGGGCTGGAACTGATCGAGGCTTGCTGGTTGTTCGACGCCGCGCCGTCGAAGGTCGAAGTGGTGATCCACCCGCAGAGCGTCATTCATTCCCTGGTGGATTACGTTGACGGATCGGTATTGGCGCAGTTGGGCAACCCGGACATGCGTACACCCATCGCTCACGCGCTGGCGTGGCCGCAGCGGATCGATTCCGGCGTTTCTCCGCTGGACCTGTTCTCCATCGCCCGCCTGGACTTCAGTGCGCCCGACGAGCAACGTTTCCCCTGCCTGCGCCTGGCGCGCCAGGCCGCCGAAGCGGGTGGCAGCGCGCCGGCGATGCTCAATGCCGCGAACGAGGTGGCGGTGGCTGCGTTCCTCGAGCGGCGCATCCGCTTCACGGATATCCCGGTTATCATCGACGAGGTGCTGAACCGCGAGGCGCACGCGCCGGTCGAATCGCTCGATGCGGTGCTGGCAGCCGACCAGCGTGCACGCGGCGCCGCGCAGGCGTGGTTGCAGGAACGCGGGCGTTGAGCCCGAGGAGGTAGCGATGAGCGCCCTTTATATGGTGGTAGGACTGATAGTCGCCCTTGGCGTACTGGTCACCTTCCACGAGTTCGGCCACTTCTGGGTGGCCCGACGTTGCGGGGTCAAGGTCCTGCGCTTCTCCGTCGGTTTCGGCACGCCGCTGGTTCGCTGGCATGATCGCCACGGCACCGAATTCGTCGTGGCCGCCATTCCCCTGGGCGGCTACGTGAAGATGCTCGACGAGCGGGAGGGCGATGTTCCCGCCGAGTTGCTCGACCGCGCCTTCAACCGCAAGACCGTATTCCAGCGCATCGCCATCGTTGCGGCGGGGCCCATCGCCAACTTCCTGCTGGCCATTGTGTTCTTCTGGGTCCTGGCCATGCTGGGCAGCCAGCAGATCAAGCCGATCATCGGCTCCGTGGTGGCGAACAGTCCGGCAGCCGTTGCCGGCCTGGCGTCCGGCCAGGAAGTGGTTGCGGTGGACGGCGAGGCGGTCGACGGCTGGAGCGGCGTCAACCTGCAGCTGGTGCGTCGCCTGGGGGAAACCGGCGAGCTGAGCGTTTCGGTGCTGGAGCAGGGTTCGAGCGTTCCGACCGTGCACCAGGTGCGCATCAGTTCCTGGCTGAAGAACGAAGACAACCCCGATCCCATCGGTGGCCTCGGCATCCAGCCATGGCGACCCGCTGTCGCACCTGTGATCGCCGAACTGGACGAAAAGGGGCCGGCCAAGGCCGCCGGCCTTCAGATTGGTGACCGACTCGTCAGTCTGGATGGTCAATCGGTCACGGATTGGCAGGAAGTGGTCTCGCGTGTCCGCGCCATTCCTGAAGGCAAAGTCACCCTGGGCATCGAACGTGCCGGCCAGCGCGAGGAGTTCGCCCTGACCCTGGCGGCCAAAGGGGAGGGCAAGACCCGTACCGGCTACCTGGGCGCGGGCGTCGCCGGGGGGCAGTGGCCGCCGGAAATGCTCCGCGAAGTGAGCTATGGGCCGGTGGCAGCGGTGGGGCAGGCGCTCTCCCGAACCTGGTCCATGAGCCTGCTAACTCTGGATTCTCTAAAGAAAATGGTGCTCGGGCAGCTCTCGGTAAAAAACTTGAGCGGGCCGATAACCATTGCTAAAGTGGCGGGCGCTTCAGCCCAGTCCGGCGTAGGGGATTTTCTGCATTTCCTCGCCTATCTGAGCATCAGCTTGGGGGTTCTCAACCTGTTGCCGATTCCTGTCCTCGATGGCGGGCATCTGCTGTTCTACGTGGTCGAGTGGGTGCGTGGTCGCCCATTGTCGGAGCGGGTCCAGGCTTGGGGGATGCAGATTGGCATCAGCCTGGTAGTCGGGGTCATGTTGTTGGCCCTGGTCAACGATCTGAGTCGGCTGTAACCCGCCGTTGGATTTCGGATCTGCCGCCCTTTGCGGCAGATTCTCTATTTGTCAGTTGGAATAAAAGGACTCCATGAAACGCTTTCTGCTTCCCGCGGCCCTTTCCGCGCTGATGATCGCCCAGGTTCACGCCGAGTCCTTCACTGTTTCCGATATCCGGGTCAACGGTCTGCAGCGTGTGTCGGCCGGCAGCGTGTTCGCGGCACTGCCGCTGAACGTCGGCGAGCAGATCGACGATCGTCGCCTGGTCGAAGCGACCCGTTCGCTGTTCAAGACCGGTTTCTTCCAGGACATCCAGCTCAGCCGCGACGGCAACGTGCTGATCGTCAACGTGGTAGAACGCCCCTCCATCTCCAGCATCGAGATCGAAGGCAACAAGGCCATCACCACCGAAGACCTGATGAAGGGTCTGAAGCAATCCGGCCTTTCCGAAGGCGAAATCTTCCAGCGTGCGACCCTCGAAGGTGTGCGCAACGAACTGCAGCGCCAATACGTGGCCCAGGGCCGCTACTCCGCCGAGATCGAAACCGAGGTGGTGCCGCAGCCGCGTAACCGCGTCGCGCTGAAGATCAACATCAACGAAGGCACCGTGGCGGCCATCGCCCATGTCAACGTGGTGGGCAACACCGTCTTCTCCGAGGAAGACCTGACCGACCTGTTCGAGCTGAAGACCACCAACTGGCTGTCCTTCTTCAAGAACGATGACAAGTATTCCCGCGAGAAGCTCTCCGGTGACCTGGAGCGCCTGCGCTCCTACTACCTGGACCGCGGCTACATCCACATGGATATCGCCTCCACCCAGGTCTCCATCACCCCGGACAAGAAGCACGTCTACATCACCGTCAACGTCAACGAGGGTGAAAAGTACACCGTCAGCGACGTGAAGCTCTCCGGCGACCTGAAAGTGCCGGAAGACGAAGTGAAGAAGCTCCTGCTGGTGAAGAAGGGCCAGGTGTTCTCCCGCAAGGTGATGACCACCACTTCCGACCTGATCACCCGCCGCCTGGGTAACGAGGGCTACACCTTCGCCAACGTCAACGGCGTCCCTGAGCCGAACGACGAGAACAAGACCGTGTCGATCACCTACGTGGTCGATCCGGGCAAGCGCGCCTATGTCAACCGCATCAACTTCCGTGGCAACACCAAGACCGAGGACGAAGTGCTCCGTCGCGAGATGCGCCAGATGGAAGGCGGCTGGGCGTCGACCTACCTGATCGACCAGTCCAAGCAGCGCCTGGAGCGTCTGGGCTACTTCAAGGAGGTCAACGTCGAGACCCCGGCCGTTCCGGGTACCGACGACCAGGTCGACGTCAACTACAGCGTGGAAGAGCAGCCGTCCGGCTCGATCACCGCGAGCGTGGGCTTCGCCCAGAGCGCCGGCCTGATCCTCGGCGGCTCGATCAGCCAGAACAACTTCCTGGGTACCGGTAACAAGGTCAGCATCGGCCTGACCAAGTCCGACTACCAGACCCGCTACAACTTCGGCTTCGTCGACCCCTACTGGACCGTCGACGGCGTGAGCCTGGGCTACAACGCCTTCTACCGCAAGACCGACTACGACGAGCTCGATGTCGACGTTTCCAGCTACTCGGTGAACAGCCTGGGGGCCGGCGTCAGCATCGGTTACCCGATCAGCGAGACCTCGCGCCTGACCTACGGCCTGACCGTGCAGCGCGACGACATCGACACCGGCGCCTACACCGTCGACGAGATCTTCGACTTCATCGAGAAGGAAGGCGACAGCTTCACCAACTTCAAGGCGTCCATCGGCTGGTCCGAGTCGACCCTGAACAAGGGCGTGCTGGCGAACCGCGGCCACTCGCAGAGCCTGGTACTGGAAACCACCATTCCGGGTAGCGACCTGTCGTTCTACAAGCTCGACTACCGCGGCCAGATCTTTGCGCCGCTGACCGAAACCTACACCATGCGCTTCCACACCGAGCTCGGTTACGGCGGCGCCTACGGCGATACCGATCGTCTGCCGTTCTACGAGAACTACTACGCCGGTGGCTTCAACTCGGTGCGTGGCTTCAAGGACAGCTCCCTTGGTCCGCGTAGTACGCCGAGCGTGGCTCGTAACGCCAATGGTGACGAAATTCCTGGCCCTGACAGCAAAGGCCGCTACACCGACCCGGACCAGGATCCGGAAGCCTTCGGCGGTAACATCCTGATCACCGGCGGCGCCGAACTGCTGTTCCCGCTGCCCTTCGTGAAGGATCAGCGCCAGCTGCGGACCGTGCTGTTCTACGACATCGGTAACGTGTTCGACACTGACTGCCCGATTTCCACTACCCAGGGCTGCGATGGCGTCAAGTTCCAGGACATGGCCATGTCCGCGGGTGTGGGCCTGACCTGGATCACTGCCCTGGGCCCGCTGAGCTTCAGCCTGGCGACCCCGATCAAGAAGCCGGACAACGCCGAAACCCAGATCTTCCAGTTCTCCCTGGGACAGACCTTCTAATTGGCCGTACCGTTGTAATGACAACCATGCTTTGTGCAGGAGTGCATTGTGCGTAAGTTGACCCAGTTCGTCCTGATCACCGCCGCCCTGGCAGCGAGCCCCGCGTTCGCCGACATGAAGATCGCGGTGCTCAACTATCAGATGGCACTCCTCGAGTCGGACGCGGCCAAGCAGTACGCCGTCGACGCCGAGAAGAAGTTCGGCCCCCAGCTGAACAAGCTCAAGGCCCTGGAAAGCGACGCCAAGTCCCTGCAGGACAAGCTGGTCAACGGCGGCAGCAAGATGTCCAATGCCGAGCGTGAAAAAGCCGAGGGCGACTTCAAGCAGAAGGCCCGTGACTTCCAGTTCCAGTCCAAGGAACTGAACGAAGCCAAGGCCGTTGCCGACCGCGACATGCTGAAGAAGCTCAAGCCGAAGCTGGATCAGGCTGTCGAGGAAACCATCAAGAAAGGTGGTTATGACCTCGTGGTCGAGCGTGGTGCCGTGGTCGACGTCAAGCCGCAGTACGACATCACCCGCCAAGTCATCGAGCGCATGAACCAGCTGCGCTGATGATGACCGAGCTGTCGTTTACCCTCGCCGAACTGGCCGCGCAACTCGACGCCGAGTTGCGCGGCGATCCCGCTCAGGTGATCAGTGGGTTGGCTACCCTGCAGGATGCAGGTGCCGGCCAGCTGAGCTTCCTGGCCAATCCGCAGTACCGCAAGTTCCTCGAAGGCACCCAGGCCAGCGCTGTGCTGCTGACCGCTGCTGATGCCGAAGGCTTTACCGGTAATGCGCTGATCGTTCCCAATCCTTACCTGGCTTATGCCGGCCTGTCCCACCAGTTCGACCACAAGCCCAAGGCGCCGGTCGGCATTCATCCCACCGCGGTGGTCGATGAAGGTGCACAGGTCGATGCGACTGCCAGCGTTGGTCCCTACGCGGTGATCGAGGCAGGAGCGCAGATCGGTGCGAACGTCACCATCGGGGCGCATTGCTTTGTCGGTGCGCGCAGCGTGGTTGGCGAGGGCGGCTGGCTCGCCCCGCGCGTCACCCTGTACCACGATGTGCGCATCGGCAAGCGCGTGGTAATCCAGTCCGGCGCAGTGTTGGGCGGCGAGGGCTTCGGCTTCGCCAACCACAAGGGCGTCTGGCAGAAGATCGCGCAGATCGGCGGCGTCACCCTGGGTGATGACGTCGAGATTGGCGCCAACACCACCATTGACCGTGGCGCGCTATCCGACACCCTGGTGGGCAACGGCGTGAAGCTGGACAACCAGATCATGATCGCCCACAACGTGCAGATCGGCGATCACACCGCCATGGCCGGCTGCTGCGGGATTTCCGGCAGCGCCAAGATCGGCAAGCATTGCATGCTCGCGGGTGGCGTCGGCCTGGTCGGGCACATCGAGATCTGCGACAACGTCTTCGTCACCGGCATGACCATGGTGACCCGTTCGATCACCGAACCGGGCTCCTACTCCTCCGGCACCGCCATGCAGCCCGCGGCTGAATGGAAGAAGAGCGCCGCGCGTATTCGTCAGCTGGATGACATGGCCCGTCGTCTGCAGCAGCTGGAAAAGCGCCTGGCCGCCGTGACCCCAAGCGGAGACGCTCCATCAGATGCGTGATCCACGCATTTTTTGGCGTTTCCCTTTTCTGAACAGGCTCCCCTGAACATGATGGACATCAACGAGATTCGCGAATACCTGCCTCATCGCTACCCTTTCCTGCTGGTGGATCGGGTGGTGGAGCTGGACATTGAAGGCAAGCGCATTCGCGCCTACAAGAATGTCAGCATCAACGAGCCGTTCTTCAATGGCCACTTCCCGCAGCATCCGATCATGCCGGGCGTGCTGATCATCGAAGCCATGGCCCAGGCGGCCGGTATCCTTGGCTTCAAGATGCTCGACGTGAAGCCGGCCGACGGTACGCTCTACTACTTCGTCGGTTCCGACAAGTTGCGCTTCCGTCAGCCGGTGCTGCCGGGTGACCAACTGCAGCTCAACGCCCAGTTCATCAGCGTCAAGCGCGGCATCTGGAAGTTCGACTGCCACGCGACCGTCGATGACAAGGCGGTATGCTCGGCCGAAATCATCTGTGCGGAACGCAAACTATGAGTTTGATCGATCCTCGCGCCATCATCGACCCGCGCGCAAAGCTGGCTGACGACGTAGAAGTGGGCCCCTGGTCCATGGTCGGGCCGGATGTGGAGATCGGCGAAGGTACGGTGATCGGTCCGCACGTGGTGGTCAAAGGTCCCACGAAGATCGGTAAGCACAACAGGATTTTCCAGTTCTCCAGTGTCGGCGAGGACACTCCCGACCTGAAGTACAAGGGCGAACCGACCCGCCTGGTGATCGGCGACCACAACGTGATCCGCGAGGGTGTGACCATCCATCGCGGCACCATCCAGGATCGCTCGGAAACCACCATCGGCGACCACAACCTGTTCATGGCCTACGTTCACGTCGGGCATGACAGTGTGATCGGCAACCATTGCATCCTCGTGAATAACACCGCCTTGGCCGGTCATGTTCATGTGGATGACTGGGCCATCCTCTCCGGCTATACCCTGGTGCACCAGTTCTGCCGCATCGGCGCTCACGCCTTCTCGGGCATGGGAACCACCATCGGCAAGGATGTACCGGCCTATGTCACTGTCTTCGGCAACCCTGCCGAGGCCCGTAGCATGAACTTCGAGGGCCTGCGCCGCCGTGGGTTCAGCACCGAGTCGATCCAGGCACTGCGCCGAGCCTACAAGGTGGTCTACCGCCAGGGCCTGACGGTGGACGAGGCGCTGGCGGAGTTGGTCGAAGCTTCCGAGCAATTCCCGGAAGTCGCGGTGTTCCGCGATTCCATCCAGAGCTCCACCCGCGGCATCACCCGCTGACCATGCAACCGACCGCACGCAAGCTGCGCGTCGCCCTGGTCGCGGGCGAGGCGTCCGGCGATATCCTTGGCTCCGGCCTCATGCAGGCGCTCAAGCAGCGCCATCCCGATATCGAGTTCATCGGTGTCGGCGGACCACGCATGCAGGCCGAAGGGCTGCAATCGCATTTCCCGATGGAGCGCCTGGCCGTCATGGGCCTGGTGGAAGTCCTCGGTCGGCTGCGCGAATTGCTGCGCCGGCGCAAGGATCTGGTGCGGATGCTGATCGCGGCCAAGCCGGACGTGTTCATCGGCATTGACGCGCCGGATTTCAACCTGAACATTGAATTGAAGCTGCGCCGTGCAGGCATTCGCACGGTGCACTACGTCAGTCCCTCGGTCTGGGCCTGGCGGCAGAAACGCGTCCTGAAGATCAAGCAAGCCTGCGACCTGATGCTCGCACTCTTTCCCTTCGAGGCGCGCTTCTACGAAGAGCATGCGGTGCCCGTGCGTTTCGTCGGGCATCCGCTGGCCAACACCATCCCGCTTGAAGCCGATCGCATCGGTGCGCGTGAGCGTCTTGGCCTGCCGCAGGATGCCTGCGTCGTTGCGCTGCTGCCGGGTAGCCGCGGAGGGGAGGTCGGCAAGCTGGGTGCGTTGTTCCTCGATACCGCCCGGCGCCTGCTGCAGGATCGCCCTGAGCTGCGCTTCGTGCTGCCGTGCGCGAGCCCCGAACGCCGTGTGCAGATCGAAGAAATGCTCGCCGGGCGCGATCTGCCAGTGCAGCTGCTCGACGGTGCGTCCCATGAAGCGCTCGCCGCCTGCAACGCCGTGCTGATCGCCTCCGGCACCGCCACGCTGGAGGCGTTGCTGTACAAGCGGCCGATGGTCGTCGCCTACAAGGTTGCGCCTATGACCTATCGCATCCTCAAGCGCCTGGTGAAAAGCCCGTACATCTCGCTGCCGAACCTTCTGGCTGGCCGCCTGCTGGTGCCGGAGCTGATTCAGGATGCGGCAACCCCCGACGCGCTCGGCGCAACCTTGTTGCCACTGCTGGATGATGGCAGCGTGCAGACGGAATCCTTCGACGCCATCCATCGCGCCCTGCGCCAGGATGCGTCCGCGCAGGCCGCCGAAGCGGTGCTCGCACTGGTGGAGAAACGCTGATGCAGATGGGCCTGGATTTCACCCTGGTGGAAGAGCTGGTTGCAGGCGTCGATGAAGTCGGTCGCGGGCCGTTGTGCGGTCCTGTCGTCACAGCGGCGGTGATCCTCGATCCCGCGCGTCCGATCCAGGGGCTGAACGACTCCAAGAAGCTCACCGAAGCCAAGCGTGAAAAACTCTTCGACGAGATTCGCGAGAAAGCCCTGGCCTGGTTCATTGCCCGTGCGGACGTGCATGAGATCGACCAGCTCAATATCCTCCACGCCACCATGCTGGCCATGCAGCGTGCCGTGGAGGGGTTAAGTGTTACACCGAAACTGGCACTGATCGATGGCAACCGCTGCCCGAAATTGAAGGTACCGGCCGCACCGGTGGTGCAGGGCGACGCCAAGGTCCCTGCTATTGCCGCAGCCTCGATCCTGGCCAAGGTCAGCCGCGACCGTGAAATGCAGGAAATGGAAGCGCTGTACCCCGGCTACGGGATTGGCGGTCACAAGGGCTATCCGACTCCTGTGCACCTGGAAGCTCTCAAACGCCTCGGCCCGACACCCATCCATCGGCGCTCCTTCGGTCCGGTACGCGATCTGCTGGAAAACCCCGCGGGTATCCTGTAACTCCCTGTTATTACTCTGAATTCCTCCGGGCCAGCGAGCCGCCGGTGACTTCAATCACCTGGCGCGACGGCTGGCCCATTGATCTCTGTAGCTTTACCGACAGCCCCGGTACAATCCGGGGCTTGCCGTTTTTCGCGTTTGCCAAGGACCACCATGACCGCCACCTTCGTTCACCTGCGTCTGCACACCGAATTCTCCCTGGTCGACGGTCTGGTGCGGGTCAAGCCGCTGATCAAGGCGGTCGGCGCGGCGGGCATGCCGGCGGTGGCGGTGACCGACCTGAGCAACATGTGCTCGCTGGTGAAGTTCTACAAGACGGCCATGGGCGGCGGCATCAAGCCGATCTGCGGCGCCGACATCTGGCTGGCCAACCGCGACGAGGACGGCCCGCTGACGCGCCTGACTCTCTTGGCGATGAACGCCAAGGGCTATCGCAACCTCACCGAGCTGATTTCCCGTGGTTGGCAGGAAGGCCAGCGCAATGGCGAGATCATCATCGAGCGGCAGTGGGTCAAGGAAGCGGCTGAAGGTCTGATCGCGCTGTCCGGCTCCAAGGAAGGCGAGATCGGCATGGCGCTGCTGGAGGGTGACGATGCCCTGGCGGATTCGCTGCTGGCCGAGTGGCTGGAGGTGTTCCCGGAGCGTTTCTACCTGGACATCCAGCGCACCAACCGCGTCAACGATGAAGAGCACGTGCATGCCGCCGTGGCACTGGCCGAGCGCAGTGGCGCGCCGCTGGTGGCAACCAACGACGTGCGTTTCATCAAGGAGGCGGACTTCGAGGCCCACGAGACCCGCGTGTGCATCGGCGAAGGCCGCGCCCTGGATGACCCGCGCCGCTCGCGCAACTATTCCGACCAGCAATACCTGAAAAGCCCGGAAGAAATGGCCGAGCTGTTCAGCGATATTCCCGAAGCACTGCAAAACTCCGTCGAGATCGCCAAGCGCTGCAATATCGAGGTGCAGCTGGGCAAATACTTCCTGCCCAACTTCCCGATTCCCTACGACAACATGGATATCAACCAGTACCTGCGCCATGTCTCTTACGAGGGACTGGAGGAGCGTCTGGCGGTGCTCTGGCCGAAGGAAACCACGCCGAACTACGAAGAGAAACGGCAGGTGTACGTCGACCGCCTGGAGTTCGAACTGGGCACCATCATCCAGATGGGCTTCCCCGGCTACTTCCTGATCGTGATGGACTTCATCAAGTGGGCCAAGAACAACGGCGTGCCGGTTGGCCCCGGCCGGGGCTCGGGTGCCGGCTCGCTGGTCGCCTACGTGCTGAAGATTACCGACCTCGACCCGCTGGCCTATGACCTGCTGTTCGAACGTTTCCTCAACCCCGAACGTATTTCCATGCCCGACTTCGACGTCGACTTCTGCATGGAAGGCCGCGACCGGGTGATCGACTACGTGGCGGGCGCATACGGCCGCAACGCGGTGAGCCAGATCATCACCTTCGGCTCGATGGCCGCGAAGGCAGTGGTGCGCGACGTGGCGCGGGTACAGGGCAAGTCCTACGGCCTGGCCGACAAGCTGTCGAAGATGATCCCCTTCGAAGTGGGCATGACCCTGGAGAAGGCCTTCGAGCAGGAGGAAATGCTCCGCGACTTCCTCAAGTCCGACGAGGAGGCCCAGGAAATCTGGGACATGGCGCTCAAGCTCGAAGGCGTCACCCGCGGAACCGGCAAGCACGCCGGCGGTGTGGTGATCGCGCCGACCAAGCTGACCGACTTCGCGCCCATCGCCTGTGACGAAGAGGGCGCCGGCCTGGTGACCCAGTTCGACAAGGATGACGTGGAGGCTGCGGGCCTTGTGAAGTTCGACTTCCTCGGCCTGCGTACCCTGACCATCATCAAATGGGCGATGGAGATCATCCATCGCATCCAGAAGAAGAACGGCGACGATAACCTCGTCGACATCGACCGCATCCCGCTGGACGACAAGAAGACCTACGACCTGCTGCAGAAGGCGGAAACCACCGCGGTCTTCCAGCTTGAATCGCGGGGCATGAAGGAGCTGATCAAGAAGCTCAAGCCGGACTGCCTGGAAGACCTCATCGCACTGGTGGCGCTGTTTCGTCCCGGCCCGCTGCAATCGGGCATGGTGGACGACTTCATCAACCGTAAGCACGGCCGCGAGGAAATCTCCTACCCGCACCCGGATTACCAGTACGCCGGCCTGGAGCCGGTGCTAAAGCCCACCTACGGCATCATCCTGTACCAGGAACAGGTGATGCAGATCGCCCAGGTGATGGCGGGCTACAGCCTCGGCGGCGCGGACATGCTGCGTCGCGCCATGGGCAAGAAGAAACCCGAGGAAATGGCCAAGCAGCGCGGCGGTTTCATCGAAGGTTGTGCCGGCAACGGCATCGACGCCAACCTCGCGGGCAACATCTTCGACCTGGTGGAAAAGTTCGCCGGCTATGGCTTCAACAAGTCGCACTCGGCCGCCTACGGCCTGGTGTCGTACCAGACCGCCTGGCTGAAGACCCACTGGAAAGCTCCGTTCATGGCTGCGGTACTCACCGCGGATATGCAGAACACCGACAAGGTGGTGACGCTCATCGAAGAGTGCCGCCACATGAAGCTGCGCATTCTCGCGCCGGACGTGAACAACTCCGAGTTCCGCTTCACCGTGGATGACGAGGGCCAGATCGTCTACGGCCTGGGCGCAATCAAGGGCGTCGGCGAGGGCCCGGTGGAAGCCATCACCGAGTGCCGCAATGAAGGCGGGCCGTTCAAGAACCTGTTCGACTTCTGCGATCGCATCGACCTCAAGCGCGTCAACAAGCGCACGCTGGAGGCGCTGATCCGCGCCGGCGCGCTGGACCGCCTCGGCCCGCACTTCCATGAAGAGCAGAAGGCCTACCACGCCCACGTCGACATCAACCGCGCCGTGCTGCTGGCGTCCATGGAAGAGGCCGTCAAGGCCGCAGAGCAGACCTCGCGCAGCCACGACAGCGGCCACATGGATCTGTTCGGCGGCGTCTTCGCCGAACCCGAGGCGGACGTCTACGCCAACCACCGCAAGGTCAAGGAGCTCAATCTCAAGGAGCGCCTGAAGGGCGAGAAGGATACCCTCGGCCTGTACCTCACCGGCCACCCGATCGATGAATACGAAGGCGAGGTGCGACGTTTTGCCCGTCAGCGCATCGTCGAGCTGAAACCCGCGCGTGATACCCAGACCGTCGCCGGCCTGATCGTCAACCTGCGGGTGATGAAGAACAAGCGCGGCGACAAGATGGGCTTCGTCACCCTGGATGACCGCTCCGGGCGTATCGAGGCCTCGCTGTTCGCCGAGGCCTTCGCCGCCAACCAGGCGCTGTTGCAGACCGACGCGCTGGTGGTGATCGAAGGCGAAGTCAGCCAGGATGATTTTTCCGGCGGCCTGCGCCTGCGCGCCAAGCGTGTGATGGGCCTGGAAGAGGCTCGCACCTCGCTGGCGGAGAGCCTGCGAGTGCGCGTCCACGCCGATGCGCTCAAGGGCGACCGCCTGCGCTGGCTGGCCGATCTGTGCACCCGTCACCGTGGCAGTTGTCCGGTCACCGTCGACTACAGTGGCGAGCAGGCGCGCGCCCTGCTGCAGTTCGGTGAGCAGTGGCGTATCGACCCGGCAGACAACCTGATTCAAGCGCTGCGTGACCAGTTCGGTCGCGACAACGTCTTCCTGAACTACCGCTAGCGAGGCCGGTGGCCCATGGCCGCCCGCCCGCCAGTCTCGACCCTCGGCGCCCGATACCGTAAGGTAGGGCGCCTACGGACCAGGCCCAGCCGCCAACAGAACGACGGATAGCCCATGAACCCGAATTTTCTCGATTTCGAACAGCCCATTGCCGACCTGCACGCCAAGATCGAAGAGCTGCGCCTGGTCGGTAACGACAACGCCCTGAACATCACCGACGAGATCTCCCGTCTGCAGGAGAAGAGCAAGGCGCTGACCGAGAACATCTTCGGCAACCTGTCCAGCTGGCAGATCGCCCAGCTCGCGCGCCATCCTCGTCGTCCCTACACCCTCGACTACATCGAGCACATCTTCACCGAGTTCGAAGAGCTGCACGGCGATCGTCATTTCGCCGATGACGCGGCCATCGTCGGTGGTGTTGCCCGCCTGGAAGACCAGCCGGTGATGATCATCGGCCACCAGAAGGGCCGCGAAGTGCGCGAGAAGGTACGCCGCAACTTCGGCATGCCGCGTCCGGAAGGCTACCGCAAGGCCTGCCGCCTGATGGAAATGGCCGAACGCTTCAAGATGCCGATCCTGACCTTCATCGATACCCCCGGCGCCTACCCGGGCATCGACGCCGAAGAGCGGGGCCAGAGCGAGGCCATCGCCTGGAACCTGCGTGTCATGGCGCGCCTGAAGACCCCGATCATCGCCACCGTGATTGGTGAGGGCGGCTCCGGCGGTGCACTGGCCATCGGGGTGTGCGACCAGTTGAACATGCTGCAGTACTCCACCTACGCGGTGATCTCGCCCGAAGGTTGCGCCTCGATCCTCTGGCGTACCGCCGAGAAGGCGCCGGAAGCGGCCGAAGCCATGGGCATCACCGCCAACCGCCTGAAGGACCTGGGTATCGTCGACAACGTCATCCCCGAGCCGCTGGGCAGTGCCCACCGCGATCCGGCCGCCATGGCCGAGACCATTCGCAACTCCCTGCTCGGCCAGCTCAATACGCTGAACCAGTTGAGCACCGAAGAACTCCTCGCGCGCCGCTACGAGCGCCTGATGAGCTACGGCGTCGCCTGATCGACGCCTTCGGCGCAGCGCGGGTGACGAGGTATCCTTGCCTCGTCCCCGACCCTGCCGGTCTGCGCCATGCCTGCTGAATTCGAATCCCGACTGCTGAATTTCCTCGCGCCCTGGCGTAATGCGCCGGCGTGGCGTGTCGCATTGTCCGGTGGGCTGGATTCCACCGTTCTCCTGCATCTCCTGGTGCAGATCGCCTCTCGCGAGGCCTTGCCACCAGTTTCCGCCATTCATGTGCACCATGGCCTGCAGGCTGTTGGTGATGCCTGGCCGGAACACTGCCAGCACTTCTGCGACTCCCTTGGCGTGCCGATGCGGGTGGTGCGCGTGCAGGTCGATGACGGTGCGAGCCTGGAGCGCGCCGCGCGCGAGGCGCGGTATACGGCTTTCGCCGAGGCGCTGGGGGAGGGCGAATGCCTGATGACCGGCCAGCACCGGGACGATCAGGCGGAGACCGTTCTGTTCCGGTTGTTCCGTGGTGCCGGGGTGCGCGGACTGTCCGGCATGGCTGCCACCCGTCCGCTTGGTGCCGCAGTGCTGCTGCGTCCCCTGCTCGGCGTCAAGCGTACGGAGTTGGAGCGGTACGCCCGCCGCCACGGACTGGACTGGGTGGAAGACCCATCCAATGCCTGCGACGAGCATGACCGCAACTATCTGCGCCACCGGGTGCTGCCGGACATCGTCCAGCGCTGGCCCTCGGCTGTCGAAACCATCACCCGCAGCGCCGAGAACCTGGCGGAAGCCGACGGGCTGCTGGGGGAGCTGGCGCAGAACGACCTGATTTGCGCCGGTGCCCGCAACGAATACATCGGTATGCAACTGCCCTCGCTGGCCATCGCCGCGCTGGCGGAGCTGAGCGAGCCGCGCCAGCGCAATGCGTTGCGCCATTGGCTGGCTCCGCTGGCACGTTTGCCCGACAGCGCACACTGGGCCGGCTGGCGAGACCTGCGCGATGCCCGCGAAGACGCCGAACCCATCTGGCGTCTCGCCGACGGCGAACTGCGTCGCGCCCATGGCCGGCTGTGGTGGCTGGCCAGTCCCTGGCTTGGTTTCGTACCCGCAAATCAGGCCTGGCGCGACCCGTCGCAACCGCTTTCTCTGCCAGATAACGGTTCGCTGCGTTTCGAGGGTGAGCCGCCGGGCGGCCCGCTGGAGATTCGCTACAGGCAGGGCGGAGAACTCATGACACTGGTCGGTCGTGGCAGTCGCGATCTCAAGCGCCTGCTCAACGAAGCGGCCATTCCGGCCTTCCTGCGCGGCCGTCTGCCGCTGCTCTGGCGAGCCGACGAACTGCTTGGCGTGGCCCTGCTGCCGGACCTTCGGGTAGAGGTGGGGCAGGCCTGGACTCTGCGCTGGACACCTCCGACGAATGACTCGGGTTTGAGCTGATAGCGGCTTTCCGGTAGACTACGCTCCCGTCTTGTACCGCTCCTGTTGATTCGCCTTCGAATCAGTGGGAGTTCGCTATTTTCACGACGAAGTCGTGAGCCGGGTCCTTGTACCCGACACCTTCGCTTCCCCGGCGGCCGAGCCGCCTAAACGCTGACATTCAGGGCTTTTCATGACGCGCTACATCTTCGTCACGGGTGGTGTTGTTTCTTCATTGGGGAAAGGCATCGCCTCGGCTTCCTTGGCTGCCATTCTGGAAGCGCGTGGCCTGAAGATCACGATGCTCAAGCTGGACCCCTACATCAACGTCGATCCGGGCACCATGAGCCCGTTCCAGCACGGTGAGGTGTTCGTCACCCACGACGGCGCTGAGACCGACCTCGATCTGGGCCACTACGAGCGTTTCGTTCGTACCACGATGACCCAGAACAACAACTTCACCACCGGCCGCGTCTACATGGACGTGCTGCGCAAGGAGCGCCGTGGTGATTATCTGGGCGCCACCGTGCAGGTGATCCCGCACATCACCGACGAGATCAAGCGTCGCATCATCAAGGGTGCCGGCGATGCCGACGTGGCCCTGGTTGAAGTCGGCGGTACCGTCGGTGACATCGAGTCGCAACCCTTCCTCGAGGCCATCCGCCAGCTGCGCGTGGAGATCGGTTCGCGCCGTGCCATGCTGATGCACCTGACGCTGGTCCCGTACATCGCCACCGCTGGCGAGACCAAGACCAAGCCGACCCAGCACTCGGTCAAGGAACTGCGTTCCATCGGCCTGCAGCCGGACATCCTGGTCTGCCGTTCCGACCATCCGGTGGACGTGTCCTCCCGCCGCAAGATCGCTCTCTTCACCAACGTGGAAGAGCGTGCGGTCATTTCGCTGGAAGACGTCGATACCATCTACCGCATTCCGTCCGTCCTGCATGCCCAGGGCGTCGATGACTTCGTCGTCGAGCGCTTTGGCCTCGAGTGCGGCCCGGCCGACCTGTCCGAGTGGGACCGTGTGGTCGATGCCAAGCTCAACCCCGAGCGTGAAGTCACCATCGCCATGGTCGGCAAGTACATGGAACTGCTCGACGCCTACAAGTCGCTGATCGAAGCCATGACCCACGCCGGCATCCAGAGCCGCACCAAGGTCAACCTGCGCTACATCGACTCCGAGGACATCGAGCAGCAGGGCACCAGCCTGCTCGAAGGCGCCGACGCCATCCTGGTTCCGGGCGGCTTCGGCCTGCGCGGCGTGGAAGGCAAGATCACCGCCGTGCAGTACGCCCGTGAGAACAAGGTTCCGTACCTGGGCATCTGCCTGGGGATGCAGGTGGCCGTCATCGAATACGCCCGTAACGTGCTGGGCTGGACCGATGCCAACTCCACCGAGTTCGACAAGTCCAGCGGCCACCCGGTCGTCGGCCTGATCACCGAATGGCAGGACGCTACCGGCGCCACCGAAGTGCGCACCGAGGCTTCCGACCTGGGCGGCACCATGCGCCTGGGCGCCCAGGAATGCCTGCTGTCCGCCGGTACCCTGGTGCACGACTGCTATGGCAAGGAAGTCATTGTCGAGCGTCACCGTCACCGCTATGAAGTGAACAACAACCTGCGTCCGCAACTGGAAGCCGCCGGCCTGAAGATTTCCGGCCGCTCCGGCGACGGCGCACTGGTGGAAGTCGTGGAAGCGCCGGATCACCCGTGGTTCGTGGCTTGCCAGTTCCACCCGGAGTTCACTTCCACCCCGCGTGATGGCCACCCGCTGTTCAGCGGCTTCGTCAACGCCGCCCTGAAGCAAGCCGGGAAAGCCTGAACATGACCCAGAAGATCATCCGCGTCGGGGATATTCAGATCGGCAACGATCTGCCGTTCGTGCTGTTCGGCGGCATGAACGTGCTGGAGTCGCGCGATATGGCGATGCAGGTCTGCGAAGAGTACGTGACGGTCACCGAGAAGCTCGGCATTCCTTACGTATTCAAGGCCAGCTTCGACAAGGCCAACCGTTCCTCGATCACCTCGTTCCGTGGTCCGGGCATGGAAGAAGGGCTGAAGATCTTCGAAGAGATCAAGAAGACCTTCAAGGTGCCGGTCATCACCGACGTGCACGAGCCCTACCAGGCCGCTCCGGTGGCTGAAGTCTGCGACATCATCCAGCTGCCGGCCTTCCTCTCCCGGCAGACCGACCTGGTCGTGGCCATGGCCAAGACCCGCGCGGTGATCAATATCAAGAAGGCCCAGTTCCTCGCGCCGCAGGAGATGAAACACATCCTGCGCAAGTGCGAGGAGGCGGGTAACGACCAGCTGATCCTCTGCGAGCGTGGCTCATCCTTCGGGTACAACAACCTGGTGGTGGACATGCTCGGCTTCGGCATCATGAAGCAGTTCGAGTACCCGGTGTTCTTCGACGTGACCCACGCCCTGCAGATGCCCGGCGGTCGCGCCGATTCCGCCGGCGGCCGCCGCGCCCAGGTCACCGACCTGGCCAAGGCCGGCATGAGCCAGGGCCTCGCCGGCCTGTTCCTGGAGGCCCATCCGGACCCCGAGCAGGCAAAATGCGACGGACCGTGCGCCCTGCGCCTGAACAAGCTCGAGCCTTTCCTGTCCCAGCTCAAGCAGCTGGACGACCTGGTCAAGAGTTTCCCTACCATCGAGACTGCCTGAGAATCCGCTCGATGTGCCCCGCAGCGTCAAGCGCTGCGGGACATCGAGCAGGTTCTGATGTCTCACCAGCCGCCCCGTTTATCTCTATCTTCGGAGTGTTATCAAGAATGGCAAAGATCGTCGACATCAAGGGCCGTGAGGTCCTGGACTCCCGCGGCAACCCGACCGTTGAAGCGGACGTGATCCTGGACAACGGCATCGTCGGCAGCGCTTGCGCCCCGTCCGGTGCATCCACCGGTTCCCGCGAGGCTCTCGAACTGCGCGATGGCGACAAGAGCCGTTACCTGGGCAAGGGCGTGCTGAAGGCCGTGGCCAACATCAACGGCCCGATCCGCGACCTGCTGCTGGGCAAGGACGCGACTGACCAGAAAGGTCTGGATCACGCGATGATCGATCTCGACGGTACCGAGAACAAAGGCAAGCTGGGCGCCAACGCCATCCTGGCCGTGTCCCTGGCCGCCGCCAAGGCCGCTGCTCAGGCCAAGGGCGTGCCGCTGTACGCGCACATCGCCGACCTGAACGGCACCCCGGGTCAATACTCCATGCCGGTTCCGATGATGAACATCATCAACGGCGGCGAGCACGCCGATAACAACGTTGATATCCAGGAGTTCATGGTTCAGCCGGTTGGCGCCAAGAACTTCGCCGACGCGCTGCGCATGGGCGCCGAGATCTTCCATCACCTCAAAGCCGTGCTGAAGGCCCGTGGCCTGAACACCGCCGTGGGTGACGAAGGTGGCTTCGCGCCGAACCTGGCTTCCAACGAAGACGCCCTGGCCGCCATCGCCGAAGCCGTCGCCAACGCCGGCTACAAGCTGGGCGAAGACGTGACCCTGGCCCTGGACTGCGCTTCCTCCGAGTTCTTCAAGGACGGCCAGTACGACCTCGAAGGCGAAGGCAAGGTGTTCAGCGCCGAAGGTTTCGCCGACTACCTGGCCGGCCTGACCCAGCGCTACCCGATCATCTCCATCGAAGACGGCATGGACGAGTCCGACTGGGCTGGCTGGAAAGTCCTGACCGACAAGATCGGCGAGAAGGTGCAACTGGTCGGTGACGACCTGTTCGTGACCAACACCAAGATCCTCAAGCGCGGCATCGACGAGAAGATCGGCAACTCGATCCTGATCAAGTTCAACCAGATCGGCTCGCTGACCGAGACCCTGGAAGCCATCCAGATGGCCAAGGCCGCCGGCTTCACCGCCGTGATCTCGCACCGTTCGGGCGAAACCGAGGACAGCACCATCGCTGACCTGGCCGTCGGCACTGCCGCTGGTCAGATCAAGACCGGCTCCCTCTGCCGCTCCGACCGCGTTTCCAAGTACAACCAGCTGCTGCGCATCGAAGAGCAGCTGGGCGCCAAGGCGCCGTACCGTGGTCGCGCGGAATTCCGCGGCTGATCCTAGTCTGGTACGGTGAAGGGGTGGCAGGAGCCACCCCTTTGCGTATGGAGCTGAAGGTTTGAGGTTACGTAGCCCTTACTGGCTGTTCGTCGTGCTGATCCTGGCGCTGGCCGGCCTGCAGTATCGCCTGTGGGTTGGCGATGGCAGCCTGGCGCAGGTGCGCGACCTGCAGAAGCAGATCGCCGACCAGCAGGGCGAGAACGAGCGCCTGCTCGAGCGTAACCGCATCCTCGAGGCGGAAGTCGCCGAGCTCAAGAAAGGCACCGAGACGGTCGAGGAACGTGCGCGCCACGAACTCGGCATGGTCAAGGACAAGGAAACCCTCTACCAGCTCGCGCAATGACCACATCCGCCTTCTGGGCCGTGATCCCGGCCGCCGGCATCGGTTCGCGGATGCGCGCCGACCGCCCCAAGCAATACCTCGACCTCGCCGGTCGCAGCATTCTCGAACGCACCCTCGACTGCTTCCTCGGCCATCCCCGGCTCAAGGGCCTGGTGGTGTGCCTGGCCGCCGACGACCCCTGGTGGCCGACCCTGCCGAGCGCTTCCAACGAACTGATCCAGCGCGCCGAAGGCGGCCACGAGCGCGCCGACTCCGTGCTCAATGGCCTGCTGCGCCTGACTGAGCTGGGCGCTGGCAGCGACGACTGGGTGCTGGTGCACGACGCCGCCCGGCCGAACCTGGCCCGTGCGGATCTGGATCGCCTGTTGGGCGAATTGGAATTCGACGCCGTGGGTGGCCTGCTGGGGGTGCCCGCGCGGGATACCCTGAAGCGCGTCGGCGCTGACGGCCGAGTGGAGGAAACCATCGACCGCAGCGTGGTCTGGCAGGCCTACACCCCGCAGATGTTCCGCCTTGGCGCGCTGCATCGCGCGCTCGCCGATGCGCTGGTGGCCGACGCGGCCATCACCGACGAGGCTTCTGCCATGGAGTGGGCGGGCTACAAGCCGCGCATGGTGGAAGGGCGGGTGGACAACATCAAGGTCACCACCCCGGAAGACCTGCAGCGCCTGCAGCGCAACTTCGCCAAGCACTGAAGCCTTCGGAATCTCCCTGTTGGAGCGCGCCACGCGCACGGCCCGCTCCTACAGGGTGAGTCTGATGTTCGAGGTTGCGTAGGAGCGGACTTTGTCCGCGATTGACCCGCATCGCGCCGGATACCATCGCGGACGGAGTCCGCTCCTACGAAAATCCCATCAGCCTAACAGCGGCACCTCGATCAGGAAGCGGAACAAAGCGCCGTGTTGCTCCACCGCCAGGCACTGATAGCCATGGCGCTTCGTGTCTTCCGGAATGCCATGCACCGACTGCGAACAATCGGTGATCACCTCCAGCAGGTCGCCCGGCTTGAGCGTCTCCAGGGTCTCCAGGGTGGCGATGGCGTTATACGGGCAATGTTCGCCGCGCAGATCAAGCGACAGCGTCGGCGTCTTGGTTTCGGACATCGTTGGCTTTCCGTTTACGAGTGAAGCGTTGCGCGTTGAGTTGTACCAGCAGCATGCACAGGGCGAGGCCGGCGAAAGTGATCAGCAGGCCGCCGCCGGGGCCGAACTCCTGCAGCAGGTTGAGTTTCGGATAGGGCAGGGCGAGGCTGGTTCCGAGCTGGTCCCAGTACACCGCGACCAGGGTGCCGCCGATCACGTTGCCGACGCCCACCACCCAGAAGTGCACCTGACCTTCCATCGAGCGGTACATCCAGCCGGTCTCGCAACCGCCGGCCAGGACGATGCCGATGCCGAACAGCACGCCGCCGATCACGGCATTCGGGCCCATCCAGAAAATCTTTGGCGGCAGGCCGTTGTGGATTGCGGCAAAGGTGCCGATGCAGGCAGCGGCCATGCCCAGCAGGATGCCCAGCGCGGCCTGGGTCCGGCCGGTGGTCCAGAGATCGCGGGCGGCGCTGGTGAAGCAGATCTGCGCGCGCTCGATCAGGCCGCCGAACAGCAGGCCGAACAGGCAGGCCATGCCCAGCACCAGCGAGACCTCGAAACGCCAGGCAGCGAACAGCGCAGCGATGACCAGTACGCCCATGCCCAGGCGCCATTGCAGCTTGGCGCGGCGCGCGAGAGACCCGGCGCTCGGCAGGGCTGCGGCCTTGCCGCCGACCTTCAGCGGAATGCGCAGGAACGGCAGCAGGCTGATCCTCACGCCAAACCAGGCGCCAATGACGGTGGAGAACATGAAGGCCCAGGCATGCACCGAGAACATCGGAATGCCGGTGAAAAAAGCCGCCAGGTTGCAGCCCATGGCCAGGCGTGCGCCGAAGCCGGCGATCACGCCGCCGACCAGCCCCTGCAGCAGGCGCCGTTTGCTGGTTGGCCAGCGCAGGCTGACGTTGCCGGCCCAGAGCGCACAGACCAGAGCGCCGAGGAACATGCCGATGATCATCACGCCATCAATACGGTCAAGCGGCGTGCCTTGCAGTCCGATGATCTTGAAGTAGCTCCACTCCTGCGGCTGCAGGCCGAACCAGGACAGTACGTGGCCACCCCAGCGGGTGAACTCGCCGGTGACCGCCCAGAAGGTGCCGGTCATGGCGAAGTAATAGGCGGAGATGACGCCCAGGGCGACCAAGGTTGGCAGTGGCGACCAGAAGCGCAGCAGAAAGCGCTCGCGAAAAGAAGAAAGGGCTGACATCTCGTCGTCCTTGATCCGAAGGATGGGAAACCGCCCATTCTAGCCGGGCAGGGCTGCGCCTGCCTGCTCTAGGACAAGGGTGGTGGCTGCAGATGTTGCAGGCCGTCCTTCAGGTGATCCACCAGTTGCCGCACCTTGGGCGACAAATGCCGCTGCTGTGGATAAAGCGCCCAGACTCCGGTATTGGGCGGCTGGTGCGCATCCAGCAGGGAGACCAGGCGCCCGCTGCGCAGGTGCTCCAGCACGTAGTAGTCCGGCAACTGGCACAGGCCGAAGCCGCGCAGCGCCGCGTCGAGCACCGCCTGGCCGCTGTTGCAGCGCCAGTTGCCTTGTACCCGGTGTTGGGCTTCGCGGCCGTCCTCCAGGAAGCTCCATTGGTCGCTGCTGCCTACCAGGCAGTTGTGCTGCGTCAGGTCCGCCACGCTTTGCGGTGTGCCGTGGCGGGCCAGATAGTCCGGTGTGGCGCACAGGTACATCACCCGGGGTGCCAGGCGCGTCGCCACCAGCCGTGAATCGCTGAGTCGGCCGAGACGGATCGCCAGGTCGAAGCCCTCGTGGAGCAGATCGAGCTGGCGGTTGGAGAGCTCGATCTCTACCCGCAGTTGCGGAAACTGCGCCATGAACTCGTTTACCAGCGGCACCACGAAACGCTCGCCATAGGCCACGGCGCAAGTCATGCGCAGCAGGCCCTTGGGTTCTGCGGCCAGATCGCTGACGGCTCGCAGCGCTTCTTCGCGAGCATCCTGCAGGCGTCGACAATGCTGCAGGAAAGCCTGGCCGGCTTCGCTCAGCGTCACCTTGCGGGTGTTGCGGTAGAGCAGGCGGGTCTGCAGCCGTTCCTCCAGCCGAGCAACCTGGCGGCTGACGTGGGATGAAGACACCCCCAGGCGCTCGGCGGCGGCGGTGAATTGGCCGGTTTCGGCGACGGCGACGAATTCGTCCAGTCCTTCCCAGCGGTGCATCTGGATTATCCCTGTATGGCAATAATGTTTTGATTATTGCCTGATTATTCCCTGAAACGAGGTTTTCTACACTTCCAAGGCTTTGGGGCGTGCTTTGGGCGCATTACCCCGAACGTTCCCCGACGAGGCCCAGGCCCGTCCCGGTTTCTCGGCCGTTGCGCCGAACCCGTCCGCCGTTGGCGGACGTTGTCGTTTCCTTCGTTCAGGAGATTCCCGATGATCAAGTCCCGTGCCGCCGTCGCCTTCGCCCCCAACAAGCCGTTGGAAATCGTCGAAGTGGATGTGGCGCCGCCGCAGAAGGGTGAAGTGCTGGTGCGCATCGTCGCCACCGGTGTCTGCCACACCGACGCCTACACCTTGTCCGGACAGGACTCCGAGGGTGTGTTCCCGTGCATCCTGGGGCACGAAGGTGGCGGCATCGTCGAAGCGGTGGGCGAGGGCGTGACCTCGCTGAAAGTGGGCGACCACGTGATCCCGCTGTACACCGCCGAATGCCGCGAGTGCAAATTCTGCAAATCCGGCAAGACCAACCTCTGCCAGGCCGTGCGCGCCACCCAGGGCAAGGGCCTGATGCCCGACGGCACCAGCCGTTTCTCCTACAAGGGCGAGCCGATCTTCCACTACATGGGCTGCTCGACCTTCTCCGAGTACACCGTGCTGCCGGAGATCTCCCTGGCGAAGATCCCCGAGGAAGCGCCGCTGGAGAAGGTCTGCCTGCTCGGCTGTGGCGTGACCACCGGCATCGGCGCCGTGCTGAACACCGCCAAGGTGGAAGAGGGCGCTACCGTCGCCATCTTCGGCCTGGGCGGCATCGGCCTGGCGGCGATCATCGGCGCGAAGATGGCCAAGGCCTCGCGCATCATCGCCGTGGACATCAACCCGGCGAAGTTCGACATCGCCAGGGAGCTGGGCGCCACCGACTTCGTTAATCCGAAGGACCACCAGAAGCCGATCCAGGAAGTCATCGTCGAAATGACCGACGGTGGCGTCGACTATTCCTTCGAGTGTGTGGGCAACGTCCAGCTGATGCGTGCGGCGCTGGAGTGCTGCCACAAGGGCTGGGGGGAGTCGACCATCATCGGCGTCGCCGGCGCCGGCCAGGAAATCAGCACCCGTCCGTTCCAACTGGTCACCGGCCGCGTCTGGCGCGGCTCCGCCTTCGGTGGCGTGAAGGGTCGCACCGAGCTGCCGAGCTATGTGGAAAAGGCGCAGAAGGGCGAGATCCCGCTGGATACCTTCATCACTCACACCATGGGCCTGGAGAAGATCAACGAGGCCTTCGACCTGATGCATGAAGGCAAGAGCATTCGCTCCGTCATCCATTACTGACCGACATGCCGGGGCGTACACCGGCCCCGGCCTTGCAGGAAGGAGAATTCCATGACGGATTCCATCGAACTGATCAGCAGCCAGAAAAGCTTCGGCGGCTGGCACCAGCGTTACCGCCACCGTTCCGCAACCCTGGGCTGCGACATGGTCTTCGCGGTCTACCTGCCGCCCCAGGCTGAGCCCGAGGCGGGACTGCCGGTGCTGTACTGGCTGTCCGGCCTGACCTGCACCGACGAAAACTTCATGCAAAAGGCCGGCGCCCAGCGCATGGCCGCCGAGCTCGGTCTGGTGATCGTGGCGCCGGACACCAGCCCGCGCGGTCCCGAGGTGCCGGGTGATCCGGACGGTGCCTGGGACTTCGGTCTGGGGGCCGGCTTTTACGTCAACGCCACCCAGGAACCCTGGGCGCGCCACTACCGCATGCACGATTACGTGGTGCAGGAGTTGCCAGCGCTGATCGAGGCGAACTTCCCGGTGTCCCAGAAACGCGGCATCAGCGGGCATTCCATGGGTGGCCATGGCGCGCTGATCTGCGCCCTGCGCAATCCGGGCCGCTACCTGTCGCTGTCGGCCTTCGCGCCCATCACCCATCCCAGCGATTGCCCCTGGGGGCAAAAGGCCCTGGGCCGCTTCCTGGGGGAGGACCCGGCTGCCTGGCGTGAGTGGGATGCCGTGGAGCTCCTGGCGAATGCCGTTGAGCGCCTGCCGATTCTGGTGGACCAGGGCGACCGCGACGACTTCCTCACCGTGCAGCTCAAGCCCGAAGCCCTGCGCGAAGCGGCCACTGCGGTCGGCCATCCGCTGGTGCTGCGCCTGCAGCCCGGCTACGACCACAGCTACTACTTCATTGCGAGCTTCATCGAAGATCACCTGCGTCACCACGCGGCGGCGCTCTGTGGCTGACACCCTCGGTGCAGTGATCCGGTAGAATCGACGCCCTGACATCCACAGGGCGTTTTTTCATGCGTATCGGACATGGCTACGACGTACACCGCTTCGGTGAGGGCGACTTCATCACCCTGGGCGGCGTGCGTATTCCCCACAAGTTCGGGCTCGTCGCCCACTCCGACGGCGACGTGCTGCTGCACGCGCTCTCCGATGCCTTGCTGGGCGCCTGCGCGCTGGGCGACATCGGCAAGCACTTCCCCGATACCGATCCGCAGTTCAAGGGCGCCGACAGCCGTGCGTTGTTGCGCCACGTGCTGGGCCTGGTCGAGGCCAAGGGCTGGAAGGTGGAGAACGTCGACGCCACCATCATCGCCCAGGCGCCGAAGATGGCGCCGCACATCCAGAGCATGCGCGAGACGATAGCCGCCGACCTGAAGGTCGAGCTGGACCAGGTCAACGTCAAGGCCACCACCACCGAGAAGCTCGGCTTCACCGGCCGTGAAGAGGGCATTGCGGTCCACGCCGTTGCCCTGCTGGTTCGCGCATGACGGAGCTGGAACTGCTGGGCCCGCGCGCCCATGGTGATGCTTGCGGAAGTGCCGTGCTCAAGGCCGTGGCGGAAGACTTCCAGGTCGACGAGGTACTGGACATCCCGCTCTCCGGTGATGGCGAACACCTCTGGCTGTGGGTCGAGAAGCGCGGCCTGAATACCGAGGAAGCCGCACGTCGCCTGGCCCGTGCTGCCGGCGTACCGGTGAAGATGATCAGCTACGCCGGCCTCAAGGATCGCCAGGCGCTGACTCGCCAGTGGTTCAGCCTGCACCTGCCAGGCAAGTCCGATCCGGACCTGGCCGCTGCCGAGGACGACAGCCTGCGCATCCTCGAGCGCAATCGCCATCGGCGCAAATTGCAGCGCGGCGCTCATTCGGCCAACGGTTTCACCTTGCGCCTGACCGAATTGCAGGCGGACCGCGAGCAGCTCGAAGTGCGTCTGAAAGCCATAGTCGCCCAGGGCGTGCCGAACTACTTCGGTACCCAGCGTTTTGGCCATGATGGCGGCAATATCTTCGACGCCCGTGGCTTCGCCGAGCGCGGCAAGCTGCCGGAGCATCGCAACATGCGTTCGCGGATGCTCTCGGCGGCCCGCAGCTACCTCTTCAACCAGGTGCTGGCCCGCCGCGTGGCGGAGGGCACCTGGAACCAGGCGCTGGTCGGCGACCTGCTCGCGTTCACCGACAGCCGCAGCTTCTTCCCCGCCGGCGAAGCGGAATGCTCCGACCCGCGCCTCGCGGCACTCGACCTGCACCCCACCGGCCCCCTGTGGGGCGAGGGCGATTCACCGGCGACGAACCAGCCGGGAGCAATCGAAAGCAGCGTGCAGCAGGCGGAGGTGGCGCTTTGCCAGTGGCTCGCCAGTGCGGACATGGCGCACGAACGGCGCATTCTGCGCCTCCCCATCCCGGGTCTTACATGGCATTATCCCGCCCCTGACATTCTGCAACTGGAATTCGTCCTGCCGGCTGGCTGCTTCGCCACCGTGGTAGTGCGCGAGCTGATCGACCTCGTGCCGGCAGGGCAGACGGAAAGCCCATGCGCATATTGATTGCCAACGACGACGGGGTCACTGCACCCGGTATCGCCGCGCTTCACGACGCGCTGTCCGATTATGCGGACTGCATCGTGATCGCCCCGGAAACCGACCGTAGCGGAGCGAGTAGTTCGCTGACGCTGGATCGGCCGCTGCATCCCCATCGCCTGGGCAATGGTTTCATCAGCCTCAACGGCACTCCGACCGACTGCGTGCACCTGGGCCTCAACGGCCTGCTCGAAGAGGTGCCGGAGATGGTCGTCTCAGGCATCAACCTCGGCGCCAACCTGGGCGACGACGTGCTCTATTCGGGCACCGTGGCGGCGGCCCTGGAAGGGCGTTTCCTGACCCGCCCGGCCTTTGCCTTCTCGCTGTGCTCGCGGCTGACGGACAACCTGCCGGCCGCCATGCATTTCGCCCGTCTGCTGGTGGAGTCCCACGGGAAGCTCGAGCTGCCGCCGCGTACCGTGCTCAACGTGAACATTCCCAACCTGCCGCTGGAGCGCATCAAGGGCATCCAATTGACTCGCCTGGGCCATCGCGCCCGTGCCAAACCGCCGGTGAAGGTGGTCAACCCGCGCGGCAAGGAAGGCTACTGGATCGCTGCTGCCGGCGATGCCGAGGACGGTGGCGAAGGCACCGATTTCCACGCAGTGATGCAGGGCTACGTGTCCGTCACGCCGCTGCAGATGGACCGGACCTACCGGGAGGCGTTCAATGTCCTTGGCGACTGGCTCGGAGGGCTCGACCATGGCCAATGAATTGTCGCGCCGCGGCGGAATCGGCATGACCTCCCAGCGCACTCGCGAGCGCCTGATCCAGCGACTGTACGAAGAGGGTCTGTCCAACGCCCATGTGCTGGAAGTGATTCGTCGTACACCGCGCCACCTGTTCGTCGACGAGGCACTGTCGCACCGCGCCTACGAAGATACCGCGCTGCCCATCGGCCACAACCAGACCATTTCGCAGCCTTTCATGGTGGCGCGGATGACCGAGTTGCTGTTGGCCGCGGGCCCGCTGGACAAGGTGCTGGAGATCGGCACCGGTTCCGGTTACCAGACCGCCGTGCTGTCACAGCTGGTGGAGCGGGTGTTTTCCGTCGAGCGTATCCAGGCCCTGCAGGATCGCGCCAAGGAGCGACTTGCGGAGCTAAACCTGAGAAATGTTGTCTTTCGTTGGGGCGATGGCTGGGAAGGTTGGCCTGCCCTGGCGCCTTACAACGGCATTATTGTCACCGCGGCCGCGGCCGAGGTCCCGCAGGCGTTGTTGGACCAACTGGCGCCGGGGGGGCGGCTGGTGATTCCGGTGGGCGGCGGCGAGGTGCAGCAACTGATGCTGATCGTCCGCACCGAGGATGGCTTCCAGCGCCAGGTGCTGGATTCCGTGCGCTTCGTCCCGCTGCTCAATGGTCCGCTAGGCTGAGAGCAAGCTGGTCAGGGCTTCGGTAACTGCCGGCCAGTGAGGCTGGACGTTAATTCATGGATAAGGGGGATGGGTGAGCTTGACAGCGACCCTGTGTCAACGGAACTGGATCAAGGGCCTGGGCCACGCTGTGGTGGCCATTGCCGTCTGCTCTCTGCTGGCGGCCTGTTCTTCGACTTCACGCAGCACCACGACGGTGGTGGACCGCAACGCCCAGCAGAAGCCGACTGTCACCAGCGGCCAATACATGGTGCGTCCTGGCGACACGCTGTATTCCATTGCTTTCCGCTACGGCTGGGACTGGAAAGCCCTGGCGGCGCGCAACAATATTTCTGCTCCGTATACCATTCGTCCTGGCCAGGCCATTCGCTTCGATGGCGGCTCGTCGAAAACACCGTCTGTCGCTAAAAACACCACGCCTGTCGCGCCAGTAGTCGTCAACAAACCGGCTACGCCGCCCTCCAGTGCCAGTAAACCGACCACTCCTGGCGCCACCAATTCTGCGCAGCCGCCCGTCAGCAGCGGAACTCCGGCTGTAGCAGGAGCGGCTCCCGGGGGGTGGATCTGGCCAACCAATGGCACTCTTATCGGACGTTTTGCATCAAACGGCAGTTTGAATAAAGGGATTGATATAGCCGGGCAATTGGGCCAGCCTGTCCTGGCTGCGTCTAATGGCACGGTGGTGTACGCCGGTAGTGGTTTGCGGGGCTACGGCGAACTCGTGATCATCAAGCACAGCGATACCTACGTAAGCGCCTACGGTCACAACCGCAGGTTGCTGGTGCGGGAAGGGCAACAGGTCAAAGTCGGGCAGAACATTGCCGAGATGGGCTCCACAGGGACTGACCGGGTGAAGCTGCACTTCGAGATTCGCCGCCAGGGTAAACCTGTAGATCCGCTGCAATACCTGCCAAGTCGTTGACGCTTGCTGTTCCCCTGCGTGGGTGAGCGGGCCCAGGTGTCCTAAGGATAAGGTCGCACCGGGGCTTGTTGTCGAACTCAGCAAGGGATAACGACATGGCACTTAAAAAAGAAGGGCCGGAGTTTGACGTCGATGATGAAGTGCTCCTGCTGGAGCCCGGCGTCATCCTCGAAGAGTCATTTGCCGAAGAGCAGGTATCGCTTCGAGTTACTCCTAAAGCCACCTCACTCTCCTCTCTCAAGCAACACAAGCACATCGACTACACTCGGGCGCTCGACGCGACCCAGTTGTATCTGAATGAAATCGGTTTCTCGCCGCTCCTGACTCCGGAAGAAGAAGTCCACTTCGCGCGCCTTGCGCAGAAGGGCGACCCAGCCGGCCGGCGGCGAATGATCGAAAGCAACCTGCGTCTGGTGGTGAAGATCGCGCGACGGTACGTCAACCGCGGCCTTTCCCTGCTCGACCTGATCGAAGAGGGTAACCTCGGGCTGATCCGCGCGGTGGAGAAATTCGACCCCGAGCGCGGTTTCCGCTTCTCCACCTACGCAACCTGGTGGATTCGTCAGACTATCGAGCGGGCCATTATGAACCAGACCCGCACCATCCGGTTGCCGATCCACGTGGTGAAGGAACTCAATGTCTATCTGCGGGCCGCTCGCGAGCTGACCCAGAAGCTGGACCATGAGCCGTCGCCCGAGGAAATCGCCAACCTGCTCGAGAAGCCGGTGGAAGAGGTCAAGCGGATGCTTGGTCTGAACGAGCGGGTGACATCGGTAGATGTTTCCCTTGGCCCGGATTCGGACAAGACCCTGCTCGACACCCTGACCGATGATCGCCCCACCGATCCCTGCGAACTGCTGCAGGACGACGATCTGAGTGAGAGCATCGACCAGTGGCTATCTGAACTCACCGACAAGCAACGCGAGGTGGTGATTCGCCGCTTCGGATTGCGTGGCCATGAAAGCAGCACGCTGGAAGAGGTCGGCCAGGAAATCGGCCTGACTCGTGAGCGCGTTTGGCAGATCCAGGTCGAAGCGCTCAAGCGCCTGCGCGAGATCCTCGAGAAAAACGGCCTGTCGAGCGACGCACTGTTCCAGTAGCGTCCAGGTCGACAACGAAAAAGCCCGGGTGATTCCGGGCTTTTTTATGCGTTGCGATGTAAGCATTCGCTTACACGGTGTGTGAGTGTTCAGCCTGAAGTGTAGCCAGCTCTAACCTCTTATTTCAGTAACCTGTTGTTTTATAATAATTTTATTTCGGTGATCGGGCACCGGAAGCGGTAAGTGCGCCGAAATGCCCCAGTTGCCGCGTTCCGGCATGCGGGTAATATCACTCCTGCGTACACGGAAAGGCGCAGGCCGGTAAGGATGTCGGTCAGGACCCCCGCAGGATGCGGTTCATCAGGATGATGAAGAAGGGAAGAAAGAGTGGGCGGGTTATCCCGCCCCTTTTTTTGCCTGCAGAAAATGATGTCCCGGATGCAGAAAGGCCCGCGCTAGGCGGGCCTTTTCCATTTCTGGAGGTGCTGAAGATCAGCGCTCCAGGTACTGCATCTTGTTCGGCTTGCCGTCCCACTCTTCGGCGTCCGGCAGAGAATCCTTCTTCTCGGTGATGTTTGGCCATACATCGGCCAGATCCTTGTTCAGCTCGATGAATTCCTGCATGCCATCCGGGACTTCGTCCTCGGAGAAGATAGCCTGTGCCGGGCACTCCGGTTCGCACAGGGCGCAGTCGATGCACTCATCCGGGTGGATGACCAGGAAGTTCGGGCCTTCGTAGAAGCAGTCCACCGGGCATACTTCCACGCAGTCGGTGTATTTGCACTTGATGCAGTTGTCGGTGACGACGAAGGTCATTTCTAATTTTCTCCTCAGGCGGGCGGCTAAGCGCGCGCGATTCTAGCAGCTTGTCCAGTGGTCCGTCAGACCCGCATCTTCCATGCATATAACAATTCGAGAGCTTGACGCGGCGTCAGGTCATCGGGGCTGACACGCATCAGCTCTTCGACTATTGGGTGCGGCAGGCTGGCGAACAGGTCGCTCTGCAGTGGCGCCGGGCTTTTCGGATCGCTCGAGCGCGGTGCTTCGTGAGGCAGGCTGGTGGTCTCCAGGCGCGACAGATGCTCGCGGGCGCGCTGAATTACCGCACCCGGCACGCCGGCCAGTTGGGCGACGGCCAGGCCGTAACTCTGGCTGGCCGGCCCCGGCAGTACATGGTGCAGGAACACGATGCGCTCGTTGTGTTCGGTGGCGTTCAAGTGAACGTTGGCCACCGCAGGCTCGCTTTCGGGCAGCACGGTCAGCTCGAAATAATGAGTCGCGAACAAAGTGAATGCGCGCAGTCTGGCCAGATGTTCAGCGGCGGACCATGCCAGCGACAGGCCGTCGAAGGTGCTGGTGCCGCGGCCCACTTCATCCATGAGGACCAGGCTGCGGTCGCTGGCGTTATGCAGGATATTCGCGGTTTCGCTCATTTCCACCATGAAGGTGGAGCGACCGCCGGCGAGGTCGTCGGACGAGCCAATCCGGGTGAAGATGCGATCCACGAGAGACAGTTCGCAACGCGCGGCCGGTACGAAGCTGCCGATGTGCGCAAGCAGCACGATCAGCGCCGTTTGCCGCATATAGGTTGATTTACCACCCATGTTCGGGCCAGTAATCACCAGCATGCGGGTGTCCTCGTCGAGGTTCAGGTCGTTGGCGACGAAGGGTGTATCCAGCACCTGCTCGACCACCGGGTGGCGGCCCTGCTCGATGAGGATGCCGGACTCTTCGACGAAGCGCGGGCGGTTCAGGTCGAGGTTCAGCGCGCGCTCGGCCAGGTTGGACAGCACGTCCAGTTCGGCCAGGGCGGCGGCAGTATCCTGCAGCGGTGCCAGTTGGCCGATCAGCAGTTCCAGCAGTTCTTCGTAGAGCTGCTTCTCGCGAGCCAGGGCGCGGCTCTGGGCTGACAGTGCCTTGTCTTCGAAGGCTTTAAGTTCCGGGGTGATGAAGCGCTCTGCGCCCTTCAGGGTCTGGCGACGGATGTAGTCGGCCGGAGCCTGTTCGGCCTGCACACGAGGCAGTTCGATGTAGTAACCGTGGATGCGGTTGTACCCGACTTTCAGATTCGGCAGTCCGGTGCGGGCCTTTTCGCGAGTCTCGAGGTCCATCAGATACTGCCCCGCGTTCTCGCTGAGCATCTGCAGTTCGTCCAGCTCGGCATCGTAGCCGCGGGCAATGACGCCGCCGTCGCGGATCACGGCTGGCGGGTTCTCGATGACTGCGCGGGCCAGCAGGTCCGCCAGTTCCGGGTAGGTGCGAATGCTGTTGGCAAGTTCGCCCAGATGCGGAGCCTCAAGCTCGGTCATGCCGCTTTGCAATGCGGGTAACGCCGCGAGGGCATCTCGCAGGCGGGCCAGATCGCGAGGGCGGGCGTTGCGCAGACCTATACGGGCGAGGATGCGCTCGACGTCGCCGATTTCCTTCAGTTGCGGCTGAAGGATTTCGAAGCGATAGCGCTCCAGCAGGCAGGTGATGGAGTCCTGGCGGGCTTCGAGCACGGCGCGGTCGCGCAACGGGCGGTTCAGCCAGCGGGTCAGCAGTCGGCTTCCCATGGCAGTCTGGCAGCGGTCGACCACCGATTGCAGGGTGTTGTCGCGACCGCCTGCGAGGTTGATGTCCAGCTCAAGGTTGCGACGGGTGGCGCCGTCGAGGATCACAGTGTCGTCGATACGCTCATGACGCAGGCTGCGCAGGTGGGGCAGGGCGGTGCGCTGGGTTTCCTTGGCGTAGGTCAGCAAGCAGCCGGCGGCGCCGATGGCCAGGGTCAGCTCCTGGCAGCCGAAGCCCTTGAGGTCCTGTACGCCGAATTGCTGGCACAGGCTCTTTTTCGCCGAGTCGCGATCGAAGTCCCAGGGTGCGCGGCGGTGCGAGCCCCGTCGCTTTTCCGCCGGAAGGCCCTGTGGCCAATCGTCGGGGATCAGCAGCTCGGCGGGATTCAGGCGTTCCAGTTCGGCCAGCAGGGTCTCCCAGCCTTTTATTTCCTGGACGTTGAAGCGGCCGCTGGTGATGTCCAGAACGGCCAGGCCGAACAGGCGCTCATCGCCCAGTACGGCGGCGATCAGGTTGTCGCGGCGCTCGTCGAGCAGCGCTTCGTCACTGACGGTGCCGGGAGTCAGGATGCGCACTACCTGGCGCTCTACGGGTCCCTTGCTGGTGGCCGGGTCGCCGATCTGTTCGCAGATCACCACCGACTCGCCGAGCTTCACCAGCTTGGCCAGGTAGCCCTCGGCGGAATGGAAGGGAATGCCGGCCATGGGGATGGAATTGCCGGCCGACTGGCCCCGTGCGGTCAGGGTGATGTCCAGCAGCTTGGCGGCCTTCTTGGCGTCCTCGTAGAACAGCTCGTAGAAGTCGCCCATGCGGTAGAACATCAGTTGGTCCGGGTGCTGGTTCTTCAGCTTCCAGTACTGCTGCATCATCGGTGTGTGGGCGGAGAGGTCGCTCTGACTCATGGCTTCTGGCTGTCCGGCTTCAACATGCAAAAGCGCCTAGTGTACGGTATCCGCCTGGCCTTCTTTAACCCCGGAGCGCACTGTGCCCGTCACCGATTCCTTTATTACTGACCTCTCATCCCGATTGGGCGCGCGGCTCGCCGCCAACAGGCTGCGCGTCACCACGGCCGAGTCCTGCACCGGTGGAGGGATCGCCGAGGCGATCACGCGTATCTCCGGAAGCTCCGCCTGGTTCGAGGCGGGGTACGTCACCTATTCCAACCACCAGAAGACGCGCCAACTGGACGTGCCGGCCGAGTTGTTCGGGCGAGTCGGCGCCGTGAGCCGGGAAGTGGTGGAGGCGATGGTGGCCGGCGCCCTGCCGCGTAGCGGGGCGGATATTGCCGTGGCGGTGAGCGGAATTGCCGGGCCGGACGGCGGCTCTGCCGAGAAACCGGTGGGCACCGTCTGGCTGGCCTGGAGGAAAGGCGAACAGGTGTTCAGCGAACGCCGTCTTTATGCCGGTGATCGGGAAGCTGTACGCCGGCAGACCGTGGCGACCGCTCTGGAAGGGCTGTTGCGACTGGCGGACGGGGAAAATCCCATTCAGGGGTAGGCGAGCGGCTTGCCCTGTGGAATAATACTGGCTACTTATACAGTTGTTCGTGGCCGCCCGGCCGCCTGACTTCGCGAGGACTTCAATGGACGACAACAAGAAGCGCGCCCTGGCTGCGGCCCTGGGACAGATCGAACGCCAATTCGGCAAAGGCGCGGTCATGCGCATGGGCGACCATGAGCGCCAGGCGATTCCCGCCATCTCCACCGGCTCGCTGGGCCTGGACATCGCGTTGGGCATCGGCGGTCTGCCGCGCGGCCGTATCGTCGAGATCTATGGTCCGGAGTCCTCGGGTAAGACCACGCTGACCCTGTCGGTCATCGCCCAGGCCCAGAAAATCGGCGCCACCTGCGCTTTCGTCGACGCCGAACACGCGCTGGACCCGGACTACGCCGGCAAGCTGGGTGTCAACGTTGATGACCTGCTGGTTTCCCAGCCGGACACCGGCGAGCAGGCCCTGGAAATCACCGACATGCTGGTGCGCTCCAACGCCGTTGACGTGATCATTGTCGACTCCGTGGCGGCCCTGGTACCGAAAGCCGAAATCGAAGGCGAGATGGGCGATCAGCACGTCGGCCTGCAGGCCCGCCTGATGTCCCAGGCGCTGCGCAAGATCACCGGCAACATCAAGAACGCCAACTGCCTGGTCATCTTCATCAACCAGATCCGCATGAAGATCGGCGTGATGTTCGGCAACCCGGAAACCACCACCGGCGGTAACGCGCTGAAGTTCTACTCCTCGGTCCGTCTCGACATCCGCCGTACCGGCGCTGTGAAGGAAGGTGACGAGGTGGTCGGCAGCGAAACCCGCGTCAAGGTCGTGAAGAACAAGGTCGCTCCGCCGTTCCGCCAGGCCGAATTCCAGATCATGTACGGCCGTGGCATCTACCGTACCGGCGAGATCATCGACCTGGGCGTGCAGTTGGGCCTGATCGAGAAGTCCGGCGCCTGGTACAGCTACCAGGGCAGCAAGATCGGTCAGGGCAAGGCCAATGCCGCCAAGTTCCTGGAAGACAACGCCGAAGTCTGCACCACTCTGGACAAGGCTATCCGTGATCAGCTGCTGTCCAAGCAGACTCCGCCGACCAAGGCTGAGCTCGCCGCGGCGGAAGCCGAAGCAGAAGCTGAAGCCGACTACTGATAGCCGATGGCCGTCGAGCTCGATAACCCCGTCGCGGTGCGGCGGGTCGCCATGGACCTGCTGGCAAGACGCGAGCATGGCCGGGCTGAGCTCTCGCGCAAGCTGCGGCAACGCGGTGCGACGCAGGACCTGATCGACCCCGCTCTCGACCGTCTGGCGGAGGAGGGGTTGCTCAACGAAAGTCGTTACCTGGAGAGCTACATTGCCAGCCGTGCGCGAGCCGGATACGGTCCGGTACGGATTCGCGAGGAGCTGTCGCAGCGCGGTTTGCCCCGTGGCGAGATTGACGGTGCGCTGAATGAGTCGGACGTCGACTGGAACGAAAACCTGCGTGAAGCATGGCGCCGCAAGTTCGCCCGGCTGCCGCAGGATGCTCGCGAGCGAGCCCAGCAGGGCAGGTTCCTGAGCTATAGAGGCTACTCGATGGAAGCCATCAGCCGGCTTCTCAGTGGTCGACGATCAGATGATTGAACGATGAAGGCACCCAACAGGGTGCCTTCATCGTTTCTGCGTTCGGAAAATCAGCGCTCCCAGTTTTCCGGCTGGTTGATGAAGTTCAGCAGCTCCCGCAAGCGCCCCTGGTCGCGGCCATTGAAAGCAAAGGCCAGGCGGGTGAGATGGGAAAATTCCGGCTCATCCAGTTCGGATTCGCTGTAGGGCTGCTGGTGGAAGCCATCGGTGACACACAGGCTGCCGAATTCGCGCTCCAGCAACTGCAGTGCCCGTACGCTCAGCGGGTGATTGAGGCGGATCACGAAGCGGTCCTTGAGCCAGCGGCTGGAGTGGAAGTTGCTATAGAACTGGGCGATTTCCTCGGCGGCTTCCTCGGCAGTGTGCACCAGCGTCATCAGGTTCATGTCGCTGGGCAGGATGTAGCCATTGTCCTCCAACTGCTCCTTGATGAACTCCAGGGCGTGATCCCAGTAATGCCCGCCCGGCTGGTCGAGCAGGACCACCGGTACCAGCGGGCTCTTGCCGGTCTGGATCAGGGTGAGCACTTCCAGCGCCTCATCCAGCGTGCCGAAGCCGCCGGGGCAGAGCACGAGGGCATCGGCCTCCTTCACGAAAAACAGCTTGCGCAGGAAGAAGAAGTGGAACGACAGCAGGTTGCTGGTCCCGTCCACGATGCGGTTGGCGTGCTGTTCGAAGGGCAGGGTGATGTTGAAGCCGAGGCTGTTTTCCAACCCGGCCCCTTCGTGGGCGGCAGCCATGATGCCGCCGCCAGCGCCAGTGATGACCATCAGGTCATAGCGCGCGAGGGTTTCGCCCAGTTCACGGGCCAGGGCATAAACGGGGTGGTCGGCCGGCGTGCGCGCCGAGCCGAAAACCGTGACTTTGCGGCGACGCTTGAACTGCTCCAGGGTGCTGAAGGCGTGCTCCATCTCGCGCAGGGTCTGCAGCATGATCTTGGCGTCCCAGCGGTTGCGGTCGGCCTGGGCCATGCGGGCCACGGTGGTGAGCATCTCGCGGTAGAGCGGCAGGTTCTGGCTATTGCCGGGGGCAGCCAGTTCGGCCAGTTCCTCGATTTTCTGCGCAAGGTCGGTGCCGCTGGTCTGGAAGTGTCTGGAGAGGTAGTCGTCGGGTTCATAGGGCATGTTGATACTCCTTGTTCATCAACCCCTGATCGCCTGTCCATGGGCGGCGCCGGCCACGCAGGGTGGCTCTGGCGTTGGTGCATTGGCGCTTCGCCGCACGCGCAGGGTTCAGCAGGAGGCCAGCCCAGTCTGGCACGCGGGGTGTGACAGTCGGTGAGGCCTCGATTTCAGATGGCGATCCGGTCTCCAGGCTCCGGAATGTTGGCCGTCCAGTTCAGGCGATCCTGGAGTGCACCCTTGAGTGCATCCATCTTTTCCCGCTCGCCATGTATCAGGTATAGCTCGGGTTTGTTCTCGAAGTGGCCAACCCACTGAATTAATTGTGATTGTCCCGCGTGAGCGGAGAATCCGCCGAGGGTATGGATCTGCGCTTTCACGCTGATGCGCTGGCGCAGGATGCGCACGGTCTGCGCACCGTCGACGATGGCACGGCCCAGCGTGCCCTTGGCCTGGAAGCCGGGGAAGATGATGTGGCACTCCTCGCGCCAGAGGTTGTGCTTGAGGTGGTGGACGATGCGCCCGCCGGTGCACATGCCGCTGCCGGCGATGATGATGGCGCCGCTCTTGATGCGATTCAGCGCCATGGATTCGTCGGCGCTCTGGGTGGTGCGCAGGATTGGCAGCCACTCGCCGACCTGGGCCGTGCCGGTGCCGCGCATGTATTCGCGATCGACGTCGGCGATCTCGCCGATGTGCTGCAGATAGATACTGTTGGCTCGGGCCGCCATGGGGCTGTCGAGGTAGACCACCTGCTGCGGCAGGCGGCCCTCCTGGTAGAAGCGCCCGAGGTAGTAGATCAGGTCCTGGGTGCGGCCCACGGCGAACGACGGGATCAGCACGTTGCCGCCCTCGTTCTGCGCGCGCTGCAGGATGCCGGCCAGCTCCAGGAGGGTGTCGTTGGCATCGCGGTGGTCGCGGTCGCCGTAGGTGGATTCCAGCAGTACCACGTCGGCGCGGGTGAGCGGCGTCGGCGTGCGCATCAGCGGGGAGCAGGTGCTGCCCAGGTCGCCGGAGAACACCAGACGGCGGGTCGAGCCGAACTCATGGATTTCCAGCTCGACGATGGCTGAGCCGAGGATGTGCCCGGCGTTGTGGAAGGTCACTCGAATGCCCCGCGCCACGTCCACCGTGCTGCCGTAGCTGACGCGGCGGCGCTGGTTCAGGGCGCGGGAAGCGTCTTCCACCGTGTACAGCGGCGTGACTGGCGGCTTGCCCAGGCGCGCGCGCCACTTGTTCTCCCACTCGGCGTCCTTTTCCTGGAGATGCGCAGAGTCCATCAGCATCAGCTCCAGCAGGTCGCAGCAGGATTCGGTGGCGTAGATCGGCCCCTTGTAGCCTTCCTTCGCCAGGCGCGGCAACAGGCCGCTGTGGTCGAGGTGGGCGTGGGACAGAACGACGGCGTCCAGTTCCTTCGGATCGAAGGGGAAGGGCGTGCGGTTGGTCGCCTCGTTTTCGCGGGTGCCCTGGTTGCCGCTGCGCCCCTGGCGCATCCCGCATTCGAGCAGCACGCGGATGCCATCGCGGGTTTCCAGCAGGTAGCAGGAACCGGTGACTTCCTGGATCGCGCCGATGAAGGTCAGAAGCGCCATGTCGTCTCCTTGTGGGAAATTTCTTTCAGCCTTGCCCGATTGGTCGGGACGGTCGTTGATACATGTCAGCGCCCGTCCGATCTGTGGCGACCTAGACTTTCCGCTATAGCCAAGGGAGAGCCGACATGTCACAGATCCTGCCAAGCCCCGAGGAGCTTGCCGCCCATGCGGCAGTCGAGCCGGAATATGCCCGCTGGCTGCGAGGCCGTGGTCCGCTTCAGCATAGCGTGCAGACCCAGGCGGCGGTCTTTCGTGTCGCTCATCAATTGGTCCAGTACGGCCTGCAGCCTGATCTGGCCAGTGTCTATCGGCTATTCAGCGCGTTGGACTGCCTGACCTGCGCCGGCCTCTGGCTGGTGGTGCACATGACCTACGCCAGGCGCGTCCGTCTCGATGGCGCACCCTTGCAGGCCGAGGATTTCAAGGCGCAGCCCGAGGGGCATACCGGCGGTGCGCTCAACATGGTGCCGGCCTATGCCGGTTACCTCGCCCTGAATGCCCTGAGCGGCAAGACCCGCGGCTGGCTGATGGGCCAGGGGCATTGTGTGGCGGCAATCGATGCACTCAATGTGCTCACCGGTAACCTGCATCCGGAACAGGCCGCTGCCTACGGCGACGGTGAGGCGGGGCTGGACCGGCTGGTGCAGGACTTCTACAGCTACGCCCAGACGCCCGAAGGCAAGGTCGCCGCGCCGTTGGGCAGCCATGTCAATCCGCACACGGCCGGCGGCATTGCCGAAGGCGGCTACCTCGGGTTCGCCGAGCTGATGTATGCGCACATGCCGTTGCCGGGCGAGACCCTGGTCGCCTTCCTCTCCGATGGCGCCGCCGAAGAGCAGCGCGGCAGCGACTGGATTCCCCGTTGGTGGCGCGCCGAGGACTGCGGCGCGGCGCTGCCGGTGATGATCGCCAATGGCCGGCGCATCGAGCAGCGTACCGACCTGGGCACCCACGAAGGACTGGAAGGCTTCAGGCTGCACCTGCGTCGCTGCGGCTTCGATCCGATCAGTTTCGACGGCCGTGACCCGGCGGCTTTCGTCTGCGCCCTGTGGGAAATGGAAGAGCGTCTGCAACACCGCGTCGACGAGAAGGAGCGCGGCATCCTGCGCTATCCGCTGCCGATTCCCTATGGCATTGCCGAGACGACCAAGGGCTACGGCTTCTACGGTGCCGGCAGCAACGCGGCGCACAACCTGCCGTTGCCGGGCAACCCCAGCGTGGATGACGAAGCGCGCGACCTGTTCAACCAGCATGCGGCGCCGCTCTGGGTCGAGCCGGAAGAGCTCGCCGGGGCCTGTGGCCTGTTCGCTGCGTCGCGCAAAGGCAGGGTGCTGGAGCGGGACAACCCATTGGCTGTGCGTAGGCCCATCGAGCCTTCGATTCCGCCGCTGCATTACCGCAACGACGAATGCTCGCCTATGGCCGCACTGGATCGTTTCTATGTCGATCTGTGCAGCGCCAACCCGGACCTGCGCGCTCGTGTCGGCAACCCGGACGAGCTGGCGAGCAATCGTCTGGGCAGCGTGCTCAAGGCGCTGCGGCACCGGGTGAGCGAGCCGGAAAACGATCTGGAGGCGGTGGATGGCCGGATTATCACTGCGCTCAACGAGGAAGCGGTGGTTTCCGCCTGCCTGGCCAACCAGGGCGGACTGAACCTGGTGGCCAGCTATGAAGCTTTCTGCGTGAAGATGCTCGGCGCGGTGCGCCAGGCGTTGATCTTCGCGCGCCAGCAGAAGGAAGCCGGGCGGGCGGCGGGCTGGCTAGGCTGGCCGCTGGTGGCGACATCGCACACCTGGGAGAACGGCAAGAACCAGCAGTCGCACCAGGACACCACCTTCTGCGAAGCGCTGCTGGGCGAGATGAGCGACATGGTGCGGGTGGTCTTCCCGGCTGACCACAACAGCCACCTGGCTTTGTTGCCGGACATCTACCGCAGTCGCGGGCAACTGGCCTGCGTCGTAGTGCCCAAGCGCGAGCGGCCATCGGTATTCACCCAGGCCCAGGCCGAGCAACTGGCCCGCGATGGCGCGATCCTGATGGACGAGCACCCCGGTGCCGAGCCGTTGCTGCTGATCGCCAACGGCAGTTACCAACTGGCCGAGATGCGTCGCGCCGCGTTGCGGCTGGAGGAGGCGGGTTATCCTTACCGGCTGGTCTATCTGCAGGAGCCGGGGCGCTTCCGCGCGCCGCGTGACAATTGGGAGCTGCAAGCGCTGACGGATGAGTCCATCGCCATGCGGCTGTTCCCCGATCACTACGAACGACGTGTGCTGCTCACCCACATGCGCCCGGAAGTGGCGCGCGGGCACCTCTGGCCGATCCTGCCGGATGCATTGAAGACGGCGGTGCTGGGCTACCGCAACCAGGGCGGTACGCTGGACGAGGCCGGCATGCTGTTCGCCAACCGCTGCAGCTGGGCCCACGTGCTGGCAGCCTGCGCGCGGTTGCTGGACGTGCCGCGCAGCGCCTTGCTGGCGCCGGACGAAGCGGCAGCGGTGGCCGGCAAGGAAAACCCGGCCGTCCTGCGCTGACGGGCGCTGGCGCAACCGTCGGTGGGCGGTTGCGCGGGCCTCAACGCTTGAGCGGCTTGATCAGGCCGTCGAGGCCGTCGATCTTCAGTTCCAGGGTCAACTGCATCAGCCGGCCCAGTTCCCCGGGCGGGAACTGGCCCTTCTTGTAGAACCACAGCAGGTACTCGTCGGGCAGGTCCACCAGCATGCGGCCCTGGTACTTGCCGAAGGGCATCGGCGTGCGCGCGATCTTCAGCAACTGTTCCTTGTCGAGCATGGGTGCGATTTATTTCTTCAGCTTGATCTTGCAGCTGCCGGCGTCGAAGCGCTCGGTAGCGACCGGCGCGTTGGTCTTGTACTCGGTGAAGCTGTAGGTGAGGATCGCACCCTCGGCCAGCAGCTGGCGGTAGGCGGTGTTGCTGCAGACGCTGTCGCCCAGCTGGCTGCGCACGCTGTCGGGGTTCTCGCGCATGCGCTCGGCATGGCTGGCGCGCACGCTCAGGTGGTTGATCAACTGCGGGCCGTCGACGGTGTAGCCCTGGTCGAGGATGTCCTCGTTGATCGCGCGCGGAGTGCCTTCGCTGCTTTCCTTGGCGACCTTTTCCAGGGTCTGGGTCAGTTCGAAGTCCTTCTTCGACGCGGCATGCGCGACGGGAATGACGAGGCAGAGGGCGAGGGCGGTGAGGCGCAGCATGGGCATCTCCTGACAATGGTGCCGATTCGACCGTGGCGAACCTTCCGGGTTCGCGGGCCATTACAGCCGCCTATTGTCCCTGAAAACGACCTGCCTGCCGAGATTCGATTGCCGCAGGCCGCTATCCGGCCTGCAGGGTCGCCAAATGGGTCAAGGAAGGAGGCATATTCTTCGCCGTGCCGATCGACAGTCGGTGGTGCGAGGGGGCTAGCCAGGGCTCTGGTACAATCGGCGGTCCGCAACCATCGTCCCGTTTGAGCCTTCGATGTCCCGTCCGCTTTCCCACATCCCGGCGGCTGCAGCATGAGCCACGCCGTCGCCCGCCTTCGCGATGAGCGCCTGGCCCGCTGCATCAAGCCGTTTTTCGCCCGTGGCTCGCGCTCGCCGCGCTGCCCAGGTTGCCGCCTGCGGCCGAACTACTGCATGTGCAGCCTACGCCCGCAGGTCCAGTCCAACTCGGCGATGTGCCTGGTGATGTTCGACACCGAACCGCTCAAGCCGAGCAATACGGGCTGGCTGATCGCCGAAACCGTGCCTGAGACCTGGGCCTTCGGCTGGTCGCGTATCGAAGTCGACCCAGCGCTGCTGGCGTTGCTCGACGACCCGCAATGGCAGCCGTACGTGGTGTTCCCCGGTGAGTTCGTCCAGCCTGAGCGCGTGGTCACCACGGTGGCGCCGCAGGACGGCAGGCGCCCGCTGTTCATCCTGCTCGACGCCACCTGGAACGAAGCGCGTAAGATGTTCCGCAAGAGCCCGTACCTGGACCGCTTCCCGGTGCTGAGCATCACCCCCGACGCGCTGTCGCGCTATCGCCTGCGTCGCTCCAAGTTCGACGAGCACCTGTGCACCGCGGAGGTTGCCGCGCTATGCCTGGGCCTGGCCGGCGACCGGCGCGCCGGGGACGCACTGGATGCCTACCTGGATGTGTTCAGCGAGCGCTACCTGGGCTCCAAGCGCCAGCAGCCGCTGGACGAGCAGAGCCCGGCGCATCAGGCGTTGAAGCCCTTTATCCGGCACTGAACCGGATCATCGGCGTTCAACCTTCAGGAGCGTGCCCTGCACGCGATCACGCGCATGGCGCGTTCCTGCAACCAAGACGGGCGTAGGAGCGGACGAAGTCCGCTCCTACCGGGGAGTCTGCTGCCTCAGGCGGCCTTGAGCTCGGCCTTCTTCGGCCACAGCTGAGCGACCAGCATGCCGGCGAGCATCAGCGCGCAGCCGAAATAACCACGCACATGCAGGGTCTCGTTGAGGAACAGTGCGCCGGCGATGGCGGCGAACACGGCTTCCAGCGAGAGGATGATCGCCGCGTGGGAGGCAATGGCGTGCTTCTGCGCGATGACCTGCAGGGTGAAGCCGGTGGCAACGCCGAACAGGCCACCGTAGAGCAGGGCGGGGCCGGCCTGGATGATGGCGTCCAGATGGATTTCCTCGAATACCAACGCCAGGATCATGCTCACCACCGCACAGGTGGCGAACTGCAGGAAGGCCAGGCGGATCGGGTCGTAGCGGCTGGCGAACAGGCCCACCAGCAGCACGTGGCCGCCCCAGACGAAGGCGCCGGTCAGCTGCAGCCAGTCGCCGGAAGCGACGTGGAAGCCCGGCCCGATGCTCAGCATCGCCATGCCGGTCACGGCCAGTGCGCAGCCCAGCCAGGTACCCATGCCGGCGCGATGGCCGATCAGCAGGCCGAGCAGCGGCACGATGATCACATACAGGCCGGTGATGAAGCCGGAGTTGGTCACGCTGGTGAACATCAGGCCGACCTGTTGCAGGTTGATTCCAACGGTCAGCGCGGTGCCGATGGCCAGGCCGGCCAGGATCATGCCTCGGTTGAACGGCTGGGCGCCGCGCTTGCTCGACCAGGCCAGCAGCGGCAGCAGCGCCAGGGCGCCAAGGGTGAAGCGCAGGCCGGTATAGAGGAAGGGACCGATGGCATCCATCCCGAGGCGTTGCGCGACGAAGGAGACCCCCCAGATCATCGCGGTAAACAGCATCAGGAAATCGGCGCGCAGCGCATGGCTTTTCATCTTGTTCTCGTAACGGGCAGGAAAAAAAGCGGAACTCTGCCGCAACGACGGGCCTTTGGAAAGGGGAGGCCTGTGTCGGCGGGCACAGTGGCAGGGGCTTTCAGGCGAGGGTGTAAGTACTGCCTGGCATGTATTCGCGGCGGACACCGAGGGTGGTCTTTGCGTACAATGTGACAAGTAGTGCTCTATCCGTGCTCCGACCTTTCCTGCGCAAGCCTGGCCGTTATCCACGGCGGACTTAGGCGCGGCCTTCAAGGAAAATTCATGGCTTCCTACGAGATCCTGATCGCTGACGATCACCCGCTGTTCCGCAGTGCCCTGCACCAGGCCCTGACCATCGGTCTTGGCCCCGAGGCGCGACTGTCCGAGGCGGCAAGTATCGCAGAGCTGGAGACTCGCCTGAACGAGAAGGCCGACTGGGACCTGGTACTGCTGGATCTGAACATGCCCGGCGCCTACGGCTTCTCCGGCCTGGTGCTGTTGCGCGGACAGTACCCGCAGATTCCGGTGGTGATGGTCTCGGCCCAGGAAGATGCCGCCGTGGTGCAGCGCTCCCGCGAGTTTGGCGCCAGCGGCTTCATCCCCAAGTCCAGTGAACTGAGCGTGCTGCAGCAGGCTGTGCGCTCGGTGCTCGACGGTGAGGTCTGGTGGCCGCCGCAGGTGGATGCCGTGACCGAGATGAGCGAGGACGTGCGCGCTGCCAGCGCCGGTCTCGCCAGCCTTACCCCACAGCAGTTCCGCGTGCTGACCATGGTCTGCGAGGGCCTGCTGAACAAGCAGATCGCCTTCGAGCTGAGTGTCTCCGAGGCCACCGTGAAGGCACACGTCACTGCGATCTTCCGCAAGCTGAACGTGCGCACCCGCACCCAGGCGGCGCTGCTGCTGGCGCAGATGGAATCGGTGCCGGGGGCCTGAGGCCCGTCACATCCCGGCTTCGGGATGTCACATTCTGTAATGGCCTTGACCCCTTTTTGACGATCGCTGGTATAGAGTGCCGCGATCTTTGCCTGTGAGAACCGCACGTGTCCGCTTCCCCCTTCAAGGGCCAGACCGGCCTGAAACGCATCTTCAATGCCGCCGGCTATTCCCTGGCTGGCTTCGCCGCCGCCTTCAAGGGTGAAGCGGCCTTCCGCCAGCTGGTGCTGCTCAACGTCATCCTGATCCCGCTGTCGTTCTTCTTCGACGTCACCCGTGGCGAGCGCGCGCTGCTGATCGCGGTGTGCCTGCTGGCGCTGATCGTGGAACTGCTCAACTCCGCCATCGAGGCGGTGGTGGACCGGGTTTCGCTGGAGCGCCATCCGCTGTCGAAAAACGCCAAGGACATGGGCAGCGCTGCCCAGTTCGTGGCGCTGACCATCATTACCGTGACCTGGGCAGGCGTTCTTTTAGGCTGAAGAATGCTCGGCCGATCGCTCTGAAGGGCGCATAGCACGGCAAGGTATCCGCCGCGCAGGGCGGATCACCGGTTCCAGGTTATCCGCCCTGCACACAGCCCGATTTCGCGTCAGGGAATCATCGGCAGGACGATGTCGTCGCTGCGGGTCACCCCGGCGGTTTCGCTGCGGCACAGTTCGAGGAATTCGCGCATGGTCGCGGTCTGGTACTTCTGCCGGTGCCAGATGAAGTAGAACTGCCGACGCAGGTCCAGGTCGGGGGTTTCCACCGCCACCAGGCTGCCGCGGCGGAAGGCGTCGCGCAGGGCCAGGCGCGAGATGCAGCCGATCCCCAGCCCCGATTCCACCGCACGCTTGATCGCCTCGGTATGTTCCAGCTCCAGCCGCACGTTCAGCGGCTCCACGTGGTGACGCATGGCCTGGTCGAAGGTCAGCCGCGTCCCCGAACCCTGTTCGCGCAGGATCCACGCCTCCTCCGTCAGCCGCTCCAGGCTCGCGCGGCCTTCACGGGCGAGTGGGTGCTGCGGTGCGCAGAACACTACCAGTTCGTCTTCCATCCACGGCTGCACTGCGATGTCCGGGTGCTGACAGTCCCCTTCGATCAGACCCAGGTCCAGCTCGTAGTGCGCCACGCGCTGCACCACGTGGGCAGTGTTGTGCACGTGCAGGCGCACCCGGCAGTCGGGCTGGCGCTGCATGAAGGTGCCGATCAGCAGGGTCGCCAGGTAGTTGCCGATGGTCAGGGTGGCACCCAGGTCCAGCGAGCCGAAGGCGCTCTTGCCGTTGAGCATGTTCTCGATCTCGCTGCCCCGGTCGAGCAGTGCAACCGCCTGGGGCAGCAGCTGGCGGCCGAGGGCATTAAGGGTCAGGCGTTTACCCGAGCGGTCGAACAGCTTGCAGTCGAACTGCCGCTCCAGCTCGCCCAGCGCGGTGCTGGTGGCCGACTGTGACATGGACAGCGCCTCGGCAGCGCGGGAGACGCTTTCCTGCTGGGCGACGGCGACGAAGACTTCGAGCTGGCGCAGGGTGAACTTCATTCAGAGGGGCTCCGGAGAGGGCAGTGCGACATTTCGTCACCCCGGTGTAGGAAGCACCTGACGGTATCCTTTCGCGGCGACTCAGTGGCCTTATCTGTGTTTTGGATTAGCAATATCCAGATAATTTATTTTGCGGATATTGTCGCCGCCTATAAAATGTCGCGCAATTGCGCTACGTCCGGGATCTGCTGGGGTGCGCCACGTTTCTCTAGGAGTCCTTGATGAGCAACCTGTACACCGAGCGCGTTCTCAGCGTGCACCACTGGAACGACACCCTCTTCAGCTTCAAGACCACCCGTAATCCGGGTCTGCGCTTCAAGACCGGCCAGTTCGTGATGATCGGCCTGGAAGTCAACGGTCGTCCGCTGATGCGCGCGTACAGCATCGCCAGCCCGAACTACGAAGAGCACCTGGAATTCTTCAGCATCAAGGTCCCGGACGGTCCGCTCACTTCGCGTCTGCAGCACCTGAAGGAAGGCGACGAGCTGATGGTCAGCCGCAAGCCCACCGGCACCCTGGTGCTGGACGACCTCAAGCCTGGCAAGCACCTGTACCTGCTGAGCACCGGCACCGGCATGGCGCCGTTCCTGTCGGTCATCCAGGACCCGGAAGTCTACGAGCGCTTCGAGAAGGTCATCCTGGTCCACGGCGTACGCTGGGTCAGCGAACTGGCCTACGCGGACTTCATCACCAAGGTCCTGCCGGAGCACGAGTACTTCGGCGACATGGTGAAAGAGAAGCTGATCTATTGCCCGCTGGTGACCCGCGAAGAGTTCCACAGCATGGGCCGCCAGACCGACCTGATGCGCAGCGGCAAGCTGTTCGCCGACATCGGCCTGCCGCCGATGAACCCGCAGGACGACCGCGCGATGATCTGCGGCAGCCCGAGCATGCTCGACGAGACCAGCGAAGTGCTGAACAGCTTCGGCCTGCAGATCTCCCCGCGCATGGGTGAGCCGGGGGATTACCTGATCGAGCGTGCCTTCGTCGAGAAGTAAGCAGCGTCCGACGGTTCGGTCAAGAGAGCGCCGCGATTCCTTTGGAATCGCGGCGTTTTTTTATGGCCGAATTTCTTCCGGCGCTCGGATTTACGTAGGAGCGGACTCCGTCCGCGATGGTTTCCGGCGCGGTGCGGACTCATCGCGGAC
>NZ_JAKSXG010000015.1:0-316970 GCF_022380625.1 Pseudomonas sp. DP-17
CCGCGCTCGGTCACTTGCTTGACCGCTTCGATTTTGAATTCTTCGGGGTAACGCTGGTTGCTCATGGCACCTCCTAATGGGCCTCATTATGAGGCTTGGAGGTGTCTACGAAACTAGGGGCGATTCAGGGTGACACGGAAGCCTTGTTACAGCAGCTTCGTAGCACCGGTATCACCATTCATCTCAATAGGGCCGCGCCTGGCAATGCTCGATTTTCTGTTAGAGCGCCTGAGCCTTTCAGACAGGCCGTTAAGTCTCTATCAACGTAGATGGGCATCAATTTTGTGCGTGAAGTGAGCCCGTCGATTGACATGACTTTAAATGAAATACATTTGAGGTAAATTGACAATTTGTGCTTAAATTAAAAAACTCATAACACATTCAATATTGGTGTCCAGAAATGTCGAAAATCGCCGAGTTCCGTGCAGCAGAGAAGGCTCTGGCTGACCAAATTGCCTACCTTGAATCGCTGAAGCACGATGGTGCTCTGAAGAAAGAGCTTGAGTTCGAAGAGAAGCTCACGAAGCTCATGAAAGATTATGATAAGAGCCTCAACGATGTGGTCGCGATCCTTGATCCGTCTGCCGCATCGAATGGTCGTCGTGGCGCCCGCGCAGCTGCCCCCCGTAAAACCCGTGCTCTGAAGGTCTACAAGAACGCTGAGACTGGTGAGGTGGTTGAGACGAAAGGTGGGAACCACAAAATTCTCAAAGCCTGGAAAGAGAAGTACGGCGCAGATAAAGTCGAGTCGTGGCTTCAGAAGTAACCGAAAGGCCGCGAAAGCGGCCTTTTTTATTGCCCTACGAGCTCAACAAACTGCTAATGGTTGAGCTCGATGTAGGTTGGTTCCTCACCTCCCGTTGCTGCCGAAAGCCAGCCCCATGCCATGTAAAGAATGGTTTCTCCTGAGGGGGTAGCTTTCACCTTACCTCTAGACCAGCCGGCAAGCTCTTCGCCATCAATGGTTGTGCAATGGTAAAGAAGCTCCAGGGAGTCTGGGCCTCTGGCCTTGCCATACACGTTACCATTTCCAATTTTCCCGCCGCGGAACGACCCCCAAATCTCGTCGCCCTCAACAGAGAAACTGAACACAGCTTGCTCTTCAGTAGACTGAGGGCTGAGGTGGGCTAGTACGAATCGTCGACCATTCAAGCGTTCGCGAACTTGAGGAAACTGGCACTCCATAGGAATGGCTCCGGAGCGATTGGTCACTGATCCTAACCTAGGGGCTTATGATGATCGAGGGGGCTCTTGATGAGTTGATATGGGCTCATCTGTATGGTTCAGTTCCAGGATGAGGACAGGTGTTCTTCGCGTTATTTAACTCAGGAGACAGGGATGAATTCTGGCCACTCAGAGGCTGACTCGCGCGTTGCGGTGCTAGTGGATTGCGATAACGTTTCTCCGGACATACTCGAACACGCTTTGCGTGTAGCAGCTCAGTATGGGCGTGTGGTGCTCCGCCGTGGATATGGCAATCACGCAACGCTTGGCAATCGCTGGCAAGATGCTCTCGTTCGACAAGCGTTCACGCCGTGTCTGCAGTATCAGTATGCTGCGGGGAAGAACACCGCGGACATCGCGCTTGCTCTTGATGCAATGGAAGCGCTCTTTGATGAGCGTGCTGATACGTTCTGCTTAGTTACGAGTGATTCGGACTTTGCCTATCTGTGCCGCAAGCTGAGAGAGCGTGGGGCTGTCGTCTGCATTGTTGGCGAGTCAAAGACTCCGGCTGCGCTCCGGAACGCGAGTGATCACTTTTCCGAGTGGAGCCGCCCGGAGCTAGCTCAGGATGCGTCAAACGATGCTGTGGCCGTCTCTGCGCCGAAGAAGGCCGAACCGCCAAAATCTCCTGTGAAGCTCAGGCCTCGCTTCGTCGTCGAAGCTGTGTCTCTGATGGCCAGCAATACGAGCGATGGGAAGGTGTCGATGGGCTCTCTGGGCAATTACTTGAAGCGAACTGACTCCGCTTTCTCGCCCAAAACATATGGCCACTCTGGTCTCTTGGACATGATCAAGACCTACGATCTGTTGGTCTCGATCCAGGAACCAGGCGGTCACTACTCGGTGATGCTTGCACCCAAGTCCGAGCCCTTAAGCGAAGAGCCCGAGGCGACAACTAGCTAGCCTTTTGGGGATGTCTGCAGGGAGCCCACGGCAAGCGGTCGAATTGGGCTAGAAGGTTCGCTTCGGATACCGCCTATAGGTCGTCTTCCTCGGCGCGGAGGCGCGCTTAGGTGGCTTGTACTCGCAGGCTGGATAGTTCGAGCAAGCTAAGAAGTCCCCGTATTTGCTGGTCTTTTTTACGATCTCGCCGACCTTGCAAGCGGGACAGGCCTGTCGCTGTGGCTGCCCCTCCTCAGGGTCTATCACCTTCACTGCGCCGTCTTTCACAAGCTCCTTCAAGAAGACAGAGACCTGGTTCTTCACTGTGAACATGGCGACTGATCGCTTCGCTCGGGTAAGGGCGACGTAGAGCAGCCGCCGTTCTTCTCCAAAGGGGTAGGTCTCTCCGCCTGGCATGGCTAAGGACATAATTGGATCGTCCGCAATGGTGCTAGGGAAGCTATAGCTTCGCTTGGTGCTAACCATGGCCGGCAGAATTACATAGTCAGCCTCTGCCCCCTTTGATCGGTGGATGCTGAGGAAGGACAGATCTATGTACCGGCCAAATTCTGTTGCCCAGTTGTCTGGAATATACCTTCTGTCTTGGTTGTATCGACCCAGTACGTAGACCTTGATCTTCTCGTCTGGCTTGGAAGGAACCGACCCATCCTGAAGCCCTTTAACTAGCGACGCGAGATAGGTAGCGATTGCTTCTTTCGTCTCGTCGCGCGTCTTAACCTGATAAGCCTGCAGCGTAGGGCCTACAGCTGGAGTGACTGACTGAACCTGTTTTTTCAGCTGTGCCGGGTTCTTGCTCACGAACTGACTCGAGACATCGCAAATACCTTGAGGGCAGCGGAACGTCTTTTCGAGCCTCAGTATCTGCCCAGAGCCAAATCGCTCCTTGAAGCTCGTCATAACCGAAACATCGGCGCCGGCGAAGCGGTTGATCGATTGCCAATCGTCTCCCACCGCAAAGAAGAAGCGGCCAGGTGCTTTGACTAGGGCCTGACAGAGGCGGGCGCGAGCCCGTGAAGCGTCCTGAAACTCATCTGCCATTACTAGGCGATAGGGCGGGCGATAGCGTCCCTCTTCAATGTATTGGGCTGCCAGATTCAGCATGTCCTCAAAGTCGATACCTTTGTCGTCAGAGAGCTTCTTGTTCCACGCTGCGAGTACCGGGAGGAGGATGTCGAGGAACATCCTATAGCGGTGCTTGAAAGCGTCTCTATCTAGAAGATCAATTCGTTTTGAGAGGTCTGTTGCCGTCAGGCAATTGCTCTTCGTGTGAGTGATGAAGGTGCGGAGCAGTTGAAGAAGGGTTTGATGGGCAATCGGCGCTTGGCCGTTGGCAGGAATCGGGCGGTCGGGGTTTGGATCCAGAACTACTCCGCGTTTCGTTAACTCCGTCGTCAGGTGCTCGATCCAGGTGTTTTGCTGCAGCTGGAAGGACGTTGTCTCGATCATGCTGGTGCCGCGCACTGCATGCTGCTCTCTCTTCCACCTAACGCCTTCAAGGTAGTTTTTGAAATCCGAAGGCGGTTGCCCGTTCCCGTCCAGGGCAAAGTGCTCGTGGTATAGGGCTAATTCGGGGTAGTAGAAATCTGGGTGGTACTGACGGTGCGTTTCGGTCGCAGTATCGTGCTCGTAGCGAGGTTCATAGACGTAGTTGACCCCGTTGTAGAAGAGCCAATTGGCGATCATGCATTCCTCGACGCTACGGACATATTCGCCACGGAGTGTATAGGTGCGATCGCTGGTGTCTGAGCCTGGAGAGGATTGGTCTTTTCGATTCCGGAACGATGGCAGGTCACGGCCGAAGACTAATCGGAACAAGTCCCAGCGGATTCGAAATTCCGGCGAGGAGTCCTTCAACCTATCGACGATGTCGGATAGCACTTCGATTGATTGCTTCTGTTCGATGGCCCAATCGGGAACGCTGGGCTTCTTCTTAGTGACCGCACCGATAATGTCCAGGCCGAGCTTGTGGAAGGTCTGCGCACTCACTGCAGCGCCTGCCATCCCAACTCGCTCGAATGATCGCTTTGCTCGTTCGGCAAGTTCTTCTGCTGCATCCTTGTTGAAGGCCAGCATCACAATCTCTTCAGGGCGCGCGAAGCCTCGTTGAATGGCGTATGCAGCTTTGGCCACCATCACGGATGTTTTTCCTGAGCCGGCGGAGGCGACGACCTGAACGCGGTTGTCGAAGCATATGACTGCGCGAGCCTGCTCTTCGGTTAGCGGTTTCCGCTCAACGTTTCCAAGCAAGAACTGATTGTCAGCCAGCTCCTGGACAGTGTGCTTCTCGTTGATCGTTGCCCAAGTCTTTTGCCAGTTGGCACGCCAATACTGCAGTGCCTGCTGAACCTCTTCTGGCTTGGTGTTCGTGCGCTGCTGCAGGTCAACATCCAGCAGCAGCTTGTCCAGTTGCGGACTCGTCATTGGGACAAGGGGGCGCAGTTGCGTCAGTTGATCCTGCTGCTCGGACGTGATCCAGCGCTTCTCTGCTTTGGCCTGCACAATCTGCTTCGAGACCGAGACAAGCCAACCTCGAATCAACGTGAAGGTATTGGTGAAGATTGCGGCTCTGTCCTGCTGTGCCCGCTCTTTCTGAGCATCAACCACGCCTGAAATGACTTGGTTTAACTGCTTCACTGCTGATTTTGGCAGCCCACTGACTCGGCCGTCTGCGTAGCTTATGGAGGCCCAGAGCCACCCTCGTTTGATCTTGACAGGAGCGGCGCCATCGATCTGAAGGGAGATAGTCCTTCCTGAGATCAGAAGCTCCAAACGCTCGCCGATCAGGCGAATTTCCCACTTGGGAGAGTTTGTAAAAAGCCTGCCAAATCTCGTGGGTGTCCAGCTGCATTCCGTTTCCAAACCGGTCTCCATGGGTCGTCATCGACCTTACGCCTGGTCGATTTGGAGCAGGTAAAAAGTCCGCCCCAGAGCCTTTGTAACCCAATGCACTTTCGAAATCTAACGGTGATGGCATCAGTCGCGTCAGCCTTTTGCGGTATGGCGCGAGTTAGTGCTATGGCCGAACGGGGGGATTTACGAATGGCGACCTGCATGCATGCTCAGCATCTCTGACTCTGAGGTCGCAAGGCCCTGTTCCCCGTCATTGGCGAGTTAGAGCTGCTCACGTTCGAACTCATCGCCGACTCAAAGCGCATAACAGCCAGGAAGTGGAGGGAGGCGAAAGTTGCTTTCCGCTTTAGAAGGAGAAGTATGGGAGCGATCGGTAAGGTGATCGGGTGGAAGCGACAGCGTCTCGCCAGCGCCGCATAATCCTAAGGTTGGATACAGCCTGTGGAGTGCTCTCGCTTGAGGCGTCACGTGCGCGGTCTTGCAACCATTACCAGGGAACGCAAGGAAGACAGTGGATGGGAGAGATCAATACTTCTCGCTTCGAGCGAGAGGCGCTTAAAGCGCTGAATATGACGGAGCTTCGCAAGCAAGTCGACAATCTCGTTCACTCAGGGCAGTCAGGCCAGCTGCATGGTTTGGGGCTAACTGAGTGCGGCCAGTTTGTCGGTACAAATCTTCATGCATTCGAACGAGCTCTGCTTGAGCACAGACAGGCGAAGTCACCCACGAAGCGTGACCGGACTATGGATTCCCTCCTTCGCGCGGGAAGGAACCTCATCCATGCCGTTGAGGAGAGGAGGAGAGTTGTGGAAGAGGAAGAGCACGACTCAATGCTCTTCACTGTGGACGATATGGTCGACAAACCCACTTTCTTCAGCCAAAAGCTGACCGTACGTGTGAGCTACAGCTGGCGTGCCGAAAGGGAAGCGAAGTGGATGATTGGAAGCATCGACTTCATCTACGAGTGCGATAGGGTGCCAAGTGCTGAGGCACTAGCTGCCGGGCAGAAAAAGGGCATGGCCAGGGCAAAGCGCGAGCGCCAAGTGGCTCTGCAGAGTGAATGGAATTTCCTTAGGAGATCGGCCCTTTTCTCTGTTCGCGACTACTTCAAGAACGGAGGGAACGGGGCGGAGATTCCGAAGACCTATGAGGTTAGGAAGCACCCCCATGGCTCTGTTATTAGCCATCGCAGCACGGATTTCTGGCACTGGCCCTCACGGGCGATTGAGTCCTAGTTTCGATGTTTGCTTCTGCTCTCAAAGGCCCTGCGGCGAGAGCAATCGGTGAATAGCATTCACGTGGTTTAGCATTTGATTGCTCCGTTGGCTTGCGGCTCCAAGGAAGGGATATGGAAAAAAGAAAGTTCACTCGCCGCGCGCTATTCATCGCCTGCGCATGTGTTGTCACAGACACTGCACTCGCAAGGGGCGGCAGGGGAGGTCGAGGCTGGCGTTCACGCCGGGGGGGCAGGGGGCGCTCCGGGAGCGGCGGCTTTGTTATTTTGTTCGTTCTTGGCGCCATTGGGCTCTTCTGGCTCGTAGGAAAGCTTCGCCGGAAACCCGTCGCTCCAACGGCATCTTCCAAGGCGCTACCCCCTCGCCTGCCCCAGCAGCAATCTCGTCAAGTTGCGCGTTATGCTGCGGATGTTTGTCCGACTTGCGGCGGGCCGATGAAAGTCCATGACAAGACACTTACTGGCAAGCCTCGACGCCCCTTCATGGCTTGCGAGAAGCATCCGGCGTGTCGAGGATGGCAGCCCATTTCGCAGCGCAAGCTCCGGCGTTCTCTACGTTGATTTGGAACCGATAGGAGTAGCTGCGTGGACTCACTAGATCAGCCTCGCTTCAACCCGTTTTCGCCTGCAGCCTCCGCTTGGGCCGCGATCGTTGCAGACATCATTCTGAGTGGCGACGAGGAGCACGGCATCCTTTGGGGGGTGGGCACAACCTGGGTAAGGCACACAGCAGATGGTGATTGGTTACTCGATGAGCGGATCGATGCCACATTGGAAGAGGTTTGGGATGTGCTCGTGAGAGAAGGAAAAATGCCTGATCGTTGGTGACTAGACTCCGAACAGGTCGTACACCTTATCCGGATAGAAACGGAAGTTAGTCCCTATAAATTTACCCCTGATAGGCCCCGATAGTTTCTCTGATCTGTGAGCTTTAGCGTTGCGGTTAGCCCGGCTACGCCGGAACAGTGCGAGCTTTTGGACTGGCAGCTTATTCCCTTTGATCTGATTGAGTCTGTTTCTCGGGGGCGGAAGCCTTTTGGCCTGGAATCACAACCAACCGCCGGAGGTCGGTGACCTTCAGGTCAATGCTTTTCCCGCTAGTCGACAGAGCAAGCTCCCCAATGGCGAAAACACGGAAGTAGTCAGCTTCCTCATCTCGCAAAATCCCATCCAGGTAGTTTCTGAAGCGGTACTCGTTCATTTGCTCTTTGGATACGTAGAGAAAAACCGGCTTCTTATCCAACCAGTCGATGAACCGTAGTCGGAAGCCAGCTCCGAACCAGCGATCAAAGCGAGCTCCGCCGTGGAGAACTCGATTGTGGGCGCCGAGCTTCGCGAAAGAGACTTTCCTGAAGAACTGCGAAAGCGGCATTTCACCCTCACCGACCACGCACAGTCTCATGGCCTTGAACTCGTCCTCTGAGAGCTCTTGCCGGGCATGTCTGTAGCATTCCACTAGGCGTTCTAGGCTGCTGGTGCGATGGTTCCTAGATTGCTTCGTCGCCTGACCGGCGCTTGTGCGAAGGTTCTTTTCGGTACCGTCTCTGGCTTCTCCACCAGGTTCGGCTGGTGATTTGCGAGAAGCTGTCTGCTCTACAGTCGGATCAAAGGTGTCGATGTAATCATGCAACTTTCGCTTCGCATGACGTCGATCGGCTTCGATTTCTGATTCACCGGGCAACCTGCCATCTGGCCCTTCGTCCTCATCATCGAAGATCCAATCGCATTCAGCCGCGTGCCTGTAGCTAGGGTTCTCCCGAAAGTGAGCCGCCTTGTAGGTGTCGCTTGGCTTTCTGTCGTAATTGACAGCTGTGATCTTCGCCTCGATACCAGGTCGCCTGCAGGCCTCACTCGAGCAAAGGAAGTCGAAGCGCCGCCGAGGTTCTGGAGTTGAGAAAAAGGCCCTTCGAGCTTCGGAGATGGAAAGCACCTCGTCCAGCTGTACACAGTAGGCACGTGTGATAGGCGTTTTAATCGACATCAGCACGGATTTCCTGATCCAAACGAGCTTGGATTATGCCGTGCTCGGTACCTCAGGCAACAAGGTTCTGATGGCTTTTCTCGGGCGTCACATGAGGCAACCGAAGATCCTTTGGCTGCCTGTGCGCGGCAAACTAGCGTCTATCTGTACCCTTCAGAGGGGCGGATTGGGGGGCACAGTAGATTCGCGATCGGGTGTACTGGATGTACACCAACCATCAGGAGTTCTGCATGAAAAAGCACCTTTGCTTCCGGGTTCTGGCTGTTCTGCTCTGCTGCCAGGTGAGCGTTGACGCCCATTTCGAAGTCCAATTTGAAGGGGAATTGCAGTATCACCCATTCCCCCGGGACGCAGTGCCAGTGACTTCGATGCTGACCGCGGTCTAGCGGAGATTAGGGGAACGTTATCGCCTCTGCTGAAGAGGGGCGATAACTAGGTTCCATCGCATCATGCTGTGGTTTCGACGGAGGGAGCGGACGCCTGGGCTTTCGACTGCGCACGTTTTCGACGTTCTTCGCTGCGTTGCCGCAAAGCCTGCTGCTTTGCGTACTGTGCTTGAGCCGCGGTCACTGTGCCGGCGGGTTGACCATTCAAGTCGAGCCGCGGGGCATTTTCCACCATGCTGGCCCAATACCTCGTCCCCCGGCACCAGGCAGCAATGCCCAGCTTGAGTTGGTCGGCAGTGATTCTGAGCTCCTTCAGGTGTTGCTCAGCATCTTTAAGAATGCCTTCTTTAAGTGGAACCTTCGGGTTGGGGTTGGCAGGGAAGGCTAATGGAAACTGCTTCTGCAATCGCCATATTGCCTCAACTGCGGGATCCTTGCCTCGAGACTTTGCCTGTGGGAATGGCCTCCGTTTGAGAGGCATTGTGCTTTCAGTCTTTGCTTGCTCTTTTTCAGCCCGAAGGCGGTCGCGTAGCCCAGCTAGTTGCTCAAAACTCATCGTTCAATTCACAGCTTCGAAGTTGGTTGCGAGGGGGAGAGTATTCCATGCAGCTCCAGAGATCATCTAAACCTGGCTAAAAAACTCGCTGCTTTCATAGATTGCTGAAATTTCCGGATCTCACCGACCGCTGCGTTAGCGACCAATCTTGAAGCCAAAGACGAGGATAGCAAGTGAAAAAATTGCCAGAGGGAGTTCGGAGAGTCTGCCTTGTGCTGGAAGTCCTATTGATCGCCGGCTGGGTGATTTTTGCGGCGGTTTCCTCACACGGATATGCAAACCTTTCAGTGCAAGGCTGGCTCTTCTTTGTCGTGGGTTCTGCGGTTCTATCCTGCCTACCCGCGTTGCTTTACCGGCTGTTTGTCTGGATGCGTGACGGCTTTAAGGTGGAAAAGGATATGAAATATAGAGCATCCCGATGCGGCGTGTCGTCCATTGCCACTGCTCATCTACTCCGAATGCGCGGCAGCCTGGGCTGCCTCGCTGATACTCATCTACGTCGTGAAGCCTTGAAGCACTGCGTTCCAGCGAGCTTTTCGTTTCAGCAGAATGTGTAGGCGTTTTCTAGTCAGGTGCGCAGATGCGCTGGCAATGCCTCATTAGGGCAGAGTGCCAGTGCAGCAGTAGATAAGAAATGCCATACCTCCATCTCGATGAGGCTCGCTTCTCGGCGGTGATCAGCAGGCATTAAGCGACGGTGGCGCAGTACCTGCCTCAACACAGTCACGATGCCTCGCGGATATCGCCCTCGGCCTTTCTCATCGGCAATGGATGAATAGAGGAATCCCTTGAATCTATGGCCGTTGGACTTAGCGTCCATCGTTTGAACCAGCCAAGCCCTAATCTGCTTCTTGCTCATCCGAGACGATACAGTCCACCAGATGTGCTCGATATCCGCTTGATTGAATCCTTCAGGCGGTGGATCCAGATAGTCCTCCTCCAGCTCGAATGGAATTGGGCGCTTGGACGTCGAGTGAGGAGCTATCATGTGTTATCAGTTCATGTAAGTTAATGATAGAGAGGGCGAGGTAACTATTCCGAATCTTTAGGAGTGTTATCCATGCCATATTGTCGGTCAATCATAGTCTCATTTTTAGCGAGTGTGCTATGACGGATGGCTTGCAGGCCCACCGCCATTGCTAAAGTCGGTGACTCCGTTGCTTAGCTCCGCACAAAAGACTGATCTGTCAACGATCTTCACTACCCCGCGCTTGGTTGACGGATTGAACTTCAATACCCGCCAAAAGCCATGCTCATTACCAAAATCAATGAAGACTGGCTTCGTGGTATGCCAACGATTGAAAAGCTTTCCTCGTCCGATCCACTCGAATGATGCGTAACCGTCAATACTGGGTTTGTTGAGTCCCATAAAGAAGAAGGTTCTGTCTGACTCGCTTCTTGCTCCATCCACCACCCAGACAATCCGTTTATAGAACGACTCTCTGGATTGGACTTCCTCTGGATGGATACTCGAATGCTGAAACTCCACCACCACGCCGTGCTTGGTACGTACATCGGCTATGTGTCGTTCGCCGGTGAGGGCGTCTTTTAGGGAGACTTCTTGCCAGCTTTCAGGAAAGCGTTATTTCCATTCGCGATGCCAAGCGGTTTCTGTTTCCCACCAGGGATCGCAATTAGCCTTTGACCGGTGCGACCAATGCCAAGAAACATACTTGCCACACTTTGCAATTACCTCCGAGCCGCAGAGTTGGCAGATACCGCGTAGCTTAGGGTTGGGAGGTGTGCGGACACCATTGACATTGGCGTACTTCATTGAGGCCTCTGAGGCAGAGTGGAGCTCGGCGGATTGCTTAGCGTCCCTTAGCTAAGCAGATGCGCTCGTGACCCTGATAGCTGAAATCGGCAAAAGTGCTCACCCCCGATGCGCTCACTTGGCTCTATACCCTCTGCGGGGGCAGAGGGTACGGGCAGTAGCGATGTGAGGAGCCAAGATCTGCTCGCACAATGCCGATCAAATGGTGCGCGGCTCGAATCACTCGGGTTTTGGGTATTCAATCAGGTCAGCGATTGCTGCATGAACGCTGGAGGTTGGATGCACTGATCCATTAAACCAGTCCGGCAAAATTGCTCTGTTTTTGGGGTTGAATCGCACCTGTGTCATGAATGCGTCGTTGCCCGTTCTCAGTGAGCGAACTCGGGTACTCGAGTGAGCGTTCCATTCTGCAAAGCTACCCAGTGGAGTCATCGACGGGGAGGCGAGGGGGGAGTTACTTGTCCACGCAAACCTGTCGTCAACCGAGCAGTTCCCTAGCGTCTCGCACTCGGGGCTAACAGAGCAGAGTGATCGCCCTGCGAAGGCAGGCTGAGAGTCAATCGTTCCCCATTGCAGTGCATTGATCGCTCGCTGTTGGTCGGCTCTCAACGGGGCTATGAAGCTATTCTCAATGTATCGCGCGTCCTCCGGATCAATCAGGAACATGAAGTACTTGGCGCGAGCATGGAACGCCCTGGAGAAGCCTGACTGCTTCACCACTCGCTCTGTCATGGCAACATTCCCCATGTCCAAGCGTTTTCCGCAGAGCTTTGGCAGCGGTGACTGAAGGGGATTGGGATAGAGCATGACTTTGACTTTTGAGCTTGAGATGCCGAGGTTCTTTTCTAGGGTTTGGCCAATATCAGAGTAGAGATTCGACATGTTTTCCTGAGAGGCTCTGGCTCCGTCCTTTGGGTTAATGACGTTTAGAACTCCTCGCAAGATCGTTAGCCACCCGAGCTTGGCGGCATCGTTGGATTCTCCTGCGACCTTCAAGAGCACGTTGCTCGAATCTGACCAATCACTTCGGTAGATCGACTTAGGTACCAGTCCCCAAGTCACTACCCCGGCGAAACCAACATCATTGCCACCGAAAGCCATCAAAACCTCGTCGACAGGCTGTAGGGCTTTGCTGCAAGCGTCGACCTTTACAGCTCCGTAGTATTTGCGGCTACCGAGCGCTGTGACCTCGTTTCGGTACTTCACTGTCCCACCACGATGAGGTGTCTCGGGACACAAAAGGTGGATGGCAGCGTTCAGCTGTGACTTGTTGAGGGCTTTTTTGTCGAGTTCGGCCTCTTCAGGCGGTTGGCCCGCGACTCTTGGGGTGAGCTCCAGATAGTTACCTCCATCGCGACTGTCCCAGATCCGCACGCGCTTGGAAATGTCATCTGCAGGAGGGTTGATTTGAGCGCGGAAGAAGCCGTCGTAGGCCTCTGCACCCGAACAGCTGAAGGACGCGAATCTGACAACCATGTGCGGCTCAGAAACCGCGATCTTCATCGCATACAGAGACTGCCAGGAGAGAAGTGAGCGGTGACAGGTAGTGTCCCACCAGTCTGCTCCGCTCGAGAAACGCCAACCAGCCATGTTGCGAGAGCTCAGGATCTCGCTGCCTTTCTCAAGTCCTTGAGTTGAAGCATCTGTGCCGACCGCTGCTCTATCGGGGTTACCCTCGCCACTAGCGAAAGAGTCCCCGAACGCAAGGATGGTACGGGTTCTGATGAAAACATCGGCTTTTCCTTCGTCCCCCTCAGAGGGCACAACCGTAAGCTTGATCTTCACTGATTCGGGCAGGTCGATCTTGAATTCGTCTTCACATGGGGCAGATTTTCCGTACTGCTTTCCGTCGACGAACCAGGTGCATTTAGCACCGAGCGGCACCCCGCTTACTACGGGGATGATCGTGTGCTTTCGCCTGAATAGAGCTGCCTTCTCGTATAACCCGGTAGCAGGGTTCCACAGGGTCTCGGAGGTCTTTGGCAGCAATGCCCTAAGGCTTGTTGCGTCCTGTGATGCGAGAAATTGAGCGGCCGACATGCCTGGCGACCACGCGGCTTTGATTTTTTTGAATGCCTCCGTTCCTCTAAAGAGGGGAAAGCCGTTCTCTACCGACCAAGTCAACTCTGTAGCAAGCGAGGGAAGAGACGCAGCTAGTCCAACCACCAGTAGTAGTGCGCGCATCGCGAATCCTTTCGTAAGCGTTGGGGAAGGCAGAGGCGATCGGCATTGGGTTGTAGGTAGCGCCGTCCGAAGCCTCTGTCGGTAGGATTTTTCAGGACTGGGCGCCCGCTAGCGCACTGCCTTTACATTTCCAATGGTTCGGATGGCTTGTGCCAGTCCCAAGGCGCGTCCTACGCAGGAGATCTGGATGCGCTCAAACAGACCCGTATCGCTGGAGAACTGAACCTCCTCGTAGCGGACTACTGGCAGTTTGCGGTTGTTCTTGAAGCGTTTGTCTGGCCCGCCTTTCTTGTTCACAAATTTCCAGGTAGTGCTGACGATCTCGGAGTCCTTTGGAACGGCCCCGTCCTCGATGAAATTGGTAGTTGAGATGTCCACTCGCAGGTTTTCATAGGACACGGCGCCCACGCCATTGGGTTCGAAAACAAGCACCTTGTCGGGGAAGAAGTAGAGCGTCTGGCGACCTACAGGAATGCTTGGCGTGGCGACGTTTGTCTTCACAAACGGTGGGTTCTTAAGTGTCAGAGCTATGGAGCCCCTGGTTACCAAGTGACTGGCGCCGGCGTGATACTTGCTGTCCAGTACCTTCCCTTTGGCCTGCAGATGCCAGGTGGCCCGACAGCTTCGTACCCCGTCAAAAGCCGCGTGTAGTTGCTCGACGAAGTTGGCGTATTCCGACTCAATGTCATAGAGCATCACTGTGGTTTTTCGCAGTAGATCCCAGTAATAGGTCGCTACTGTTAGCAGGCCTCCAACGATTAGAGCGGTGAGGCCAGCCCAGGGAGGGAGCTGCTTATTGGCTAGGAGGATGTACACGCCAACCGTCAGCGCGGCAGCGAGGGGCCAGAGGCGAAAGCGTTTGCGCTTGACATTGAGCTCGTCGACGAGCGCTTTAGACGAGGAGTCCACCATTAGCCCGATTTCGCCACTTTCAATTTCCTGTAGTGGCGCATGTGTGGTTGATCGGGGCTCTATGAGTTCTGGTGCAGGAAGGCGCGTTGGTTTTGCCCGCGTAGCAGCGGGTGCTGCGGGGGAGAGGGTCTGTCGGTAGTAAAGCCCTCCGCGGCCCATATGGATGTAGTTGCCCCTCGGGCCTGTGCCAACTCGAAGTCCCTTGATGCCGGCAGAGACGCCGATTCCGGATTTCGACAGATTGAATTTGAACGGGCCAACTCGTACTGACTTACGAACATACAAACCCATGTTCCCTCCGGGCCTGGCGACTGGTTGCTTGCGGTGAAGCCTCCCTCCACCGCATGGTCTTTATTAGGGAGGCAACGCAGTGCCTCATCCGATCGAGAGGTTGCTTAGGTGAACAGCTTGTCGATCTCGCTTTGGATCCGCGCTCTGGTTGATGCAGATACTTTGCTCACACCTAGCTCGCGGGCCATGGCGTAAACCAAGTCATCACCCACGAGGCTTTGGTCTGCGAACGAGCGCGCCAGTGCGAGGAGCTCGAGGCTACAGATCTCATCGATTGGGCGGATGTTGTCTGCGTCTGCCGGCTGCCGATACGCGATGGCTTCGCGGTTCGGTAAGCGGCGGGGCCAATAGAATTGCCCTGCGTCCTCTTCAACCTTGCTGTATTCGCGATCTGCGACGCTCACGATTCGATCGCGAATGCGAGAGCCCGTCCGAGTCCACCCATGCACGCGGGCTATCCGGCGCGCGAGCGTTGAGTCGAGGATCGGGCCCTCCTCTTCGATCACGTGCCTGATCATCATGCCCAGGACAGCGTCGTAGCTTGTTTCGAGGAAGGCGTCAGGATCGACGCCCTCAACTGCGCTTAGCGGGTCGCTTTCACGATAGGAGGCGAAGGCTGTCGATGAGCGAGTCGAGTCAATATCCGAGCGTGCATAGCGCAAGCTTGGAAGTTCATCTTCTTCTTGAGAAGAATCGGAGTGGGCAGCAGGAGAGGACTCCAACTCCTCAGGTTCAGGCTTCCCACTATGGAGCTCAATGACGTTGTCGTTGCTCGAAATCTCACTTGCTGCGGCGATGGCAGCGAGCTGCTCTTGAACTTCACGTGCTGCACGTTGCTGCCTGCTGTGGACTAAGAGTGCCTCAAGACGCTCGTGGATTTTCTGAGCCGTCCCTAGAGCGTCAATCCACCAGTCTGTCGACCAGATGCGAAGAATCTCCCATCCCAGTCCTCTGAGTACCTGCTCACGCAGCTTGTCCCGATCACGAGCTGTAGCGCTGCGGTGGTAGGTGGCTCCATCGCACTCCACGCCAGCGAGGTATCTACCAGGAGCGTCGGGATCGACGACGGCCAGGTCAATTCGGAACGAGGACACGCCGACCTGAGTGACAACTTGCCACCCTTTGAGGCGCAAGGAGTTTGCAACGGCCTCCTCGAACGGGCTGTCGTAACCACCCAAGCTTCCAGTATCGATCTCTGCGAGTGCCCGGGCGCCGCGGTCGGCAAATTCAAGGAAGTGTTTGAGGTCGCGAACGCCGAGCGCCTGAGTACGGGCGAGATCGATTTTCTCAGCACGGAGAGTACTGAAAACTCGCAGTTCATGACGGGCCCGCGTGACAGCAACGTTGAGCCTGCGTTCGCCGCCAGTTCGATTGAGCGGGCCGAAGTTCATTGCGACGTTTCCTGTGGCGTCAGGGCCATAGGTGATCGAGAAGTACATGATGTCCCGTTCGTCGCCCTGCACGCTTTCCAGATTCTTCACGAAGACGGGCTCTAGCTCGCTCTCAGAGAAGTAGCTTTCGAGTGTGGGATCTTTTCTACGCTCAGTGTCGAGCAGATCTTCGATCAGCTTCTGTTGCTCGCCGTTGAACGTCACAACGCCAATCGTCAGCTTGCTCTCGCGGAATCCAGGGCTGCGCAGTCGGCCCAGCAAGTCGTTAACTAGCGCTTTAGCTTCTGCCGGGTTGGTACGCGCGGAGCCTTTTTCGTACACCCCATTGACGACGTGAAGGCTGACAGCACGATCGTTGGTAACAGGGGAGGGGAACGTCACCAGCTTGGAGTCGTAGTACCTCTGGTTCGAGAACGCGATCAGGCTCTCGTGCCGGCTACGGTAGTGCCAGTTCAAATTTCTAATCGGTAAATTGGCGCTGATGCACTCATCCAAAATGCTCTCGAGGTCAGCCTCGACATCAGCATCATCCTGAGTGGACTCCGCTCGGTCGAAGAAAGAAGTTGGCGGAAGTTGTTTGGGGTCGCCAACCATCACCACCTGCTTGCCGCGGGCGATTGCGCCAATCGCATCCCATACCGGAATCTGCGAAGCCTCATCGAAGATCACTACATCGAAGACGCTCGAGTTTGCAGCCAAGTATTGGGCAATGGAGAGCGGGCTCATCAACAAGCATGGGGTTAGCTTGGTCAGAGCGTCGGGGATTTTCGACATCAATTCACGTAGAGGAAGGTGGCGCGTTTTCTTCGTGATCTCATGTCGCAATACGCCCCATTCCGAGCTCTTGCTTACCGAGTCTTGAGTGGGCAATTCGGCGCAAAGGCGGGCACGCAGCAGGTCTCGAGTGAGTGAGTTGAAACGATCATCGAGCTCACGGAAGTCACGGATCCGCTGCTCGTGCTCGACGCTAACGAACGTGCGTATGACCGGCTCATTATCAACGGCCGTATTCAACCACCAGTGGGCGTAGTTCGTCTCAAAGGTCTTGCGTACCGATCCTTGCAATACGTGACCGGCTCTCAGGGCCTCGACTAGAGGAAGCAAGCCCAGTGCAGTTGCTTCATCGCAGGCTTTTTTCCATGCGCACCAAGCATGCAGGCCGTTGGCGGATTGCACCAGCTGCTCACACTGCAGGTGTTGTTGGTCGAGCTCTTGCTCCGCAAAACTTGCTGCGTCAGCGTCCAGGAACTGGCCAGCGTCGACGAGCTTCTGCACCTGGATGCTGTACTTACTTAACGATTCCAGCAGCTCTGTTCCTGCTCGAGCCAGCTGTCCTTCTGGTTCTAGCAGGGCATTGGCATCGCCAAGCAGGCGGCTGAGTGCTGATTTCACCCCTTCAACATGCTCTGGTGTTTGGACAAGGGCCGAAATAGCTCCAGCCAAGTGGGCGTGGAATTTGAGCACACGAGAAACAGCCTCTTCCTTCGTATGTAATCCCAGCCAAAGGCCGGCGGTCTGCTCGCGCAAATCCACCAGATCGCTCAACTCCCGCTCAACTGCTTCGCGCTGGCGGAGTGTCTTCAGCTCGCCGAGAAGTGACTCTCCGCAAGATCCATTAGCAACGAGCTCATGTTCGTCCTCCAGACTTCCTTCCTGCGGGACGGCTCGTCGTGCGCGCTGGAACGTCAAGGCCGCTGCTAGTGTCTTGGACTGTGTCTCCAGGCCGTCCCAAAGTGTTCCCGTGGCAGTGCTGAGCTGTCCTAAGCCGGAGATGTCGGCTTCAACAGTACGCACTTCTCGCATCTGCTCTAGAGCTTCTTTCAAGGCTACTCCAGCATGGCCTTGGGTGATGAGTTCAAAACCCTGGTCAGACCATGGGCGGCCTTCGACTGAGCCTGCAAGTGCTGCCTGCAGGCGCATGGCCACGGCGAGAAGTGCGGGATCGGTCTTCGAACCCTTCCAAATGGCGCTGGAGTGCTGGCCCGGCTCAAGTGCGTCCAGACGAGCCCGAAGCTCACGTATCTCTATCCAGCGCTGAAGCTCATCGGTAACAGTTGCGGTAGAAGGCGATGTTTGGGTGCTTGCGACTTGTGCTCGAATTCTGCGTTGGGTGAGCCAGGACTTCGGCCAGAATGATTTGCCGGCTAGCTCCCATTCACTCAGCAAAGCTCGCACATCCAGGGCCTCAATTGCTTCGGAGTAGCCGACCGAAAGAGCTTGAGTTACACGATCGAGCTCGCTGAACACCTCTAGACCTTGGTTCAGCTGAATCATTGTCGCTATCGGCCAAGGCTGTGGAAGCCTAGATTTAAGCTCCAGATGCCGTGCGAGCAGGCTGAGCCCCCGTTGGCAATCTTCAATTGTGCTAGCCGTCCAGCACGCAGGTAGTGCCTGATTGAGAGCACGGTGCTGTTCAACAAGTTTGAGACCGGCCTCCAGTCGCTGACCAATTGCCCGTGCATCCGGACGCAGGACGAAGCTCCAGTTTTGCCCTGCGGCGAAGGGAAGGATCTTTGCCAGGCCGGCAAGCCCTTTTAGCGTTCTTGCATTGACCGACAACGTCGGTAGGCCGGACGCTGTTGAATAGCGTTCAGCGGCGTTTTGCGCTACGCGAATGGCAGGCCCCAGTTCGCGGGCTGCGTCTACGACTTGGTGCTGCCAGGTGGGCGACCAGTCGTTGTTTCCAATAAGTTGGAGAGGGTGTTGGCTTAGGGAGTTAAAACCTACCGCCTGGGCGTTCACTTCCAAACGGTCAGCGATCTCCCGCATTTCGAGCAAATCAGCGGTTTGGTGCTGTGTATGCGATGTCCAGGCAAGGTTGATCGGGGCTATATCCTGATTCGTGCTCACCACGCCGATAGCGTTATAGATCGTGTACCCATTGGGGTACCGCTCGTGGAGCCGCTCTACGTAGCGATTCAGAATTTCGCGATGCCCCTGCAGGCGTTGGGCCTCAACCTGCCAGGTCGTTGCATCCGCTGTGCCGCGGGCTTCCCACGCGGAGTGCAATTGCGAAAGGACTTCGGTTTTCTTTGACTTGTTCGAGTGGACTTCAAGGCAAAACTCACCCAGGCCCACTTCCCGCAGGCGCCGATACACAACGTCCAGGGCTGCGATCTTTTCCGAGACGAACAGCACGCGTTTCTGTTGCGCAATGAACTGGGCAATCATGTTCACGATCGTCTGGCTTTTACCGGTACCTGGCGGCCCGATCAGCACGAAGTCTCGACCTTGCGCCGCCGACAGTACTGCAGAGAGCTGCGAAGAGTCGGAAGGGAGCGGGCAGAAAACTTGTTGCGGGCTGTACTGAGAGTCGAGCTTTCGCTCTTCCGGGAACGTGCCGCTACTACCGCCCTCGAATGCGTCGCGGGGGGTATCCAGCAGGTGCTTGACCACTGGGCTCTGGCGGAGGGCCTCAGAGCGCTCCGAGAGATCTTTCCACATCAGGTACTTCGCAAACGAGAACATCGAAAGCACGACGTCCTCGCTGACTTCCCAGCCCTTGATGTCCTTAACTGCTTGGCGAACCGTTTTCCATATGAGTGCGACATCGAGACCGGACTCGTCTTTCGGGAGCTCGCCTTCACCTATGCCAAGATTTAGCTCGAAGTCTTGGCGGAGCATCTCCTGCAGAGTTGGGTTAAAGCGCGGTTCGTCGTCATGAATAACCAGCGTGAAGCCCGCACGAGCGCTCTTTCGCTCAAGCGTTACCGGTACAAGAATCAATGGAGCTCGGTAGCGCTGGCTCTCCTTGTCCTCTCGTGTCCAAGTCAGGAAGCCCAGTGCCAGGAAGAGAGTATTGGAACCGCCTTCCTGCAGATTTGTTCGCGCTCCTCGATAGAGTTCGGTGAGGCGTGCGTCGAGCTCCGTAACAGGTAGTCCTACGAACACTTCGTTACGCTTGAGCGCATCCAGAGCATGCTGGCGCCGGAGGTCTTCGCGTTCACGCTCTTCATGCAAAGCTTGGTCACGCGGATCAGCACCATCCATTAGGTCTGGACGCGTGTGTAGCTTCAACTGCTTCCCGCTGGCGAGGATGTCCTCCAGAGCTGCTGCATCTGGGGCTTCTAGCCGAACTGCTTTCTTCCCTGCTTTGAAGTTGAGAAGGTTGTTACGCAGCGACAGATCGAGGAGCTTTCTCTGCCAGCGTGCGAGGCGATCTTTCGGATCCAGCGAGGCGATATCGACTTCGACCGGAGCCTCATCAGGTAGGTCAGGAGGCAAGTCGATGAGAAGCTCCGGCTCGACCAGGCTCTGCTCCTGTGCTTGGCTGGCGAGTGCAGGAGTTGCCTCCGCGTTAGCCAGGGGCTTGATCCGTTGCAGGCGTGCACGTCGGATGTCTAGGGCAAGCTCGAAGTCTCGTTCCTGGCCTTCAGCCAGATGCTGGGTGCCACGTTCTATTGCGTAAGAAAGCGGCGGGACGCTTGGCTGAGTAATCAGCGTGGTCTCAAACAGTTTCAGCTCATTGAGCTTGATGCGTTTGCGTAGAGCGGTAATGTCATCGACGGTGCTGTTTGAAAACTCCTCGGCCTTGAGCCAGAAGCCTGCAAACGCGTGCCCACGTGTGAAGATCAGAAGAGGGTTAAGGCCTGCTTGCTCCAGCGCTGCGCAGAACAGCAATGACAGATCAAAGCACGTCGCCAACCCACTCTCCAGGATATGGCTAGGGCTGCGTACCTTCTGGCCAAACTGCTCAAAGCTGGAGGGGGGGAGTGCGTAGTCAAGCTTAAGAGCGGCGACAGCAGCCCAGATTGCAGAGGCGATTTCCCACGCGTGTGCTGACCCTCCGGCGTATCCATTGAGGGCAGGGTTCTTGTCCTGCGATCGCAGCAATTCAGCGGCTTTCTTCAACAAGCGCTCGACCGCCATGTCATTGGGCTGCACAAATGCCGCCGTCATGTCGGGGATATGCGAAAGGCCGCCCCATTGATTGCGCGGTAGGAGTTCTAGATCAAGCTCAAGGCGGGCAACCTCTTGGAGGGAATCATCGCCGTTGCCCTTTGCTGTCAGGAGAAAGGTGACGGATGCACTCTCAGCTTCTGTCAGCTTTGCGAGCATTGCGCCGTCGATTTGCAGGTCGAGCCCGGGTATGGGGAGAAATGTACCTGGGGCTAGCGAATCGATATGCCAAGTCTTGGTCTTGAAGACGATCGGGTCGGAGAGAAGCTTGAGTTCAAGGCCGCTGTATTTCTGATCAGTATCGTTGACCAGGCGCAGCTCTCGGATCACCGGTACCGAGTTCTGGAAGTCGGCCAGGTTCAGCTTCCCGACCAGCGTGGCCTGAATGCGAACTGTCTTTATTGGGGCAGACTCAACTGCCTGGACGGTGGCCTGTGAGTCTTGAGGCAGCGCACTATCCGGCTGCTCGATAACGTCGTCATTCATGCCGATCTCCTTGTCCAAACCTAGCCAAACGGCGAGGTGTCGGAAGACTCTCGAACCGGACAGTCCCCGGCGCGCGCTTCCATGCATCGCGTCATCCTATCGGCTGACACTTATGATGGCGAGTGGCCAATGTGTCGAGTTGACGAGCTGTATTGCTAAGGCGATCTAGTTTGGTAAAGCGGAAATAGAGGAATAACTCAGAGAAAGCGAATTGCGCTGAGCGAGCATCTGGGCAAACGTGATGGGTTGAACAGGTGCTGCTCAAATAAGTGGCATGTCATCCATCCCATACGGTGGGTCGTATGTGCCGTGCCAGCCCACCAGTACGCGCTCGAATGCGTCAACGTAATACCTTGATCCTCTGAGGATCTCGAGCGTCCCGCCGGCATATGCAACGTAGAGATTTTCGGCAGCTCGACGCTCAGTCGCATCATTCCACGCATGGCTACTCGGGAGCACGTCCGGATCGCTCGGGGCTGACCATAGTGATTCTTCGTCGACATGTGCTCTGCGGAGTAGGGCCACGATATTCGAATGGCCGTGTTTTGCTGCAACCTCGGCAGGGCTCTCTCTGGTTACAGAAAGTGCTGACACGGCTGCCCCAAGGCGAATCAACTCTAGGCACGCCTTCTCGTGCCCGAAGTAGGCAGCCTGATGTAGGAACGTCCAGCCGGATGTTTCTTTCTGAAAGCGACTGCAGCGCCGAGCAACTGCCGGGGCATCTGCCCAAAGGGCCATGACGTCCTTCCAGCGGCCGCTCTTGGCCTCTTGATAGGCGGCTTCAATACGATTGGCTAATCCGCTCACAGCACTGCTCCTTCAGAGGGGTTGGATGGGCGAGGTTTGTCGGCAGAGGGCGACGTTGTGCCTGATCTCTGGCACTAACGAAGACTCTCTAAGCCGGGGTCTACGTAGTATTCCCCTGGTTGAGCAGAGGGTGAGTTGTTAGTGCTGGAGGCCAATAGTGGGGTTGATTCAAACAGTTGTTTGAATTTTTTCTTTTTGGGGCCCCTTGAAAAATTTTCTTCGCGACGGAGTTCTTATATTTGAGACCAAAAGAAAATACAGAGGCACGACCTAAAATCAAGTCGGTCGACGCCCCACTGTTCGGAGGCTAAGGATTTGCGGCCTGCTACCTACATGTTGAAATTGCTTTGGCGACGGGCCTGAGGCCTCAACTATGAAGTCGCCTTCTTCGCAGCCGTAGGCTGCGGCTAAGCTCTGGCTGCTAAAAAGCTCTCGTGAGGTGGTTGATTGCTTTCATGCAATGCTCCGGAGCTCTATAGGAACGGTACCTCCTTTGGCCCGAATAGCATTTAGCCCACTGCGTGGAAAGTAGCGATGTATTGGTAGCTACGACCAATCCAAGGGGACGACAAACTCGACTCATGGAGCCGTGTCGCTGGAGCGGGCAATGTTGGTGTGGGTCTGCTACGCCAGATTTCAGCAACTGACCTATGTCTAGGAGAGCGTAGAGCGCATCAATCCGCGTATTGCTACCCGAGGGTCTGACAGGTCTTCAAAGACGACAACTATTCATACTCATGGGAAGCCTGCTGCCACTTGGCATCTGCTAAGTGCGCAGGCCCCGTGCTCAGACGTGATCGTTGCTAATCACTTCTTCCGTGGCTTACCTGCATCACTACGCTTTTCGCGTATCCGCCCGTCATTGTTTCTGGAGCGAGGCTGCTCACCACCACCAGGTTTTGGAACAGTGACGTCACGATTAATGGGGCGTCTGTCTGTCATATCTCTTCCTAAGATAAAGGGTCGTTCGTCCTCGCAGCCTCATCGGGCATGCGAGCGTCCGTTGCTACGGCCCCAAAAACTTCACACAGTGGTGGGCTAAAAGGGCCAATTTATTGATAGATCCCCTGCCATGGTACGTCCAGATTTTCTGCGGCTATTTGTTAGGCGGCACCTTCGGCCTGCCCTGGTTTGAGTCAGTCTGGCAGCATTGCCGAACGTAACAAGCTAGCGCTCCGCGGCTATAAGCCGGCGAGATAGAGGAGCCAGAGTCTCTATGCTGTTGGCGCTGTACGCCTTGAGAGAGGATGTTTCAGGCCAGCCCGAATCGGGTCAAGTCCTCATCCGTATTGCTGAACATTGTGTTCACCTGGCGCTCTCGCTTCAGATGACCGAGCGTCGCAAAAAAGCAGGGTTCGCAGAGGTGTAGCTCATAGCGCTCGCCTTGGTGTATTGATGGTGCTTTCCAGGCTGCGCCAAGAGTCGCGAACTCCTGCTGTACGTTGCCACAGACGTCGCAGGAGACTGACGTAGTTGATGCTGCATTGTTCATGTCTGGGTACCTCCGGATGAGCTCGGCCACCAGACTGATGCCCATCTCAGAAAGCCTTGCCTGATCAATCTTGATCCTGTTTGTCGAATGGAGCAGTGGCGTAGAAGGTAGCGGACTGAAGGACTTTCCACTTGTTGTAGTAGGCCGGCCGGCTACAGTCGACGCCTTCGGTTCCCACCTTGTTGTAGACCGCGCTCGAACGTCGAAGGTGGTACGCGCATCCGGTGACTTCAATGTAGTCCCCGTTGGAGGACTGGATCTCGAAGTGGCCTGCCACCCGTAGATCTTCCGTTTTCTCCTTTCCAGGGATGGAGAAGTGCACTCGGAACGTGGCCCCGTCTTTGTAGCCTGAAATCGTGCCGCGCGGCCATCTTGCTTGTGGTATCTCGTAGGTGCCGGTGATGCTGTTGTCCGGTCTTTGCACGATGATCATCTTGCCAGGGTCTCCACCCACCTCAATGATCCACTCGCCGGACAGGTTTACCCGGCTCGTGTCGCTCCGATCAAAGTGGGGATGAAGCACTTTCTTGGGCTGGATGATCTCGATGAAGAGTGCATTCGACTCAACCCTTAGATCGCCCGATACGTAGGTGGCGGTGATCTTGACCGGGCTGGGAGCGATTTTGATCGCCTTGACCTCCGGTAGGTTATCGATCGGTTGCGAGCCTGACATACCCTCCAGCTTCACGCTCTTGCTGGGCTTGATACTGATGTATTGGGGATCGCTTTCTAGGGAAATGGCGCCCGGGGAAAGGTCGCTGAGACCTAGCGAGTCTACCCGTGCAGCGATGTCGACTCTCTTGTGCAGCTCAACCTTCTGAGTGCTGGTGGATATCTCGACGCGGGCCTCTTGATTCTTCATTGAGGCCATGATCGGGTCTTTGAAATAGGCGAGGGCCCACCCTGCGAACGGCATAAGGACGCCGGTTACAGCCTTCTTCTTATGGCGTTTGATGAAGTCGCCGATTTTCTTCGAGATCATTGCTTGGTGTTCTTCCCGAGCTTGCTGTCAAAGCGAACTGCATTGGGGAAGTACGAAAGCCCTGTGTCGCCGAAGCTCATGTCCACTTGGGGCACGAATATTTGCGCCCCGGCGCCACCATCCATTGCCAGCGCTCGAAGGATCTTTAGCCCCCGGCGCTCCGACACCTGTTTGTACAACTTTGAGAAGCTCACCAGCGTCGCGGCTTGGCCAAATCCGTGGAACAGACCAACGATGAGAATATCGCCGTTCGGAGTCGTACCTACCGCCACTCGGTTGTAATCGGCATCCCGAGGATTTTTTGCGACATCAACGCTTCCGTTGAGGATGATGATCGGCTTCGACTGCAGGGCGTAGGCCCATCGTCCGCCTTGCTTTGCGCTTTCTGCAGGGAAAATCCGGATGGTGCCTTTCCCATCAGATGCCAGCACCCCGCCATGGCTCCATGGCATGAGGGAGACTTTTCTTACGTTGTCTTCTCGAGTGAGCCCGATAGGAGACTCTTTCCCCTGGTCGTCGTAACCGAAGAAGCCGCCGCCAACGACTGCAATGGTGTTTGGGGTGCTCAGCTCTCGATAGGCTTCTACCGCCACTCCTTTCACGCGAAGGTCATGGACAGTGACGTTCGAGCTATCGGCAGGGATGAAGACCTCAACCAACTGGTACTCCCCAAGACCATGGACGACCAATTCGGCGTTTCCGGGCAGCGGGCGAGTTTCCATGTCGTGATGCATGGAGAGTTCGGAGAGGAGGGGCTCAGCGGCAGCAGGCTGGAGTACGGCGGACGACAGTACGAAGCACGCCAGGAGAAGCGGCTTCAGCGATATCCCTTTCAAGCGTAATCCTAGATTCTTGTTATCAAATTGCCATGATACCACGCTGGACTATCGTCCAAACTCTGTCAGGTGATAGCGCGGTGAGGTGTAGGGCTGCGGTGGTGGTTGCTCAGCACTTCCAGTCTATCCACCGATAAACAGCCTCTCGAACAGTGTTGGATGCCTCTTCATAAGTCATTTTTTTGGACGGTGCCGAGCCTTTCTGCACGGCATGGCGGGCCCCTTTGCCGGCAGCGGCTGGGCTATTGGCGTAATGGCTGATTTTCTCTAGCTTGGTTTTCATCTGCCATTCGGCCAATGGCGCTCTGTCATCCTGAATGAGCTCAATGACTTTAAACAACCCTGCCCAATCGCCCTTTCGTAAATTGGCGAGGATTTCTAAGGCATGACTGACCACAGGCTGAGCGAGCACATGCCGCGGCCATCGTGCTGGCGGAATCTTGTTGCCTTCAGCGTCGTAGGCCTCTGCGTAGAAAAAGCTCGAGATACCCAGTCCGTCGATCGCATCGGCAAACACATATTGGGCTGATGGCGTTCCAGCTGCCAGGTCTTCGATGGCTTTGATTCTGAGGCTTAGCCCTGGGCTCAAAAAAGCAGCTACGAGCATCGATTTCTGGATGATTTGAATGGCAAGCAAGTTGACAGCGCCGGCGTTCGAGCACTCTTGAAATTCAACCGGGTTTACCACCAATTCGCTGCCGTCTTGAAGGAGGCCGGTGTCGGCTCGATCCATGAAGTGATCAAGGGCGGCCTGAGGGCCACTCCAATCTACAGTCACTCGCCAGCGCTTACTCATTTCATCGATCTCGTCGATATGGCAGTAGGAGAAGGGACTAGAAGCAAGATGAGGATGTTGTGCCACCATGCTCCGCAAATCCTGCGGTCTGAGGCCGGATGGCCACAGCTAGGCCAAACCTGGCTGTGGCCGAAACAGCTCCGCGAACGACTCGGCTCTGCGCTATGGAGAGAGGTTCTTTCCCTGATCTGCGTTGTGATAGACAGCAGGGAACTCCAGCAGACGGATGATCTTCTGCAGCGCCTCAAGGCTAGTCATGTGGATTTTCCATTCTGGCGGCACGGAGAACTCGAACAGCTTGGGTGCCAATTCTTGCTCCAAGAGGAACGGGTAGACCTTTAACTCTCCCTCGCTGATTGCGCAAATGACTTTCCAGTAGCGAGAGGGAATTTTGATCTTTTCGGTGCCTTCAAAAACCTCGTCCTCATCAGCAAGGATCGGGCCCGCAAAAATACACAGTCGTCCCGCTCCGGATTGCCCGCCAATCAGATTTTCGAGCTGCCCCCAAATGCCGGCATCTGTAGATCGATTGAAGCTCTTAACTTGAGGTGAGCAATTGGTGACGTGATACGTGTCACCGTTGGCACGCCGAATTTCCGAGTACTCGCTACCCCAACATACGTCGTCCCGACGCACTAAATGCCCCTTGTCGAACGCTTGGTTATCGTTCGTGTAGAAGCTATCAGGGATCTGATGCTCTGCAGCGATTCGGGTATCCAGCACCCATTTCTCCTGATCATTTTTTCCCAACCCACCCAGCGGCTTCCTGGCATAGGCTTGGCTCGGATCAGGTGTTCTTGCTGATTTGCTCCAATCCACGTTGGAGGCGGTGAAGATCGGTAGTTTTCTTTCTGCGTGCAGGACGACGGTGAAGTGTTCATAAGGAATCAGATACTCAGAGGAGTGCACCATCGTCGCTGCTTTCTTCTTGTCAACGAGATCTGGAAGGGGAGTGGGCACATCTAGGAAACTGGTATTAAATCCAGTGCGATTGGTGTAATCACGATCAACTATCGGCTCTTTAAGCCCTTCGAATGCCCCGCCTAGCAGTGAGGATGAGAGGACAGTCCTCACTCCATCAGTGTCATTTAGCTCGAGAACCAATGTTCCAATCTCTAGTCGTCCAGCATTAATTTGCGCGCTTGCCGGCCCTGCCGGAGCCATTACCTTTTCGCCAGCGTTGCTCCGGCTGTAGGCGGTGGAGAGCACATCACCACCTTCCATTGCAGCTTGTAGCTCGGGGAAGAATTCGTCTTTTTTCGCGTCTGCTAGAAGCGAGGCGCAAATACTGCTAATCCGAACTCCCTCGTTAGCGATCCAGATAATTAGGTCTTCATCTACTCCAGCCAGCGAGTCAGTCTTGTTGCCATCTTTGAGGACGTAACGACCATCTGCGTCCTGCTGCGCTTTGCCCGAATGATGAAGTGCCACCACTTGGAAGCTGTCGTTAAGGACTGCCGCGCCGCTGGAGCCGGGAGCTGTGTCACTCATGTACCAAAGGAAGTTTGGATCGGACGCGTCGATGCACTGATTCTCTCGGATTGCCCATTGACGGAATGCGCCACCAGGGTGCTGGACGATGCTCAACCATTCCTTTTCGACAACTTTTCCAGCGCGTGCGAGTAGACGGTGGAATCCGAAAGAGGAAAGCTTGGCTGCTCCATCCAGTGACTCCGTTTCGACGGCAACGATGGCGTAGTCCAGGTCTGGGTTCGCGTGGAAATACAAGTCGGGGCGAAGCTTGAATTTATGCGACTGCTCGGGTTGTCCGGCAATTCCCAATCGATAGTTAAACTCCGCGAGGCTGGGAGCGGCATCGCCAGCTTCGGCGAAAACGTGATGGTTCGTTAGCATCAAGCGCGGAGATACCATGAATCCGGTCGCCCAGCCTTTCGTAGCACCAAAATCATCTCTTAGCTGTATGCGGCAGACAGGCCTTCCTGCAAGCAGCGCGCGCTCAAAGAAAAACTCGTCGACTAGGTCGTTGGTGCCGAGTATTCGCTCAAACTCTGTGTCAGATGGCTTGGCTCCACCAGCAAAAAGAAAGCTTTTCCTCGTATCTGATATGTGTCTACGGAGTAGCTGAGTTGTCGGAAATCCCAGCTCCTGTTTGACCTCGATGTTTTTCAATACCTGGGGAGTACGGCTCTTGCTTTTCTCCAACTGCTCCTCTGTGGTCATGCGCATTTTTCCCCTCCTTGCCTTAGGCAATCCATTTGCGGCGGTTCAACGCAGCCAGCAGAGCGTAGTCGAGCGAAGGACGAGACTTAGGCCCGCTTCGAATAAGCTCTAGAACTGGCGCGAGGGGCGGTGATGACCTTGCTACCGCACACCCCAAATTCGCATTTCGGTTGGAGGGCGTCTTCATTCATGTGAAGGATGGTGCACCAGAAAATGACACAGTGAGGCTTGGCGAAACTGTTGTGTCCGAGCTGATCTTGCGGTTGATATCTCGCCCCTGACCCTGCTCACATTCTGCTCTTGGGCCGGCTTAAAAATGGCCAGAGGGCACCTCTGAGATAGCTGTTCCGACGGAGCGTCTATGGTTCCGAGAAAGAGTTACGCAGCCGCTATCAAACGATCGTTTGAAATTTTTTTAGAAAGCGACCCTTGAAAAATTTTCTTCGCGACGGAGTTCTTATATTTGAGGCCAAAAGAAAATCCAGAGCCCTGACCAAGAATCATGTTGGTCGGCGACGTCTGCTCTAGTTCAGCGGTTAAGGATTTTCGGCCTGTTACGTGGATTGTGGAAATGGTTTGGTGATGGGCTGAGACCGTACCTATGAAGTCGCTCTATTCGCAGCCGTAGGCTGCGGCTAAGCATTTTTAAGAAGCCACCATGACGCCCTTCTGTGGAGACGTCTCCGGAGACTGATGAGTGCGGCTCCTGAATCGCTTCCAAGAGCAATTAGCCCACTACGTGGAAGGTGGCGATTTTTTGATGGCTACGGCCCTACGTGAAAGATGAAGGCGTCGCTTGTAGGGCAAGAAGGCTGCACGAAATTCAACGAGTTCAGGCCTTAGGCACTTGATTTTTTCCTCGTTCACGCTGACGGAATGACTTGATGTAATCCGCGTCCAGCAGCCTCTCTGCATCCAGTTCCAGAGCGCAGTTGATTAATGACGCCAGGGTGCTGTCGGAGACTGGAGTTCGCTTGGGGATATCGGTGTTCTTTTTCAGTTTTTCCATGAAGGCCCTTACGAAGTCCGACAGCCCTGGACGCGGGCTTTGAGTGGCGGCCTCTGTTCCCGAGTCAGAGGCCGATACCTCTGCGTTTCTTGCATCGGCGCCAATGGCATCTATGACGGCAGCCAATGCTGGCCAGTACTTCAAGTCAAATTGCCCCTGGAGAGACTCTATGTGCTCCTGCACATGCCACTGGAATTCGTAGTGTTTTGTCTGTTTGGCTGCGAGGTGGATAGCATCGAGGATGTGATAGAGGGTTTCGCTTCGGAAGTCAGAGGTGTCCTGTAGCTCCTGGCGCTTCGCGAGCAGCTCAGCAAGGGCTTTGGACAGCTCGGCGATGCGAGTGTTGATGTTTAGAAGATCCTTACGATCCTGTCTTGCCTTGCTGATTTTCGCCTCGCTGTACAAGACCGGTGTGTAGCTCAGCTCCTCTAGGAAAGCCTTGAGCGCGCCGGGCTTCTCGCCAAACAGTGAGTACAGCTCCTCATAGGCATCTGTGAGCTCATGGCGTCGTGCGAGCATCCCTTCGATGATGCGGTTCGCGCTGGGCCAAATGTTGTTGTGCTCGCGGTTGTACTCGAGGTCTTTTCGAAGGATGTCTTCACAGATTTGAACGGGCAGGGATGGTGCCTTTGCCATTTGACTCACCTGAGGTAGGGACGGGAGCATTGAGCTTACGGAGCCCAGGTGAGTCTGTCGGTATCTATGAAAGGACTCGCCGCGATAGGAAAGATACCTCGCCGGGGCCACACGAAAATGCCCTAGATGAAGGGCTACGCAGTCACTATCAGCCCCGTTGTCTGAGGTGAGTTTGACCAAGGCAATAGTCTGCTATGCAGTGCTTCGATTCACAGCGTGAACGTGAGCCTGCAGGAATGGGGATCTTCCACAAGCCTCTTCTGGCTCCATGCTGAACATCTGAATCAGGGAGGGGGCCGCCCCAAAGCCTCACCCGGCGCTTTGGTGAGAGGGGCTAGCTCAAGCCCGTTTACTGATAGATCCACTGCCGTAGTTCGTCCAGATTCGCCGCCACAATCTGTTGAGCGGCAGCTTTGGCTTGCACCTTGTTTGGGTCAATCTGGTAGCGCTGTAGAACGTACTGAACAAGCGCTCCGCGGCTCGGGATCACCAAGCTCCCATCCTGCATGCCGTAATCCACCTCAATAATTTTTCGCTGGTCAGGCTTGAGGCGCGGATCGGGCTCTATGATCACGTCGACTTCAGCCAGCCAGTCCGCATCCTGGTCTCGGAGATAGTTGGAGGTGTCGAGGACGTCAGGCTGATCCCGGAATCGACTAAGAACAAAGTCCCGGTAGTCCAGGTTCTTTTCGCAGAAGGCCCGGGCGTGCCACCGCATACCCGTGTAGACAAGCGTGTGTGGGGCGATTAAGCGCGTTTCAGGTTTGGGGTTGGCTAGTGATACGTACTCGCACTCCAACCTAAGGCCCTCCCTGCAAGCTTTTAGCAAAGGGCGCAGTACTTCAGGTCGTACAGATCGATCCGGCACCTTGAGCACTTCTGTATGAGCGTATGCGAGCGCTAGCCCCTCAATGTGCGGCTCCTTTTGCTTGTTCTGGTCAAGAAGGTGGAGATAGGCACTGGCGCTACCGTCGATGAAGAGTGGTCGAAAACTGAGGGAGGGTACGTACCCCTTCAAATGCCGGTCATACGTCAAGTTTTGAGGGGCATGCTCGTTGATATAGGTATTGATGTCTTTCGAGGCTTGCTGGCGGCTGATCCCAAAGCTCTGCATCAGATGGCCTGTGGTCAAGCGGCCTTCCCACCAGGCGATGGTCTCGATCAAGCGATACCGAAGTGCTAGATCCCAGCGTACTCCTTCAATCGATTGTGTGCGCTTCATCGCCGCTCCATGTGCTCATTTTGTTTACCTGTACATGTAGACAATCTAGATATGCAATCAAAGTCTACATATCGTTTCTGCATCGACCAAGCGAACTAGAGAGGCAGGGACGTGGATTTTCTGATGTTGGTCTGGTGCTTGGTAGGCCTTGCGCTCGCAGTCGTACTCGCTGGATTAGGTCTCGTGATCATGTTCTGGCTGCGTTACGACACTCTCAAAGACCGCGCTGGCTTTCTCTGGCAACAGCTGGAGGCTGAGCGCCGCCACTGCGCACGTCAGGCTTCTGATCTGTTGGAGCTGCAGGCTGCGCTCAGAGCCGAGCGGTTTCATGTAGAGCAGTTGGAGCGTCAAATCACATTGCTCAAAGGCGTAGAAAGCTAGAGAAAATGGTGTCTCGGCTTGGTATGAAATATTAAACGATATGACGCAATAGTTTACATATGGTGGCCGCCAATTTGCGTGTGCGCCGCCATTCACTCAAAGGAAGAAGGTGGATGTCATGAAGAACGTTTTGGCTGCTGTTGGCTTGGTTGTGGTGCTGAAGCGGGGATATGAGCTCTATCGGGAATACAAGGAACTCAAGCGGGCTCAAGAAGAACGAGCGCCCGGCTCTAGCGCAGGTGTTTCACCGTAGGTACCCAAGTAGATATTTGTAGTGGCTAAAAGCTATCTGTATCGATAGCATCAGACGCCTTTGGATTAGACAGCCTCGCATTATGGGCCCCTTGATGATCAGGAGGGGCATTCAGAGCAGGCTCAGCAGATCCGTTCATGCCGTTGATTGAACACAGCTCAATTCCTCGGTGAGGATCGGTCGTCAGCGTTGAAGTGCGTTTGCAAGGAGATTTGGATGGACGCAATGGAAGTGTACGAACTTTCCCCCCTGGCCAACGCCATCGTCGATCAAGCAATCGATAACGTGAATCGAAAGCTGGTGGCTGGTTACCGCAACAAGAAAAACTCGCGTCCAAATGCGAAAACTGTGGATGTGGGCTCGACCGTCTCCGACACCCTGGATGCAGTTTCAGCGGAAAGCGTTATGGCCGTGGCCAACCGCGGCATAGCCTGGCGGGAGGTGATCACGAAGAGCTTAACTCGAGGCATCTCTTCGCTGAGCACGATGCAGTTTGATGGCGAATTCCGGGTCAAAGACGGCGTAGCGGAAGGTCTGAAAGACATGCCCAACACCCCGGGTGTCTATGTTGTCTACGATGCGTCGAATAAGCCGGTTTACGTAGGCGACAGCGCTAACCTCCAAAAGCGTTGGCACGCAGGCCATATGAACGAGTATCGCCAGGGAGAGCGCAACGGAGAGCCGTACAAGCTAGCAGATGAGTTCAAAGACGGCTGCACCGTCCGCTTTATAGTCATGGACTCGGCGGAGACGGCTGCAGCTGTTGAAGCCCACCTCATTCGCTCTGAGGGCGTGCAGCCGAACGGGCCGCTCATCAATAGCAGAGAGGAGCTGAAAACCGAGCAAGGTACGCGCTCCAACATCGAGGCAAAAAAGATCAAGGATTCGTCGGGCAGCACTGCCAAGCTTGCAATGGGGGCAGCGACAGAGGCTCTTTCGAACTCTGGCTGGCTCGTTCTGGAGCAGCTCTCGGCGGCAATGCTAAAGGCCCTCAAGTTCGAGCTGGTCGACGTTCTGAAGGGGGGCGTCACTAAGCTAATGGATCGAGTGACGCGCTTCTTTCAGAGCATTTGGTCTGTATTGAAGAACATCATCAGCCAACCGCTGAAAATCCTTGAGGGGGTGTTCGAGTTCATCGTGAACGCGCTCTCCAAGGCGATCAGCCAAGTCTACATGCTGGCTCGGAATATCCTGGATCTCGCTAACAGCGCATGGAATCTCTACAAGGGCGCGGAGACCATGAGCACTGAGGAGCTCATCCAAAAGATCACGGAGACCGTAGTGGTTAGTGGATCGGCGGTGATCTGGAATGCGTTGGATCCGGTGATCGAGTCGCAGCTCCTTCCTTTCGTTGGCCCGGTTGCCCCATACCTAGCGGCTGCAATCACTGCGATAGGCTTCGGTATTTCCAGCCACTATTTGCAGGGCGTGGTACCGAAGGTTGTCGAGCTGCTCATCAGTTGCAAGAGCATGCACAAGGAGGCTCTGCAGGCTCGGCTCCAGGCGTGTGAGCAGCTGTTGATCGTTTCTGAGCGCAACCATCGGTTGGTGCTGGAGTTTGAAGGATATGTGGAGGGAACCGGTGAGTTGGTCTACGAAATGCGTGAACAGACCGCCGTGCTTTCTACGCACGAGCCTGTAGCCGCATTTGATATCAAATCATTGCTTAGAACGATCCCAGGAAAAGGAGCGTGATCGTGGGAGAGGTTGTAGTGGGGCAGATCGTCGCTCGTGAGGTTCTGCCTGCTGAGTCTGATAGTGACTTTTTGAGCTTCTATCGAGAATTCGATAAGCGTCTGGATGACCTCAAGGATGCTCTCGCTAGGTCAAAAAATACGCAGACGCTAGCTGAAGCGTTGAGGGGGAGGGGAGGCTTTCAAAACTTTATCGGCGGCGTAACGGGCCGCAATGATAAAGAGCTTGCTGAAATGGTTGGTGATCTTGGCTCCAGCATGGAGATCACTCAAGGCATCCTGCAGATGGTTATGCGGGTGCAGAACACCAAGAACCGGCATCTCCGAGACTTCCACCGAAGCCTCGTTGACAAGATCGCAGACCTACAAAGCGACTCCGCAACGTTGGACTCAAATCAGCGCGAAGCGGCTATCGCAATCGTTTCGGAGCTCAGTGATCAGGTGCGCGCTCAGCTCGAGCAGCAGGAAATCGTTGAGAGCCATCAGAAGAAGCTGGAGCACCTCGATCGCTTTGAAGCTGACACGGTGTCTTTGAATGAACGGCGCGACGAAAGGGTCAGCGAGCTCGAGTCGGCGTCGATTCAAGTGAGCCGCATGGTGGAGCAACAGCAGAAGACGATTGATGCACTTCGGAGCGCTCTTGCCGAGCGAGACGAGCTCCTTCGATTCAGTGCCAAGCGCCACGATGCGCAGGCCGCCGAGACAGAGGCATTGACGCTACAACTGGGTCGGCTGGATAAGACCATTCGATTGCTTGGGCAAGAGCAAGGAGTGCTGGCTGATCGCGTTGGATCGATGGAAAAGGTGTTGGATGACTCGAGATCAATCAAGTCGCTTGTGCTGCGAAACCTCCTGCCGCTTTTGGCGGTTCTCGCCTCGGCCGCTAGCTTGGTATTTGCCCTGCGGTAGTCAATTTTGTTGTGAAGGAGAGGTGAGTTAAATGGGAATCCGCGGTTGGCTTTCAAAGGCGGCAGATGCCATAAACGACGCAGCTGATGAGGCTAGGTTGCAGCAGAAGCTTCGAGCTTGGGAGGAGACGAAAGCCCGGGGGTACGGCCGGAATTATGATCGCCTCCAGAACGAAGAGTTTGAGAAGACTGGTGGAGGTTTAGCGGTCAGAGATCTTACAGTCTTGTTTCTCTGGTCAGCGTCTGAAGGGCGATCGGAGGACAGGCAGTTCTTCGAGTACATCCTGAGAACGGATCCCCAGATCAAGTCGCGCTTGCTGAGTGACAGAAAATTTGTCTCTAAGGCAAATACAGCAGCGGCGCTGGAGTTCTGTGAAGCAGTCGATGGGCTCGTGGGGCAAAGCTAGCGAGACGTCTGAAGGCATTGGGAGGTTCGGTTTTCGAGCACTCCCTGTCTCTCCGGCGTTTGCTATCGCTCTATCTCGTCAATCCGTTGGAGGTCGGTTGTCGCTGAGGGCAGGCATCCCCTGAAATTGCCATCCTCGTGGCTGTACGCTGCGGCTACGCTTTGGGTACCGACATGCCCACGGCAGTGCCAGCTAGCGATTCGTTACTGTCTGGATCGTCCATCTCGTCCAGAAAGGCCATTGCATCGGTGAACTTTCCGTCCTGTATTTCCTTGTCGCTCAGTTCCAGGAGCTGTAGGAGTGCCTGGGCTTCCTGTTGATCTATTTCCACGACGTCTCCTCAATGGCCGTATAGGCCCACGATCGTTTGGCTGACGATGCTATACCCGAATAGCTGTTTCAGCAGCTCGTCTCGCGTTAGGCCAACCGGCGTGTCCGTTGCGATGACGGTGAATCTGGGTTCGTTACCAATCGTAGGTGAGATTCGCTGTCACGGTTCGACCTTGGCCATAGGTGTACTCCCAGGCGCCGCTGCATCGACTGACATAGAGTTTGTTGTCCGGGTTTTCGATGTTCGCCTGATCTCGCCGCAACCCCCAAAGCTACGGCGAGGCTAGACCCACTCAGTTCTCGTATCGCAGTGTGACGGCGAAATTACGCGGCTCGCCGTAGTAATTGCCCAGGTTCGAGTTGTAGATCGAGGCGTAGTATTTCTTGTCGAACACGTTGTTGAGATTCAGTTGCGCACTCAGGTTGCCGTTGATCTGGTAGTTGGCGTTCAGACCGACTAGGTTGTAAGCGCCTTGCTCCACGTTGCCCAGGTAGACCTTGCTCTGATGGTAGAGGTCGCCGCCCACGCGCCAGTCGCTCAACTCTCCAGGCAGACGATAACTGCTCGCCAGTTTGAACAACCGCTGGGGGGCGGTTTCAGTTGCGTAATCAGTACCCTTGCGGGATCCGGCCACATACTCGGGGTGGCTGTAGGTGTAGCCCACTACCGCATTCCAACCCTTGAGAATCTCGCCAGACACCTCAGCCTCGAAACCGCGATTGCGTACTTTGCCACCTTCCTCATAGCAGGTTGAGGTACGCCCCGGCCCGCAAATACGTGCCGCACCGGTAACCGCCTGGGGCATATGGCTCTGGTCGACCTGGAAAATCGCCAGCGAGGTATTGAGCAGCCCGTTGTAGAACTCGTTCTTGAGGCCTACTTCGTAGTTACTGCCAGTGATCGGGTCGAGCAGCTTGTTGTCAATGTCGTAGTTGTTTTGAACCTGATAGATCTCGGTGTAGCTAGCGTAGACCGAGGCGCTGTCAGTCAGGTCATAGACGACACCGGCGTAGGGAATGACTTTTCCGTCTTCCTTGAAGCGGTCGTCATAGTCGGCAGAGGCGTAGTCGACCCAGCTGAAGCGGCTACCAAGGATCACATGCAGGTCGTCGGTGGGGTTCAACCGGGTGGCGGCATACACTCCCTTGTCCTTGCGCACGTTACGGTACTGGATGCGCTCATAGCCATAGGTGGGCGAGGCCACTTGCGAAGGGGCGAAATCAAGAATCTCGACCACGCTTGGGTTGTTGTTGTAGCGCGATTCGTTGATGAAGCGATCCTTGCGTGCGTTAGCGCCGAACACCAGTTCGTGGCGTTGGCCAAGCAGGTAGAACGCGCCGTTCAGCGCCGCATCGAGGCTGATTTGCTCGTCGTCGTATTTGGTGTCGTTGGTGAACAGGCGGAACTGGTCATTACCAATGTTGTTGCCGTAGAGCCCAAGGAAATCTGCATTTGACCAGGTCAGGTTGGTATTGACCGTCAGCTTCCAGTCATCGTTGAAGGCATGCTTGATGTCTGCGAATACGGTGCGATTTATTTTGTTCAGGTGGGCCCAGCTCGGCGCAAAGGAGCTGGAGCGCGACAGTGGATAGAAGCTGCCATTGAGTTGCGTGGGAAGACCGCCCCAGTCATAGCCACCGTGATAATCCTTTTGCAGCACGGTACCCAGACTTACGGTAGTGGCTTCGCTCAAGTCGGCTTCACCAATGGCGTAAAAGAGCTGGTTCTCTTTGTCAGCGCGATCTACAAAACTGTTGCCGGCGTTGTACAGCAGCACTGCTCTGGCGCGCAGTGTTCCCTGTTCGTTCAACGGCCCGCCCACGTCGATCTGGCTGTGGTAGTTGTCCCAGGAGCCAGCGCCGATTTCGGCTTTGAACTTGTAGGTGTCCGTTGGGCGCTTACGCACCAGGTTGATGGCTGCCGAGGGGTTGCCAGCCCCCTGCATCAGACCGTTTGCGCCGCGAACGAACTCTACACGGTCGTAGATTGCCATGTTGTTCACCGAGGTCACATCCATCGAGTAACTCTCGGAAATACTCGTTGGCACGCCGTCGTATTGCAGGTCGTTTACCTGGAATCCACGAGAAAAGTAACGCGAGCGCTCGGTGCCAAAGTCCTTGGCTGTGCTGATGCCGGTGGCAGCCCTGGCAACGTCCTCCAGAGACTGCATATTCTGATCGTCCATTTGCTGGCGCGTGACGACGCTGACCGACTGTGGCGTTTCCCGCAGCGAGAGGTTCAGCTTCGTTGCGGTGCTGGAGCTGCCGGTGGTGTAGGAGCCGGTGCCTTCGGTCACCGACCCCGGGGACAACCCCGAGATAGTCAGAGGATCCATTTCCAGGGCACCTTCGGCGGCGGGAATGGGCTGGATCAGCCAATTGCCGCCGGCGCTCCTTCGAGCTGCCAGCCCACTGCCGCTCAGCAGCTGATCCAGGCCACTCTGTACGTCGAATTCTCCACGCAGCGCTGGCGCCTGCTTGCCCTGGGTCAGTGATGGATCGAAAGGCAGCGTGATCCCGGCAGCCTGGGCAAACCCGTTCAGAGAATCCTCCAGCGCGCCGGCGTGTAGGTCGTAGCGATGAGTCCCGTTTTGATCAGCGTGCACGCCGATGCTGGCCAGTGACACGACGGCGGTGCTGCTGAGGAGAATGCCGCGAAGGGTGAGGGCGAGGGTGGTGCAACGCAATGCGCGCGACGGCGAGGAATGGGATGGCATGGACAACAAGCTCCTTGGCAATGGCAGTGTGTTTTCCTGTCTGCCGAAGGGCTCGGAAAAAACCGTAATCGTTATCGAGAATTTTTTGCATTGAGCTCAGCGAGCGACGATGCGAATCCACAGCGGCGTGAAGCGCTGGACGCGCAGCGGCATCGAATCGGCGAGGGCGTCGAGGACGTCATCGATGCTGTCGAGCTGGAATACGCCGGAGACCTCCAGCGCAGCAATCGACGGGTCGCAGCTGAGCCATCCCTGGCGATAGCGCCCTAGCTCCTTGATCAGGTCGGCCATGCGCATGCGCTTCGCCACAAGCTGGCCGCGTGTCCAGGCGCTGGCATTCATGGTGCTTTGTTCGACCTGTCGAGTGCCTGAACCTAGGATCAGGTATTCCTCGCCCGCCAACACCCGGATCGGCTGTGCGTCTGCGCGATGGATAGCGACGATCCCGTCCTCGACCCGCAAACGCGTTCCTTCGGCTTCATCGCGCACTGCAAAGGCGGTGCCGATGGCCTGCAGTCGAGCATGGCGGCTCTCCACCCATAGGCTGCGATAACCCGCCGGTGCCTCGCTGTCCTTGCCCGAGTCGATGAAGATCTCGCCGCGCAGCAATGCGATCGTCCGGCGCTGTGCGGTGAAGCGCACGTCCACCGCGCTGGAGGTATTGAGCTGCAGACGAGTGCCGTCGCTCAGGAGGAACTGCTGACGCTCACCAACACCGGTGACGTAGTCCGCCCCCCAGGTTGCTAGCGGGCGCTCACGCAGTCCCCAGCCACTGAGGCTGCCGATTGCCACGCCAAAGCCCAGCACCTTGAGTGCCTGGCGGCGGCCGTGACGCTTGCCCTGCAGGCGTTGCAGGATGTCCAGTGCGACACCGCCGGGTAGTTCAGCCATGCGTCCGAAGGACGAGTCGCTGGACTGCAAGGCTCGCCAGGCGGTTTCGTGAATCGGATCTGCCTGCCGCCAGAGCAGGCAGGCCGTCTGCGTTTGCTCGTCCGCATAGCCCGATTTCAGACGCACCAGCCAGCCGATGGCCTGGTCGAGTACTGCATCCGGCAATTCCGTGGTGCTCATTGCTGTGCCAGAAAGCAGTGGCGAATGGCGGTGGCCATGTACTTCTCCACCGAGCTCAGACTCACGTTCAGGCGCTCGGCTATCTCTTTGTAGCCCAGGCCCTCAAGCCGTGACAGCAGAAACGCGTTACGTACCTTCGGCGCCAGGCCATCCAGTACCGCATCGATTCGCGCGAGGGTCTCCAGCAGGATCAACTGCGACTCCGGGGAGGGCATCTCCGCTTCGGGGAGATGGGCAATGGCTTCCAGATAGGCCTGCTCGACGCGCTGACGACGCACCCGGTCGATCAGCAAGCCGCGGGCGACGACGCTCAGCCAAGCACGTGGCTGCCTGACTTCCTGCAGTTGCGTTGGCTTGCCGAGCAGGTGGACAAAAGTGTCATGGGCCAGGTCGGCTGCATTGTCCGCGTGGCGCAGGCGCTTGCGCAGCCAGCCGAGTAACCAGGCGTGGTGATCGAGATACAGCGAGTGGATGTCGGCGTGATGGACGCTGGGAGCGGGCGGGGAGGTCAACGCGAATCCTTGCGTGATAACGGCTTGCATATGAGAATCTATCTCATATTAAGCGGGCGCTATCCAGACGGCAAGAAGAGCGATTGCTGGAGCTAGGGAGATGGGACGCTTTTGGGCTTTCCGATAGTGGTCGATCGCCGTCGCCAATGATGGCCGATATCGACCCTTAGCTGCCACTGATGAGCAGCAGTAACCGGTAGGTAGCAAACATTCGTCAGGCCGACCGATGTACCTAGTCCGCAGAAAAGTGAACCGACACATTCCCCTTCCCGAGAGTCTCGACAAGCTGATCGGGGCTATCGACTTGTCCCAGGCGGGTGTAAGCGTAGGCTGACTCAAACGTTTGGTAGAAGACCACCAGCGTATCGTTGCCGTACAGCATCAGATCTCCATTGCGGATGGTGCCAGGCCTCGCAGCACGGGCTGGCAGCCGCTGCGGCAAGCTCGCGTACTTCTCATTGGCATTGAGCTCGGTCATGTCCAGGGTCAGGGGCAATAAGTTAACGAGTGCCCGAGCGCTCTCACTATCGTCCAGGGTAATAGCGAAGCGCTGGTCACCAACGGTCATCCACATACGTTCCTCCTTCGGCTTTGGCGCCGCAATTACCCAGCCACTGAGCATAATCAGCAGGCAGAGCCGGACGCCCGCACGGCAAAAATGCAGGCTGATCATGAAGACTTCTGACTCCGGCCTGGTTGTGCACGCATGGCCATAAGCGTCATGGCCGCGCCAACCAGCAGAATGGCCGCACTGGCATTAAAGGTGCTCTGGTAGCCGCTGTGGTCGAACAGCCAGCCACCCAGCATCGAGCCCGAGGCAATGGCAAGCTGCACCACTGCCACCATCAGCCCACCGCCGGCCTCGGCATCGTTGGGCATCGCTTGGGCAACCCAGCTCCACCAGCCGACAGGCGCTGCCGTAGCCATCAGTCCCCACAGGCCCAGCAGGATCGCCACCGGAACGACCGCGCTGCCGACTGGGATCAGCGCGAGGGCAATCACCGCCATCAGCAGCGGAATAGCCATCAGCGTGCGATACAGCCCTTTCTTCAGCAGGGCGCCGATCAACAGCGTCCCACCCAGGCCGGCAACGCCGATCACCAGCAAGAGCAGCGATAGCATGGTGGCATCGACCTTCGTCACCGTTTCCAGGAACGGTCTGAGGTAGGTGAACAGCGCGAACTGCCCCATGAAGAAGGCGCCGCAAGCCGCGATGCCGAGGGCCACCGAACGAGTCCCAAGCAGCCTGAAAACGTTGCCCGCAGCTCGCTTCCGCTCCTGGGCCTGCATGCTGGGCAGGCTGATCCATTGCCAGACCAGTGCGACGACCGCTACCGGCACCAGGCAGAGAAACGCGCCACGCCAGCCGACCATCGTGCCCAGATAGCTGCCCAGTGGCGCCGCGATCACCGTGGCCAGCGCGTTACCACCATTGAAAACGGCCAGCGCCTTGGGCACCTGATCGTCGGGCACCAGACGCATGGCCGTGGCCGCTGACATCGACCAGAAGCCACCAATGACGACACCTATCAACGCTCGTCCGACCATGTAGAGGGTGAAACTCGGTGCGAGCGCTACAACGGCACCGGAGATTGCCATCAGGCTCGTCAGGATAAGCAGGAGCGTCTTGCGATCCATGCTACCGGCCAGCCAGGTGATCGACAGGCTGGTCAGCACGGCAAAGGCACCGGAGATGGCAATGCCTTGCCCTGCCGCGCCTTCGCTGACATGCAGATCGACTGCCAGCGGCGTCAGCAGACTGACGGGCATGAACTCCGAGGCGATCAGGGCAAAGACGCAGAGCGTCATCGCCAACACCCCGCCCCAGTGACTGGGGCGGGACAGTGGCTGGTCAGCGTGGGCGGTAAGTGGGGTCTTCATGGTGCCCACCGGATCACTTCAGGCCGTTCTGGAAGAACTGGGTGAGCTTGTCGAAAGGAATCAGGTTCACGCGGTCATACAGGTCGACGTGTCCGGCGTTGGGGACGATGTAGAGCTCCTTGGGTTCACCTGCCAGACGGAATGCCTCCTCACTGAATTCGCGCGAGTGGGCGTTCTGGCCAGCAATGAACAGCAGCGGGCGTGGGGAGATGGTCTCGATATCCGCGAACGGATAGAAATTCATGAACTTGATGTTACTGGTCAGCGTCGGGTGGGTGGTCAGCTCGGGACTGGAGCCTGCCGGAGTGAACTCGCCACGAGGCGTGCGATAGAAGTCGAAGAACTCGCGCTGGATCGGGTGGGTATCGTTCGTCAGTTCGTGCACAGTGCCGCTGGTGTATTGGGTCTTGCCGCCGGCGAACTCCACATAGCGCTGCTCGGCCGCTGCTGCGATTGCCTGCTTGCGCTGCTCCAGCGTTTGCGAATGCTTGAGCCCATTGCGATTGGCGGCGCCCATGTCATACATGCTGACCGTTGCAATAGCTCTCATGCGCGGATCGATCTTGGCCGCACTGATCACGAAGCTGCCGCTGCCACAGATGCCCAGCACGCCGATGCGCTGCCGATCCACGAACGCCTGGGTGCCGAGATAATCGACAGCCGCACTGAAATCTTCCGCATAGAGGTCGGGGAGAACGGCGTTGCGTGGGCTGCCTTCGCTCTCACCCCAGAACGACAAGTCCAGCGCTAGGGTCACGAAGCCTCGCTCCGCCAGTTTCTGGGCGTACAGGTTGGAACTCTGCTCCTTAACCGCGCCCATGGGATGGCCAACGATGATTGCCGGGCTACGGGCGGTGGTACCTACGCTTTTGGGGATGAAGAGGTTGCCCGCGACCTTCATCTGGTACTGGTTCATGAAGCTGACCTTCTCCATGGTCACCTTGTCGCTCTTGAAAAAATTGTCTGCACCGTTGGACATATCGGCTCCCAGGGCTGTGACCGAGCTGAGCAGAAGGCCCAGGGCTACGAGAAGTCTCTTCATTGGGTCATCTCTCACGGGTTGAAGATCGATCGTCGAGGGGGTTCTGACGATTGCGTGGCCCGCTCGCGTGCAAAAAAGTACAAGAGGGCCGAGAGCATTGTCGTGAAAGAGTGAGGCTTTGATTAGCTAATGAATGCTGAAAGCCGCTATAACCTCTGCTACTGAATAAGAGGATGGACGCATGCCTCGGCATAATTTCAACGACCTGCAAGCCTTCGTGACGGTGGCGCGCGAGGGCAGTTTTACCCGTGCAGCAGCACACCTGGGCGTAACCCAATCTGCGGTAAGTCAGGTTGTGTCGGCGTTGGAGGCACGGCTGCAGATTCGCCTGCTCACACGCACCACCCGCAGTGTTTCGCTGACGGCGGCGGGTGAACGGCTCATGGACGCCATCGGCCACCGTTTCGATGAGATCGAAGCCGAGCTGGATGCCCTGACCGAGCTGCGCGACAAGCCGGCGGGCAAGGTTCGTATCACCTGTGGCGACAACATCATCAAGACGACCTTGCTGCCCAAGCTGATCCCCCTTCTGGCGGCCTATCCAGACATCAAGCTCGAATTCGATATCAACTACGGTTTCCGAGATATCGTGGCTGACCGTTTCGATGCCGGCGTGCGCTTCAGCGGTACGGTGGCGCAAGACATGATTGCCATGCCCATCGGCGGCGATCTGCGCATGGCCGTGGTGGCCGCCCCCAGCTATTTCGCCGAGCACCCCATACCCAGGCATCCTAACGACCTGGCTGCGCATAGGTGCATCGATATCCGCTTTCCCACCTACGGCGGAGTGGATGCCTGGGAGTTCGAGCGCAAAGGCAAGAAACTGAGGGTGAGGGTCGACGGGCAGCTGGTGTTCAACACCACCACCCACATCGCCGACGCCGCCGTCGCAGGCTTGGGCATCGCCTACCTGCCCGAAGACGAGTTTGACCCTCACCTTGAAGAGGGCCGGTTGATTCGAGTGCTGGAAGACTGGTGCGAGCCGTTTTCCGGCTATCACCTCTACTACCCCAGCCGCAGGCAACCTTCGCCGGCTTTCGCTCTTGTACTCGAGGCGTTGCGATTGACGAAGTAGGTGGAAAACAACGGGATCGGTTCCATTTTGCCCGTTATGTCCGCTTCTGGCCGTTTGCGGCCCCTAGGCAAAGGCAGCTCTCGGCCAGAAGTCGATGAACAAGCAATTTCCAGGGCGGCTAAGCGCGCTGAAGAGACCACAGATCTGGCCACATGTGCACGGCGCACCCCCGAAAAGCATGCGAGCTGCCTAAAGGTAGATGTCTGCAGATCTTGCGGGTAGCGATCTACCGAGCGGTGCCATAAAGTGCTGAGCGGATATACTCGTTGATCGGATCTGGGAGAAGGTCTTGAGGATGGTCGCCACCTAGGGTAGCAATCCCACTTTTACCGTCAATCACAGTGGAGCTCTCCGCTTCGCCGGAGAAGACATCCACGATGTCGATTTTTACTTCGACCTTATCGCGCATGAAATTCCACTCCGTAGCGCGGTCTTCCCAATGCAGGATGGTCGGAAAAACCAGGTAGCTGTAGCCACCGATACGGGCGCTGTTGAGGGCTTGGTCGAAGTCCTCAACGCGACTCGAACTCGTCACCTTCTGCGAGTTTTTCTGAAGTGCGGACTTAATGATGCTGGAGGTCATCTTGCCCGAGCCAGGGTAGGACTTCGCGCCGTACAGCCCATCTTCAGGAAGAGCCACGTAGTAGCTTGAGTGGGCGGGAAGGCCGGTCGACTTGTCGTCTTTGACGAAATGAGTCGAGTCCATGCAGCCCACTGACGAGACTGCGAGTGCTGCGACTGCTAGAAGTCTTGAGACTGAAACCGAGATCATCTTCTTTCCTTAGAGTGATGTGCAGCCACCCTCTGGGGAGGGTGAGATTACCGGGCTCAAAGATTACCGGCGTGCGCCATTATTTCGCCATGGAATTACAGCGCTTGGATGACCGTTTGCTGCCGGCCCCCCGGAAGACTTCACGTTAGGGGCAATTTAAGAGCCGCCCCCAACGCCTTAGGACAGTTTTCCGCCTTTCTTGGGCTCTGGCACAGTAGCCGGCTTGAACGGAAGTCGGCCAGCATTGCAGTAAGGGGGCAGGCTGCCATTTTCCAACATGATGTTGGCGTCGATCTTCAAAACCTTGATTGACGTTACGATCGAGGACAGAGCTTCAGCCGCGGCTTTACCCATGGGAGTGGAGTCGGTGCCAACGGATGCGAGAGTACCGGCGGGAGTCAAGCCAACCGTAAATTTCGAATTTTCCAGTAGGCCTGGGTCATAAGAGATAAGGCTGGCGGAGTTGGAGGGCGCGAGTTTCGTCTCTGTTATTTCGACGGCCGCGCAGCGCTCTTGGCCTATGCCCCCTGCATGACGCGTGATCTTACCGTCCTTGTCGAGAATGCGGTCGTACCAATAGGTCTCCTTGACCTCAGCGAGAGGGTAGTAGATCACCCCAGAGCAGACTTTCTCGTCGCTCTCTGCAAGCGTCTTCTGTTCGTCAGAGGAGAGTCTTTCGACTTGGCGGCATGCCAACGGCAGATCAGGCCTATTGACAATATGACCGGTACATCCTGTCACGATGAGAGCGCAAACAACCAGTGCTGAGGCTCTATGGGTCATCGCTCTGCTCCTTGAGTCGTTGGTATCAATGCCTTGATCAATGGTGGCACATTGGGAGTGTTTTTCTAGCAAATGGGCTAAAGGGCCGCAAGTTGGTGTCCAGGTGGGCTAGTCCCCCGTAAATTAGCTGATCGCTTTCTCGCGTCGAATAATCTAATCCGCTGAAGAGCTCGCTCGGGAATGGCCGTGTGGCGATGGAGGAGGCGTTCAAATGCGGACGTTAGGTTCCGGCAGCACGCGCTGCCGGGGTTGCTAGTGAGTGAAATTTGACTTTTAGCTTTAGTTAATCGGTTCTTCTGCTTTCATAGTCTCTAATGAGACGCATGGTTTCTGCAGAGATTGATCCCACTACCTCTGGGCAAAGACTTCTCGCGGTGAGATAGCTTTCATAACAAGAGTCAGAGGAATTCTGGCCTGAGGAGTTGATGATTCCATCCACCACGCTCAAAGTCGGCCCAAAGGCCTCGGCTTTTTTTAATGCAGACACTGCCTTGGTGAGGTCTTTGCCATCCTGCAGTGCGCAGGCCTTCACCCCGGCATACAGTGCAGTGCTAACACTTTTGTAACTATTTGCGCATTCAGCTGGGCTAGCACTGGCCTCGGTAAATTTCATGAGTAGTTCCGAGTGTGCAGCCGTATCCTCTGATCGAAGAGCATTGTTCTCATCAAAGACGGCGATAAAGGAGATCAATGTGAACACAGCGGCACCCATCTCGAGTATGGGGATGTCGGTAAACATCGGAGTGCCGAGGAAACCCCGCAGCGCGAACAAAATGCTCGCAATTGCCAGGGCTACGGCGCTCAGCCAATTCCCATTTACGAGCGCCGAAATGGCTAGGGTTAGTGCACAGGCGCCACCAAGAAGGGGCGCGAGGGATAGGTATTTCAAGAGTTCACCTCGTTGAGTTGTCGACTAACTGTGAGACTCCGTTCTCTAAATTACTTATCGGCAAAATTGAGTAGAACCTTTAACGATTTACGAGTTTTTTTATTTCCGGTGGAAGGTGACCCGGAGTGACATCGGTGACCCTGCAGTACGGTCGACTAGAGCTATCAAGCCGAACTCTTCGCCTCGCAAAGAGTAAACTATGGCTCTCCAGAATAGAGGAACTGGGAGTTGAGCCGAGAGTGAATGCTCAAGAAAATGTCCAGGCTCCTACTGCTGACTGTGCAAGCCGGTAGGGGGAGTAACTTCTCCTTGGTACGCTTATTGATGGTGCAGTGCCGACGCTCAACTATCTACTGTGAATAGCGCCTGTCGTTGTCACTGAGATAGTGGTAGTGGGATGGCAAACGTGAGGTTGATTGATCGGCCTTTTGGTTACAAAATAGAGCCCTCAATTTTTAAAAAAAGCGCCTGTGTTAGGAGTAGTCCGTCCCGAGTGGCGGCTGTGCTATGCGTGAGGTAATCGCTTCGCAGCAGCTATCAATCAGGCTTAGCCGTGAGCAGGACAAGCGGCTTCTCCTCACTCGTTAGGCTGAGAGGGCGAGAGCGTTGATGCTGTGCTTTCTATTGGGAGCTCCACCTTTGGTGGCTATCCGGACAAGACCTATACGGGCAGACTCTGATTCAGAGTGATGGTCAATCTGTACAGTGGAAAGGTTGGTTCGCCGCCAATGACATGATGACGCCGAGCCATTTCGGCCTCGCTTTTAGTCGCAGCTCTATCGCAATTTCTGCAGCCGCAGCTGACGCCCCCCAGAGTGGCAGGCGATCGCTCAGCTCGCCCAGGCACCACGTGAAATGACCTAACAAAAAATCTTGATTGTCGCCAACTTACCTGTGGGGCACCGGTCAGCAGCTGTAGGCGGTGTCCCTGGGGGCAGCCTTAAAGTGCTCCCCCTAATTGGGCAGGTTGCTTGAGATCGGCTACGGAGAGCTCGGCCAACTGACCGCAGCCTTTACTCTTCTGGCTCCACCGCATTCATCGCGTCGAGCTGCCCGCTCATACGATGCAGGAAGTCGATCAGCGTATCGACCTCATTATCGTCCAGTGCGGCCAGAAGAAGCCTCTCGCGTTCCAGCGCAGTCACCAGCACACGGTCATGTAGCTTTCGTCCCGACGTCGTAAGGGCGACGGTATAACGACGCGCGTCTTTTGCATCGACCTCGGTCACTACATGCCCATCACGTTCGAGAACCTGCAGCGCTCGGCTGACAGCACTCTTGTCTAGGCCAATAACCTGCACCATTCGATTGGCGCTGATGTGGTTTTCAACGGCAAGCAAAGCCAACAGGCGCCATTCCACAATCCCGATGCTGAAGTGCTTGCGGTAGCACGCTGATGCGCCGCTGGACATCTTGTTGGTCAGGAACGTGAGTAGCGCTGGTACGTACCGATCCAGGTTCAAAGGGGTGTCTCGCATGACGAACGGTTCCTGCTCGGCGGTCGAATTGGTTGACATCGCAACTAAAATGCTTAGGATGAGAATCACACAAAGATTCCGCGACCGCATCATAAGCGCTCGCGACACGACAATAAAAATAGAGGTGCCGTGCCATGTCTTGCCTAGTCCTATCTCCCCCTTTCTGATCTCAACGCTCACTCCATTCTCCCGGTAATCCGGCACCCTGCTGGCGAACCCGGCTGAACGTCCATTTGCTTTCAAACACTGCAAATCTGCGGTGGGGTTACGCTCATGCTCAAAGTTTGTGTCTCTCGGAAAACCGCTGAAGCGGAAGGCGTCTGCAGCTTCGAATTGACAGCAGCCAACGGTTCGGAGCTGCCCGCTTTCTCAGCAGGTTCGCATGTCGATGTTCATGTCGCTCCAGGTGTCATTCGGCAGTACTCGCTGTGCAATTCGCCGCAAGAGCGGGGTCGGTACGTGATAGCGGTGCTCAACGAACCGGCGTCCCGAGGTGGTTCCAAAGGCATGCACGCTGATGTCGTGGAAGGCTCCAGTCTGACCATCGGTCTTCCCCGCAACCTGTTTGATTTGGATCTGAGTGGCGAGCGCTATGTGTTGTTTGCCGGCGGCATCGGCATCACGCCTATCCTGGCTATGGCTCACACACTTCTCGTGGCACGGAAGAGCTTCGAACTCCATTACTGTGGTCGTTCGATTGAGCGACTCGCGTTCCTCGATCTTCTTAGTGACGTTCCCTTCGCGCCGCATCTTTTTCTTCACGTCGACAACGGCCCAGTTGAACAGCGTCTGGACGCTGCACAGATCCTTGCAACGCCGCGGCAGGGTGATCAGCTCTACGTTTGCGGGCCGTCGGGCTTCATGTCGCACATTCAATCCACGGCGCAAGCAGCCGGATGGACTGATGAGCAAATCCATCGCGAGGATTTCGCTGCGCCCCCGCAGGTGCTTGAAGGTGATCAGCCCTTCGAGATCGAGCTCTCGCGCTCTGGCCGCGTGATTGAGGTTCCTGCGCAAAAGACCGTTCTGGAAGTGTTGCTGGAGCACGACATCGAGATCGAGAGCTCCTGCGAACAGGGCATCTGCGGAGCTTGTATTACTCGAGTTCTGGCAGGCGAACCAGAGCATCGCGATCAGTACATGAACGCCGCAGAGCATGCGCGAAACGACAGTTTTACACCGTGCTGTTCCCGCTCCCGCAGTCCTCGCTTAGTCCTGGATCTGTGATTCCTAACAAGAACTTCCTGATAGCTGGAGATCGCTATGAGTACATCGCAAGCTCAGTCGCTCGCATATGAGGTTGGAGCTCCTGCCGAGCTGCCAAAATTCCCGCTGAACCAGTGGTATGTCGCAGGATTTGCCTGGGAGCTGAAAGACAAGCCGGTAGGCAGAACCTTGCTCGGCAAGCCGGTCGTGCTGTTCCGTACTGCTGATGGTCAACCCGCAGCTCTCGAAGATCGTTGCTGCCACCGAGCTCTGCCGCTGTCGCACGGCACGCTTGAGGAGCAGGGCGTTCGCTGTGGTTACCACGGCCTGCTGTTTAACGGCGCCGGGCAATGCCTGGAAGTGCCAGGACAGGCCAAGGTTCCGACGAAAGCCAAAGTTCCTGCCTACCACGTTCGCGAGCGCGATCAGATCCTATGGATCTGGTTCGGCAGTGCCGATCATAAAGAGCCGACCTGCGAACCGCCGGCCTACGATGTCCACACTAGCGGCGAGTATCTTTACGAGGGGGACGTCTATCACTACGACGCTCCCTACCAGCTCATCCACGACAACCTTCTTGATCTGAGCCATCTGGGATACGTGCATCTGCGCACCATTGGCGGGAACGCCAGCATCCACATGAACGCACAGATGCGCGTCGAGAGCGATGACAAGACGGTGCGGGTCGTCCGTCACATGCCGGACTCGGTGCCACCACCCACCTATACGGCGGCCTATCCCTTTAAGGGCAATGTCGATCGTTGGCAAGAAATTGAGTTCCACGTCACCCACCTCCGTATTTGGACTGGTGCGGTCGATGCCGGCACTGACTCGCTTGATGATCCTGCTCGTGGCGGCTTCCACATGCGGGGCTTCCATGGCGTAACTCCTGAGACTGAAAACACCAGTCACTACTTCTGGACTATCGCAACCAACCCGAAGAGCAATCACGAAGAGATCAAGGCGAAGGTCGTCGAACAGACCGCGATGACCTTCGATGAAGACAAGGTCGTCATCGAAGCTCAGTACCAAAACATGGTCGAGTTCGGGGTTGGGCCGATGATCGATATCCATGTCGACGTCGGCGCCAACCGGGCTCGCAAAATCATTGAGCAACTGCGCCAAGAATCTTGATGGTCAACCAGGAGGCGACCACAACAGCCTCCTCGCAACACATCTCACAGGGCGCCAACGGCGCATAGATGGAGGACATATGTCTGGAAATCGTGGTGTGGTTTATCTCGGCCCTGGCAAGGTCGAGGTGCAGAATATCCCTTATCCGAAAATGCAGGATCCGCAGGGCAAGCAGATCGATCACGGGGTGATCCTGCGCGTGGTCTCCACCAACATCTGCGGCTCTGACCAGCACATGGTGCGTGGCCGTACCACCGCTCCGGAAGGTTTGGTGTTGGGCCATGAGATCACCGGCGAGGTGGTGGAGATCGGCCGCGGGGTGGAAACCATGAAGATCGGCGACCTGGTCTCGGTGCCGTTCAACGTCGCCTGTGGCCACTGCCGCACCTGCAAGGAGCAGCACACCGGCGTCTGCCTGACGGTCAACCCGGCTCGCGCCGGCGGCGCCTACGGCTACGTTGACATGGGCGGCTGGGTCGGCGGCCAGGCCGAGTACGTTATGGTTCCCTACGCCGACTTCAACCTGCTGCGCCTGCCCAACCGTGACGCAGCTATGGAGAAGATCCGCGACCTTACCTGCCTCTCGGACATCCTCCCAACTGGCTACCACGGTGCGGTAACTGCCGGTGTCGGCCCGGGCAGCACCGTGTACATCGCTGGTGCGGGGCCCGTCGGCCTAGCAGCCGCCGCCTCGGCGCGCTTGCTGGGCGCTGCCGTGGTGATAGTCGGAGACGTTAACCCGACCCGTCTGGCTCACGCCAAGGCCCAGGGTTTCGAGATCGCCGACCTGTCCAAGGACACCCCGCTGCACGAGCAGATCGCCGACCTGCTGGGCGAACCGGAAGTGGATTGCGCGGTCGACGCTGTGGGCTTCGAGGCTCGCGGCCACGGACACTCGGGCTCGCAGCACGAGGCACCGGCCACGGTGCTGAACTCGCTGATGGGCGTGGTGCGGGTTGCCGGCAAGATCGGCATTCCAGGCCTGTACGTTACCGAGGATCCGGGCGCGGTGGACGCGGCTGCCAAGCAGGGCTCGCTGAGCATCCGCTTCGGACTGGGCTGGGCCAAGTCGCACAGCTTCCACACCGGCCAGACCCCGGTGATGAAGTACAACCGCCAGCTGATGCAGGCGATCATGTGGGATCGCATCAAGATCGCCGACATCGTCGGTGTGGAAGTCATCACCCTGGACGACGCGCCTAAAGGCTACGGCGAATTCGATGCCGGCGTACCGAAGAAATTCGTCATCGACCCGCACAACCTGTTCCGCGCCGCTTGACCTAGCACACCGGCTGCCGCCTCTTTGCCACGGGGTGGCAGCTTGTCAGCGCTTGGCCCATTTGGCCAAGCCCTTGCGTTGCACGCATAACAAAAACAAAAAGGTTTCCGATGAAAATCTCACGCTCCCTCCTTAGCAGGGCGGCTACGGTCGTCTCCGAAAAACCTCAAGCAGCGACTTGGGGGGCCATCAAATGAGCCAGTCGATCAGCGTTCAGCTTGATCAGAAGGACATGGGCAAATTTCAGTGGGTAGTCATCTCCCTCTGTTTCCTCATTAACATGCTTGATGGCTTCGATGTGCTGGTGATGGCTTTCACCGCGGCATCTGTATCGAGTGAATGGGGGCTTAGCGGCATAGAGCTCGGCTATTTACTCAGCGCTGGTCTGATCGGCATGGCGCTCGGATCACTTTTCATCGCGCCCTGGGCAGACAGATTTGGACGCCGTCCGCTGATTTTGCTCTGCATTTCGATCGCAGGTATCGGGATGCTTCTGTCATCGCAATCGACCTCTGTGACTATGCTCGGTGCATTGAGGTTGCTGACAGGATTGGGAATTGGCGGTGTGCTGGCCAGCAGCTACGTTATCGCCGGTGAATACGCCAACAAGAAATGGCGAAGCCTTGCGATCAGCCTGCAGTCGACTGCATATGCGCTGGGAGCAACCGTCGGTGGCGTGATTGCTGCTCAGATAATTCCGCATATGGGATGGCGCTCTGTCTTCCTCTACGGAGGTGTAGCGACGCTGCTCACGCTGCCAGTGATGTTCTTCCTGCTCCCTGAATCCATCGCCTACCTCGTTGTGCGTCAGCCTAAAAATGCCTTGGCTCGCATTAACCAACTTTTGAGCCGAGTTGGCATCGAGCAGATCTCAGACATGCCTAGGGTGGAGCAGGGCACCCAGTCCTCGCTACGCCAGACGTTTGCCGGATTGTTTTCGAAAGAGCTTCTGCGACCAACACTATTGGTATGGGCTGGCTTCTTCCTGGTGATGTTCGGCTTTTACTTCGTCATGAGCTGGACGCCGAAGCTTCTGGTCACTGCAGGCTTGTCGAACCAGCAAGGGATCACCGGAGGAGTACTTCTCAATGTGGGGGGTATTGTTGGGACTTCACTGATAGGCCTGCTCGCGGCCCGGTATCGCCTGTCGCGAGTGCTGATGAGCTATCTGATTCTTAATGCTCTCTTCCTCGCCGCGTTCGTTCACTTCACTTCAAACCTCAGCGTAGCCTTTGGTCTTGTGCTCATGATTGGCGTGCTGGTGAATGGATGTGTAGCGGGGTTGTACGCGCTGACCCCAAGCATTTACGGCCCTGAGCAACGCGTCACAGCGTTGGGCTGGGGTATCGGCATGGGCCGCGCGGGGGCAATTCTCTCTCCGTTAGTTGCGGGCCGGTTAATCGACGCCAACTGGAGTCCTGCGGATCTCTACCTGCTGTTCGCCACCGCTTTTGTCGTCGCGGCAGTCATCGTCTGGCTCATGAAAACTCAAGCAACGCCGCACGTCGCCCTCAAACCTGCAGCTTGATTCGTTCACCCATAAAAACAATAAGGTGACACCTATGAGCAATCAGTTTTTTAGCCTCGGGCTTGCTGGCCTGGGGGCGCTCTTCGCTTTACTTCCGCAAGGAGCTAGCGCGGGATTCGTAGAGGACAGTAGCCTAACTCTCACCGCCCGAAACTTTTACTTGGATCGGGACTACAAGGGCGAAACGCCATATTCAGCTGCCAGGGAGTGGGCCCAGGGATTCATCGTCAGAGCAAATTCGGGCTTCACTGAAGGTACGATCGGTATTGGTCTTGATGCCATCGGAATGCTGGGCCTCAAGCTCGACTCATCTCCTGACAGGACGGGCACCCAATTGCTTTCGTACAACCCCGTGACGCGAGAAGCGCGGGATGAGTACTCCGAACTGGGCTTGGCACTGAAGGGAAAGATTTCGAAGACCAAGCTTTCTGTGGGAACACAGTTTCCCGCTTTGCCCATCATTAATGCGAGCCCCGCGCGGCTACTCCCGCAGTCCTTCCGTGGGGCCTACATGATCTCCGATGACATTGACGGCCTCACGGCCCACGTCGGCCGCATGGATAGGGTCAATCTGCGCGATTCGACAGACTATCAGCCGATCGGATTGGCATCTCCCAACGGTCGCTTCCGGCCCGGAGCGACATCTGAGCGGTTTGATTTCTACGGAGGTGATTATCGCTGGTCTGACAATCTGACCTTGCGACTTTTCCATGCAGAGCTCCGTGACATCTACACCCAGGATTTCCTTGGGGTGCTTCACACGCTGCCGCTTGGGGACGGAAAGCTGAAGTCAGACATTCGCGTATTCAACAGCCGCGATGATGGTCAGGCCAGAGGCGGGAAGGTCGATAATCTCAATGTCGGCGGAATGTTCAGTTATCTCTGGGGTGGCCACAGCCTGGGCGTCGGTTACATGCGGCAATTTGGGGATACAGCATTTCCCTACATTGCAGGCGGTGAACCGGTGGTACTAAGTGACGGAACCATGAGTGCGGATTTCGTGAACCCGAAAGAGCGTACGTGGGCTGTTCGGTATGACTATGACTTTGCTGCGGCGGGGGTTCCCGGTCTTACAGGTATGATGCGTTACCTGCACGGCGACAGCATTGACCTACCAGCGTTGGGCGGCAGTGATCTCACTGAGTCGACCAAAGATTTCGAACTTGCATACGTCATCCAATCCGGGCCCGCCAAGGGCTTAGCATTTCGGGTGCGAGAGGCTTTCTACAGAAACCAACAAGGAGCGGCCTCGACCTTCCGAAGCGACAACGAGACGCGGATAAACGTGGATTACACGATCAAGGTCTGGTGAGCGGTAGGCTCTGCCCGCACATGGCGCAGGCAGAGCCTGAACTCATGCGGTATGACCGCCGAGAGTTTCGGCAACCCAGTCGGCAATGAATTGGCCGGCATTGATGCTGTTGTCGAAGCTGGAGTGCTGAACGCCACCTTCGCGATCTGTGAAGATTTTCAGTTCGCGCTTCGGGCTGCTCACCAATTGCTCGAAGGTACGGTGCGCCCACTTGAGCGGAATCTGCGAGTCCTTCTCGCCATGGGTGACCAGGAACGGAACCTTGATGCGGTCGAGGACGCCATCCAGATGCACGTTCTCCGAAATCCGCATGAAGTCATCGATGTCCTTCGCGCCCCACACCCAGCAAACGTGCGCCCAGTAGTGCGGTACAGGGAAGCTGCCTTCTTTCTCGAGGCGACGCTTCTGGACATCACGCCAATCGTGGTTAGCGCCCCACACTACACCGCAGGCAAATCGAGGCTCAAAAGCGACCGCGCGGGGGCAGTAGTAACCACCCAGCGAAACACCTTCCATGCCGATACGTTTTGCGTCCACTTCGGAACGGGTTTCCAGCCAATCGACCACACGACTTGCCCAGTGCTCGCTGTCGTAACGAGCGGTCAGCCCGTGCAGTCGTAGGGCTTCACCGGTGCCTGGCTGATCGATGATGAGAGAGGATACGCCGCGCTTGGCCAACCAGGCCGGCAGGCCGACGCGGTATTTCATTTCTTTAGTAGAGTCCAGGCCATTTACCTGAACCAGTAGCGGGGCCGCTCCCTCAATGCCTTCGGCGCGGACGTAGAGACCAGAGATCACTTTGCCTTCGTACGGGATTTCGACGCGCTCGCAATTCTCTTTCGACAGCTTTATGCCTCGAGCGAAGGTATCCAGGAAGCGTTGGTACAGGGCCTCACGACCGGGAGCGCCGTGAGCTTGGAGGCGCTCACAGGTTAGATAATACGTGGCGGCGCGACTGTACTTCTCTCCCGCGGAAAGCAGGCGGCCTGCAGACTCATCCTCTTCAGCGAGTCCACAGAGCTTATCGGCCATGTTGGCCCAGGTTTCACGGAAAGCAGCAGTACCGGCGGCATCGGGTTGTTTGGCTGCTTCTTGCAGGGGGGCGCACATCTCTTCGATTTCGCCCATGCGAGCACCCATCTCGATGGCGAGATCCACCGACAGGTTCCAAACGTAGTTGGTAGGGAAGTAACGGAACATGTTCTTGTTGTCCTTATGCGGTCGGAAAGTGAACCCGGAAACTTCAGGCACGCCGGGCACGATCAGGTCAGGACGTTATTCAGAGCAGTCAGTTTTGGCCAATCGCGTCTAGGGATGCGAGGTATCGTGAAACGCGATACTCCGTGTGAGAGCCAGCGCTAGAGATGTTGAATAGGTGGGTGCGCCATCTATTGAAGATGGCGCGTTTCCTAGAAGTAGATCGTTGGGTGACTCAGGAGGCTTTCGCTTCCTTCGATTGCTCACTGGCTTGGTCGAGCGAGCGGATAAACTCGCTAACTTTCTCCCTTAACCATCGATGCATAGGGTCACCGTCCATGCTGCGATGCCATTGCATGCTCTCACGCATAACGGGAATTTTTACTGGTGCAGGAAGGATTCGGAGGGGCAGGTATTTGGCGTACAGCTCCGCCAGACGGCTGTGCATGGTTGCGATGCGATGCGTGCCGACCAATAGCTGCGGTAGCGTGTTGAAGTCGTTGGTGATGACCTCAAGACGGCGCTTGAATCCGTACTGGCTCATGAACCAATCCTCAATGCTCAACTGCCTAGAGCGGCCGAACGCGACTGAGATGTGGCCCATATCCATGTACTGCTCCAGCGTCAGAGTGTCCCCGACAGCCGTATTTCCCTTCCATACAACACAGACGTGCTCCTCCTCGAAAAGCAGTTGAGAAGGGTGTCCCTCTATGAGATAGCGCTCAGGAACGAACATGAGGTCGACCTCACCCCGCAATGTCATTTCCACCGCCTGTTCACCAGGTGGATGCATTTCGAAGGTGATACCTGGCGCTTCTTTGTGAATGCGCTGGATCACCTGAGAAAAAAGAACGCTGATCAGATAGTCAGAGGCTATCAGGCGGAAATGGCGCTTGCTCGACGCAGGATCGAACACGGGCTTTGCAGTGATGGAGGAGCGTATGGTCAACAGCACCTCTCGCACGGGGCCAGCGAGCTCCAGTGCGTAAGGGGTAGGTTGCATTGACCTGCCAACTTGAACGAGCAGGTCATCCTCAAAATACTTTCGGAGCCGGCCCAGCACTCCGCTAGTGGCGGACTGGGTCATGTGAAGACGTTCGGCAGCACGGGTGATGTTCTGTTCTTCCAATAGCACGTCGAGGGCTACCAGAAGGTTCAGATCCAGATGATGAAAACGCATGGCGATGCATCTCGGTTCTTGTAGTTATTTTTGCGATACCTTCATGCGACATTCTCGATACGTCAAGGGATGAACCGCCCTAATCGTCGGAAACCCCCGTCTCGGCTTGTTTCAAGCCATGTATCGCGTTTCTGGATAGCTGCCATCCTGACTCGCGATTAGTCACCCCTACCTCTCCAAAGCAATCTCCGCTCCAGTCGAGCGGCATGCCTACCGCAACGACACCACCACCGGCTACGCCGCCGGATCATAATTTCAATGGAGTGGTAGCCATGAACATTCTTGGCCTTGATGCCTTGGTATTTGGCGTCGATGACCTGCAAGCCTGCGCTGATTGCCTTCGTGATTACGGGCTGTCGACTGTCCAGCTGGACGAAAACGGCGGCCATTTTGAAGCCTTAGATGGTTCGGCCATCATCATTCGTCGCCCTGATGATGCGGAACTCCCGCCAGCAATCGGCCCGGCGCCGTCTCTGCGTGAGACCATTTACGGCGTCGCCAGCGCTGCCGACCTCGCCGCCATCGAAGATGAGCTGAGCAGAGATCGCGAAGTGCGTCGTGACTCGAATGGTGCACTTCACACCGTCGACGATCTTGGGTTTGCGATTGCTTTCCAAGTTTCGTGGCGTCGCCACTTCGATGCTCCCGCTGATCTAACCAATGCTCCTGGTACAGCACCGCAGCGCCCCGTAAACCAGCCGGGCATTACTCCGACTATGAAAGCCCTGCCACGCACGCTTTCCCACGTCGTGTATTTCGTTCCCGATGTCGCGAAGGGGGAGGCTTTCTACCGTGATCGCCTGGGCTTCGTAACTACCGACAGCTTTGTCGGCGTCGGCCCGTTCATGCGTGCAAAAGGCATGGACGATCATCACTGTCTGTTCATGATTCAGACCCCGCCGCACATGAAGGGTTGCGAACACTTCACCTTCCATATGGGGAGCGGTACCGAAGTGCTACTTGCCGGCACTCGCTTCCAGGAGAAGGGCTGGACTAGCTTCTGGGGCCCTGGCCGCCACCTCTTCGGTTCCAACTGGTTCTGGTATTTCAACAGCCCCTTGGGCTGCCATATCGAGTATGACGCCGACATGGACAAGCACGACGATGCCTGGGCTGCTCGTCAGGCTCCGATGTCCGCAGACAACTCCCAGTTGTTCCTCTTCACCTCTCGCGAGAAATGGGCCCCGGGTGGCCCGCCGCCCAAGCAGGGCTAAGTCGTGAATCGCGGTGTATCGCTTTGTCCTCTTGATCGTTTGAAGGAGGGCGAGGCGCTCGGCTTCGATCCATTCGGAAGAGGCCGAGACACCCTGTTTGCACTTATGCATCGAGGTGAGGTGCGGGTCTACCGCAATAGCTGTCCCCACCTCGATGTGCGCCTCGAGTATCGAAAGGATCGATTCCTATCGGCCGATGGGCAGCGAGTCATCTGTTACGCACATGGCGCTCAGTTCCTGCCGGACAGCGGTAAGTGTGTTTTCGGGCCCTGCCTTGGGGAGTCGCTGACGGCGCTGGAGTTCAAGTGTGAGGGCGGGGTGCTCGTTCTTTGTCTCGATGAAACCGGCAATGCCATTGAGGTATCGCGCAGCGCGATAGGTCGCATCCGAGGACTCGATTAGTCAAATCCCACTGTGCTCTAGAAACTCAACCTAGGCACGAATAACGGCCGCGTCTAACCAGGATGCGGAGAACAAGAACAACACGTGTGAGTAACGCCATGAATACTGAAAAAGTACTTGTCGTCGGCGGTGGCATCGGTGGTCTGTGTGCCGCCATCGCCTTGCGCCGTAAAGGTATTGAGGTCGACCTGGTCGAGCTCAAGACTGAGTGGACTGTCTACGGCGTAGGCATCATCCAGCAGAGCAACGTCGTTCGCGAAATGGCCAAGCTGGGCCTGCTAGATGCATACCTTGACGCTGCCTACGCGTTCGAGGACGTCGGCATCTACACCACCGACGGCGTGCCGCTCGTACGTATCCCCGGACAGCGCCTTGCCGGCCCCGATTATCCTGCCAACGTCGGTATCTCGCGCCGTGCCCTACATAAGGTGCTCAGCGAGACGGCTATTGAGCTGGGTACCCAAGTACGACTTGGTACCTCCATTGAGAGCTTTGAGCAGGACGCTGACGGCGTTGACGTAGTGTTCAGTGATGGCAGTCAGGCTCGTTACTCGCTCGTGGTTGGGGCTGATGGTCTGTTCTCGAAAGTACGTAGCCTGCTTTTCGGCGACAAGTACCAGCCGCGTTTCACTGGTCAATCGGTTTGGCGCTACAACTTCCCTCGTCCTGCAGAGATCGATCACCTGGCCAACTATCAGGGCCCGTCCGGCAATGCCGGTCTCGTTCCTCTGGCAGATGACCTGATGTACCTCTTCACCACCTCTCACGAGCCAGGCAACCCCTGGATGGATGAAAGCTCGCTTGCTGCCGAGCTTCGCAAGCGTCTTGCTGGCTTTGGTGGCCTGATCGGTCAGTTGCGCGAGCAAATTACGGACAACTCCCAAGTTGTCTACAAACCGCTTGAAGCAGTTTTCGTCGATGAGCCTTGGCATCAGGGGCGCGTGCTCCTGATTGGCGATGCGGCTCATGCCACTACTCCGCACTTGGGGCAGGGCGCTGGTATGGCAATTGAGGATGCGGTTGTCCTGAGTGAAGAGCTGACTGCTGGCGGCACCGTGGCTGAGCAACTGCAGCGTTTCATGGATCGACGCTTCGAGCGCTGCAAGTTCATCAGCCAGAAGTCTCTGTTTGCCGGCGAAAAAGAAATGGAGCAAGACCGCCATTTCGACCGCATTGCTCTGGTCAAGCAAATGCTGGAGCTCACCGCTCGCCCCATCTGAGTAACCCATCAGGCGCGCCGTGCGTGGGCGCGCCTGATTGCAAGCCAACACTGACTTACAAAAACAATAATTGAGGTGACTTAAATGCTGTCTAGCAAGCGTGCACCCGCGCGGCCGTTGCCGCCGCTCAAGCCTCTGGCTTTCGCTATCTCGATCCTGGCTATAACCGCCGGGGTGCCTGACGCCCATGCTTTCGAATTCGACACTGGGAATCCTGATCTTCGCGCCCGCTGGGATAACACCCTGAAGTACAGCGCTGCTTGGCGCACAAAAGATCAGAGCGACAAACTGACTGAGGGGCAAACTGCTCTCAACCAGGACGACGGTGACCGCAACTTCGATAAGGGCCTGATTTCCAATCGTCTGGATCTGCTTTCCGAGCTGGACATCACCTACAACAACGTAGGCGCCCGTCTGAGCGGTGCAGCATGGTACGACGACGTTTATAACAAGGGCACTGACAACAACGACCCTTCACGCGCCAACAGCTACTCCGTGGACTACGACGAGTTCACCGATGACACCCGTACCTTGCATGGTCGAAAAGGTGAGCTGCTGGATGCCTTCATTTTTGGCAAGACCGACATTGGCGACATGCAAGCTTCGGGTCGCGTTGGGCAGTACGCAATGCAATGGGGGGAAAGTCTCTTCTATGGCATGAACGGCATCGCCGGCGGTATGGCCCCGATCGACGTGGTCAAAGGCCTGTCTGTACCGAACACCCAGTTCAAAGAACTCATTCGTCCGGTACAGCAGATCTCTGGGCAGCTGCAGATCACCCCTGACGTTTCGGTCGCCGCCTACTACCAGTTCGAGTGGGAAGCTAACCGCCTGCCGGCCGCCGGTAGCTACTTCTCCACCTCGGACACCTTTGGCGATGGCAACGAACGCATGTTCATCGGTGCACCGCTGTTCCCAGGTGCTCAACCGTTGGCGTTCTATCACGGCAACGACAAAGAGGCGAAGGACTCCGGTCAAGGTGGTCTGCAGGTTCGTTGGCGGACTGAGACCGTGGATTGGGGCGTCTACGCCATCCGCTTCCACGACAAGAACCCGCAGCTGAATGTTCGCCCGGACTTCGCGCACCTTAATCCTATGACTGGTAAGGCGGGTGAGTACTACTGGGTTTACCCGGAGGGGATCGAGGCTCTCGGGGCGAGCTTCTCTACCACTCTGGGTAATTTCAACGTTGCAGGTGAGCTTTCCACTCGTTGGAACCAGCCGTTGGCATCTACCAGCCAGCACGCTTTGGCTCCGGGTGAAGCGATCAACAACGACGATGACCCTGTTTACGCGACTGGTCGCACTCTGCACGCGAACCTGTCGTGGCTGTCGAGCCTAGAGCCGAGCTTCATCGCACCGGAAGCCAACTTCCTGGGTGAGATCGCTTGGAACCGAGTCATGAGCGTTAGCAAGAACCATGATGCTCTCGACCCGAATGCTGATCGCGACGCTACCAGCCTGCGCTTGGTTTACGAGCCCATGTACCGCCAGTTCCTGCCGGGCCTGGATCTGTCCGTACCGATCGGTGCCAGCTACACCAATGGCGCCTCCGAGGCACTGGGTACAGGTTTTGGCGCCGATCACGGCGGCGATATCAACATCGGCCTGAAGGGTAACTACCTGAATACCTGGAACCTGGGCCTCACCTACACGCACTACTACGGCCCGGAGAACACCTTCCTGGACGCAGACAACCACTACACCTTCGAACAGTCGCTCAAAGACCGCGACTTCATCGCTTTCACCGTCAGCCGTACGTTCTGACCGAGGAACCTTCGATGAAACACAACAAGAAGTTTGTTTCCCTGCTCACTGCCTTGAGCGCCTCGCTGTTCTTTGCACACGGAGCGATGGGTGCCGTTTCGGCTGATGAAGCCGCCAAGCTCAAATCGACGCTTACCCCGTTTGGCGCCGAACGTGCCGGAAACGCGGACGGCAGCATTCCCGAATGGAAGGGTGGCCTCACCCAGGCCGACCCCTCCTACAAGGATGGTGGGAAGCGTACTGATCCGTACGCAGCTGATCAGGCAGTTCTGACCATCACAGCTCAGAACATGGCTCAGTACGCTGACAAGCTGTCTGCTGGCACGCAAGCCATGCTGAAAAAGTACCCGGACAGCTACAAGGTCGTTGTGTATCCGACGCATCGTAGTGCCGCTGCGCCCCAGGCAGTGTACGACGCGACCTTCGCCAACGCGACCAGCGGCAAGTTGGTAGAGGGCCCTGGTGGCCCGATGCCGGAAGGTGCTGCTGGCGGCATTCCGTTCCCGATTCCGCAAAACGGCGCAGAGGCGATCTGGAACCACCTTCTGCGGTGGCGCGGCGCGTCCTGGCACGCGAGCTTCACCCAGTACCTCACCACTGCGGATGGCAAGCATGTGCTTACCAACGACTCCCGCGCAGATCTGCAAATGCCCTGGTACCTCCCGAACTTCAATAGCGACAAGGGCGTGTTCTGGTCGATCCGTATGACCAACGATGGCCCGCCGCTGCGTGCCGGCGAAGGCATTACCGGTCTTGAAAACCTCAATGCTGAGAAGACTGCTGCCTGGACTTATCTGCCGGGGCAGCGTCGGGTGCGTCGTCTGCCTAACGCATGCTGCGATACGCCGACACCTGCGACCGCTGGCGTAATGAGCTTCGACGAACTCTACGTCTTCAACGGCCGTATTGATCGTTTCGACTGGAAGCTGGTGGGTAAGAAGGAGATGTACATCCCTTACAACTCCAACCGCGTGTTCACCGCTGCTAGTCCGGAAGCTCTGCTCGATTCGCACCACATGAAGGCTGACGCTGTTCGCTGGGAACTACACCGTGTGTGGGTGGTTGAAGCCACGCTGAAAAGTGGTGCGCGACACGTAATGCCGAAGAGCACCTACTACCTCGACGAGGACACCTGGACTGCAGTCCTGGGTGACCGTTACGACGCCCGCGGTCAGCTCGCAAAAGTCCTTTGGACTTCGCCCGTTGTTCTGCCCGACCTGCCGGGTACTGCGTCGCTCACCACTGGCTTCTACGACCTGCTCTCTGGGGCTTGGTTCGTAGGCGACGTCTTTGCTGGCAAGAGCGAGCAATACCGCATCGTTCCGCCGTACAAGGATTCGGTGTTTACCGCCGATGCAATGGCGGGCGAAGGCGTTCGTTGATCGATCTCGGTGGGGCGTGAGCCCCACCTGCTTTACATAAGAACAAAGAAAGGTTGCGTGCGATGAAGAAGATAGTCTCCGGCTTGCTGCTGGCAGCAAGTTGCACCCTGTCGCCTGCCTGGGCGGTGGATACGATGGATGTCCTCTCCCAGCCTGCCGTGCTTGGGGCTCAGTCCCTGCAGGCAGTGCTTTTGGATATCAGTCAAGCCGGTTCGCGGCTGGTGGCTGTCGGCGAACGCGGGGTGGTGCTGCTATCTGATGATGGTGGCCAGCATTGGCGCCAGGCTGCGAACCCAGTTAGCGCCACTCTGACCAGCGTGCAATTCGTCGATGCAAAGGATGGCTGGGCTGTCGGTCATTCCGGTGTGGTTCTTCACAGTAGCGACGGCGGCGAAAGCTGGCATTTACAGCTCGACGGGAAGCAGGCGGCCGCTCTGGAGTTGAAGGCTGCACAGGCATCTGGGGACGCTGGTCGAATAGCCGCTGCCCAACGACTTACTGCAGACGGCGCCGACAAACCTCTGTTGGTCGTGAACTTCGTCGATGCGCAACGTGGTGTCGTTCTCGGGGCATATGGCTTGGCGATGATTACCGAGGACGGAGGAAAAACCTGGCGGTCGTGGATGGGTGAAGTACCCAATCCCAGAGGTCTTCATCTCTATGCGATGGCTCGCAGTGGCGACGAGATCATCATTGCGGGGGAGCAGGGGCTACTGCTGCATTCGGCTGACGGCGGCCTGACATTCGACTCAATTGAGGGGCCATATGAGGGCAGCTACTTTGCTGCTGCCATCTTGCCGGATCGCCGTGTGTTGGTGGGCGGGCTGCGAGGCAAGCTTTTCTCGTCTGTCGATAGTGGCGCCACATTCCAGCCTGTCGAAAACCCGATCCCGGCTTCTCTCAACGCAATTCGTGTTGTTGGCGATCACCTGTTCCTGGTCAATCAGGCCGGCATGCTCCTGCGAAGCGGGCTTACCGATATTCGCCTCCAGCCAGTCCCCGTATCCGATGGGCTCCCCTTGGCGGCTGCCACCCAAGCTGCCGACGGCGCATTAGTTGCCGTTGGTATGGCCGGCGCCCGTCGGCTGGCACCTTCCTCCAATACCAAGACCGCGGACTGAGCCATGCAAGTACAGACCTCCCCGACGCCGTCCACCGGTAGTCTCGACAATTTCGACAGCACTTCAGGCTCCGTGCTTGAGCGTGCTCTGTTCAACCATCGCGCCCTGGTTCTTCTGCTGTGTCTTGCGGCGACCTTGCTCCTTGGCTGGCAAGCGACGCGCCTTACGCTCAATGCCAGTTTCGAGAAGATGATTCCCCGTGAGCATCCATTTATCGTCAATTACCTGGAGCATCGCCAGGAGCTGGCGGGCTTGGGAAATGCGGTGCGAATTGCCGTGGCAAACCCGAGCGGCAGCATTTACGACAAGAATTACCTGCACACCCTGCAGCAGATCAACGATGAGGTTTATCTGCTGCCGGGTGTCGACCGTGCCGCAATGAAGTCCCTGTGGACTCCTTCCACTCGCTGGACAGGAGTAACGGAAGAAGGGTTGGAAGGCGGCCCGGTGATTCCCGATGGCTATGATGGCGGTGCTGCTAGTCTCGAGGCCCTGAAACGAAACGTGGAACGTTCCAACGAGATTGGTCAGTTGGTGGCGTTCGATCAGCGCTCCACAATCGTTTATGTACCGTTGCTGGAGCGAACTCCCGACGGTCAGCCGCTTGATTACACCGTCTTCGCACATGAGCTCGAGAAGGTACGAGCCACCTATCAAGCGCAAGGTGTTGAGATCCACATCACCGGTTTTGCGAAGGTTGTTGGCGATCTGATTGATGGCCTGAAGCAAATCCTGATCTTCTTCGCGGCTGCCATCGCCATCACTGCTGCGGTGCTGTACTGGTACACCCGCTGTGTTCGCAGCACCTTCCTAGTAGTGACTTGCTCACTTGTCGCGGTGATCTGGCAACTCGGCCTGCTGCCGTTGCTTGGATACGAGCTTGATCCGTACTCCGTCCTGGTTCCGTTCCTGGTGTTCGCAATCGGCATGAGCCATGGCGCCCAGAAGATGAACGGCATCATGCAGGACGTCGGACGTGGCATGCATCGCCTGGTTGCCGCACGTTTCACTTTCCGTCGACTGTTCCTTGCAGGCCTGACCGCTCTGCTGTGCGATGCCGTTGGCTTTGCGGTGCTGATGATCATCAAGATCCAGGTTATTCAGGATCTGGCAGTGATCGCCAGTCTGGGCGTTGCAGTTCTCATCTTCACCAACCTCATCTTGCTCCCGGTACTGCTTTCCTATGTCGGTGTGAGCCAGCGAGCTGCTCGCCGCAGCCTTCGCGCTGAAGAGGCTGAAGCTAGCGGCGAAGAGAAGCATGCAGTTTGGCGTTTCCTTGATCTGTTCACCCGCAAGCGCTGGGCCACTGTATGCGTGATCGTGGCAGCTCTCATGGCTGCTGGTGGGTACGCCGTCAGTCTCAAACTGAAGGTTGGCGATCTGGATGCCGGCGCACCTGAGCTTCGTCCGGACTCTCGCTACAACCGTGACAACGGCTTCATCACTCAGCACTACGGAGCAAGCAGTGACGTGTTTGCCGTAATGGTGAAAACGCCGGCAGGTGAATGCTCTGCCTACAGCACGCTGAAGCGTGTAGACGATCTTGACTGGCAGCTCCGTGGTTTGGAGGGTGTTGATTCGACCAACTCTTTGGCGTTGCTGAATCGTCGAGTTCTGGTCGGCCTTTCTGAAGGCAACCCCAAGTGGTACGAGCTGGTAAACAACCAGGCGACTCTGAACATGGTTACAGCCGGAGCGCCGCGTGGTCTCTATAACGATGACTGCAGTCTGTTGACCCTCTACGCCTATCTCAAAGATCACAAGGCCGACACCCTTACTCGGGTCGTCGAAAGTGTTGAGGGATTCGCGAAAGCTAATGACACCGAGCACGCTAAATTCCTGCTAGCTGCAGGTAGCGCGGGTATCGAGGCAGCCACCAACATTGTCGTGAAGCAGGCCAACCGCGACATGCTGTGGTGGGTCTATGGGGCGGTAATTCTGCTGTGCCTAGTAACCTTCCGCTCCTGGCGTGCAGTGCTCTGCGCTGTGCTTCCGCTCGTGCTCACTTCGATTCTTTGCGAAGCCTTGATGGTCGCGCTAGGAATGGGAGTAAAGGTTGCGACGCTCCCGGTCATCGCTCTTGGCGTGGGTATTGGCGTCGACTATGCCCTCTATGTGATGAGCATCGTTCTGGCCCAGTTGCGCCAAGGGGCGAGCCTATCCGAGGCTTATTACCGAGCACTGCTCTTCACCGGAAAGGTCGTGATGCTCACCGGCGTGACCCTCGCAATTGGCGTTGGTACCTGGATCTTCTCTCCCATTAAGTTCCAGGCGGACATGGGCGTTCTGCTGGCCTTCATGTTCGTCTGGAACATGGTTGGCGCCCTGGTTCTGCTGCCGGCATTGGCTTACTTCCTCCTTCCAAGACGTGCTGCCGAAGCAACGGCAGCTACGGCCTCTGTGCCGCATAACCTCGAAGAGGTTCACCACGACCGCAATTGCTGTAAGTCCCACGCAGCTGCTCCCCTGGCGTAATCCAGGGGGCAGAACGTCCGCAACATAACGACAAAAACGAGGACATCTAAATGGCCCGCTTCACCTGCCTGCTGCCCGCTTTTTTTAACGAACTAGCTAATGGTCTTGCCTGTTTTGGTGCTTGTGTCTGCTTGCCGGAGGAGGTGCGCCATGAGCACTGAGCGCAAGGCGGGGACAGCTCAATCTCTTTTGCTGCTTTTTGGCAGCTGCCTGCCGGTACTCGGTGCAGTATTAATCGCTCCGGTACTGCCTCGCCTGCAGGCCCATTTCTTCGACTCGCCTGGTGCAACAGTTCTTGTTCCCGTTGCACTGACCATTCCGGCTTTGATGATCGCCTTCGTGGCTCCTATTGCCGGTGCATTAGTTGACCGGTTCGGACGCAGGGCTCTGCTTCTGATCAGCATGCTGATCTATACGATCTGCGGAACGTTGCCTTTGGTGCTCGACTCCTTGCCACTGATAGTGGCCAGTCGTGCGGGTCTTGGGCTCGCCGAGGCAGGGATCATGACTTGCTGCACCACCCTGATAGGCGATTATTTTGAGGGTGAGCGACGCGAGCGTTTGTTCGCGCTTCAAATGGTTGCCAGCTCCCTTTCTGCGGCCTTGTTCATGGCAGTTGGAGGGTCGTTAGGGGAGGCAGGTTGGCGTGCTCCGTTTATGGTTTACGCCGTGGGGCTTGTTTGCCTTCCCCTTATGGCAAAACTGTTGTGGGAGCCTGCGGAAGCTAAAGCAGCGCACTCCATTCCGGAAACATCGAATTTCCCTTGGGCATCGTTGCTCCCGCTCTACCTACTGAGTTTGCTCGCAGGTGCCAGTCTTTTCATTGTGCCGGTGCAAGCGGGTTACCTGCTCAACCTGATCCATGTGGATGCCCCGCAGCAAATTGGTATCACGATGGGGGCGAACCAGCTTGGCGTGTTGGCCGGTGCTTTGGTCTTCCACATCCTTTCTGGGCTTTCCACTCCACGTCTTCTGGCAATCGGATTTGCGATTGCAGGTGTAGGCGGGGCGCTGATGAGTCAGGCAGGAGACCAGGCTTTGATGGTGGTGGCCGTCTTGGTCAACGGGATTGGTGTTGGTCTGCTGTTGCCGACGCTGATTACCCAAGTGATGCAAGAGGTCGACTTCACCCAACGGGGTCGTGCGACAGGGGGCTTTACCGCCGCAATTTTTGCAGGTGAGTTTCTAAGCCCTCTGATTGTCTTAGCCCTCACAGGCGGAGATCACGCAGGTCTGCCAATGGCACTTCTGCAGTTCGCAATTGCACAGCTCGTACTGGCTCCCATTTGTTTTGTCCTTTTGCGCCGAAGCCAAAAGTCTTTCGCACCAGGTGCCGCATGAGCGATCTGTTTTCTCTCTCTGGGAAAACTGCCCTGGTTACTGGCGCAACTCGTGGCATCGGCCTCGCGGTTGCTCGGGAACTGGGCCGCGCCGGAGCAGAACTCATCATCAGCAGCGAGGACGCCGACGCGTGTAGAGAGGTAGCTGCGAGTTTGGCGAGTGGAGGCATCAAGGCTCACTCGCTGGCAGCAGATCTGCGTTGTGAGCAGTCAGTTGCAGACCTCGCAAACGAATCGCTGGAGCTGTTTGGGCATATCGACATTTTGGTCTGTAACGCCGGCGTAGCGCCCCACATGGGCCCACTAACCACCGCTACTGATGAAGAGTGGGAACTCACTTTTACTGTGAATTTGCGAAGCACAGTGTGGCTGACGAATCGGCTGTTGCCTGCAATGGCAGAGCAGGGCGGTGGCAGCGTTGTTCTGATGTCGAGTATTGCCGGGGTGCGCGGGAACAAAGCGCTAGGGCTGTATGGAATCTCAAAAGCCGGCCTCGCCCAGCTCGCCCGCAATCTGGCTGTCGAGTGGGGGCCTAGCAACATCCGCGTGAACGCAATTAGTCCCGGCGTCATTGAAACCGAGTTCGCACGCCCCCTCACAGACAACCCTGAAATCGTAAAGCGTCGAATAGCGCTTACACCGCTGCGTCGTTTCGGCTGCCCGGAGGAGGTGGCTGCTCTGGCCGTCCTGCTCGCGGCCCCAGGAGGCGCATTCATTAGCGGACAGAACATCATTGTTGATGGCGGTACCACCATCGGCGATGGCAATTGATAGGAGACAACATGCAACAGCTTCCCACCTTCAAACGCGTAGTTACTGGCCATGACTCGAAAGGCCAGGCAGTGACCGCGAGCAGCGGTGCTACCCCAAATAACTTCCCACTCAAAGCCATCCCGGGAACCGTCTTCTATGAGGTTTGGAATAGCCCCACCTCGCCAGCTCCGTTGGATAACGCAGATGATCCGACTTCCCAGCCGCTGCAGCTGAGCCCTGGGCATTTGGGAAGTGTGATTCGGGTGGTCGACATTCCGCCAGACAGCGTTCAGAACCAAGTCAGCGCTGAGGATGCTGCAGCAGCATTTGCAGAAATTGGTGAGTCGCACGCCGGTACGGGCAAGACGGACTCGAAGCACAAACTCATGCACCGCACCGAAACGCTCGATTACGGCATCGTGACCGAGGGCGAGGTATGGCTCGTACTCGACGAGGAGGAGGTGCATCTAAAACGGGGTGACATTGTTGTCCAGCGCGGAACTAACCATGCCTGGAGTAACCGTACCGAGGAAATGGCTCGGATGGTGTTCATCCTGCTTGACGGACGTTACGCACCTGACCTGAAGGAGCTGCTGCCATGAAGCTCGCTACGCTGAATGACGGAAGTCGCGATGGTTGTCTGCTCGTAGTTTCCCGCAATCTCCAATACGCGGTCGATGCCAGCGGTATTGCTGCCACTCTACAGGCCGCGCTTGATAGCTGGGATCTTGTAGAAGCCGATCTCGAGAATCTTTACCGGCGTCTGAACGCTGGGGAAGTCGCTGGTGCCTTTGCTCTATCGATTGATCGACTTGCGGCTCCACTACCGCGTGCCTGGCAATGGTTGGACGGCTCATGCTTCCTCAGCCACGGGGAGCTAATGCAGAAAGCATTCAACCTGGAACCCATTGAGGGAATCGAAAGCACTCCACTGATCTACCAGGGAGCTGGCGACGACTTCATCGGCCCTCGGGCAGACATCCCGCTACCCACCGAAGCCCATGGCATCGATTTCGAAGGGGAATTTGCTGTCCTTTTGGACGAAGTCCCCATGGGCTGCCCGGCAGAAGAAGCTCTGGGGCATGTACGTCTTGTGCTGCAACTCAATGACGTGAGTCTGCGAGCGCTCGCGCCACGTGAGATGAGGACTGGCTTTGGCTTCCTTCAGGCCAAGCCTTCCAGCAGCTTTGCTCCAGTAGCAGTCACCCCTGATGAATTGGGGGAAGCCTGGCGAGGGGGAAGGGTACATCTCCCGTTGAATGTCGAGTGGAATGGGGAGTGGTTTGGTCACCCGCATGGTGGTGCTATGCACTTCGGCTTCCATCAGCTGATCGCTCATGCTGCCCTGACTCGCAAACTTAGCGCTGGAACAATGATTGGCTCGGGAACTGTGTCAAACGCCGATCGTTCCGTAGGGTCTGCATGCATCGCTGAACGGCGTGCAATCGAGACCATTGCTGATGGCGCCCCCACCACTGGCTTCATGCGTTTTGGCGACAGAGTGCGCATGGAGGCCCGCGGCCCGCAGGGGGAAGTGCTTTTTGGAGCCATTGATCAGCGCGTGGTGCAGGGAGGATGGCCATGCGAGTGATGGTCACCGGGGCCAACGGTTTCGTCGGTCGTGAACTGGTGGCCCGCTTGCTCGCTCAAGGAGTGATCCGCGGACGCAAGATCGACGCGCTACTGCTGCTAGACCAGAAGCTTGAAGGACTACCGGACGACTCTCGTCTGCGACGTCATTATGGAAGCGTAACCGACCCTGCTTTGCTACGCAGGGCGTTGGCCGACGGCATTGATGTGGTCTTCCATTTGGTGAGTATTCCTGGCGGTGCTGCAGAGGCGGACTACGACTTGGGCTACCAGGTCAATCTGCTGGCCAGTCTGGAGCTACTGCATCAACTGCGTAACAGCGCTCGCCCTCCGGTTCTGGTGTACGCAAGCAGCGTTGCCGTGTATGGCGGTGAGCTACCTGTGCGAATGGATGAGTCGCAACCACCTCATCCTCAGCTTTCGTATGCATCCCACAAACGCATGATTGAGATCGCGATTGAAGACCTGGCCCGTCGCGGAGAGGTCGATGGGAGAGCGCTGCGGCTCCCCGGCATCGTTGCGCGTCCAAGAGAGCCAAATGGGCTGAAGTCTGCGTTCATGAGCGATCTCATGCATGCCTATTCCGCGGGGGCCTCTTACGAATGTCCCGTCTCGCCCGAGGCCACGGCATGGTGGATGTCTGCACGCTGCTGCGTAGACAACCTTTTGCATGCAGCGGAGCTCAAGCATCTGTCGGAAGAGCGGGTTTGGCAGTTGCCTGTTCTGCAGCTTTCGATCGCTCAACTTCTAGATGCGTTGGCTGTGCGCTTTGGCGAGGCCAATGGGGAGCGGATTGAATTCAAGCCTGACGCTCAGTTGGAAAGCTTGTTCGGTCGCCAGCCGCAACTTAGAACGCCCCGAGCACGAGCTATCGGTTTCTGTCATGACGGTTCCGCGGCGGCCCTGTTGCGGAACTCTCTGCCAGCCGCCCCCCGTCGCAGTCGCTCGACCACCTCCAAGACAGGAGTTGCTACCAATGAATCTCAGTAAGTGCCGCATGCTCGATCTGTCGGTTTCTCTCGACAACAATCCGTACACGGATCCGCCGCCACTGTTGCCCAAGATCGATTACATGGATCACCAGGAAGGCTGGCCAGAGATGGCTGCGATGTTCCCAGGCCTTCGTAAGGAAGATCTGCCGGGTGATGAGTCTTGGGCGGCTGAGCGCCTGACCATCACTACGCACAGTGGAACCCACATGGATGCGCCTTGGCACTACGCTTCCACCACTGACGGCGGTAAGCCTGCATTTGGCATTGATGAGCTGCCGCTGGAGTGGTGCCTTCAACCTGGTGTGAAGCTGGATTTCCGGGGTTTCCCCGACGGTCATGTAGTGACTGCCGCCGAGGTGGAAGCCGAGTTGCAGCGTATCGGTCACGAGCTCAAACCACTGGAAATCGTGATGATCAACACGCGAGCCGGCAGCCTCTTTGGGCAACCCGGCTACCTTGATGCCGGCGTAGGAATGGGGCGCGAAGCGACTCTCTATCTGCTGGAGCGTGGAGTACGAGTCGTCGGTACCGACGCCTGGAGCTGGGACGCACCCTTCAAATACACGCGTGAGCGATTCGCTGAATCAGGTGATGCTTCGATCATCTGGGAAGGGCACAAAGCCGGTCGCGATATCGGTTACGGGCAAATGGAAAAACTGGCAAATCTCGACCAGCTTCCTGCCAGTGGGTTCTGGGTATCGTGCTTCCCTTACAAGATCCGTCACGCCTCCGCGGGGTTCGTGCGCGCCGTGGCCTTGTTTGAGTGAGTCGGTCGGCTCGGTAAATAAAACCGAGCCTTCCTCCCACGTATAGCAACCCAGCTGTGCGAGTTGCTGTTGGCGGGCTATCAGGCAAAGTCTGCCGGTTTGGAGGATGGCTATACTCGGTTAGCGTGTTGGTAGGACGTGTTTTGCTCATGGAGAGACGCGATGCCCAACCAGGAGACGACAAGGACGCTTTCCGTACGCCTTTTGAAGGAGGGGCGGGCGCCAGATTCTGTTCTCAAGATCGCCTACGCACCTGATGGTGGGAAAGGCTCGATTCGACAGTACAGCTGGACGAGCATTGAAGGCGCGGTGCTGTTTGTAGGCCAGCTCTACACAAAGCCCCCGTCGTGGCTTCCCTTTATTGAAGAGCACATGGTGGAACACCCCGATGAAATCATCTCCAGCGGGGCAGGGGCTGTTTTAGTTCTCCCAGTACGTGGCCGTACAATGGCGATCTGCTTTGGGCACATTCATATTGCGCTCGATGAGGAAGCCTTCGAGCGCCACTTTGGGCTCAAAGTGACTCTAAATTCGGTTCCGCGGGACGGCATCCGAACGCTCGATTTGGCTACCCCAGATGCGGTCACTTTTCAAAAGCGTGTGCAGGCAAGCAAGGACAGCGACATCCAAGACTTTGGTGTCGACATGCTTCGCGACCTGGCCCGCGTTGCTGGAGGAACTCCCTCCAATAATGACTTCGCGAAGTTCCTGGCCGGTCGTGACAGCCTCTCTATCACTTGCAGGGTCAGCTCAGTTGGCTTGCAGGACAAGTGCGAAGAGATCCTCGATGCCTACGTCTCCGAAGCCTACAAGGAAGACTTCGCTTGGGTCGACAACATGCAGTCGGTCAGGGACAACGACACGATTCAGGTTCTGAACGATCGTCTTTTTGAAGCCCTGCAGACTCTTCGCGCCGGCGGTGAAAGCGACTTGCATATGGCGCCTCCCGAAGTGGTGGATTACGAAGAGGGCTGCCTCCTTCACTACAACGGCTTTGGCGGCAGTGGCGCTACGTTCCACAGCCTTTCCATCGAAGACTACGTGGCGGAGCTGAATCGCTGCGACTTCAGGGGTGGGATTGATGAGGTTCGCGAAAAGCACTACATCAAAGCCAAGACGGGAACCTCTGAGACCTTCAACGTAGGTTGGAGGGTTTACAACTGCTTCACATTCGAAACGACCCTGGAGGATAGCGGTCAGGAGAGCAGCTACGTCCTCTTCTCCGGCAATTGGTACCGCATCGAGCAGGGGTTCAAGGAGCAGATTGAGGCGCGGTACGAGCAGATTCCGAAGGTCGTGATCATCGGGCCAACTACCTGTAACAACGAGCGGGAGCTGATCGCCCACTTGGAGGAGACTCGCCCCGATCTGCTCTGCCTGGATCAGGTGAAGATCAACCCAGGCGGTGTGAGGAATGCGAACATTGAACCTTGCGATTTCCTGTCGGATGCCAAGGAGTTCATCCATCTAAAAGATGGCCACTCTTCTGGGCCGATTAGTCACCTTTGGGCGCAAGGCATCGTCAGTGCTGAATCATTGGTGAGCGATCCGGAGTTCAGGAAAAAGCTGCGGCGTGTGGTGAATCAACGTCGCCCTGGCTCGCTAGCCCTTTTGCCTGCTATACATGGGCGAGTTGCGCGCGCGGACTACACCGTCGTTTATGGAATCATGCGAAAGCCCTACAAGGATGGAAGCATAGGCCTTCCTTTCTTCAGCAAGGTCAGTCTGCAGGCAGCCGCGGATCGCTTAGAGCAGCTCGATCTCCCTATGGCGCTGGAGATTATTCAGAAGCCTGCTGGTGAGATCGCTGCGCAAGAAGGCGATGAGTAAGCAGACGAGACGAATGTTTCGACCGAGCTGCTGGGTTCACCTAGCCGGGTGAGGATTGCTCGACTGGCGGCTTTCGCATTCAGGCCGGGCTTTTAGCTCGAGTCGTTGTCGATATGTGAGGTTAAGGATGTCCTTGCTTGAAGTGTTAAAGCTAACGGGTCAATTGATTCCAGGATTGCTAGCCGTAGTAGGGCTCTATCTCACACTGAGAAACAGTCAGGGCAAGGTTAGTAAAAAAGGCATTGCTGCTTTGGCATTGGGGATTTTTGGAACCATCATCGCGGTGGTGACCCAGATTGTGGAGTCCCATCAACAACAATTGGAGAAAAATGCTGCTGCCGATAGGGCCATTCAAGAAGAAAATCGACTTGAAGGAATACGGCATGACCTGAGTAAGGGTATGCAGCCTTTGCAAGAGTTCTCAGTCGCTCTATTTCGCGCGAGAGCACTGTCCCGAGATCCTGATGTAGAGCTCTACAGAGAGAATCTATACGACAGTGTGTCGGCGTTTCTGAAGAAGCCGAGAGAGGAGCGGGATGCGGATAAGGACTTCTTGGTAGCTGACTCCTCGCTCATGAGCAGTCGTGCAGTTCCTGAGACCGTAACCATAAAGCCTGAGGGAGGCTTCTATCCGACTCCTGGAACCATTGAGGAAGTTGGTTCAAAACTGATGCCGATGTGTTTTGATTTTGTGTTCTATAAAGATCCTCTCCCGGAAGAAAAGCTCAATCAGTTTGCAGTGTTTGGTATGGGAGTGGGCGATGTCCATGTGCGGTCTGCATTCCCAACTCACTTAGACCTGAAGTTGGATGTAAAGAGAAACGACCTGTACATGGATGGCTTTTTGGCGCTGGGGGATTGGGAGGATAGAAGCGGTCGCATTCTCGCGATCCCAGATTTGGCAGGTGCACAATTGCTCATTGCAACCTGCCCTAGGGCTGTGCCAAATCCACCAGATCCCCGAGGAGTCCGTCTCGTTAGTGATCCATTCTGGATTGACGGTCTCCGGCTGAAGTTTGGAAATAGATCTATTGTGGTTAGATCGGCGGATTTGGTTCGCCATGCCGACGGAGAATATGCGTTATGGGAGTATCGATTCCCGAAAAATGAAAATGCGCTTAACGAGGTGCTCCGAGGGATATAGGATAGGCACTCCGTCCCAGTAGAGGATCCTATGATGACTTTGCCCAGGAGCTGGACAGCGGTATGTCAAGATCCTGGGGGCGGTAGCGGCAATCTTGTCGTGGAGGTTCCTAGCGAAATACTGGAGCATCTGGGATGGAGCATCGGGGACGCGCTTGAGATCGAGGTAGTGGAGAAGAGCTTCTTCCGCAAACTCAAGAAGCGTCCTCTCGAGGATCGGCCGTCATGATGTCAGCCTTATAGTCCAGCTGTCTCGGCATCAAGTTCATTCTTGCCTCGGACGGCTGCGCTTTGCGCTCATATGAGTAAGCTTGCTTCAGCTTGCATAGAATGGAAAACGTTTATCTTTGCGCTCTGGCTGAATATGCCAGATGACCGCTGTGAGCGAGCTGCTAGATGCATCTTTGGGGACTTGTAATCCCATTCCGCATATAAAAGATCTTGGGTATTGAACCTTTGGGTACGATCTCAAATATTCGTGCAGGGCTGGGCCAAAAGCTCGTCTTGGTGACTGTATATTGACCGAAGATCTTCCTCGGCCATTTAGCCCGAGGATGGGCGAGGGGTTCCCTCTGCTCGTATTTGGATTGTACGGTTGGGAGTCTAGTAGCTTTTCAACTTTATCTTTCTGCCCGGCTAAGATGAATACACCATCACAACCGTAATGATGTGCCGCAAGCTCCAGTCGAACACAGTCCCAAACTATGTCAGTGACTGAGATTCCGGTTGCTCCTGCCCATTTGCTTTCAACAACTAACGAAATTTTATCATCTTTCTTTACGATGAAATCTAGCTGCGGGGGCCTTCCTCTTCGTCCTTGAGTTGATAGTACGGGATGATTGTGCTCTCCCTCCACGTGGCCGTTAAAGTGGTTTGATAATATCTGAGATATCGGAAGGGCTAAGTAGCGCTCGCTAAATAGGCCTTCACGACCACAATGGCGTTCGAACGTGAGCCAAGAGGAAAGTCCTTCAGATAGACTGCGGCGGAGTTTAAGGCGAGTATCCATTCGTGTTGATTCCTTGCTGTTCTGCAAGGACGCTTATACCCTAGGAATGATGCTCGTGGCAGTTTTTTCTTAGACCCAGAGTGAGGCTGATCTTCCATGAGCAGCTTGTCGATAGTGAAGCTTGGGCGGGAGTTTGGTCAGGGCATGGGGCATTTTGGTATATATCAGGCGGTTTACACACAGTGCCTGATCAGTGCCGTCTGAAGCCCTTTGAGGCGAGATGATGCCGGGCTTGTTTGGTGTGCTCCAGCGCAGAGATTGCAGGCTCTTCGGGATAGCTAATTTTCTACCTGGAGGAAGGCTGGAGCAGTAGCGCGTTGGATCGGCTTGGGCATTACATAGCTCGCCACTTCACGCTCGAAGAGCGGGCTATGCATTTATTTCTTGGCTCGTCCGCTGGCTGCCTCATTCGGCTCTCTTGATTGCTTTACGGCGCTCGATGAGCTGCCCATCAGCTGCTGACCAACGCCAGGCTCGTCGATCTTGCTTGATGATGCTCAGCTGAAGCCCGAAGAGACTCAGGATGCTTCCGAGCAGAATCAAATCGGGGGAGATCTGATTACGTTCGAGCTTCCTGAGCGTCGTGACATCAAGTCTGCAAGCGATCGCGAACTCCTCTTGGTTCATTCCTGTCACTTTTTTACGTAGCAACCTGACAGTGGCACCAAAATCAACCGGAGCTCCGATCGCGAGACGTGCTAGCAGGTCGTCATAGAATGCGCCTCGATCTTTCACTGTACGAAGCTTCTTCATCGCTAAATGAGGCTTCTGAGAGCTTCAGGCGTTGTGGTCTGACGCGTCCCTTCGCCTAGGAGCACGTAAACGCTGTTAAACGTCATGAACGCTCCGCCCTCGTCGTATCGATGCAGGAGCGAGGTCTTAACCCAGGAGCCGGTATCCCAACGGCGCCTGCTGTCGTAAACAACGTTGTTCGCGTACACAACCACGGGCTGCAAGGCCCGCTTCTTCAGTCCGTCCCGGGCTTCATCAGAAACGTCGATATCCAGCCAACACCACTCGCGCACTAGGCAGTACTCCATGTTCGAGTAGCGTTCTCGAACCCACTGCATAGCCTCCTCATCGCTCAGCTGACACCCAGTCATTGGTGTGCCATCGCCATAGATGATCGAGCTGATTTTGGACAGACCGTCAGGGATGGTCATTTGTCAGCACCTTTGTTTTTCGGAGAGGGGAGAGACGCTACTGACGCCAGCTTCTTCGCTTCGGCAAGGGAGTACAGCATCGTGCGCTGGGCAATCGCATGGTCGAATCGCTTGCTCTGAGGAGGATCGACGTACACCTGACCATCCTCCGTTGTGTAGATGAAGATCTCGTCGTCATCGACACCTAGGGCAAGCTCCACTTTCGCGAGCGGCTCCATCAGCCACTTCCCCCTTTTGTTCACTTTCGCAGGGGTCACGATCTGCAACTCGTCCACGAACAGCGACTCGGTGTCACCATCCACCAACTGAAGCAGCAAATGAACCGTGTCCGGCATGTAGATCCTGCTTACAAAGTGGCCATCCCTTCGAAATCGCAGCGTTACATAGAACCAGGGCGTCTTCGAATCGCGCTCGACCATGGCCCAATAGCTGTGTTCATGGCTGAAAGTGGTCATGATCGGGACGGACATGCTTTCGTGAGTTTTAAACATCTGAGCCTCTCCGAAACATAGGCTATAAATTGTCAAACCCGCGTGGTACGGGGCTTAGAGCAGAACAATACAGGCAAATTTTCTAAGGCACCATGTTCTTGAGTAATTGGTGCTAAAGCGCGCGGTGTTTTAGATTCTGGTGCGATGGATTTGATTCTGTCTTCATCCTCGTTTTTGAGGAGGGTGATCAGATGAACGAGAAAGAGGCATTCGGCCTGGGCCTGCGTCGGCTTCGATTGATCCAGGGGATTTCTCAGCAGGTCTTTCTGCCTGTCGTCAGCTTGTCTTATGCGTCTGTCGTTGAGCGCGGTAAGAAGCTAGCCGCACTCGACACAATCGGTGGCATGGCCGCTGTGCTAGGTCTGCATCCGCTGACTCTGGTTGCAGCTATGTACACCGAGATGGAGGACGTTGGATTTGACGACCTCATTGAGGGCCTCCAGAACGACGTGACGAGGCTTGCATCTTTGCCTCTAAGTGAAGGGGTAGGTAAGGACGCGCGTAATCGCGCAGAGGATGTTGCTGACGCCGTGCAGTGGCTAAAGAAGAGAGGCAAGCTGAAGAAGACTTCAGCCACCAAGGCATCAGCCAAGAAGCCAGGCGCGCGTTCTTCTTCTAAGAAGCAGGGCGCTTCTGACGTCGAGGATGCAACTCCTGCTGAGCCCAGCAAGGGTACCCTGGGGACTGTCTAGCAACTGGCCGTATAGGAATCACACGTGGGTATCTCTTCGTGAGCACCAACATCATTACGAAGGAAGGGCACGAAGCTCTCAAAAAGGAGCTCGACTACCTCTGGCGCGAGAAGCGCCCTGACACGACCAAGAAGGTCACCTGGGCTGCATCGCTCGGTGACCGCTCGGAGAACGCCGACTACCAGTACAACAAGAAGCTGCTTCGCGAGATTGATCGCCGGGTGCGATACCTACGCAAGCGCCTTGAGGACGTGAGGGTGATTGAGTACTCCCCCGAGCAGGAGGGAAAGGTCTTCTTTGGAGCCTGGGTCGAGGTCGAAAACGAGGCGGGCGAGATCAAGAAATTCAGGATCGTGGGCTACGACGAGATCTACGGTCGGAACGACTACATCTCGATCGACTCGCCGATGGCACGCGCGCTTCTGAAGAAAGAGGTAGGAGACGAGGCTATTGTGCCGACCCCATCAGGTGAGACTTTGTGGTGGGTGAATGCGATCACGTACTGAAATAGTACATTTTCTATAGTACATATACTATTTCGAAACCCGCATGGTTACTGGGCTGCAGGGCAAATAGTATACTTTGTGGGGTTCTAAATTATTTTCGGCGTTCTCCGAACGGTCGCCTTGCGCGGCGGCCTCGCTGACCGACTGGGTCACCTGGGGCCTGCGCACGTTCCACAGTTCATGCAGTTCGGCGCGCAGGCGCGCTTCGCCTTCGGGAGTGATCAGCGGGGTACCGGCGGGGCGGGGCGGACGATAGCGGCTCATGGCATCCAGTGCGACGAAAAGTGATCGGGGCAGTCTACCCGATCAGCTCTCGCGCAGCAGGCGCAATGGGCTCACGTTGAGCGCGCGGCGGGTGCCCAGCAAGCCGGCGCCGCCGACCAGCAACGCACCCAGGACGGGTAGCACCAGCAGCCAGGGATGCGGACTCCACGGCAGGTCGAACACCAGCCGATAGAGCAGGTAGCTGATCAGCTCGCAGCCCAGCGCCGCCAGCAGGCCGCTGACCGCGCCGAGCAGGGCGAACTCGCTGCGCCGCGTGCGCATCAGCAGGCCGCGTTCGGCGCCCAGTGCACGCAGCAGCGCACCCTGGCGCAGGCGTTCGTCGAGGGTCGCCTGCAGGCCCGCGAACAACACCACAAAGCCGGCGGCAAGAACGAACACCAGCACGTACTCCACTGCCAGCGTCACCTGGTCGAGGATGCTGCGCAGCTGCGCGAGCAGTGCGTCCACCGGCAGCAGGGTGACGGTGGGGTAGGCGCGGGCCAGTTCGATCAACTGGCGCTCCTGGCTGGCCGGCAGATAAAAGCTGGTCAGGTAGGTCACCGGCAGCTCGGTCAGCGTGCCGGGCTCGAAGACCATGAAGAAGTTGGGCTGGAAATTGTCCCACTTCACCGAGCGCAGGCTGCGGATCTGCGCTTCACGGGTCTGCCCGGCGACGGTGAAGCTCAGGTGGTCGCCGACCTTGAGGCCGAGATTGCCGGCGAGCTTCTCTTCTACCGAGACGCCGGGCAGCTCGCTCTTCTCGCCGGCCTGCCACCAGTCGCCAGCGACTATCTGGTTGCCCGAGGGCAGGCGCGCCGACCAGGTCAGGCCGAGGTCGCGGTGCAGGGCGCGTTCGCTGCGCACATCTTCCTTCAGTGTCTGGACGGGCTTGCCGTTCACCGCCACCAGCCGGCCGGGCACCATCGGATAGAGGTCTTCGGCGTTGGGCGAGAGCGCCTTCACGCGCTGCTCGAAACCCGCTTTCTCGGCCGGCAGGATGTTCAGGGCAAAGTGGTTCGGTGCGTTGGGCGGCAACTGGGAATGCCAGGTGTCCAGCAGCTCGCCGCGCAGCAGCGCGATCAATGCCATGGCCAGCAGGATCAGGCCGAAGGCGAGGCTCTGCCCGGCAGCGGCCAGCGGATAGCGCAGCAGCTGGCCCAGGCCCAGCCGCCACGGCAGGCTGGCGCCCTGGAGCGCGCGGCGCAGGCCACGCAAGGCCAGCAGCAGGATGAAGCCGAGGACCGCCGCGGCAATGGCGCCGCCGCCGAGCAGGGCGAGGGTGAGTTTCAGGTCCAGGCTCAGGCGCCACATGATCAGGCCGAGGGCGAGCAGGGCGCAGCCGTAGGCGGCCCAGGTGCGCATCGGTACCGGCAGCAGGTCGCTGCGCAGCACTCGCAGCGGCGGTACGCGGCCGAGGGCGGCGAGCGGCGGCAGGCCGAAACCCGCCAGCGCGACCAGGCCGGTCGCCATGCCGGCCAGTGCGGGGACAATGCCGGCATCGGGGATTTCCGGCGGCAGCAGGTTGCTCAGCAGGCGCATCAGGCCGAGCTGCGCAAGCCAGCCGAGGAAGGCGCCGCAGACACTGGCAGCCAGTCCCAGGGTGAGCAGTTGACTGCCATACAGCAGGAGCGCTTCGCGGCGCGACAGGCCCAGGCAGCGCAGCAGCGCGCTGGCGTCGAAGCGGCGGGTGGCGAAGCGGTTGGCCGATAGCGCCACGGCCACGCCGGCGAGCAGCACGGCGGCAAGGCTGGCGAGGTTCAGGTAGCGCTCGGCACGCCCCAGGGCATCGCCGATCTGCCGGTTGCCGTGATGGGCGTCCTGCAGTTCCTGGTTGGCGGCAAGGTTGCCCTGGGTCGCCTGCCGGTAGCTTTGCAGGGCGTCGTGCGCACCGCCCCAGAGGTCGCGATAGCGCACCCGGCTGCCGGGCTGTACCACACCGGTGGCGTCCAGGTCGTGCAGGCTCATCATCACGCGCGGGGTGAGGCTGTAGAAGTCGCCGGCGCGGTCCGGTTCATAGGTCAGTACGCGGGCGATGCGCAAGGACTTGCGGCCGATGTCGACGCTGTCGCCGATCTTCAGGTCGAGGCTGGCCAGCAGGCGCGATTCGACCCAGATATCGCCCGGTGCCGGTCGGCCGCCCTCGACTTCCGGCTGCAAGGGCGCCGGCGCGCTCTTCAGTTCGCCGCGCAGCGGATAGCTGTCGCCGACCGCTTTCACGCTGCTCAGCTGGATGCCGTTGTCGGTGGCCACCACGCTGGAAAATTCCACGCTCTGGGCGTGCTGCAAGCCGAGCTGGAGGCCGCGATCGATCTGTTCCCGCTGCGCCGGCTGGGTGCCGCTGAGTACCAGGTCCGCGCCGAGGAATTCGGCGGCGCGGACCAGCATGGCGCCGTTCAGGCGGGCGCTGAAATAGCCGATCGCGGAGCTGGCGGCCACTGCCACCAGCAGGGCGAAGAACAGCACGCGCAGTTCGCCGCTGCGGCCCTCGCGCCACAGCTGGCGCAGGGACAGGCGAAACAGGTTGGGCAGCGACAGTGGCTTCATCGGCTCTCGTCCGTCAGGGTTCGACGTGGTCGATCAGGTGGCCGCTTTCCAGGCGGATGTGGCGCTGGCAGCGGTGGGCGAGGCGCTCGTCATGGGTCACCAGGATCAGGGTGGTGCCGCGCTCGCGGTTCAGCTCGAAGAGCAGGTCGCTGATGCGCTCGCCGGTGTGGGTGTCGAGGTTGCCGGTGGGTTCGTCGGCGAACAGGACGTCCGGTTCGGCGGCGAAGGCGCGGGCAATGGCGACACGCTGCTGCTCGCCCCCGGAGAGCTGGCGCGGGTAGTGGGTCAGGCGCTGGCCGAGGCCGACCCGGTCCAGCAGCTCTCGGGCGCGCGGCTCGGCGTCCTTGCGGCCATCCAGCTCCAGCGGCAGCATGACGTTTTCCAGCGCATTGAGGCTGTCGAGCAACTGGAAGGACTGGAAGACGAAGCCGACGTGGGCGGCGCGTACCCGCGCGCGCTGGTCCTCGTCGAGGCTGCCGAGGGTGTGCCCGAGCAGGACGATCTCGCCGCCGCTGGGCAGGTCGAGCCCGGCGAGCAGGCCCAGGAGGGTGGACTTTCCCGAGCCGGAGCTGCCGACGATGGCGAGGCTGTCGCCGCGGGCGAGGTCGAGGGAGAGATCGTGGAGGATGGTCAGCTTGCCTTCCGCGCTGGAAACAACCTTGCTAAGGTTCCGCGCGGTGAGAATGCGTTCGCTCATGGAGAATCCGATGCGTGCATGGCTAATGGGCGGCTGCCTGGCGTTGCTTCTGATCACGCAGCAGGCCGCGGCGCAGACGCTGTTGGTCGTCGGCGATAGTATCAGCGCCGGTTTGGGGCTGGATACCAGCCTGGGGTGGGTCAACCTGCTGGACAAGCGCCTGAAGGAGCAGGGTTTCGACTACGAGGTGGTGAATGCGTCGATCTCCGGCGACACCACGGCGGGAGGCCTCGCGCGGCTGCCGGCGCTGCTTTCGGAGCAGAAACCGAAGCTGGTGGTGATCGAACTGGGTGGCAATGACGGCCTGCGTGGAATGGCCCCGGCGCAATTGCAACAGAATCTTAGCGGCATGGTTCAGCAATCGCAGAAGGCGGGCGCCCGGGTGATCCTGCTCGGCATGCGCCTGCCGCCCAATTACGGGCAGCGCTACACCGAGGCTTTTGCCAGGGTCTTCGAGAGCGTGGCGAGCGAGCAGAAGGTTGCGTTGGTGCCGTTCTTCCTCGAGGGGGTAGGGGGCGTGCAGGACATGATGCAGGCCGACGGCATCCATCCGGCTGTGGTCGCGCAGCCTAAACTGCTCGACAACGTGTGGCCGACACTCAAGCCGCTACTCTGATCAGTCGATGCTCTGATAAACCACGGAATCGAGGCTTCCCCGCGCCCGGCCTTTCGGCTATGTTTGCGCACCCTTCTGGAACCCCCTATGTCGCGCCCCGCCTGGACCCTCTTCGCCTACCAGTTGATCGAACCCGATGAACAGCTGGATCTGTTCGCCTGCCGCGAGGTCCGGGTGCATCTGGTCGCGCGCCAGCTGGAGCTGGGTACGCCGGCCGACCGCACGCTGTGCGGCAGCCTGCTGCCGGCGCAGCCGATGTGGCGTGGAGCCGAGAAGCCGCTGCTGCGCGATCGGCGTATCTGCGCGGCATGCCTGAAACAACTCGAAGAGGAAAAGCGCGGCGCGCGCAGTTCCTGGCTCGTCTGATATCTCCCGTTGACGGGGCTTGCAGTGGTAAACTGGTCATCCTTTGCCCATTGCCCACGTCAAGGATCCTCGGATGTTGTCGCGCGTCATTGCCGCCTGCTCGCTGTCCCTCGCCGCGCTGCTCTCGGCCGGCCCCGTTTCCGCCATTGAATTGCCGCTGCCGGCGCCGGGCGACGATATCGTCGGCCAGGTCCAGGTGATCAAGGCCAAGTACGAAGACACCTTTGCCGACCTCGGCGAGAAATACGGTCTCGGCTACTCCGAGATGATCGCCGCCAACCCGGGCGTCGATGCCTGGCTGCCGGGCGTGGGTACCGAGATCATCATCCCGACCCGTTTCGTCCTGCCGGCCGGTCCGCGCGAAGGCGTGGTGATCAACCTCGCCGAGTACCGCCTGTACTACTTCCCCAAGGACAAGAACGTCGTCTACACCTACGCCCTGGGTATCGGTCGTGAAGGCTGGGGTTCGCCGGTGGGCAGCACCAGCGTGATCGCCAAGACCAAGGACCCGGCCTGGTACCCGCCGGCCTCGATCCGCGCCGAGCATGCCGCCGACGGCGACCCGCTGCCGAGCGTGGTGCCGCCGGGTCCGGACAACCCGCTGGGTCCGTACAAGATGAGCCTGGGCTTCCACGGCTACCTGATCCATGGCTCGAACAAGAAGTTCGGCATCGGTACCCGCACCAGCCACGGTTGCTTCCGCATGTACAACTGGGACGTGACCCAGCTGTTCTCGATGATTCCGGTGGGCACCAAGGTGCGCATCATCAACGAGCCGTACAAGTTCGGCCGCAGCGAAGGCAAGATCTATCTCGAAGCCCATGCGCCGATCGACGATAACGGTGATCCGTCCGTGGTCGACAAGCACACCGCGGTGATCAATGCCCTGCTCAAGCGCGAGGACATCGCCAGCCAGATGCAGATGGACTGGAACGTAGTGCGCGAAGTGGTCGCCGCGGAAGATGGCCTGCCGGTTGCCATTGCCCAGCCGCAGCCAGTGCAGGGCGGTTCGGTTGCCGCCACTGTCGATCAGGACGCCATGCCGCTGCAGTAACATGTAGCGCGCACTGGAAAGCCCGCCGACCGTCACCGGTCGAGCGGGCTTTTTAGTGTCCGCTGCATTGTCGTGGAGACAAGGCTGCGGGCATAAAAAAACCGACCCCGAAGGGTCGGTTTTTTCGAACAGATCCGAAGATCTATTACTTGCGGCTGGCTTTGTCCAGCATACGCAGGGCGCGCTCGTTAGCCTCGTCAGCGGTCTGCTGGGCTTTCTGAGCGGCGGCCAGAGCTTCGTCAGCCTTGCGATAAGCTTCATCGGCACGGGCTTGAGCGCGAGCAGCGGCGTCTTCAGTAGCGGTCAGACGTGCTTCGGTTTCTTTCGAGTGGCTGCTGCAACCGGTGGCCAGAACAGCAGCCAGAGCCAGAGCAGAGAATTTCAGAACGTTGTTCATCGTGTTCCCCTTAAGGTGGACATTTCCATTAAAAGCAATCTCCCATGACTGGGAAATTAGCCGGACTACATAGTACCCATTACTTGTAGTAAGTAAACTGACCAAGCGCAAGTACGGCACTTTTTTTTCATGTTAGGTCGCTCTTCGCAGTTGTGCGAGGCCGATTTGGGCAAAAACTGTCCAATCTGGCAAAGGAGTGTTACCAAAGGGCGTCAGCAGGGCGCTGGGGCGGGTTCACGGTGTTCGGAACCAAGCTTTGGGAGTAGTGTCGACACTGATCGATCAACTGTTTAATCCACCTTGCGCAGTTGTCCAACTGACAACTTGCAAATAGGTCGCAACAGGTGAAGAAAGTGTGAAGGGGAAAACGAAAAAGCCCGGCTAATTGCTTAGCCGGGCTTTTTCATGAATCTGGCGGTGAGGGAGGGATTCGAACCCTCGATACGATTTCTCGTATACACACTTTCCAGGCGTGCTCCTTCAACCGCTCGGACACCTCACCAGATTTCTCGACAGCGCTGTGTCTGTCGAGGCGCGCACTTTACTCAAAGGTTTCCTCCTTGGCAATGCTTTTTTGAAAATTTTTTCCAAGGGATTCATCGGCTTAAGGAGCTTGGTCCGGATCGCGGGTACACTGGCGGCTTCTGAAACCTGGAAAAGCGCATGGCCAGCTGGGACATCTTCTGCAGCGTAGTCGACAACTATGGCGACATCGGCGTCACCTGGCGGTTGGCCCGTCAACTGGCCGGCGAACATCGTCAGCAGGTCCGCCTGTGGGTCGACGACCTGGCGGCGTTCGCACGCATCTGTCCGGCGGCCGATGGCCGGGCTGCGTCGCAGCGGCAGTCGGAGGTGGAAGTCCGGCTGTGGCCCAGGCCCTGGCAGCAAACGCCAGCGGCGGATGTTGTGATCGAGGCCTTCGCCTGCGAAATGCCGGCTGCCTATATAGAAGCGATGAGTCAACGCCCGACGCCTTCCTTGTGGCTGAACCTGGAATACCTCAGTGCCGAGTCGTGGGTAGAGTCGTGCCACGGTCTGCCGTCGATGCAGGCCAGCGGTCTGCAGAAGTATTTCTATTTTCCGGGCTTCACCTCCGCGACGGGCGGGTTATTGCGCGAGGACAACCTGATTGCCCGGCGCGATGCCTTCCAGGGCGATTCGTCAGCCAGCCTGCGCTTCCTGGAAAGCCTCGGCGTGCACCCCCATCCCTGCGAGCGGCGTATTTCCCTGTTCGCTTATGAGAATGTCGCGCTGGGTGGCTGGCTGGATGCGCTGGCCGGAAGCTGCACTGCCACGTTGCTGCTGGTGCCAGAAGGCAGAGTGCTTGTCGACGTGGAGCGTTGGGCGGGGCAGGCGCTGGGCGTGGGGGAGCAGTACCGGAAGGGCGCACTGCGCGTGCAGGTACTGCCCTTCGTGCGCCAGGAGGACTACGACACGCTGCTGTGGAGTTGCGATGTCAACGCGGTGCGCGGCGAGGATTCCTTCGTGCGCGCACAATGGGCCGGGCGGCCGTTCGTCTGGCACATCTACCAGCAGGACGAGGACGTTCATCTGGAGAAACTGCAGGCTTTCCTGGCCTTGTTCTGCGAGGGGATGGACAAGGCGCTGCGGGAGGAACTGCAGTCGTTCTGGATGGCGTGGAATGGCCAGGGTGACGTCGGCGATGCCTGGCGAACGTTGGAGAAACGGCTGCCGGAGTGGGGCGCGTGGATTGGCAATTGGCAGCGGCGCCTGAGCGAACAAACCGATCTTGCCGCGGGGCTGGTGCGTTTTTATACAAATTGGCTATGATATGGCCCCTGATTTTTGTCTCCAATCCAATCGGATAATCGTATGAAAACCGCACAAGAGTTCCGCGCTGGCCAGGTTGCCAACATCAATGGCGCCCCCTGGGTCATCCAGAAGGCCGAGTTCAACAAGTCCGGCCGTAACTCCGCGGTCGTCAAGATGAAGCTGAAGAACCTGCTGACCGGTGCCGGCACCGAGACCGTGTTCAAGGCCGACGACAAGCTGGAGCCGATCATCCTCGATCGCAAGGAAGTGACCTACTCCTACTTCGCGGACCCGCTGTATGTCTTCATGGACACCGAGTTCAACCAGTACGAGATCGAGAAAGACGATCTGGAAGGCGTGCTGACCTTCATCGAAGACGGCATGACCGACGTCTGCGAAGCCGTCTTCTACAACGAGAAAGTGATCTCCGTTGAACTGCCGACCACCATCGTTCGCGAAATCGTCTACACCGAGCCGGCTGTCCGTGGCGACACCTCCGGTAAAGTGATGAAGACTGCCCGCCTGAAGAACGGTGCTGAAGTCCAGGTTTCCGCCTTCTGCGAAATCGGTGACTCCATCGAGATCGATACCCGCACTGGTGAGTACAAGTCCCGCGTCAAGGCCTGAGCCTGATTCGAGATGCGAAAAAGCCCGGCTGATGCCGGGCTTTTTCGTTTCTGGCGTTCTAGTTTGTCGATGCTGGAATCAGACGCTGACGTTCAGGCGCACGTCGATGTTGCCGCGGGTGGCGTTGGAGTAGGGGCAGACCTGGTGGGCCTTGGCGACCAGATCTTCGGCCTCGGCCTGGTCCAGGCCCGGCAGGTTGATGTTCAGTTCCACTTCCAGGCCGAAACCGCCGGGGATCTGGCCGATGCCGACCTTGCCGGTGATGGAGGCGTCCGCCGGGATCTGTTTCTTGCTCTGGCTGGCGACGAACTTGATGGCGCCGATGAAGCAGGCCGAGTAACCGGCGGCGAACAGCTGCTCCGGGTTGGTGGCTTCGCCGCCCGCACCGCCCAGTTCACGCGGGGTGGAGAGTTTCACGTCGAGGATGCCGTCCGAGGAGATGGCGCGGCCGTCACGGCCTCCGGTGGCGGTAGCAGTGGCGGTGTAGAGGGCTTTGATGGTTTGCATGGTGGTCTCCGATTCGCTGTCTGGGATATCTGGAAGAGGTGTCTGGCTGCTTAATATCTTGTGCGCTAAGCAGTTCGTGAGGTGGAAGTTAGTTCTATTTAATTTAGTGCGCAAGATAATTATTGGAAGATTTCTGTCTAAGGAACCTGCATCTTTGGCATAAGCCCCGGATTACGGGGCTTGCAGATGACCGCGCAGGTCCACGAGCTCCTCCTGGAGCTGCTTCAGACTGTCCAACGTTAGACCGCTGCTGGCCAGGATGCAGGCCGGAATGCTCTCCGCCTGTCGGCGCAGCTCACGGCCCTTGTCGGTCAGGCGCAGTTGCACCACGCGCTCGTCGGCTTGGCTGCGGGTGCGGGTGATCAGGCCTTCGGCCTCCAGGCGCTTGAGCAGGGGTGTGAGGGAGCCGGGGTCGGTGAGCATGCGTGAGCTGATTTCTCCCACGGTGATGCCGTCTTCCTCCCAGAGCACCAGCATGGCGATGTACTGCGGGTAGGTGAGCCCCAACTCCTGCAGCAGCGGCTTGTAGACCTTGGTCATTTGCAGGGAGGTGGAATAGAGGGCGAAGCACAGCTGGTTATCCAGCTTGAGGGCTTCGCAGGTCGGGTCTTTCCGGGTCATGGCGTGCTCCTGGCCGGGGCGCTCGAAGCGAAGAGGTGATTGCGCATTAATTTAGCGCGATGGTTAATTCTTGAACAGCACTTCCGCCAGCGCGGCGTCCCACGGCGGCGGGAAGCCGAAACGCTGCAGCAGGAAGGCCTGCAGGCGCTCGCTGCGCGGGTGGGTGCCGCGCTCCAGGCGCAATGCATGGATGACCCCGGGCTCCGGTTCAGGAAGGCCGTTCTCGCAGAACAACGGCAGCAGCTGGCCGCTGATCAGGTATTCGCTGCACAGCCAGGTGGGCAGGTGGGCCAGGCCAATACCTTGCAGCGCGCCTTCCACCAGCGTTTCGGCGTTGTTGGCGGTCATGCGCAGCCGGCGCGGCCGCAGATGTTGCAGCTTGCCGTCGATCAGGAAGCGCCAGGCCAGCGGCGGCGCGAGACCTTCCCAGTCGAGGCCGATGTGCTCCGGCAGCTCCAGCGGTGAGGCCGGGCTGCCGTGCTGCTGCAGGTAGGCGGGGCTCGCGCAGACGATCCGCCGCATGGGTGCCAGGCGCGTGGCGACCAGCCGGCTGTCGGGCAGGGTGCCGATGCGCAGGACCAGGTCGACCTGGCCGAGGTTCTCCCCGCGGGTGTCGGTGAAGCTGTCGATCAGCCGTAGTTGCACGTCCAGGCCGGGATTGGCGGTGAGAAAGTCTGCCAGCGCCGGGGCCAGGTGGCGTCGACCGAAGGGCACGGGGGCGTCGATGCGGATCAGGCCTTCCGGGGCGGTGCTCAGGGAGACCGCTTCCGCTCGGGCCTGGCGCAGCTCGATGACGATCCGCCGCGCCCGCTCGGCAAACGCCAGGCCCGCCGGGGTGGCGCGTACGCTGTGGGTGCTGCGGATCAGCAAGGTCGAGCCCAGTCCTTCCTCCAGGGAGTCCATGCGCCGCGCCACGGCGGAAGGGGTGAGCTGGCGCAGGCGGGCGGCGGCGGAGAAGCTCCCGTTGTCGAGTACGTCCAGGTAGAGGTCGAGCTGGTCTTCCAGGCCGGTAGGGTTCATGGGCTTTTACCGCTGTGCGCAAAATGCAAAGCCATTGTGCTGCGCTTTGCGTTTCCCATCCAGCCGGGTTTTTCTAGCATGAGCGCATTGTTGTGGAGGTGCGTGATGTGGGATCTGGTCCTGGAATTTGTGCTCGGCGTCGTGCTGGGCAGCCTGGGTGGGCTGTTCGGTATCGGCGGCGGGTTGCTGGCGATTCCGGCGCTGGGCGTGCTCTTCGGGCTGGATCAGCAACTGGCGCAGGGCACCGCGCTGGTGATGGTGGTGCCGAACGTGCTGCTGGCGATCTGGCGTTACCACCAGCGCAACCGCATCGATTTGATCCAGGCCGGCGTGCTGGCGCTGACCGGTCTGGTCTGCGCGTTCTTTGCCTCCAGCATCGCGGTGAACCTGGATGCCCGCAGCATGCGCACCGCTTTCGTGGTCTTCCTGGTGCTGCTCGCGGTATATCTGCTGGTGCGCCTGTTCCAAGCTGTTCCCCAGGGCAGCAGCACGCCGCGCTACGGATTGCCGTGGATGGGCGTGCTGGGGCTGGGAGCGGGTTCGCTGGGCGGGCTGTTCGGCGTGGGCGGTGGTGTGCTGGCGACGCCGGTATTGACGTCCGTCTTCGGCCTGACTCAGGTGGTCGCCCAGGGCCTCGCGCTGGCACTGGCGGCGCCCAGCACAGGCGTAGCGCTGGCGACCTACGCGGTGCACGGCCATGTGGACTGGCGCATGGGCTGCGCGCTGGCGCTGGGCGGGCTGGTGAGCATCTCCTGGGGCGTGCGCCTGGCCCATGTGCTGCCCGAGCGTCAACTGCGCATGGCTTTCAGCGCTTTCCTGGTCGTCTGTGCGGCGCTGCTGGCGGTGCGCTGAGCCGCCTTACGAGCGGAAGCCTTCGACTATGTACTCGGCCAGCTTGTCGGTCACCGGCGTCATCTTCTGTCCGCGCAGCAGGACGATGCTGGCGTTGGGCAGCACCGGCAGGCCCTCGTCCTCGCCGATGATGCGCAGGTTGCCCGTGAGCAGACTGCGCAGTTGCGCGGTCACCGCGAGGCCCGCGCTGGCCACGGCGAACAGCGCCGACAGACTCGGGCTGCTGTAGGCGATGCGGTAGTCCACCTCCATCGCCTCCAAGGCATTGCAGGCCCAGGCGCGGCAGAAGCAGGCGGTGTTGAACATTGCCAATGGCAGGGGGCGCTGATCCTGCGGGCAGAAGCTCTCGGCGGCCATCCAGACGAAATCTTCCTGCCGCAGCAGCTGGCCGATCTCGGTGCCCGGCTCGCGGGTGACGATGGACAGGTCCAGGTCGTTGCGCAGCAGCAATTGTGCGGACGACTCGCAATGCACCTCGACCTGCACCAGCGGGTAGGCCTCGGCGAAGCGCGAGAGGATGCTGGGCAGGAAGCGCATCACGTAGTCGTCCGGCGTGCCGATCTTCACCGAGCCGACCATGTGCGGCTGGCGGAAGGTGTTGAACACCTCGCCCTGCAATCGCAGGATGCGCCGCGCGTAGCCCAGCAGGATCTGCCCTTCCGGCGTCAGGCGCACCTGGCGGCCGTCGCGCTCGAACAGGCTGCGCTCCAGCACGTCTTCCTCCAGGCGTTTCATCTGCATGCTCACCGCCGACTGTGTGCGGTTGACCATCTCGGCGGCGCGGGTAAAGCCACCGTGGTCGGCGATGGCGACGAAGGTGCGCAGCAGTTCGCTGTCGATGCTGGGGAAGCTGCTCATTCATCAATCTCCGAGATGGGTCGCATAAGAATGATTCGTTGGATTGATCTTAGCGCGAGCGGGAAACTGCATCCAACCCCACAGGGAGGGAAGCATGATGAAAGGTCAACTGGGTTTCGTAGCAGCGTCCTACCATGTTCACAAATCTTCTGATCACAAAGCCGCGGCCGTACCGCTGTGGAAGCGCGCCATCCAGCGTGTCCTGCACTGGCATGAGCTGGCCCGCCAGCGTCGTGAGCTGGCGACCATGAGCGATGAGGCGCTCAAGGACATCGGCCTGAGCCGCGCCGATATCCAGCAGGAAGTCGAGCGCCCCTTCTGGGCGGACTATGTCCGCCGTTGAGCCCGTCGGGCGGCACGGACTCCCGCCGTGCCGCCCGCCTTTGCAAATCTGATCAACGTCATGACAAGGATGCCCATGTCCCCCCGTTACCACCTCGCCCAGCTCAACATCGCCAAGGCCCGTGCCCCGCTGGATCACCCCCTGATGAAGGGGTTCGTCGACCAGCTCGATCACATCAACGCCCTTGCCGAGCGCAGCCCCGGCTTTGTCTGGCGTTTGCAGACGGAGGAGGGCGATGCCACCGCCATCCGCGTCTTCGATGATCCGCTGATCATCGTCAACCTGTCCGTCTGGGAATCCGTCGAGTCGCTCAAGGACTACGTCTATGGCGGGGAGCACCTGCAGGTGCTGCGCAGCAAGCGCGACTGGATGGAGCGCCTGCCCGCGCCAAGCCTCGCGCTCTGGTGGATGCCCGAAGGCGAGCTGCCGGACGTGACGCTGGCCCGCGATCGCCTGGAGCGTCTCCGGCTGGAAGGCCCCTCGGCAGAAGTCTTCACCTTCGCGCGGCCCTTCTCCATGCCCCAGCGGCTCGGCGAACCCGCCTGATGCAGCGAGGCAGCGCAATTGGCGTTAGGCTCTAGGGCTTGCCCCGCCGTGGAGTCCGCGATGCCGACCGTTGAATCCTTGTCCCTCAAGCAGGCTCGCCGCCTCGCCCTGGCTGCCCAGGGCTTCACGCTGCGCAAGCCCAGCGGCGAGGTGCAGCGTCGCCATGTGCGCAGTGTGCTGGAACGACTGGGCGTACTGCAGATCGACTCGGTGAACGCGCTGGTGCGCTCGCACTACCTGCCGCTGTTCTCGCGCCTGGGCAACTACTCGCCGACGCTGCTGGAGGAGGCCGCCTGGAGTGGCGGGCGTCATCGTCGGCTATTCGAATACTGGGGGCATGAAGCTTCGCTGCTGCCGCTGGACCTCTATCCGCTGATGCGCTGGCGCATGCGCCGCGCAGCCGAGGGGCGCGGGATCTACCAACAACTGGCGCGTTTCGGGCGTGAGCAGCAAGCGGTGATCCGGCGGGTGCTGGATGCCGTGCGCGAGCAGGGGGCGCTGGGTGCCGGCAGCCTGACCACCCGCCAGGAACGCGCCGGCCCCTGGTGGGACTGGAGCGACGAGAAGCACGCGCTGGAGTGGCTGTTCGCCGCGGGCGAAGTGACGGTCGCCGGGCGGCGCGGCTTCGAGCGGCTTTACGATTTGCCCGAACGCGTCTTGCCTTCCGATCTGCTGCAACAGCCCGAACTGGAGGAAGACGAGGCGCAGCGCCAGTTGCTGCTGCATTCGGCGCAGGCGCTGGGTGTGGCCACCGAGAAGGACCTGCGCGATTACTTCCGTCTCGACCCTGCCGACAGCAAGGCGCGGCTGGTCGAGCTGGTGGAGGCGGGCGAGCTGTTGCCGGTGCAGGTCCAGGGCTGGCAGGCGCCGGCCTACTGCCTGGCGGACCCGGTGATCCCGCGCAAGGTACGCGCCAGTGCCTTGCTCTCGCCTTTCGATTCGCTGGTCTGGGAGCGCGCCCGCACCGAGCGGCTGTTCGACTTCCGCTACCGTCTGGAAATCTATACGCCGCAGCACAAGCGCGTGTACGGCTACTACGTGCTGCCGTTCCTGTTTGACGAGCATCTCGCCGCGCGGGTCGATCTGCGTTCTGACCGCGCCGCCGCAAAGCTGGTGGTGCATGCCGTCCACGAGGAGGAAAGGGGGCTGGGCGAGGAGGGGCATGCCGCGCTGGCGCAGCAACTGGGGGAGATGGCGAACTGGCTCGGGCTGGAGCGGGTGGTGGTGAACTGCCGGCGGCCATCCGGCGACCGCCTGCAAGGACTGCTGGCGCAGGCCTGAAAACGAACGGGCCTCCGAAGAGGCCCGCCTGGGATCACTTGCCGCTGGCGATGCGCTGACGGATGTGGTCCGCGCGCTGCTGCGAGCCGGGGTGCGAGTCGAACATGCTGCTCTCCTGGCCGCCGCTCAGCTTGGCCAGCTTGTCGAAGGCGGTGGCCAGGCCTTCCAGCGGGATGCCGCGCTTTTTCAGCAAGTCGAAGGAGTAGTCGTCGGCGGCTGATTCCTGGGACTGGGAGAACTGCGCGTTGACCAGCGCTTCGCCGATCTCGCCCAGCTGCGACTGCGACAGCGCTGCCACGGTGGCATTGCCCGAGGCGGCGGCGGCGTTGCGTGCGGCGGCGGCTGCGTAGGCGGTCTGGGTGGCCTTCTTGATGTGGCCCAGGGCGACGTGGCCGATCTCGTGGCCGAGCACGCCTTCCACTTCGTTGTCGTTCATCAGGTCCATCAGGCCGGAGTAAACGCGCACGCAGCCGTTGGCCATGGCGAAGGCGTTGATGTCGTCGGTGAGGTAGACCTTGTAGTTGACCGCGGTGCCGGTGAGCGGGTTGCCCAGGGCGGCGGCGATCTTGTCCAGGCGCTGGGTGTAGGGGCTGTTGGCCGGGGCGATCTGTGCTTCGGCGTCCTGCTTGGCACAGGCTTCGTCGGCGACTTGCTTGATCTCGGCGTCGCTCAGGGTGGCGGCCTTCATGGCCATCATGCCCGATTGCATGAGGCTGTCGGTGTTCATGTTCTGGCAGCCGGAGAGGGCTGCGGCGGCGCTGACGACGAGGGCGAGCAGGGAACGGTGCAGTAGCATCGGAATCTTCCTTGGTTGACGATTTCCATGGCGCGGCGGCTGCCGCGCGGGGCGCCACTCTAGGCAGGCGCCCCGTTACCGTCAATTGCAGGAAGTGGTTTTAGGATGGCTGTGAGACTCGTGTCGGATTCAGCGGCGCACCTGCTTCAGGGTTTCCGCGATCAGGAAGGCCAGCTCCAGCGACTGGTCCGCGTTCAGGCGCGGGTCGCAATGGGTGTGGTAGCGGTCGCTCAGGCCATCTTCGGTGATCGGGCGCGCACCGCCGATGCACTCGGTGACGTTCTGCCCGGTCATCTCGATGTGGATGCCACCGGCGTAGCTGCCCTCGGCCTGGTGCACCTCGAAGAACTGCCGGACCTCGGCGAGGATGCGCGCGAAGTCGCGGGTCTTGTAGCCGCTGGAGGCCTTGATGGTGTTGCCGTGCATGGGGTCGGAACTCCACAGCACCTGCCTGCCCTCGCGCTGGACGGTCTGGATCAGGCGCGGCAGGCCGTCGCCGACCTTGTCCGCGCCCATGCGCACGATGAGGTTGAGGCGGCCGGGGTCGTTGTCCGGGTTGAGGATGTCGATCAGGCGGATCAGCTCCTCGCTGTCCATGCTCGGGCCGACCTTCACGCCGATGGGGTTGCCCACGCCGCGCAGCATTTCCACATGGGCGCCATCGAGCTGGCGGGTGCGGTCGCCGATCCACAGCATGTGCGCCGAGCAGTCGTACCAGTCGCCGGTCAGGCTGTCGCGGCGGATGAAGGCTTCCTCGTAGTTCAGCAGCAGCGCTTCGTGGGCGGTGAAGAAGCTGGTTTCGCGCAGCTGCGGCGCGGTGTCCAGGCCACAGGCGCGCATGAAGGCGAGGGTCTCGTCGATGCGGTCAGCCAGTTGCTGGTAGCGTTCGGATAGCGCCGAGTTGGCGATGAAGTCGAGGTTCCACTGGTGTACCTGGTGCAGGTCGGCGAAACCGCCGCCGGCGAAGGCGCGCAGCAGGTTCAGCGACGCGGTGGACTGGTGGTAGGCCTGCAGCAGGCGTTCCGGGTCCGGTACGCGGCTCTTCTCGTCGAAGCCGATGCCGTTGACGATGTCGCCGCGGTAGGCGGGCAGGGTCACGCCGCCGATGGTTTCATCGCCGGAGGAGCGCGGCTTGGCGAACTGCCCGGCCATGCGCCCGACCTTGACCACCGGGCAGCCCGCGGCGAAGGTCATCACCACCGCCATCTGCAGCAGCACCTTGAAGGTGTCGCGGATCTTTGCCGCGGAGAACTCGGCGAAGCTTTCGGCGCAGTCGCCGCCCTGCAGCAGGAAGGCACGGCCGGCCGTGACCTCGGCAAACTGCCGGCGCAGTTCGCGTGCCTCGCCGGCGAAGACCAGCGGCGGGAAGCTGGCCAGGGTGCGCTCGACTTCGCTCACGCGGTGGGCGTCGGGGTAGGCGGGCTGTTGCTGGATCGGCTTGCTTCTCCAGCTATCGGGGCTCCAGGGCAGGCTCATCGGCGGGGTCTTCGCGGCTGTGGACGGTATCCGCCCATGGTATCAGCTCGGCTTTTGCCCCGCGCGTGGCGGCGCGCGAGAAAAAGGGGGGACATCCTTGTCCAGGGGAACGCTGAAAGGCGATCAGCCGCCCGCGCAGCACGCGGGTGCGTGCTGAAGCTGAAATCTGCACGGGGGAAGGTGTCGTTCGACTAAGGCAGGACGGGCGTTGCGCTGGCGCATGCTGGGTTGTGCCTCTTGGGCTGTTATTCTTGCGGCCTTGCCGAGGTGGCGGTCGTGGCTGGCCGTCTTGATTCGAAGGATTATTGCGTGCGCGAGCCCCTGTATTTCAATGGCAAACCGTGCCGTTCGCCGCTCCCGGCGGACCGCATTGTCACGGCCGATTTTGCCCGGAGCCGGACATGAGCGAGGAGCTGCTGAGCGAAGAATTGCTCATCGTCGAGGAGCGCGATGAATTCGGCGTGATCCGTGTCGTGGAGAGCGGCGCCTTCCGCTACCTGGAGTTCGGCGACGAGGTCGAGCAGAGCTGCGTGCTGATGGGCGATCCGAGCTGGCTGGAGTACGACTACTCGCGCGCCATGCTGGTCGGCGCGCTGTGCCATCCGCGCCCGCGCCGTGCGTTGTTCCTCGGCTTCGGCGCGGGCAGCCTGACCCAGGCCTGCCTGAAGTACCTGCCACTGGATGAGGTGGAAGCGATCGAGCTGCGCCCGTCCATCCCGCGCCTGGCCCGCGAGTACCTGGGGTTGGTGGAGGACGAGCGCCTGGACCTGCGCATCGGCGACGCGGTACAGGAGCTGGCCGAGTGCGAGCCGGCGGACCTGATTTTCCTCGATCTCTACACCGACACGGGGCCCGCGCCGGCGCATATCGCCTGGGATTTCCTCGGTACCTGCCGCGAGCGCCTGCGTCCCGGCGGCTGGCTGGTGATCAATCAGTGGAGCACCGACGATGGCCGCCCGCTGGGCGCCGCGTTGCTGCGCGGACGCTTCCATCGGCATTACTGGGAATGCCCGGTGCCCGAGGGCAATGTGATCGTCTTCGTGCCCGCGGAGCTGGACCAGGAGCTGAACCTGCGCGGCCTGAAGAAACGCGTCGGCCAGCTCGAGCCCACGCTGGGCTACTCGTTGCGCACCTACATCGAGTCACTGCGCCCGGCGCAGTGACTCGATGTAGGGCAACCCCTCAGGGGATCTGATAGCTGAAGGCGAAGTTCAGCCGCGGGCTGCGTTCGTTGTTGTCCAGTGCGCGGTCGCCGAAAGGCTTGGCGACTTCCATCGACACCAGGTAGTGCTTGCGGTTGGAAAAACGCACGCCCAGTGCCGCCGAGCCGAGCTTGCCTTCGCTCAGGCCGTCCTGGTTGTAGCGGGTGCGGGCGGTGTCGACGACGAAGTACGGCTGGATCTGGTTGAGCACCACGCTCTGCCGCAGGAAGGAGTAGTTCACCTCGTAGGAGGCTCCCCAGCCCTTGTCGCCGCTGGCCTGGTCGTCCGGATAGCCGCGGCCGAAGTTGCCACCGCCATAGGTGACCTGCTCGGAGTCGGGCAGCACGTCATCGCTCCACTGGAAGGCAGCGGTCACCACGCCCTGCCAGTTGGAGCCGAACTGGTCCTGTTGCGCGCCATAGCCGAGCAGGCGGGTGAAGTTCTTCTTGATCGGCTCCGGCGCTTCCGCGCCCATGCCGTTGAGCCCCTGGTAAACCGCCACGCTGCCGGCGCGCACGCGTTTCTTGGCGAACTGCTGGACGACGGTTTCGATCCCCACCACGCGCAGCTTGCTCTTCTGTTCGATGCGGAAGGGGATGGCCGGGTAGACCAGGTCGTAGGTGCTGGTGTCGTTGACCGTGTAGCCACGCAGGTTGAGGTCCCAGGTCAGGTCGCGACGAAGCACCAGCGGGATGCCCAGGCCGGCGCTGACCCGCTCGTTCTGCCGCTTGCGCTCGAACTCCAGGCCGCTGGCCAGGCGCAGGTTCTCGCCGGGGCGCGAGTTGTACTTGCTGTAGCCGGCCAGCAGCTGCAGGCCGTTGTCGCCCAGCAGTTGGCTGTAGTTCCAGGCGCGGTAGTACTCGTGGTCATCGCCTGGCGGGTAGAGGTAACTGAACTGCAGTTGCTCGCCCCAGCCGAACATCGACATCACTTCGGCGTTGAACAGGCCGCGCTGCTCGCCACGACGCGAGTCAAGGTTCATCCCGGTGTCGAAGCGCTTCTGCTTGCCGGCCAGTTCCAGTACGGCGCCGCCGTCGCTGGTGGTGGGCGGGTTGAGCACCATGCCCATCTGCATGCCGGGAACCCGGCTCATCAGCACGCTGAAGCGCTCGAAGCTCTCGCGGGTCAGGGGTTTTTCCGCTTTCAGCTTCTCGATCCAGCGATCCACGCGCATCTGGTGCACACCCAGGTCGCCGCCGGCGCGGACCTGGCTGATGTGCCCCTCGACCAGCACGATCCGCGCGACGCCGCTGCGGAAGTCCTGGTTGGGCACGTAGGCGAAGGAGATGAAGTAGCCATCGTCCTGGTAGCGCTGGGTGATGGCCTTGGCGGCTGCGACCAGTTCGCTGACCTGGATGGTGCGCCGGGTCAGGGGCTCCAGCAGGGGTTTCCAGGTCTCGACGGGGTAGTGCTTGCCGCCGGCGAGCTCGATGCGCTTGATGCGGATGCGCTGCTGGAGGATCTGCACGGGCTGGGCAGCGGAGGGATCGGGGGTGGTAACCTTGGGGGCGCTGGGACGGATGTCGCCGCCAGGCAGGTTGGGGCGGGGCAGGGTCTGTTCGATATCGGAGCCGGGAAGCTGGATCGGGCGCTCGGCCCAGGCGAAAGGTGCAGCCAACAACAGGGGCAGGACAGCAAGTTTGCGCATCTGGCTCCTCCATGAGACCGACTTCGATAAAGGACCAGGAGCCGTGGGCGGCCCCTGGTAACCACAGTATGGGTGTAATTCGGATTATTGCTTGGGCGTACCGATCGCCAATCCACCACCCAGTCCGCCGGTCACACCACCCAGCGCGCCACCCACGGCGCCCAGCGTATTGCCCAGCAGGCCTCCCTGACCGCTGGTCCCGCCAGTCGTACCGGCGCCGGCACCGACTGCCACGCCCGAACCCTGGGTGCTGCTGCCCACGCCCACGCCTGCCCCGGCAACCAGGCCACCGCCACCAGTGAGGCTGCTGGTCACGCCGCCAAGGGTGCCGGCCACGCCGTTGACCAGTCCACCCACCGGATTGCTGCCGCCAGTGGCGCCGCCCAGGGAACCCGTTATGCCGCCCACCGCGCCAGTCACGCCGCCGACCAGGCCGCCCACCGGGTTGCTGCCGCCGGTGGCACCGCCCAGGGAACCGGTGATGCCGCCCACAGCGCCGGTCACGCCGCTGACCACTCCGCCCACGGGATTACTGCCGCCGGTAGCGCCGCCCAGGGCGCCTGTGACGTTGCCGAGCAGCCCACCGCCCGGATTGCTGCCATTGACCAAGCCGCCGGTGGCGCTGACTGCCTGACCCGTATTGCTGACGATTCCGCCGACCGGTGCCAGCGCCGGATTCTGGCTGGCCACCTGGTTGCCTGTCTGGGTCACAACGCCGCCGACGGTGGTCAACAGGTTGTTCACCGGAGTCCCCAGGCCGGTGACGGAGCCGATGCTCCGGGTGGTGCCTTCGACCTTGCCGACCAGGCCCGCGGTGGTGCCGCTGAGCTGGGTGGTCAGTTGGCTCAGCGGGCCGGTCGTGACCGCGCCGGTGAGAGAATCGCCGAGCATGGTGATCTTGCTGCCGGCGCCATCGACCAGGCCGCCGACCTGGCCGGTCAGGCTGTTGAGCGGAGTGTTGGCCAGTACCGGCGCATCGCCGATGGAGGCCACGGTGTCGCCCAGGCTGCTCACTGCGCCGCCGGTGTGGCTGACCAGGCCGGTGGCGCCGGCGACGGTAGTGCCAAGGGCGTTGGGGTTGTTGCCCAGTTGACCGAGTCCATCGGTGACGCCAGTGCCGACGCTGTCCACGCCAGCGCCAACTTCCTGGATCAGGGTGCCGGCGTTCTGCGTAACGCCGTCGCCCAGCACCGGCAGATCGATTGTTTTCACCACTGCGCCCACGGTGCCCACCGTATCGCCGACATTGGAGACTGCTTCGCCAGTATTGGTCAGTATGTTGCCGGTCGTGCTGGCGGGCGGCGGAGTAGTGGTGCCGCCGCCGTCTCCACCGCCATTGTCGCCACCGCCTGTGCCACCTGTGCCACCTGTGCCGCCTGTGCCACCGGTTCCGCCAGTCCCACCGGTGCCGCCGGTGCCGCCGGTGCCGTCCGTGCCGCCGGTTCCCCCTGTGCCGCCAATGCCTCCGGTGCCGTCGGTGCCGCCTGTGCCACCGCCGGAACCATCGCCACCAGTACCGCCGCTTCCACCGCTGCCGTCGCCACCGGAGCCGGAGCCGTCGTCGGTGGTGCTGTCGGAAGCGCGGTGGTGACTGCTGCCGCCGTGACTGCTGCAGCCTTGCAGCGACAGTGCGACGACGAGAAGGGAAAGAGCGAAAACGCGGATCGGGCCAGACATAAGAAATTCCTCCATGAGAACGTCAGTCAGCGGGCTGCCCGGTCGGTATTCCGGCGAGTCGCTGAGCTGCTCTGGAGTCAGTTCTAGAGGTTTGTTTCCTGGCGCGTAATTGGAACTTGTATATAGTCGTTTTGTTAAATTCAACTATATGATTTATAAGGAAAAACTAAAGAATTAAGGTCGTTTTGCCAGCATTTTTAATACCTTGGATATAGCGCTTTTCGCACGATGGTTCCGTTTGCCGTTCTGCGCAGTGTTTCATTTGCCCTGGAATCGTCCTTCGCGGCGCTCGAGCATGGCGAGCAAACCCTCTTGCGCATCCTCGGTGGACAGCAGTTCGCTGGCCATCGCCGGCAGCAGCCTGGCCGCCGCTTCCTCGCCTTCATCGAGGCTGCGGCGCGCCGAGGCGAGGGTGGCACGGATACCCAGCGGCGCCTGGGCGGCGACCCGCTGTGCCAGCCAGAGCGCGCGAGGCATCAGCTCTTCCGGCGCAGTGACTTCCTGCACCAGGCCGATACGGTAGGCCTCGTGGGCATCGAATGGGTCCCCGGTGAGGAGCCAGCGCATCGCGTTGCCCCAGCCCGCCACCTGGTGCATGCGCAGGGTGGCGCCGCCAAAGGGGAAGATGCCGCGCTGCACTTCGAGCTGGGCAAAGCGCGCGTTGCTGGCACACAGGTTGATATCGGCGGCGAGCATCAGTTCGATGCCCAGGGTGAAGCAGTAGCCTTGCGCGGCCACCAGCAGCGGCTTGGTCAGGCGTCGGCCGCCGAAGGTGCCCCAGGGATCGGCAGAGCCATCGGGCATGCTCCAGCCGTTGCGGAAGGTCTCGCCGATATTGGCCAGGTCCAGGCCGGCGGTGAAGTGTTCGCCATGGGCGAATACCAGGGCGCAGCGCAGGTCGTCGTCGCGCTCGTATTCGCCGAAGGCCAGCACCAGTTGGGTGAGCATCTCCAGATCGAAGGCGTTGCGCTTGTCCACCCGGTTCAGGCCGAGCAGCAGGACGTGATCAAGGCGTTCGACAGTGATGCGCGGTTCGCGGCTGGCGGTCATCGGAGGGCTCCGGTCAGGTGGCTTGCAGGGTATAGCCGGCGAGACCGGCATTGTCCACGCCATGACCGTTCGCCGGTCTTGTTCCGAAAAGAAACACATCGGTCAGGAATTTCCGGTATGATACGCGCCGGCCAAACGCTGGCCTCGTTTCGGATCCCGCATTTTTCCGTAGCCTCCCGGCTCGGTCTATGTGTCCGCAGTGCGGACTTCCTTGACGCATTCTTCCAATCTTCATTTCGCAAATCCCCGCTTCCAGCTGCCTGGGTGACTTCATCGTCGTACAGGGCATGCGCAGCTCGGCTCTTGGGTCTTTGCGGATACATTTAGAGGCAAAACCCATGACCCAGGAAACCGCCGGCTTCGCCGCGCTCGGTCTTCACCCCAGTATTCTCGCTGCCATTGCCGCTGTCGGTTATGAAGAGCCGTCGCCGATCCAGGCCCAGTCGATCCCGGTGATCCTCGAAGGCCACGACATGATCGGCCAGGCCCAGACCGGCACTGGCAAGACCGCCGCCTTCGCGCTGCCGCTGCTGTCGAAGATCGATCCGGCGCGCCGCGTTCCACAGGTGCTGGTTCTGGTACCCACCCGCGAGCTGGCCCTGCAGGTAGCTACCGCTTGCGAAACCTATTCCAAGCAGATGCCGGGCGTTGGTGTCGTTGCCGTCTACGGTGGCGCGCCCATGGGCCCGCAGCTGAAGGCTCTGCGCCAGGGCGCCCAGGTGCTGGTCGCGACCCCGGGCCGTTTGTGCGACCACCTGCGTCGCGATGCCAACCTGCTCTCCACCGTCGAGCGCCTGGTCCTCGACGAAGCGGACGAGATGCTCAAGCTCGGCTTCATGGATGACCTCGAAGTGATCTTCGAAGCCATGCCGTCCAGCCGCCAGAGCGTACTGTTCTCCGCGACCCTGCCGGCTTCGATCCGCAGCATCGCCGAGCGCCATCTGAAAGAGCCCAAGCACGTCCGTATCGCTGCCAAGACCCAGACGGTCGCCCGCATCGAGCAGGTGCACCTGATGGTCCACGCCGACCAGAAGCCGGCCTCGATCCTGCGCCTGCTGGAAGTCGAGCAGTTCGACGCGCTGATTGGCTTCGTCCGCACCAAGCAGGCCACCCTGGACATCGCCGAGTTGCTCGAGCGTCAGGGCTACCGCGCCGCCGCGCTGAACGGCGACATGCCGCAGGCCCAGCGTGAGCGCGTGATCGAGTCCCTGAAGGACGGCTCGCTGGACATCGTCATTGCCACCGACGTCGCCGCTCGCGGCCTGGACGTGGCGCGCATCACCCACGTCCTGAACGTGGACATGCCCTACGACCCGGAATCCTACGTACACCGTATCGGCCGTACCGGTCGTGCCGGCCGTGAAGGCCGCGCCCTGCTGCTGGTGACTCCGCGCGAGCGCCGCATGCTGCAGGTGATCGAGCGTGTGACCGGTCAGAAGGTCGGCGAAGTTCGCCTGCCGGACGCCGAGACCGTGCTCGAAGCGCGTCTGAACCGTCTGGCTACCGGCCTGCAACCGCTGCTGGCCAACGCCGTTGCCAGCCGTGGCGCCGTGCGTGACGAGCTGTGCCGTCGCCTGGGTACCGATATGGACACCCTGGCCGCCGTGCTGCTGGCCAAGCTCACCGAAGGCAAGGCGCTGGACCTGGAATCGGTTCGCCGCGAACAGCCGCTGACCCCGGCCGCGCCGCGTGAGCGCAGCGACCGTTACGAACGTGGCGATCGTCCCGAGCGCGGTGATCGTCCGGAGCGCAGCGGCGAGCGTCGTCCGATGGCCGCTCCGTCGGAAGGCAAGGCCCGTTGCCGCACCGCCCTGGGTGCCCGTGACGGCGTACAGGCGAAAAACCTGCTGGGCGCCATCCTGAACGAAGGTGGCCTGTCCCGCGAGGCTATCGGCCGCATCCAGATCCGCGAGACCTTCAGCCTGATCGAGCTGCCGGAAGAGAACCTCGAGCGTCTGCTGACCAAGCTCAAGGACACCCGCGTCGCCGGCAAGGCTCTGCGCCTGCGTCGTTACCGCGAAGACTGATTCGTCAGTCCCCGCGCATGAAAAAGCCCCGCCATTGGCGGGGCTTTTTCGTTTCCGGAGTGGCAAGTGGTGTCTGCCCTGGGCTCTCCTGCGAAGAGCCGTTCGCTCAGCCGAAGCGGTAGATGTCCATCCCCAGCGCGCCGAGGGTAAAGCCGGCGTGCTCCACCGTCATCGCCGAGCCGCCCGCCCCTCGGGCGAAGTACAGCGGTAGCAGGTGTTCGTCGCGCGGGTGGTTGCGCACTGCATCTGGCGCCTGCCGGCGATAGTCGAACAGGGCGGTTTCGTCGTTGGCTTCCAGGCGCTCCACCATCCAGTCGCGAAACGCCTTGGCCCAGGGCGTGATGACCTCGGGGCCGGCGTGCCAGTCCAGTTCGCCGAGATTGTGAGTGATGCTGCCAGAGCCGATCAGCAGCACGCCTTCCCCGCGCAGTGCACGCAGGGCTGCGCCGATGCGGTGCTGCATGGGCGCGCCGAGGCGGCTGGGTAGGGACAGTTGGACGACCGGGATATCGGCGTCCGGGTACATCAGGCTCAGCGGCACCCAGGCGCCGTGGTCCAGCGGTCGCTCGACATCGAGGGTGGCGGGCAGGCCATCTTCTGCCAGCAGCTCGACGACGCGCCGGGCCAGCTCCGGCGAGCCGGCGGCCGGGTACCGCACGGCGTAGAGTTCGGACGGGAAGCCGTAGAAGTCGTGCCAGGTGTCCGGCTTGGAGGATGCGGTTACGCGCAGGTCGGGGGTTTCCCAGTGGGCAGAGACCACCAGGATGGCCTTCGGGCGTGGCAGTTCGCGCGCCAGGCGCTTCAAGGGGGCGTCGCTGGCGCCGGGGTCCAGGGCCAGCATGGGAGAGCCGTGGGAGATGAACAGGGCAGGGAGCATGGCGAACCTCGCTACTGGAATGCCTCTATGTTCACGCGGCTAAAGATCGAAATCCAGTATAGGTTTTTGACAGTAATGATCTATTTTCTGGATTGCTCTGCTCATGCGATGTCCCTTGAGATGCCTCGCTGCGGAATTGCCAACTCGGTTGCAGACTCATGGAGCGGGTCGCCATAAAGCGCTTTGGCGGGATGTCCGTCGGACGATACGTTAGAGTTTGCGGAAATTTCCGAAGTAGATGGCGAATTCGGCTATGCAGCAAGTTGAACAGGTCCTGGAGCTCGAGATCGGCGACTGCCTCTGCCTGGAGGACGGTACCCAGATCTGTGTGCAACGTGTCCGTGACGGTCAGGTGCGCTTGAAGATACTCGAAGTCGGAGAAGGGCGTAGAAGGTCGGCTCGCGCGCTATGGTGTGTGGTGGCGCTGTCCGCTGTTGCGCTCGTTGCACAATGCTTGATTGGGTGATCTATGCAGCATGAATTCTGGCAGTCGCGCTGGGCGCGCAATGAAATCGGTTTCCATCAGCAATCGGTGAATCCCGGCCTGCAACGGCACTGGCCTAACCTGGGCCTGCCCGAGGAATCGCAGGTGCTGGTGCCACTGTGCGGCAAGAGCCTGGACATGCTCTGGCTGGCGCAATGGGGGTATCGCGTGCTGGGCGTCGAGTTGGCCGAACGCGCCGCCGTCGACTTCTTCGCTGAGCTGGGTGTCGTACCGCAGATTACCGAGGAGGGCGCGCTGCGCCGATACAGCTACGAGCGCCTGGAGATTCTCCAGGGTGATTTCTTCGACGTCACGGCTAAGCAGGTGGCCGGTTGCGGTGGGTTGTATGACCGTGCGGCGCTGATCGCCTTGCCGCCGGACCTGCGAGCCGACTACGCCGCGCACCTGCAGCGCATCCTGCCGAACCCCGTGCGCGGCCTCGTGGTGACGCTGGAGTATCCGCAGGCGCAGATGGATGGCCCGCCTTTCGCCGTGCTGGCCGCCGAGGTTCGCGAGCTCTTCGTCGAAGGTTGGGAAGTGGGAGAGGTCGAGCGTCTGGATGTGCTGGCGGAGAATCCGAAGTTCCTCAAGCGCGGCGTCAGCCATCTGGATGAAGTGGTATTTACGCTGCGTCGCGGCTGAATCGCAGGCAAGAGAAAGGGCGACCCGAGGGTCGCCCTTTTTTTCGCCTTGAAGTTTAGCGGCCGGCGGCGCGCAGGGCTTCGATGCGGTCTTCCAGCGGCGGGTGGCTCATGAACAGGCCGGCGAGGCCATGCTTGAGGTTGCCGTTGATGCCGAAGGCCTGCAGGGAGTCGGGCATCTGCACCGGCACACCCTGTTCGGCGCGCAGGCGTTGCAGGGCAGCGATCATCGCGCCGTTGCTGGCCAGGCGGGCGCCGGCTTCGTCCGCACGGTATTCGCGCTTGCGCGAGAACCACATGACGATGATGCTGGCGAGGATGCCCAGGACCAGTTCGGCGAAGATGGTTGCGACAAAGTAGCCGATACCCGGGCCGTCTTCGTTCTTCAGGATCACCTTGTCGACGAAGTTGCCGAAGATGCGCGCGAAGAACATCACGAAGGTGTTCACCACGCCCTGGATCAGTGCGAGGGTGACCATGTCGCCGTTGGCCACGTGGCCGATCTCGTGGGCCAGCACGGCTTTCACTTCTTCAGGGGAGAAGCGCTCCAGCAGGCCCTGGCTGACCGCAACCAATGCGTCGTTCTTGTTCCAGCCGGTGGCGAAGGCGTTGGCTTCGTAGGCGGGGAAGATACCCACTTCCGGCATCTTGATGCCGGCCTCGCGGGACAGCTCTTCCACGGTCTGCAGCAGCCACTGTTCGTGGCGGGTGCGCGGCTGGCTGATGATCTCGGTGCCGGTGCTCATCTTCGCCATCCACTTGGAGATGAACAGCGAGACCAGGGAGCCGGCGAAGCCGAAGACGGCACAGAAAATCAGAAGGCTACCGTAATTCTGGCCGGTGAAACGGTCCACGCCGAGCAGTTTCAGGGTGATGCTGGCGATCACCAGAACTGCCAGGTTGGTGGCCAGGAACAACAGGATGCGCATCATGGCGTAAAGCTTCTCCTCACGGTGACATGGGCGAAAACCGCATGGGAACGCGGCTTTCCGGATCGCCGGGCACAGTCGTGCACGGGATCGCTGAATAGTATGCGGGGTATATACGGTTGGCCCCGAGGCGATTCAACTCGGGGACTATTTCAACTTGTGTCGCTTGCCCCTGTTACAGGCGCCCCGAATCGCTCTCGAAGAGTAGACGGGTCAGTCGCGCGATGCGTTCCCCGTGCCGGCTCGCCAGTGCCTCGCGCAGCTGGTTGGCCAGCGTGGCCTGGTCGCGGCGCACGCTGGGCGGCAGTTCCTCGCCGTCGCGCACGGCGTGGGGAACGATGCGGGTCAGGCGCATGAAGGCCTTTTCGCTGAGCACTGCCTGGTCCAGCGCTTCGTAACGAATGGTTGCCTCGAAGCGCAGGTAGCCTTCATCGGCCAGCCACAGCAGCGCACCCAGGCAACTCTGATGGCGGGTGCTGGGCAGGCCGAACTCGTCGGGCTCTTCCCGGCCGATCAGGTCCTCGACGTAGAGGGCGATCTTGCGCGGGAAGGCCTGGTAGAGCATCAGCAGGCCGCAGGCGCAGTCCTTGTAGAAGTCGTCGATCTGCAGGTCCATTTATGCGCTGGGATTCATTGGCGATGATTTATTGGCGATAACTTTTCAGGAAGTTGCCGATGCGACCGATGGCCTGTTCCAGGTCATCGAGACGGGGCAGGGTAACCACCCTGAAGTGATCCGGCCAGGGCCAGTTGAAAGCGGTGCCTTGAACGATGAGCAACTTCTCGGAAAGTAGCAGGTCGAGGACGAACTTCTCGTCGTTGTGGATCGGGCAGACTTTCGGATCGATGCGCGGGAAGGCGTAGAGCGCGCCCATGGGCTTGACGCAGCTGACGCCGGGAATGTCGTTGAGCAGTTCCCAGGCGCGGTTGCGCTGCTCCAGCAGGCGGCCGCCCGGCAGGACCAGGTCATTGATGCTCTGGTAGCCGCCCAGCGCAGTCTGGATCGCGTGCTGGCTCGGCACGTTGGCGCACAGGCGCATGTTGGCCAGGATGTCCAGGCCCTCGATGTAGCTCTGCGCCTTGTGCTTGGGACCGGAAATGGCGATCCAGCCGGAGCGGAAGCCTGCCACGCGGTAGGACTTGGACAGGCCGTTGAAGGTCAGGCAGAGCACGTCCGGCGCCAGGGAGGCGGTGGAGATGTGCTGGGCCTCGTCGTAGAGGATCTTGTCGTAGATCTCGTCGGAGAAGATCACCAGGTTGTGCTGGCGCGCCAGTTCGACGATGTCCAGCAGCACTTCCTTCGAGTAGACCGCGCCGGTGGGGTTGTTCGGATTGATCAGCACCAGGGCCTTGGTATTGCTGGTGATCTTCGCCTTCATGTCGGCGACGTCGGGGAACCAGCCGGCCTGTTCGTCGCACAGGTAGTGCACCGGCTTGCCGCCGGAGAGGGCGACCGAAGCGGTCCACAGTGGGTAGTCGGGCGCCGGGATCAGCACTTCGTCACCGTTGTTGAGCAGTGCCTGCAGGGCCATGACGATCAGCTCGGACACGCCGTTGCCCAGGTAGATGTCCTCGATGCCGACACCTTCCACCTGCTTCTGCTGGTAGTACTGCATCACCGCCTTGCGCGCGCTGAACAGGCCCTTGGAGTCGCTGTAGCCCTGGGCAGTGGGCAGGTTGCGGATGACGTCCTGGAGGATTTCGTCCGGCGCTTCGAAACCGAACGGCGCCGGGTTGCCGATGTTCAGCTTGAGGATGCGGTGGCCTTCCTCTTCCAGGCGTTTGGCGTGCTTGAGCACGGGCCCGCGAATGTCGTAGCAGACGTTGGCGAGCTTGTTCGATTTGGTGACCTGCATGATCTGGGATTCCGAAATAGTCCGCGGCCGGCGACTTGGCAGGCTGTAACGCGGGTGACAGACTGGCGTCAAATGAGTGGTTCGGAAGTGCTTTTCCCTGGTGTCGACCCTGAAAATCGACAGGAAAACAGTGGAATTCTCGAAAAATTAGAGCTTTTAAGGCTTTTCTATCGCGAGAATGTCTCTGTGCGGCAGATTCTGAACGTGACGTTAACCACGCGCATCATACGTGCGGCCCGATTCCCGGAAAAGGAGGCATCGGGCACTTTTTTCCATTAATGGAGGCAGATCGATGGAAAAGCTGGAAAAGCCCCTGGATTCCTGGCGTGACGAACTCACCGACGAGCAGTTCCACATCTGCCGGCTGGGCGGCACCGAGCGTGCGTTCACCGGCGAATACCACGACACCAAGACGCCCGGTATCTACCACTGCGTGTGCTGCGGCACCGCGCTGTTCGACTCCGACGCCAAGTACGACTCCGGCAGCGGCTGGCCGAGCTACTTCCAGCCGGTGAACGGCGAGGTGGTCAAGGAGCTGGAAGACTTCAGCCACGGCATGCACCGCATTGAAGTGCGCTGCGGCAAGTGCGATGCGCACCTGGGCCATGTCTTCCCTGACGGTCCGCGGCCGACCGGGCTGCGCTACTGCATCAATTCGGCGTCCTTGAAGCTGGTGCCCAAGGAGTGACCCGAGGCCCGCAATGAGCGGGCCTGCTCTTGCAGGGTTGGATGTTGTGTCATTTGGCCGGGTAATTCGTGATCAATTGAATTGCACGCAATTTAATTGATCACTACTCTTGGGTTTCCCACTTTCCCTGGAGCCATCTGCGATGAGCGATGCACTGCTGAACATTCCCGTGACCACCATCAAGGGCGAACAGAAGACCCTCGCCGACTTCGGCGGCAAGGCCCTGCTGGTGGTGAACACCGCCAGCCAGTGCGGCTTCACTCCGCAGTACAAGGGGCTGGAGAAGCTCTGGCGGCAGTACAAGGACAAGGGCCTGGTGGTGCTCGGTTTCCCCTGCAACCAGTTCGGCAAGCAGGAGCCGGGCAACGAGGGGGAGATCACCCAGTTCTGCGAGCTGAACTTCGGCGTGAGCTTCCCGCTGTTCAAGAAGATCGACGTCAACGGCGCCGAGGCCCACCCGCTCTATGTGCAATTGAAGAAGCGCGCCCCCGGCCTGCTGGGCAGCCAGGGCATCAAGTGGAACTTCACCAAGTTCCTCATCGGCCAGGATGGCTTGGTGGTCAAGCGCTTCGCCCCGACTACCAAACCCGAGCAACTGTCCGCCGAGATCGAAGCGCTGCTGTGATGAAAGACGCTGTATCCCTGCCGGCCGAACTGCAGCTGGACAACCAGCTGTGCTTCCGCCTGTATGCCGTGTCCCGCGCGGTGATCCGTGGCTATCGGCCGATGCTCGAGGCGCTTGGCCTGACCTACCCGCAGTACCTGGCGATGCTGGTGCTCTGGGAGTGGCAGGCCGAACCGCCGCCGCAGCCTTCGGTGAAGACGCTCGGTGAGCGCCTGATGCTCGACTCGGGCACCCTCACGCCGTTGCTCAAGCGTCTGCAGCAGCTGGGCCTGGTGCAGCGACGTCGGGCGCAGCATGACGAGCGCGAAGTACACCTGGGGCTGACGGCGGAAGGGATGGCATTGCGCGAGAAGGTGCTGCCGCTGCGTGAGGAACTACTGTGCCGCAGCGGCATCGACCTGAGCGTCACCGATGGCCTGCGCGAGCAACTGGACAGCCTGCTGGTGCAGTTGTCGAAACTGGACGTCTGAATCAGCCGCGGGCCTGGGGGACGGCCCAGCGTTCGAGGATGGCTGCCAGCTCGTCGCGGTGGAAGGGTTTGGCCAGGTAGTCGTCCATGCCGGCGGCGCGGCAGCGCTCGCGTTCCTCCGGCAGGGCGTTGGCGGTCAGGGCAACCACCGGCAAGTCCGGCCAGCGGCCGCTCTCGCGGATTTCGCGGGTAGCCTGGTAACCGTCCATCACTGGCATGTTGCAGTCCATCAGCACCAGGTCGAATTCGCTGCTGTCGAGTTGCTTCAGCGCCTCTTCGCCGTTGATGGCGATGCCTACCTGACAACCCAGCTTCTGTAAAAGGCCGCGTGCGACCAGTTGGTTGACGGGGTTGTCTTCCACCAGCAGCACGCGCGCGGAGAACTGCTCCTGCGAGGTGGTGCCAGGGGGCTTCGCTGAGGGCAGCGGCTGATGCTCGAAGGCCTGCTTCAGCGCCTGGTAGAGCACCGCGCGGGACAGCGGCCGCGCCAGTTGCCGCAGGGGGGCGAGGCGCTGGGCCAGTTCGGGCTCAAGGAAGTTGCCGTAGGCCGTGACCAGCAGCACCGGCTTGGTGACGTTCTGGCGCAGCACCACCAGGCAGTCGGGGCAATCCGACAGCAGTGCGTCCAGTTCCACGCCGGCGAGGCTCTCGTCGATTTCCAGACGCTGGTAGTCCACGCCCCATTCCGGCAGCCAGTTCTGCAGCAGCGCGGCCAGGCCGCTGCTGGCAGAACATTGCACGATGAGCTTGCCGTGCAGTTTCGCCAGCGGTTGTGACGGCTCCAGTGCCCGCAAGGGCAGGGTGACGATGAACTCGCTGCCCAGGCCTGGCTCGGAGGTGACGCTCAGCTCGCCCTTCATCGCCTCGCAGAGCTTGCGCGTGAGCGCCAGTCCCAGCCCGGTGCCGCCGTACTGGCGGGCGATACCGGCATCGGCCTGGGTGAAGGGTTGGAAAATCTTCTGCAGGGCCTCGGGCGCCACGCCGATACCGGTGTCGCGCACGCTGATGCGCACACCTTGCTCCCGGGTTTCGGTGCCCAGCGGTTCGACGCGCACGTCCACGCGGCCGAAGCGGGTGAACTTGAGGGCGTTGGAGAGCAGGTTGCTGACCACCTGGCGCACCCGCGTCGGGTCGCCGGAAAGCTGTGCCGGCAGTTGCGGGCTGATCAGGCAGGTGAGTTCCACCGCGGGACCTGCGTTCTGCGAGAGCAGGCTGGCGGTATCCTCCACCAGGGTGCCGAGGTCGAAGGGAATCTGCTCCAGTTCCAGTTGGCCGGCCTCGAACTTGGACAGGTCGAGCACATCGTTGAGCAGCTCCACCAGCACCTTGCCCGAGTCGTGGGCTATCGACAGCTGCTGGCGCTGCTCGGCGGTCAGCGGGCCGTCCAGCGCCAGGCCCAGCATGCCCAGCAGGCCGTTGAGCGGAGTGCGGATTTCGTGGCTCATGTTGGCCAGGAAGTTGCCGCGCGCCTGGGCCATGGCCAGGGCGGTCTGTCGCGCCTGTTCCAGTTCCTGGTTGGACAGGGTCAGGCGCGCGTTGGCTGCCTTCAGTTCGGCCGTTCTTGCCGCGACTATGCTTTCCAGCTCTTCCAGGTACTGGGTCAGGCGGTCTTCGGCTTCGCGGCGCTGTTCCATCTCCACCGAAATGCGGTTGAGCTGGCGATTGGTGACCTCCACCAGCACGCCGATCTCGTCGCGCTCATGGCCACGCGGGCAGGGCAGGCGCAGGCGCGAGGGCGAGCGCGGGTCATGGCGGGAAAGGGCTTCGATCAGGCTCACCAGCGGCTTGGTCAGCAACGCATAGAAGAGCACCAGCAGGATCAGCGAGAGCATCAGGCTGCGCACGAAGCCGGAGAGGAAGGTCATCCCGGCGCGGCGCAGGAAGTCGTTGCCGAAGACAAAGGTGTCGATCTCCAGGCGCAGAACGCCAAGGGATTCGGCGGGGGCGTGGTCGACGAACAGCGGCTCCTCGTAGGTGCGCTGCTCGCCGAAAAGGAAATCGCTCAGGCCGCGCAGGTGGCTTTCTGCCGGAGGCCGGTCGGCGCTGGCCAGGGGCACATTGGCGTTATCGATGATCTCGGCGCGGATCACCGCGGGCGAGCGCAGCAGTCCTACCACCAGTTCCTGGGCCAGTTCGGCGTCGATGTTGTAGGCGATGCGTGCGGCAGGGTTGTGGCTGACGTCCAGCAGGGCGCGCACTTCGCGATTGATGGAGGCGTCCTGGCTGGCATAATCGACGCCTACCTGGATGAGGCTCAGCAAGGTGCCCAGGATGAACGCCACCAGCACCGTCAGGCTGGCCTGCTTGAACGAGAGGCGATGTGTGAGCGCAATATCCATGGTTGCGGAGTGTCGCCTCGCAGAAGCTTTCCTGCGGCGTAGCATAGCCCATCGGAACCGTCTGTCGGGATAGCCCGAAGGCGAAGAAATTCCCAGGCCTGACGCTCGAGTGTTGCGCCTGGAGACTTTCCCCTGAAAAGCCTGGAGACTCGCGTGGATTCCCGTCTGAACGATTTTCTTGTGCGCGCCGAAGCGCTGATGGCACGCCTGGAGCCTTTGCTGCCTGCCCTCCGCGAAACAGTGGACTGGCAGCACAGCCTGGCGGCGCGCTGGCACCGTGACGGCCGCAGCGGCTACCTGCAGCCGCTGAAGGTCAGCCTCGACCTGCGCCTGGACGACCTGCTGGGCGTCGATCGACAGCGCGAGCAACTGGAGCGCAACACCCGCCAGTTCGTGGTCGGCCAGCCGGCCAATCACGCTTTGCTATGGGGCGCCCGCGGCACCGGCAAGTCCTCTCTGGTGCGCGCGCTGTTGGCGGAGCTGGCCGGGGAGGGGCTGCGTCTGATCGAGATCGAGCGCGACCACCTGGCCGACCTGCCGCGTGTGGTCGAGCAGATCCAGGGCCTGCCGCAACGCTTCGTGCTGTTCTGCGATGACTTGTCGTTCGACGCGGGCGAGGGCGATTTCCGCGTCCTCAAGAGCGTACTCGACGGCTCGCTGGAACAGGCGCCGGACAACGTGCTGCTGTATGCCACGTCCAATCGCCGCCATCTGGTGTCGGAAAAGCAGAGCGACAACGAGAACTGGAAGATGGTCGACGGCGAGTTGCACCCCAACGAGGCCGTCGAAGACAAGATCGCCCTGTCCGACCGCTTCGGCCTGTGGCTGTCCTTCTATCCCTTCACTCAGGAGCATTTCCTCAGCGTGGTGCGCCACTGGGTCGAGGCGCTCGCGCAGAAGTCCGGGCTCAGCGCCTGGGCCTGGAACGAGGAACTGGAGAAGGAAGCCATCCGCTGGGCGCTTGGGCGCGGCAACCGTAATGGCCGTTGTGCCTATCAATTCGCCCGCTACTGGGTGGGCCGACAATTGCTGGAAGGAGAAACCCCATGATCGATCTGCAACAGGCCGACGCCGGCCTTGACGGCTATGCGCTGCTCGCCGCCCAGGCGGAGTCGCTGTTCGCCGACGAGCGCGACTTCATCGCCAATGCCTCGCAGTTTTCCGCGTTCCTGTTCAACGAGCTGGCGGACCTGAATTGGGCCGGTTTCTACCTGAACCGCAATGAAGAACTGGTGCTCGGCCCCTTCCAGGGCAAGGTCGCCTGCGTGCGCATTCCCTTCAGCAAGGGCGTGTGCGGTGCGGCGGCGCGTACCCGTGAAACCCAGCGTGTGGAAGATGTGCATGCCTTCCCCGGCCACATTGCCTGCGACAGCGCCTCCAACAGCGAACTGGTGGTGCCGCTGGTGAAGGACGGCCGCCTGATCGGCGTGCTGGACCTGGACAGCCCGAAGGTTGGCCGTTTCAGCGCGCAGGACCAGGCCGGCATCGAGCGGCTGGCGGAGATATTCCTGCGCCTGTCCGACTGCTGAGGGTGTGCGGGTAAGCAAAAGACCCGCCTCGGCGGGGCTTTTTCATGGGGTCGCGCGGGTGGCCGGAGCAATGCGAACCCATCGCGGACGGAGTCCGCTCCTACTCCCTCTGCAACACCGCGCAGTCCCAGCAGGAGCGGATACCGCCGTCGGCGTTATCCGCCCCGGGATATAGCTGCGCGGACGTGGGATTGGCTCAGCGCTTGGCCATGATCTTGGCGATGATCTGCAATTCGCCCTGGACGATCTCGGCCAGGGCAGGGCGGGCCAGGGTGCGCTCGAAATGCGCAGCCAGCCTCGGCCAGCGCTGGGCATCCAGCGCTTCCTCGCCGTGGCGCAGGTTCACCAGCTGGCAGGCAATGGCGATGTCGGCGAGGCTGAAGCGGTCGTCGACGAACCACTGCTGTTCGCCCAGGCACTTCTCCAGGTAATCGAAGTGCTCCGGAAGCTTTTCCTGCATGGCGCCTTTTACGGCCACTTCATCGCAGACCTTGCCCATCAGCGGTTTGAGCAGACGATTGCGGAATACGGTGAAGGTGGTCAGCGGGGCCAGCTCATAGTCGGCGTATTTTTCCAGCCAGTTGATCCGCGCGCGGGATTCGGCGCCCGAGCCGCACAGCGGGGCGCGTTGCGGGTCGCGGTCTTCCAGGTAGTGGCAGATGACGCTGGAGTCGGCGAGGGTGAAATCGCCGTCGCGGATCGCCGGCACGCGGCGCAGCGGGTTCAGTTCGCGGTACCAGTCGGGCTGGTTGAACGGGTTGACGTTCTCCAGCTGGTAGTCGAAGCCTTTCTCGGCCGCGAACAGGCGGACTTTGCGAACGAAGGGGGACAGCGGGGCGCCGAAGACGACGAGGCTCATGCAAGGCTCCTGGGGCAAAGGTGGCCGGGGTTTTGGTTCGACGATGGATCAGTCGTAAAGGTTCTTCTTCTTCCAGATATCGTCTTCGTCCAGTGCCTTGAGGCCGTCGCCCAGTTCGCTGGGTTCGTCCGGTACGGGCTGGGAGGTTTCCAGCACCAGGGCGTTGGCATGGGCCAGTTGGGCTTCCATGTGCTTGAGCTGCGCCTGGTAGCGGCCGATTTCCGGCTGCTTCTGCAGGTACTGCGCGCCGCGCTCGAAAGCCAGGCGGGCCTGCCGGGGCTGGCCCTGCTGCAGCGCCTGCTGGCCCAGGTTGCCGAAGAACTCTATATGGAGGAGGGTGAGCAGATGGCGGATTTCCTTCACCCACTTCTTCGCTTCGGCCTGCGGCAGCATGTTGTCCTGGGCGCAGCGGGTGAGCTGGGCGTGCAACGCTTCGAAAAGGAAGCGCACGTCCTTGGCCTTGGCTTCGGTGAGGATCGGCTGCGGCGCATTCTTCACCGGGATGCTTTCTCCCTTGGCTACCAGGCCGCGCAGCTCTTCCAGGCGCTGCCTGAGCGCGGTGTTCTGCTTGTCGACCGCGAGCAGGCGTTCGCTGAGCTTCAGCTCGAAGCCGCTGAGCAGCAACTTCAGCGCCGGCGACATGAACTGGCCGGGCAGGGACTCGGAGACATCGGCGCAGCGCCGGCAGCGATCTGACAGATCGGCCTTCAGACGAGCCTGCTCAAGCTTGCGGTTCTCCACCAGGTGATTGATGTAGCCGATGGCGACCAGCAGGGCGATACCGACGAGAACCAGGACCGTAATGACGATTGGCGACACCGTGGAGTGCTCCGGATGCTTTTTCCGCGAGTGTAATGTCTTAGTGATACCGCTGATAGCGGCAGCTCAGTTTTTACTCAGAAGTCTTTGATTTAAAAAAAATTTCTTTGAAGGGTTGACGACCCTCCAAAGCCTCCCTAGAATGCGCGCCACTTCGACGCGAAACGCAGAAATGCCGGAGCGACGAAGGCGGAAAGATGTTAAGTTCCGGGCCGCGTCCCCTTCGTCTAGTGGCCTAGGACACCGCCCTTTCACGGCGGTAACAGGGGTTCGAGTCCCCTAGGGGACGCCATTGCGGGAATAGCTCAGTTGGTAGAGCACGACCTTGCCAAGGTCGGGGTCGCGAGTTCGAGTCTCGTTTCCCGCTCCAGATTCTCGATCATCGCCAAGGCGGTGAGCGAAAGATGAAATGGCGTTACCCTTCGGCGAAAGCTGAAGGTTGCAACAGGTTGCTGCGGGAATAGCTCAGTTGGTAGAGCACGACCTTGCCAAGGTCGGGGTCGCGAGTTCGAGTCTCGTTTCCCGCTCCAGAATCGAAGCGCCGTCCATCAGGACGGCGTTTTCGTTAAACCTCCAGCGAACGCTGACGGTTACAGCAAGTTGATGCGGGAATAGCTCAGTTGGTAGAGCACGACCTTGCCAAGGTCGGGGTCGCGAGTTCGAGTCTCGTTTCCCGCTCCAGAATCGAAACGCCGCCCATCAGGGCGGCGTTTTCGTTTGTGCGGCGAAAAGTTTGCCCCTCGTTGTTCCTCGCCTTCCCCGCCACTGCGCTACCTGCCTTTCTCTCCCGACTGCCAGGCTTTTCGCGGCCTCCCTGCGAAAGCCGTCGTGTGCCTGCATTGAAGAAGATTCTGACGCAGCCCTGAGGAGAATCCCGTTTGTCGCCCCGAACAGGCACCCGAGAATGCCAGCGCTCATCGCCGTGCGATGGAGTGGGGCCCATTCATGAAGCTCTCCAGCGAAGTGGACGGGCATTCGTGGAGCTTGTCGTGATGGGGTTGATGCACAGATGCCGAAGTTGCGCAGTCATTTGAAAGCGGCCCAATTGCCGCCAAGCGCAGAGGATCAGGATGACGCGGTCAATGTCCTGTCGGTGTTCGATTTCGACGGCACCCTGACCCGGCATGACAGCTTTCTGCCGTTCCTTTGGTTCGCCTTTGGCACTTTTGGCTTTCTATGGCGCCTGGGAGCCATGCTACTCCCTGGCCTGGCATTCCTCTTGCGCCGAACCCGTCGCGATGAATTGAAGGCGCGTCTGGTCGCGGTCTTCCTGCAGGGCGTCGATGCGCAATGGCTGGAGGCCCGAGCGGAAGCCTATTGCCGGTGCATCTGGGGCTATCTGCTGCGCCCCGCAGGGGTGCGCGGCGTGGCGACGGAGTTGCGCTCAGGTGCCGAAGTGACTCTCTGCTCGGCTTCCCCGGATCTGCTGTTGCGGCCTTTTGCCGAGCGCCTGGGGGTCGGCCTGATCGCCACTGAGTTGGAAGTCATCGATGGCCGACTCAGCGGACGCATCCTCGGCGGCAACTGTCGCGCCGAAAACAAGGTGCTGCGCCTGCAGGCGAAGTACGGCCCGTTGACGGGCTACCGGCTGCGCGCCTGGGGCGATACCCAGGGCGATCATGCGTTGTTGTGTGCGGCCCAGGACCCGCATTGGCGAGCATTTCATCCCTCGTGGCGGTGCACATCCGACCCGATCCGCCCGGGCATCTGATCCGGTCCATGGCCGGATCGCTCTGGCCGACACTACTTTTCGAGAGCTGCAATCGTGGAACAGACACACCTGGGTTTTCCCCCGCTGACAATGGCGGTATTCGTCGGGCTGGCCTTGGCCGCCCTGTTGCTGGACATGGCGACCCACCGGGACAACAAGCCCATTTCGCTGACGAGTGCGGCCCTCTGGTCGCTCTTCTGGGTAGCAGTCTCTCTGGGCTTCGCCGGCTTCCTCTATATCCAGCACGGCGCCCAGGTCGCCAGCCTGTTCTTGACCGGCTACGCCCTGGAAAAGGTGCTGAGCGTCGACAACCTGTTCGTCTTCATCGCCATCTTCGCCTGGTTCAAGGTGCCGGACGGCCTGCGCCACCGGGTGTTGTACTGGGGCATCCTCGGCGCCATCGTGTTCCGCGCCATCTTCGTGGCCATCGGTACCGGCCTGCTGGCATTCGGGCCCTGGGTCGAGATCGTCTTCGCCCTGATCGTGGCCTGGACCGGCGTGATGATGCTCAAGGGCGGCGATGAGGATGACGAGGAGGAGGACTACTCCAAGCACCTGGCCTACCGCTTTGCCAGCAGGTTGTTCCCCGTCTGGCCGAAGCTGGTCGGTGGTCGTTTCTTCATCGCTCGCAAGCAGCTCGAGACTGAACTGCGCAAGCCGGAGGACAAGGGCGTCAGCCTGGCCAAGGGCGCGCTGTTCGCTACCCCTTTGTTCCTCTGCCTGGTGGTGGTCGAGGTGTCTGACATGTTGTTCGCCTTCGATTCGGTGCCGGCCGTGATCGCCGTCAGCCGCGAGCCGCTGATTGTCTATTCCGCCATGCTGTTCGCCATTCTTGGGCTGCGTACGCTGTACTTCGTGCTCGAGGCGCTCAAGCGCTATCTGGTCCACCTGGAAAAGGCCGTTGTGGTGCTGCTGTTCTTCATCGCCGCGAAGCTCGGCTTGAACGCGACGGACCACCTTTTCCACCACGGCATCGGTATCGACGCCAATACCAGCCTGGTCGTGGTGCTGGTGGTGCTGGCGCTGGGCATCCTTGCCAGTCTGTTGTTCCCCGGCACGGAGGACGACGCCGGCGACGTTTCCGAGCGCTAGCGCGATTTCGCTTGAGTCAGGAAAAGCCCGCCTCGCCGCGGGCTTTTTTTCGTGGCCGGCGGTTGCGCTGAGGCGAACCGGTGATCGGAATTTTCAAAGGACACGCCGGGCGCTCGAGCACGCCGCGAAAACCCTGTCCCAGAGCCCTCCGGGGAAGGTGGCGCGGGCGCGAAAACGCCTTGGACGACAGGGATTTTCACAAGTTTTTCACGGACTGCAACCGCCGTCGCCAGTGACATGGCCATTGGCCGCACATCGGCAATTTCCTTGATCTAAGCTCCACTCAGGTCGGTCTCGCGATCAGAGGTTTGCATGCGAAATATTCCCGTGGAGAACCTCCGAAGCGCACTGCGGGCCTGTCGCGAAAGTTTCCTGTTCGTAGGTTTTTTCAGCCTGTTCATCAACGCACTGATGCTGGTGCCGACCTTCTACATGCTGCAGGTCTACGGCCGGGTGATCACCAGCGGCAGCCTGACCACGCTGACCATGCTGACGCTGATCATGACGCTGCTGGTGATCACGCTCGGGTCCCTGGAATGGGTCCGCTCGCGCATCCTGGTGCGGGTGAGTACGCGGCTCGATGTGCTGCTCAGCCGCCAGGTCTACAAGGCCAGTTTCAAAAGGGCGCTGCACAGTGGCGGGATGGACGCTTCGGCCCAGCCTCTCAACGACCTGACCGGCCTGCGCCAGTTCCTTGCCGGCAGCGGCCTGTTCGCCTTCTTCGATGCGCCCTGGCTGCCTATCTATATCGCGGTGATGTTCATGTTCCACCCCTGGCTGGGCTGGGTGGCGGTGGGCAGTGCCGTGCTGTTGCTGGTGCTTGCCGTGGTCAACGAGAAGGTGACCGCGCCGGCCCTGGCGCAGGCCAACAAGGAACACATCGCGGCGACGCTCCAGACCACCAAGAACCTGCGCAACGCCGAAGTCATCGAGTCCATGGGCATGCTGGAAACCCTGATGGACCGTTGGGGAAGCCGGCAGCGCAGCGTGCTGTTGCTGCAATCGCTGGCCAGTGACAAGGGGGCGGTGATCAGCACGCTTTCCCGCACCTTTCGCCTGCTGGTGCAGTCTCTGGTGCTCGGGCTGGGCGCTTATCTCGCGGTGGATCATCAGGTCGGGCCGGGGATGGTCTTCGCCGGTGCCGTCCTGCTCGGCCGGGCGCTGGCGCCGCTGGACCTGATCATCGGCAGTTGGAAGGGCTTCATCGCGGCCCGCTCGCAGTACAACCGCTTGAACGACATCCTCGAAAAGCTCCAGGCACAACCCCAGCGCATGCCGCTGCCGGCCCCCCAGGGGCATATCCAGGTGGAGAACCTGGTAGTGACGGCGCCGGGCTCGACGACACCGATCATCAAGAACATCAGTTTCAGCGTGCCCGCCGGTTGCGTGGTGGGCATCATCGGGCCGAGCGCAGCAGGGAAGTCCACCCTGGTGCGGGCGCTGATGGGCGTATGGCCGCCATTGCACGGGGTCGTTCGCCTGGACGGTGCGGACATCAGTACCTGGAACAAGCACGACCTCGGCCCGCACATCGGCTATCTGCCCCAGGACATCGAACTGTTCGAGGGCACCGTCGGCGAGAACATCGCCCGCTTCGCCGAGGTGGAATCGGAGAAGGTCATCCAGGCGGCGAAAATCGCCGGGGTCCACGAGATGATCCTGTTGCTGCCGGACGGCTACGACACCGTCATCGGCAGCGAAGGGCTGATGCTCTCGGGTGGGCAGCGCCAGCGTATCGGCCTGGCTCGTGCACTGTATGGCAGCCCGAGGCTGATCGTGCTCGACGAACCCAATTCCAACCTCGACGACATCGGTGATCGCGCCCTGGCCGCTGCCATCCACCAGCTCAAGCAGAGCGGCGCGACTGTTTTCGTCATCACCCACCGCACCAACCTCGTTTCCCAGCTCGACCGGCTGATGCTGATGAACGACGGCACCGTGACGCTCTACGGACCGCGTGACCAGGTGCTCGCCGAGCTCACCGCCAGGCAGCCGCCACAGGTGCCGCAGCGCCCGAAGCCGGCGGGCGCGAGCATCGCTCCGGTGGATACCCACAAGGATGACGCCGATGCCCAGTCACCCCATTGAGAGCTTCGCCGACCTGCCTTTGTCGGACCTCAAGGTCCGCCGTCTGGGGTTGGCTATCGTTGCGGTGACCTTCGGGCTGTTCGGCACCTGGGCGGCGTTCGCCCCGCTGGACGGCGCCGTCTATGCGCCCGGCGTGGTGACCGTGCAGGCCTACCGCAAGACGGTGCAGCATCCCGAAGGCGGCATCGTCAAGGAAGTGCTGGCGCATGATGGCGACATCGTCAAACGCGACGCCCCATTGATCGTGCTTGACGATGCCCAGCTGCGATTCGAATACGAGATGACCCGCAGCCAACTGATCGCCGCCGAGGCGATGGAGGCGCGGCTCAAAGCCGAGCGCGACTCGCGTGCAGCCATCGACTTCGAAGGGGTTGGCGACTTCGCCAGTCCGCGCGGCGAGGAGGCGCGGCAGAGCGAAACCCAGGTCTTCAATGCCCGCCAGGGATCGCGGCAGGGGCAGATATCCGTGCTGCGCGAGCGCATCGGCCAGTTGAACCAGCAGATCGACGGGCTGCAATCGATGATCGGTGCCAAGGGCCAGCTGGCGAACTCCTACGGCGGCGAAATCGGTGAGTTGTCCGACCTGCTCAAGCAAGGCTACGTCGACAAGCAGCGCCTGCTGGAACAGCAGCGCAAGCTGCAGATGATTCGCGCGGAAATCGCCGATCACCGTTCCACCATCAACCGCACGCGCTTGCAGATCAACGAAACGCAGCTGCAGATCCTGCAGATCGACAAGGATTTCAGTGCCGAAGTCGCCAAACAGCTGGCCGAGGTGCAGACGCGCATCTATGACCTGCAGGAGAAGCGTTCGTCGCTCGAGGACCGGCTGGGACGCATCGTCATCCGGGCGCCGGACGCGGGCATGGTGATCGGCATGACGGTGCATACCGTCGGCGGTGTGGTGCGTCCGGCGACGCCGTTGCTGGACATAGTGCCCTCGGTGTCAGAACTGGTGATCGAGGCCCAGGTTCCGCCGGTGGACATCGACCGCGTGGCCATCGGCAAGCGCGCGGACATTCGCTTCAGCGCCTTCAACAGTGCGACCACGCCGGTGATCGAAGGCGAGGTCATCAACGTCTCGGCGGATCGCCTGGTCAACGAGAAGACCAACGCTGCCTATTACCTCACGCGGGTCCGCGTCACCGAAAAAGGGGCTCGCACGCTGGGCGAGCGAAAGTTGCTGCCGGGCATGCCGGCTGACGTGCTGATCATCACCGGGCAGCGCACCCTGTTGCAGTATCTGATGCAGCCGGCGCGCAACGCCCTTTCCCAATCGATGATCGAGGAATGACCATGGATGCATCAACCTTCTGGCTGGCGGGGGTGCTGACGCTGGCGTCGAGTTGCGCGCTGGCGCAGACCTACACGGCGGCGCCCACGGGTGTTGGCGTGGCGCAGGACGCCACCGACCTGCTGCGCCTGTACCATGAGGCGCGGCTGGAGGACCCGCAGATTCTGGCGTCCTACGCCCACGCGCAGGCGGGCAAGGAATACCAGCGCGAAGCCATGGGTGTGCTGCTGCCACAACTGTCGCTCAATGCCGGGACCAACCAGATCCACCAGCGCAACGACCTGATCGACGAGAGCTACGACAGCGAGAACTACAGCCTTGTGCTGCGCCAGTACCTCTACAACAAGGCGGCCTGGGAGAACTACCAGAAGTTCAAGAGCATGGCGGTGCAGTCGGAAAACGAGGCGCTGGACGCCCAGGCGGAGGCCACCGTGGAACTGGCGCGGCGCTATTTCACCGCACTGGCGGCCGAGGATGAGCTGGAGCTGGTGATTGCCGAGCGCCGCACCACCCAGGAAAGCCTGGACCGGGTCAATGCGCTGTACGCCCGGCAACTGGCCCTGGTGACCGACCAGCTCGATCTGCAGGCCCGCGTGGACCTGCTTGCGGCCCAGGAACTGGAAGCGCGCAACCAGGCGACCATCAGTCGCGAGGCGTTGACGGAAATAGTGGGTCGGCCGGTGAAGGAGCGGCTCAGTCGGGTACGCGATGACGTACGCCTGCAGATGTCGGAGCAGAGCCTTGACGATTGGGTGCGTGACGGCATCGCGCTGAACCCAGCGCTCAAGGCCAGGCAGAGCGGCGTCGATGCAGCGGAAGCGGCGCTGCGCAGCGGCAAGGGCGGGCATTATCCGACACTGAGCCTGAACCTCAGCGCGCAACAGACCAACGAGGGCTACAACAACTCCCTGGCGCCGCGGACCGACAGTTATGTTGCCGGCGTCGGACTGCAGGTGCCGATCTACAGCGGCGGCTCGACCTCGGCGCGGGTGCGCGGGCTGTACCAGGACCAACTGGTGGCAGAGGAGCAACTGGAGGAAATCCGTCGCCGGGTGGTCAAGGAGATCACCAGCGCCTACCTGACGGCCAACTCCAATGGCGAGAAGATCCAGGCCAACCGACTGGCTCTGGTCTCGGCGCACAAGTCGCGCGAGTCGGCGGAAAAGGCGCTGGGCTATGGCATGGTCAACGCAGTGGACGTACTTGCCGCAGTGCGCAACGAATTCCGCGCCCGCCGGGATCTGCTCAAGACCCAGTACGAGTTTCTCAGCAACGTCTTCACCCTGAATCGCTGGGCGGGCAGGCCGCCGATCGAGAGCGTTCAGAGCGTGAATGGCTGGCTCAGCGCCCGCGCTTCCAGCGAGGCTCTTCCGCGTCCCTGACACTCCCGCAGGGCGCTCTCGCGCCCTCGCGTTCCCTACCCTCATCGTTCGATGGTGCGAGCGCTTTCGGCAAGCCGGCGCGCGCCGGTGCCGGCCGTCGTCTTCCTGCTGCCACGCCGGGTTGGAGCGGCGATCTTGACGATATTTTGACGAGATCGTCCTTATTGTAATTTTTCCCCAGCCATTCGTCGTTTAATTGACGAATCCCGCTGTGATGGAAAGGCTCATTCCGAGTGCCGCTGTTGGTTGCAAGCGTTTGATTTCCGGGAAGTGGCGAGTTTCGGCAGGTGTGGCGCAGCGCATCGCCTGCCACGAAATCGAACCGCTGGTCGACGGGTGGCCAAGCGGGTAGAGGACCGGCCTGACCTAGACTCAGGTGACCGGTCGAGGGAGCACGGAATCATGTGCAACGTGTTGATGGGCACTCGTATTGATGCCGCCTCGATGGGTTGTTCCGCTCTTGCGGAACCCCACCGGCCCCAGCGGGTAAAAGGCATGTTCTCGCCAGAGAAGTCTCCATCCGCCGGCTACGGGCCTGGCGCCGCAAGCATCCGTTACCGCTTCCGGCGCACTTCCAACTGCTCTTGCCCGGTATGCAGAGCACCACTGGAAGGGCGCACGCGAAGCCCTTTGCAGAGGGGGTCAGAAAGCCATGTCTGACCACAGAAAAACGATACGGGTGATGCTGGTCGATTGCCGCCCGCTCGTGCTGATCGGCCTTCACGATCTGATCAATGCCAGACGGCCGCGAATGGAGGTCAGCGGCCAGGCCACGACCTACACCTATGCGCTGGACCTCGCCGACCAGCAGCGCCCCGATGTGATCTTCTTCAGCTTCTTCCCGGACGCCCTGAACCCGCTCGAAGTGGTCACCGAACTGACGCGCAGCGCGCAAATGAAAGTGCTGCTGCTCAAGGGGCTGTACGAGGCGGTTCCGGCCGCCCAGGCGATAGAGGCGGGCGCGCGGGGCATCGTGCTGGCGGAAGATCCGACCGAATCGATCATCCAGGCCATCGTCAACGTCCATCATCGCGATATCGCACTGGATCGCGCCTGGGCGGGCGGGCTTTCCGGCTACGCGGCCAGTGGGCACGTGCCGCTCAGGTGCAACCACGAGCAGGCCAAGCACGCCCGGCTGACGGTGCGCGAAAGGGAGCTGATCAGCGCCATAGTCGAAGACCCGTCGGCCAAGTACATGAGCATCGCCGAGCGCCTGGGCATCAGCGAACACACGGTGCACAACCACCTGAGCAACATCTACCAGAAGCTCAACCTGATCAACCGCATGGACCTGCTGATGTATGCGTTGAAGCATGGACTGGCTGGCAGCGAAGAGCCGCCGGAGTCTGCGTGGGTTGAGATGGACCGCTCCGCGCATCAGGGCAATGGTTCGTCGTTGCGCAACAATTGAGCGCCGTTGCCGCGCCCGATTGACGGTAAAAATGAAGGGGGGTGGCATCCAGGCCACCCCCGCTTCGTTCCCGCGTGCGAACTAGGTTGCGCTGCCATGCACGATGTCGGTGTTGAGGATGTCGACCCCCACCACTGTGATGGTGGTGATCTGCCCGCCGGACTCCTGGATGCTCACGATGCTGTCGGCGCCGTTGTTGTCGATGTTCTGCACGGTCGACGTGGCATCACCATTGAGGACCAGCTTGTCACGCTGGCCCGCAGTGTCGAAACCGGTGACCTGGTACTTGTTCTCGGTGCGTGCCAGGTCGACGTTGAAGGCCTCGCGGGTGCCGGTCACGCCTGCCAGTACGTAGTCAAAGGTCCCGCCGGCGGCCTTGTTGGCGAACAGGTTGGCGGTGAAGGCGCTGGTCGCGGTGTCGCCATCGCCGTCGGTCACCGTGGCGTTGAACGACAGCTTGACGTCGCTGGCCAGATTCTCGACCTGCCGGATGAACTGGATGGTCGGGATCTTGATCATGCCCTCGGCCATGGTCAGCTGGATGGCATCGATCATCTTGCCGGCGACGGTCTGCACGGTGAAGGATTTTTGTCCGCCGGCCTCGTTCTGCAGGTTGCCCGCCAACACCTTGATCGGTGCACCGGACGTCGTGCCGTCGTCGTAGTAGGCGACGTAGTACAGCGATTCCGAGGCTGGGTCGTAGCCGCCCACCGAGTTGTCGATGAACACCTTCACCGAGGTCAGCAGCGTCTGCGGGTTGGCCACGAAGCTGTCGTCACCGGCGGTGATGCCGGCGCCGCTGCCCTGCAGGACGTTGTTCTTCACGCCGATGCCGGAGGTACTGACGTTGAGGGCCTTCTGGTCGTCGATGTACGACGGTAGCGGGTTGGTCTGCAACTGCGCCTCGGTCGGATCGGTTGCGCCCTGTCCTATACCGGTCAGGATGCTGTTCGCGCCCGTCTGCGGCGCCAGTGCCTTGGCGGCGAAGAAGACGACGGCGTCAGTGCCGATGGTCAACGTCTGGACCGGGTCCGGGCCGCCGGCTCCGAGGGAGCCGTTGGCGGTGCTCAGCACCAGCGTCGAACTGAAGCCCTGCACCAGGTCCAGGGTGTAGGTGCCGTCGGCCAGCGCCGTCAGCGTGTAGTCGACGCTGGTGTTGGCAGTGCTGGCGTTGTTGTCGAAGTCCCCGGTGAGGGTGCCCGCGAAGTGGTACGCACCATTGATATCCGGCGACGGCGACGTTTCGGTGAGCGTACCGGTCCCGGTGGTGGTCGTGCCGTTGGGTCGTACCAGGGTGAACTGCCCGTTCGCCAGGGCAATATCCAGGCCCGCTGTGCTGCTGCCGTCGGCGCCGAAGGAATGGTCCCAGTACCCGGTCTGCGCCAGGGTGCTGCCGGTGCCGACGATGTTGCCGAAGGCCAGCGACGGGCCGTCGTCGTAGAACATCAGGTTCTGTCCGATGTTCAGGGTCGCCTGGGCTGTGTCGCCATCCTTGTCGGTCGCGGTTGCAACGAGTTTCACCAGGTTGTCCGCGCTGAGGGTTCTGCTGTCGTTGGGGTCGGTGACATTCTCGTGGACCACGGCGCGCAGCTGGTCGAGCGTGACGTCACCGTTACTGGCCGCGCTGACGGTGAAGACCAGTGCGTTGCTGATCGCCGTGCGACCTTCCACCACGCCGTTGTTGAGCGACAGGTTGACCGCCTGGCCGGTGGCAGTGTCGATCAGCCCGGAGGCGCCGGCGATGACGCTCAGGGCATAGCTCACCGGGGTCGCGCCGGCCCCGTCGGCGCCATAGCTGGGACTGAAGTTGGCGGCGAAGTTCTGCGTGGCGTTGGTGCTGAAGTCGCTCTCGTCCACCGTGAGGGTCGGCTCGGTACCGGTGGTGCCGATGGTCGGCCCGTCATCCTTGAAGATCAGGTTCTGGCCGATGTTCAGCGTGGCCTGGGTGCTGTCGCCATCCTTGTCGGTGACGGTGGCCGTCAGGGTGACCAGCGAGTCCGCCAACAGGCTGCGGGAGTCATCGGGATTGGTGGCGTCGTCGTGGACAATGGCGCGGACCTGATCGAGTGTGACGTTACCCGTGGCGTCGACACTGACGCTGAATACCAGGAGGTCGGTCGTAGCGGTGCGGCCCTGCACGACGCCGCCGACGATCGACAGGTTGACCGCTTCGCCGGTAGCCGTATCGGTCAGCCCGGAGGCACCGGCGACTACGCCCAGGGCATAGCTCACTGGGTTCGCGCCGGCTCCGTCGGCGCCATAGCTGGGACTGAAGTTGGCGGCAAAGCTCTGCGACGCGTTGGTGATGAGGTCGCTTTCGTCCACCGTCAGGGTTGGCTCGGTGCCGGTGGTACCGACGGTCGGTCCGTCGTCCTTGAAGATCAGGTTCTGGCCGATGTTCAGCGTGGCCTGGGCGCTGTCGCCGTCGCCGTCGGTCTTGGTCGCGGTGAGTTTCACCAGATCGTCAGAGGTGAGGGTCGTGGAGTCGTCCGGATTGCTGGTGTCTGCATGCACGATGGCGCGCTGCTGGTCCAGGGTGACGTCGCCGTTGGCAGCCACGCTGACGGTGAACACCAGGTCGCTGCTGGAGGCCGTGCGGCCTTCGACCACCGCGCCATTCATGGACAGGTTCACGGCTTGGCCGGTGGCTGTGTCCACCAGCCCGGAGGCGCCGGCGATCACGCTCAGCGCATAGGTCAGGGTGCCCGCGCCATCGGCACCGAACGCCGAGCTGAAGTTCGCGGCGAAGCTCTGCGAGGCATCGGTGGCGAGGGCGGATTCGTCCACCGTCAGCGTGGGTTCGGTACCGGTGGTGCTGATGCTCGGGCCGTCATCCTCGAAGATCATCTTCGAGCCGATTTCGACGGTGGCGGTGGACACCTGCAGCAACTTGAAGCCGCCGATGTCGAAGTCGGCGTGGTCATTGCCTTTGGCATCGACCGCCGCGCCGTTCTCGATGAGCACGCGGTTGTGATCCGCCGTGGTGGTGTACTCGATCTTGTATCCGGCCAGCACGCCGGTGATGGTTGCCACGCCGCCAGTGATGGTGATGACGATGCCCGGGTCGTTCACCGAGCCGTTGGAATTCTCCAGCACCGCGCCGGTAGTACTGTTCAGAACGCGGACGTTGGTGATAGCGACCGTGGTGTCACCGGCATAGCCGTCGATGAAGGCGTTGCCCGCCTCGGCGGCGGTGCTGAACGCGCTGATCTTGACGATGGCGCTCTTGCCGCTCTGCAACTGCACGACGTCGAAGCTGGCGGTCTTGGCGTTGAACATCTGGGTGAAGTCGATGTTGGCTTCGACATCGGCCTCGTTCTGGTCCAGGTTGGGGATGGTCATGTCCTGCCGGGCACCGGTGACGAAGGTGAAGCGGATGCCTTCCTGCTCGACGATCATCTGGTTGTTGGTGCCGAAGGTGGTCGGGCCGCCGGCCTGGCTGGTGTTGATGGTGTCGCCGGTGGTGATGTTGGCGCCGGTGGACTGGTTGGCCGGGTCCTTGCCGGTGGCGATGATGGTCGGGTCGGTGATGCGTATGACCCCGTTGTCATTCACCGTGGTCGGGGTCGCCGTGGTGAACATCAGGAACAGGTTCTGCCCGGAGGGGGCGTCGGCGAGGCTGAAGGTCAGGTCCTGGCTGGTGCCGATGTAGACCTTGTTCAGGAGGTTGAGGGCATCATCGGCATTGGTGCCGTCAGGGTGCTTGAGTGGCTGGTATTCCACGGTCCAGATCTTGCCGCCGCTGACCGGCGAGCCGGTTTCCTCGATGTAGGCCGCGAACACGATGGTGCCGTTGGCGCCGCCGGCGCGCCCGAGCAGGACGTTGTTGTTGGTGGTGTCGGTGTAGAGAAGGATGTCCACCCCGGCGAGGGTGTCCAGGCCGCTGTCCAGGCCATTGAGCGGCGCGCCGCCGCTGCCGGTGAAGAGGATGTCGGTGATTGCGCCACCGGGAGCGGCGCTGATGGTGAAGGCGTTGCTGCCGGTATTTCCGGCTGCACCGGTATAGCCGCTCAGGGCGGCGCCCGACGCAGTGCCGGCACCCAGGGCTGTCAGGCGGGCAGTGAAGGCGGCGGGCAGGGAGGCGAGGAGGATGTCGTTGTCATCGGCGTCGCCCGCCGGGCTTGGGGTTGCCGTGGCGTTCTGCAGGCCGGTGGTTTCGTCCAGCGAGACGGTCACGCCGGTGGCCGATACGATGGGGCCGGCGTCAGTAAAGGTGGCGGTCGCCGTGGCGCCGTCACTGGAAGCGGAGAGCAGGAAGCGTGCCCCGGCGGAGTCATCCGGGTCGACGTACCAGGACGTGGTCACGCTGCCGTTGACCAGGCCGTCCAGGTCGCCGGCGCCGCCGTCGGTCACGTACCAGGGGTCGTGGCCGGCACCGGCGCTGGTGTTGAGCACGTCGTCCGGCGTGCCCCAGACGCCGTCGGCGCCCGGGCTGGTGGCGTGGTCCACCTCGATCTTCACGGTGCTGCCGGCGGTGAAGCCGCTGGCGGTAATGATGGCGGTACTGCCGGGGGCGTAATCGTTCTGGTCGGTGGTCACGGAAGGAGCGGTGCTGTCATCTGCGGTGGGGCGCGTTGGCGACGCAATCTTCTTATGGATGGTCATGATGTTCTCCCGAGCATTTCCATGCGTGGTGGCCAGACCTCGACTGCTGGCCTTTTACTGCTACATGCCACGACTATGGGGACGCACCGGGGAATGCGCATCGGCCGATACTCCCAGGCGGGATGGGAGTTTCGGACTAGGCAGGCAGGGCAGCGCAGGCGCTGGGTGGTTGCAGCGCTGCGCTTGCCGACGAGAGGCAGAAGCGTCGTTTTTCGACGGGTCGTGGGTAAACAGCTGGCGATTGCCCACGAAAAAGCCCGCATCATGCGGGCTTCTCTGGTTCTGCTCGAGGCTCAGTGCTTCGCTGTGTCTTCCGGCAAGGCAAGCAGTTGCTTTTCACGGTTCCAGTCGAAGGGCTCGCCGTTTTCTTCGGCCTCGAAGCGACGCTCGTCGAGCTGCTGGTACATCTGCAGTTCTTCGTCGGGCATGTAGTGCAGGCAGTCGCCGCCGAAGAACCACAGCAGGTCGCGCGGGATCAGGTGGGCGATCTGCGGATAGCGGTGGAAAATCTGACTGATCAGGTCCTGGCCCAGATATTGGGCGCCTTCCGGGTCGCGCGGCAGTTCCACCAGCAACTCGTCGAAGCGCTCGAGGAACAGGCCGTGGTTGTCCTCGGGAACCTGCTCGGCTTCGCCCAGGGCGCCAAGGATCATGCGCAGGTGGTTGAGCAGGGCGATGTGGTGGTCGAGATAGGCGCTGGCCATGGGAGTCCTCTGGAGCTGTGTACAAACGGCCGGGGAGTATATCGGGTTTCGCCGCCGCTGCCGCCGGGACGATCAACGGAGCGGGCGCATCTGGATCTGCCGGCGCTGGTTGTCGATCTGCTGGCGCTGCTGGTCGAGGATGCGCTGCTGCTGTTGCAACTGCTGTTGCTGCAGGTCGTTCTTCTGCCGCTGGATCATCTGGTCGCTCTGCCGGCGCTGTTCGTTCCAGCGCTGCTGATTATCCTGCTGGCGCTGCAGGTCCTGCTGCTGCCGCTGCAGGCGCTGGTCTTCGTAATTCAGGCGCTGGCTGTCCAGCTGGTTCTGTCGCCACTGTTGCTGGCGGCGCAGACTGTCCTGCTGTTGCTGGACAGGGTCGATGACCGGGCTCGGCGCTGGCGCCGGGCGTGGCCGGCTGGGGTAGAGCCAGGGGTCGGCCTGGGCGCTGCCGGCCAGCAGCACGAGCAGCAAGAGGAGGGATCGACGCATCTGCGGTTCTCCATAAAGGGTGTGCCTTGAGTGTGCACCCGATAGTCCGGATCGGCATTGCTGTGCGTCGGAGAAAAAAAGAGGCGCCCGAAGGCGCCCCGTGCGTGAAAACCGCAGTCACTCGGCCTTGCCGGCCAGTTCTTCCTTGGAGAAATCATCCACGTCGATCACCGCGCGGCGGGCGCTTTCGGCGGCGTGCAGGGTTTCCGCTTCCGCGTCCTCCAGCACGCCTGCGTCACGCGCAGCGTCAATGGGCGACTGCCCCGGCTTGGGAGTGACGCCATGCTCCTTGAGCGCCTTGTGCAGTTTCTTCTGCAGAGGCGCGGCGGCGGCGAGTTGGTCGTAGGCGAAGGTGAGCTTGGCGACGGGATCGTCTGCGCCAGTGGGCAAGTGCGCGCCGGCGAGGATCGCCTGCAACGCCGGGTCGCTCAGCGGGCGGCCGAGGATGTCGGCGATCTGCGCATCCAGCGCATCGCTCGGGCCACGGTGGCGACGACCCAGCGGCAGCACCAGCACGCGCAGCAGGCAGCCGAAGGCACGGTTGGGGAAGTTGTCGATCAGGTCGGCCAGCGCGGCTTCGGCTTTCTCGAGGTTTTCCTCCATGGCCCAGTGCAGCAGCGGATGCAGGTAGTCCGGGTTGTCCAGGTCGTGGTAGCGCTTGAGTGCGGCGGAGCCCAGGTAGAGGTGGCTCAGCGCATCGCCCAGGCGCGCGGAGAGGCGCTCGCGGCGCTTCAGCTCGCCGCCGAGCATCATCATGCTGAAATCGGCGAGCAGTGCGAAAGATGCGGCGAGGCGGTTCAGCGCACGGTAGTACGGGCGGCTGACGCGGTCGCCCGGCACCTGGTCGAAGCTGCCGAAGCCCAGGCCCAGCAGCAGGCTGCTGGCGGCGTTGCTGACGGCGAAGCCGATGTGGCTCAGCAGCAGTTCGTCGAACTCGCGCTCGGCCTGGTCCTGATCCTCGCGGCGGGCCAGTTCCATCTCCTTGAGCACATACGGATGGCAGCGGATGGCGCCCTGGCCGAAGATCATCAGGTTGCGCGAGAGTATGTTGGCGCCCTCGACGGTGATGAAGATCGGCGCGGCCTGCCAGGAACGGCCCAGGTAGTTGTTGGGCCCGAGGATGATGCCCTTGCCGCCGTGGATATCCATGGCGTGGGCGATGCACTCGCGGCCGCGTTCGGTGAGGTGGTACTTGAGGATGGCCGACAGCACCGAGGGCTTTTCGCCCAGGTCCACCGCGTTGGCGGTGAGGATGCGCGCGCTGTCCATCATCCAGGCGTTGCCGCCGATGCGGGCGAGGGCTTCCTGGATACCTTCGAAGGCCGACAGCGGCACGTTGAACTGCTCGCGCACCTGGGCGTAGCGGCCGCTGACATAGCTGCCGGCCTTGGCGGCGCTGGTGCCCACCGCCGGCAGCGAGATCGAGCGGCCCACCGACAGGCAGTTCATCAGCATCATCCAGCCTTTGCCGATCATTTGCTGGCCACCGATGATGTAGTCCAGCGGCACGAACACGTCCTTGCCGGAGTTGGGGCCGTTCATGAAGGCGGCGCCCAGCGGCAAGTGGCGACGGCCGATCTGCACGCCGGGGGTGGCGGTGGGGATCAGCGCCAGGGTGATGCCCAGGTCTTCTTCCTCGCCCAGCAGATGGTCCGGGTCATGGCACTTGAAGGCCAGGCCGAGGAGGGTGGCCACCGGGCCGAGGGTGATGTAGCGCTTCTCCCAGGTCAGGCGCAGGCCGATGACTTCCTCGCCTTCCCACTGGCCCCTGCAGACCACGCCGACGTCGGTCATGCCGCCGGCATCGGAGCCGGCCTGCGGGCTGGTCAGGGCGAAGCAGGGGATCTCGTCGCCGCTGGCCAGGCGCGGCAGGTAGCGCTGGCGCTGGGCGTCGGTGCCGTAGTGCAGCAGGAGTTCGGCCGGGCCGAGGGAGTTGGGCACCATCACGGTGGAGGCGAGGTCGCCGCTGCGGGTGGCGAGCTTCATCACCACCTGCGAGTGGGCGAAGGCGGAGAAGCCCTTGCCGCCGTATTCCTTCGGGATGATCAGGCCGAAGAAGCCCTGGTTCTTGATGAACGCCCAGGCCTGGGGCGGCAGGTCCATGTCCTTGCCGACCTGGTAGTCGTCGATCATTGCGCAGAGCTGCTCGGTGGGGCCGTCGACGAAGGCCTGCTCCTCTTCCGTCAGCTGCGCGCGGGGATAGGCCAGCAGGGTGTGCCAGTCCGGGCGGCCGCTGAACAGCTGGCCGTCCCACCAGACGGTGCCGGCCTCGATCGCTTCGCGTTCGGTCTCGGACATTGGCGGCAAAGTCTTCTTGAACCAGGCGAACAGCCGCGAGGTGAACAGGCTGCGGCGCAGGTCGGTGGCGAGGAGGGTTACTGCGACCATGGCCCAGAGCAGCCACAACAGCACCATCCAGCCATGGGCGTGGCTGAACAGGCTCATCAGTGCGAGGTACACGGCGACTATGCCGAGTGCCTTCAGGGGCGCGGCGCGGCGGTGCGCGAGCCAGGCGACGCCAAGGATCAGGACGAGTAACCAGACGAGCAACATGCGGATTCCTCCATGACAGTCCACCCCGGCGACAGCAGGCCGCGGCGGGCTTGGTGACGAAAGTGCGCGGGCACAGCGGTGGGCATCGCCGATCAGGCTCCCACTCCATCATGCATCGCAAGCTTAGCTGGCCGGACAGGACCGATGGCCGCATGGCCGGACAGCTTGGCCGGATCGCCTTGTCGGGCAGGCGACGCCGCTGGTTAGACTGTTGACGCCATCAAGGATGAAACCCCGGAGACAGCGCCATGCAGCAATACCTCAAGCCCAGCCGGTTCGTTGATAGTGACCACCCGGGGGTAATCGAGTTCGCTCTAAATCACCGCGGTGACGGCGGTACGCCGCTGGAGCAGGCGGTGGCGCTGTATTACGCCGTGCGCGACCGGATTCGCTACAACCCCTACGTGTTCAGCCCCGACCCGCAGACGCTCAAGGCCAGCCATGCGCTAGCGGCCGGGCAGTCCTACTGCGTGCCCAAGGCCACGCTGCTGGCGGCCTGCGCCCGGCATTGCGGCATCCCCGCGCGCATCGGCCTGGCCGACGTGAAGAACCACCTGGCCACGCCGCGCCTGCTGGAACTGCTGCGCAGCGAGGTGTTCGCCATGCACGGTTACACCGAGTTGTTCCTCGAAGGCCGCTGGGTCAAGGCTACGCCAGCCTTCGACATCGGCCTGTGCGAAGCCTTCGGCGTGCTGCCGCTGGAGTTCGACGGGCGCAACGACAGTGTCTTCCACGCTTTCAACCGCGACGGTGAACGGCACATGGAGTACCTGCGCGACCACGGCCAGTTTCCCGATGTGCCCGAGGAGTTCTTCTTCGGTTACCTCAGACAGTGCTATCGGCACCTGTTCAACGGCGACGCCGCTGCGCTCGCCGGCGATATGCGTGCAGAAGCGCGCGGCGCATGAACGCTGTTGCTCCCATCAAAGCAATCGCCCATGAACGTAATCGCCCATGAACGTAATCGATAGTAACCATCAGTACGCGAGTCTTTTTTCCTCGCGCCTTTGCCGGTAGGGTGCCGTCATCCGAAGTCGCGTCCGCCGGGCGCGATACCAATGACGACGACAAGAGAGGCGCAGCATGCTCAAGATCTGGGGCCGGAAGAATTCCTCCAACGTGCGCAAGGCGCTCTGGTGTGCGGAAGAGGCGGGCCTGGCCTACGAGCGGATCGATGCCGGCGGCGCGTTCGGCGTGGTCAACGACGCGCCTTATCGTGCGCTGAACCCCAACGGCGTGGTGCCGACGCTGGACGATGAAGGTTTCATTCTCTGGGAGTCCAACACCATCGTCCGCTACCTCGCCGCGCGCTACGCTCCGGACCTTTACCCGCAGGACCTGCAGCAACGCGCCAGCGCCGAGAAATGGATGGACTGGACCACCTCGTCCCTGGCAACGCCGTTCCGTACCGTGTTCTGGGGGACGGTGCGCACGGCGCCGGAGCAGCGCGACGTCGCCGCCATCCAGGCCGCCATCGATACCTGCGCGGGCCTGCTGGCGGTTCCTGAGGCGGCGCTGGCGAAGCAGCCGTATCTCACCGGCGAACAATTCGGCATCGGCGACATTCCGCTGGGCTGCTTCATCTATGCTTGGTTCGAAATGCCCATCGAGCGCCCGGCACAGCCGCAACTCAAGGCCTGGTACGAACGCCTGAAGGCGCGTCCGGCCTACCGTGCCGCGGTGATGACCGACCTGACCTGAATGCCTGCGCGCGCCGCGGAGGTTGCAATCCTCGCGGCGTACCCTTATCAAGCAGGCCTTTTTCCATAGACATGCGTCTTTCCACCGACTTGCAACGGGAAAACCCATGAGTTCCGCGCTGTCCATCCGTCAACTGACGAAGACCTACGGCAACGGCTTCCAGGCCCTCAAGGGTATCGATCTGGACGTCGCCGAGGGCGATTTCTTTGCCTTGCTGGGCCCCAACGGCGCCGGCAAGTCCACCACCATCGGCATCCTCTCCACCCTGGTGAACAAGACCAGCGGCACGGTCAACGTGTTCGGCCATGACCTGGACAAGGACCCGTACGGCCTCAAGCGCTGCCTGGGCGTGGTGCCCCAGGAATTCAACTTCAACCAGTTCGAAAAGGTGTTCGACATCGTCGTCACCCAGGCCGGCTACTACGGCATCCCGATGAGCGTGGCCAAGGGCCGCGCCGAGAAGTACCTGACCCAGCTGGGCCTGTGGGACAAGCGCAATTCCGCCTCGCGCGAGCTTTCCGGTGGCATGAAGCGCCGCCTGATGATTGCCCGCGCGCTGGTGCACGAGCCGCGCCTGTTGATCCTCGACGAACCCACCGCCGGTGTGGACATCGAACTGCGCCGCTCGATGTGGAACTTCCTCACCGAGCTCAACGACGAAGGCATCAGCATCATCCTCACCACGCACTACCTGGAGGAGGCCGAGCAGCTGTGCCGCAACATCGCAATCATCGACCACGGCACCATCGTGGAGAACACCAGCATGCGCAAGCTGCTGAGCAAGCTGCACGTGGAGACCTTCTACCTGGACCTGCAGGGCACCCTGAGCGAGGCGCCGAAGCTGGATGGCTACCCGGTGCGCCTGGTTGACGACCACACCCTGGAGGTGCAGGTGGACAAGTCGCTGGGCATCAACGGCCTGTTCGTCCAGCTCAACGCCATGGGCCATCAGGTGCTGAGCCTGCGCAACAAGAGCAACCGCCTGGAGGAGCTGTTCGTGTCGCTGGTGGAGAAGAATCTGTCGAAGGTGGCGGTATGAGTCACGAACTGCGCGCCAACTGGGTCGCCCTCAACACCATCGTCTACCGGGAAGTCCGCCGCTTCCTGCGCATCTGGCCGCAGACCCTGCTGCCGCCGGCGATCACCATGGTTCTGTACTTCGTCATCTTCGGCAACCTGATCGGCCGGCAGATCGGGGACATGGGCGGCTTCACCTATATGCAGTACATAGTCCCGGGGCTTATCATGATGTCGGTGATCACCAACTCCTACGGCAACGTGGTGTCGAGCTTCTTCGGCAGCAAGTTCCAGCGCAACATCGAGGAGCTGCTGGTCTCGCCGGTCTCGCCGCACACCATCCTCCTGGGCTTCGTCTGCGGCGGCGTGCTGCGCGGGCTGGCGGTGGGTGTGATCGTCACCCTGCTGTCGCTGTTCTTCACCGACCTGCAGATCCACCACCTGGGCATCACCGTGCTGGTAGTGGTGCTGACGGCCGGGATCTTCTCCATGGGCGGTTTCGTCAACGCCGTGTTCGCGCGCAACTTCGACGATATCTCCATCGTCCCGACCTTCGTGCTGACGCCGCTGACCTACCTGGGCGGGGTGTTCTACTCCATCACGCTGCTGCCGCCGTTCTGGCAGACCGTGTCGCTGGCCAACCCGATCCTGCACATGGTCAACGCCTTCCGCTATGGCATTCTCGGTGTCTCCGACATCCGCATCGGCACGGCGGTGATCTTCATGCTGGTGGCGACGGTGGTGTTGTATTTCTTCTGCGTGCGCCTGCTGGTGAGCGGCCGCGGCATGCGTCAGTGAGCGGCGCGTCGCGCGGATGAAAAAGGCCCCGATTGGGGCCTTTTCTTTTCCGGATGTATTCGGAGCGTTGCCGGCTAGGCTTTTGATCCTGTGGAAGCGAGCTTGCTCGCGAACCGCTCGACCTCGCACTCACCAACGGCTGACGTTGTCCTGGCTTCGCCGGGATTTCGCGGAGAAGCTGCGCTCCTGCGAAAAGCGCTACTGCGCGAATTCGATGACGAAACGCGTCCACCCGTCCGCCGATTCGCAGCGGATCTCCCCGCCATGGGCGCGGACGATTGAGCGGCAGATCGCCAACCCCAGCCCGGCATGTTCTCCCTGGCCTTCGCGGCGGGCCGGATCGGCGCGGTAGAAGCGGTCGAACAGGCGTGGCAGGCGTTCGGCGGGAATCTCCCGCCCTGGATTCTCCACGCTCAGGCGGCCCGGCTCCAGGCGAATGCGAATCTGCCCTCCGTCCGGGGTGAAGCGCAGGGCGTTATCCAGCAGATTGGCCAGTACCCGACGCAGCAACGCGCGGTCGCCCTGTACCGAGAGCTCGCCGTCGCGCTCCAGGGCAATGGATTTTTCCTCGGCCAAAGGCCCGTAGAACTCCAGCAACTCGTCCACCTCGCCGGCCAGCGCCAGGGGCTGGCTGCTGGGCATGAGCAGGCCATGGTCGGCCTTGGCCAGGAACAGCATGTCATTGACCATCGCGGTGAGCCGCTCCAGCTCCTCCAGGTTGCCGTGCAGCGCCTCGCGGTAGTCCTCCAGTCCGCGCGGGCGCGAGAGCACCACCTGGGTCTGGGTCAGCAGCCCGGTGAGTGGCGTGCGCAGCTCGTGGGCGATGTCGGCGGAGAAGGCCGACAGGCGCTGGAAGGCTTCTTCCAGGCGCGCCAGCATGGCGTTCAGCTCCCCGGCCAGGCCGCGCAGCTCCTGCGGCATCTGTCCGGCGTCGAGGCGGGTGGTCAGGGAGTGCGCGCTGACCTGCGCCGCCACCTCGCTCATTTGCCGCAACGGGCGCAGGCTGGCGCGTGCGGCCCAGGCACCGAGCAGGGCGGTGGCCAGGGCGGACAGGCCCATGGTCATCCAGATCAGCCGCTGCATGCGTTGCAGGAAGTGCTGGTGATGAGTGATGTCGAGGATCAGGGTGAGCTGCGGACCATCGGGTCGGCCGGCGTTCAATGGCGCTCGCAATTCGCGGTAGGCCGGGGGCTCGTCGCTGGCCATGTTCATGGTTGGCAATTGCCAGAACCAGCGTTGCCCATCGGGGCCTTGCAGGCGCAGGCCGAGGTCGGGGTGGCGCTCCAGTTCGCGGCGCAGCTCGGCAAGGTGCGGTGCGAGTTGGTCGGCGCTGCCAACACCGTTCAACACGTCGCGGAAGATGGCCAGCTTGCCGCTGAGCAACTGCTGGTCCAGCTCGATGAAATGCGCCTCGCTGGCGCGGCTGAACACGATACCTGCCAGCAACGACACGGCAGCGGTGCAGGCGGCGAACAGCAGGCTCAGGCGCAGGCCGAGGGACAGGCGCGCACTCATGCTTCGCGCTCCTCCAGCACGTAGCCCATGCCGCGCACGGTGTGTATCAGACGCTGCGGGAAGTCGTCGTCGACCTTGGCGCGCAGACGGCGGATGGCGACTTCGATGACGTTGGTGTCGCTGTCGAAGTTCATGTCCCACACCTGGGAGGCGATCAGCGACTTGGGCAGCACCTCGCCGCTGCGGCGCAGCAGCAGTTCCAGCAGGGCGAACTCCTTGGCGGTCAGGTCGATGCGCTTGCCGGCGCGTTGCACGCGGCGGCGCAGCAGGTCCAGCTCAAGGTCAGCCAGCTGCAGGGTGGTTTCCTGCAGCTGCTGGCCGCCACGGCGCAACAACGTGCGCACCCGGGCCAGCAGCTCGACGAAGGCGAAGGGTTTCACCAGGTAGTCGTCGGCACCCAGTTCCAGGCCGCGGACGCGGTCTTCCACGGCATCGCGGGCGGTGAGGAACAGCACGGGCACGGCGCTGCCGGCCTGGCGCACCGCCTGGAGGATCTGCCAGCCATCGCGGCCGGGCAGCATCACATCGAGAATCAACAGGTCATGTTCGCCGGCCAGGGCCAGTTGCAGGCCTTCGTCGCCGTCGGCGGTCAGGTCGACGGCGAAGCCGGCCTCGCTCAGGCCCTGCTGCAGGTACTGGCCGATGCGCGGTTCGTCTTCGACGATGAGGAGTTTCATCCGGGTGTCCATTGGCGCGCTCGATGCGCGGCTGTCATCAGGGTAATGGGGCGGTCAGCGAACTGACAGTGTCGGCGTTGCAGACTGGCGGCGTATTCATTTTCCAGCGCCCTCGAGGAGCCTGCCATGCACCTGATCATCTCCACGCTGTTTGCCGTGCTGTTCTTCCCCGTCGCGCCGGCCATGGCTGACGGGGGAGGGGATATCACCTTCCAGCGCATGCAGGAACAGGCCGCCACGGTGCGCCAGGCCTGCTGAATCCGCTTCATCGTGCTGCCCTTGCCCGCCCTCTGGCGGGCTTTTTTCGCGCTCTTTATACCCCGCACCGGGCGCAAGGGCGCCAAGCTGACAGACTTGTAATCTTCCCGACAGCTAACCCTCAGCCGCTGACAGCGACCATGGCCACAGACCTTGAAGGAGAATCGCCATGTCCCTGCGTCACCTGCTCCAAGCCTCCCTCCTCGGCCTAGCCGCCGCCATCAGCCTGCCGGCCCTGGCCGATGCCGGTCACGCCTACGACTTCGGCAAGCCGGCCAAGGCTGCCCAGGCCACACGCACTGTGGAGGTCAAGCTGGGCGAGATGTTCTTCGAGCCCGAAAGCATCGACGTGAAGCCGGGCGAGACCGTGCGTTTCGTCATCCACAACACGGGCAGCCTGCTGCACGAGTTCAACCTGGGCAGCGCCGCCATGCACGCCGGTCACCAGAAGGAAATGCAGCAGATGATGGACTCCGGGATGCTCACCCCCACCGGCATGCAGCACGACATGAGCAAGATGGACCACAGCAAGATGGGCCATGGTGACATGCCCATGGGGCAGATGATGAAGCACGACGACCCCAACAGCGTGCTGGTGGAGCCGGGCAAGACCGCCGAGCTGACCTGGACCTTCAGCAAGGCCACCAGCCTGGAATTCGCCTGCAACATTCCGGGGCACTACCAGGCCGGCATGGTCGGCAAACTGACCGTCAAGCCCTGAGCGGGAGCGCCGTGATGATTCGCGCAAGGGAATGGGCCCTGGGGGCACTGCTGCTGGCACCCTTGACGGTGCAGGCGGGCGTGTATGACCTGACGATTGGCGAGGGCGAGCTGAAGCTGTCCGATGGCGCCCGCAAGGCGCTCACGGTGAATGGCCGCACGCCCGCGCCGGAGCTGCGCTTCAAGGAGGGTGAGGACGTCGAGTTGCGCGTCACGAACACCCTCGACCGCGATACCTCGTTGCACTGGCACGGGCTGATCCTGCCCTACACCCAGGATGGCGTGCCGGGCATCAGCTTCCCCGGTATCAAGCCTGGCGAAACCTTCACCTACCGCTTCACCGTGAAACAGTCCGGCACCTACTGGTACCACGCCCACAGCGACTTCCAGGAGATCGAGGGGCTCTACGGCCCGCTGGTGATCGAGCCGAAGGCGCGCGAGCCGTACCGCTACGACCGCGAGTACACCCTGCTGCTGGCCGACTGGCACGACACCCGGCCGGAAACCGTGTTCGCCAACCTGAAGAAGCAGAGCGACTACTACAACCGCAACCAACGCACCCTGGGCGACTTCATCGCCGACTCCAGCGCCAATGGCTTCATGGCGACCCTGCGCGACCGCCTGGACTGGGGCGGCATGCGCATGACGCCGACGGACATCGCCGACATCGCCGGCTTCCGTTTCCTGGTCAACGGCCAGGACAGCGAGCAGAACTGGACCGGGCTGTTCAAGCCTGGCGAGCGCGTGCGCCTGCGCATCATCAACGGCTCGGGCATGAGTTACTTCGACCTGCGCATTCCCGGCCTGAAGATGACCGTGGTGCAGGCCGACGGCAACGACGTGCAGCCGGTGACGGTGGACGAGTTGCGCATCGCCGTGGCCGAAACCTACGACGTGATCGTCCAGCCGCAGGAAGACCGCGCCTACACCTTCTTCGCCGAAGCCATGGACCGCAGCGGCTACGCCCGCGCCACCCTGGCTCCGCGCGCCGGGATGCAGGCCGCGGTGCCGGCGCTGCGCGAACGGCCGCTGCTGAGCATGGCCGACATGGGCATGAGTCATGACGGAATGGACCATGGCGACATGGCCATGGGCGAGTCGAAGGATTCGGCCATGAGCGGGATGGATCACTCCAGCATGGCGGGCATGGATCACTCGCAGATGGCCGGCATGGATCACTCGGCCATGGGCGCTGCCGCGCCGAAGTCCGATTACGCACCGGGCAGTGGGCTGACGCCGCAGCCGGCCGAGCCGGGCAATCGCCTGCTGGTCTACGCGGACCTCAAGGCCATGCGCCCCTACGCCGATTACCGCGCGCCGGACCGCACCATCGAGTTCCGCCTGACCGGCAACATGGAGCGCTACTTCTGGTCCATCGACGGCAAGAAGTACTCCGAGGCCGAGCCTGTCCGCCTGACCTACGGTGAGCGGGTGCGCATCCGCTTCGTCAACGACACCATGATGACCCACCCCATGCACCTGCACGGCATGTGGATGCAGCTGGACAAGGGCAACGGCCGCTTCAACCCGCTCAAGCACGTGGTCAGCGTGGCGCCGGGCAGCACCCTGGACGTCGACGTGCCCGCCGATGCGCTGGGCGAGTGGGCCTTCCACTGTCACCTGATCTACCACATGGCCGCCGGCATGATGCGCAAGGTCATAGTCGAGCCGGCACCCGCCAGCGCCAGCCTCTGAGGAACCGCCATGAAACGCATAGCAACGGTGGCCTGCGCGGCGACCCTGGGCCTGGCCTTGCCCGCTGAAAGTGCCGAGATGGACGACATGCCCATGGGCTCGCTGCTGATCCAGCGCCTGGAAAGCCGCTTCCATGGCAACGACCAGGCCCTGGGTTGGGAAGCCCAGGGCTGGTACGGCACCGACTACCAGAAACTGCGCCTGAAGCTGGAAGGCGAGCGCGACGCCGGCGGCCCGACCACCGATAACGAGGTGCAACTGCTCTATCAGCACATGGTCGCCGACTTCTGGGACTGGCAGGTGGGGGTACGCCACGACGACCAGCCGGGGCCGTCGCGCAGCTACGCGGTACTGGGAATCCAGGGCCTGGCGCCGCAGTGGTTCGAGGTGGACGCCAACCTGTTCCTCAGCGAGCGCGGCGACCCGTCCCTGCGCCTGGAAACCGAATACGAGCTGCTGCTGACCCAGCGGCTGATCCTAGAACCCTCGCTGGAATACAACCTGGCGCTGGCCGATGACCGGGATCTTGGCGTGGGCGCCGGTGGCAGCGAGTTGGAGGCGGGCCTGCGCCTGCGCTACGAAGTGCGCCGGGAGTTCGCACCGTACTTCGGCTACGTCTGGAGCAAGACCTATGGCCGCAGCGGCGATATCGCCCGTGCCGAAGGTGAGGATGACGAGCAGGGTTATTGGGTCACAGGTGTGCGAATGTGGTTCTGACCGGCCCGACGTAGGATGGCGTGGAGCGAAGCGATACCCATCGATTCGGTGCGCACGCAGGATGGGTATCGCTTCGCTCCACCCATCCTGCAAAGGCGCATGCTGGATACGTCGGAACATCCGGCTCGTCCGCCGGAAGCTGAAAGGGCCGGCGGATTTGTATACACTCGCCGCCTCGCGTTACCACCCGCATCGCCGATCCAGCAGGTCTTCCCATGCAGCATCCCGCCGAACACTCGCCCCTGGGCAAATCCAGCCAATACGTCTCCACCTATGCGCCGGAGCTGCTGTTCCCGATCTCCCGCACCACCAAATGGGCGGAGCTGGGCCTGACCGCTGAGACCCTCCCATACCAGGGCGTGGACCTGTGGAACTGCTACGAACTGTCCTGGCTGACCGCGTCGGGCAAGCCGGTGGTGGCCATCGGCGAATTCGCGATTCCGGCCCAGTCGCCGAACATCATCGAGTCCAAGTCCTTCAAGCTCTATCTCAACTCGCTGAACCAGACCGCCTTCGACAACGCCGACGCCGTGCGCGCGGTGATGGAACGTGACCTGTCCGCCGCCGCTGGCGCGCCGGTAGGTGTGCGCGTGCGTGGTCTGGACGAGGTGGCGGGCGAGGGCGTGGCCGTCATCGAAGGTACCTGCGTCGACGACCTGGACGTCGCAGTGGAGAGTTACGACCATCCGCGCCCGGAGCTGCTGCGCTGCGACGACACCCGCCGCGTCGAGGAAGTGCTCTACAGCCACCTGCTCAAATCCAACTGCCCGGTCACCGGCCAGCCGGACTGGGGCACCCTGGTCGTGGACTACACCGGTCCGGCGCTGGATGCCGCAAGCCTGCTGGCCTACGTCGTATCCTTCCGCCAGCACCAGGACTTCCACGAGCAGTGCGTCGAGCGCATCTACCTCGACCTGCAACGCCTGCTGCAGCCTGCCCGCCTGACCGTCTATGCGCGCTACGTGCGCCGTGGCGGCCTGGATATCAACCCCTACCGCAGCAGCGAAGCGGTGCAGCCGGACAACCGCCGGCTGGTGCGCCAGTAAGGCTGACTGCGTCAGTAAATCGCAGATACAAAAAACCCGGCCAAGGCCGGGTTTTTTCATGACAGGCAGGTCTAGATGCCCATGTTGGCGAGGCTCTGCACAATGGAACGCAGCGTGCCGGCCAGCGTCGGATGGCTCGCCTCGAAGCGCTCCACGGCGAGGTTCACGTTGTCCATCAGGGTCTCGTCGGCCAGCGCCTCTTCATTGGCCAGCTGCAACTCGATGTCCTTGATCAGGGCTTGCAGCGATTCGCGCTCTTCCGCGTCCAGCGGCGGCTGGCGCTCCAGCTGGTCGCGCAGGGCCTGGAGTTCTTCCTGGAGGCGTTGTGTCGGCATGGTGGTGTCCTTCTGCGGTACTTACGCAAAGATGGACCTCGCCCGGCGGGTAAAAGGTCCATCGCCATGCCCTTGAGCTTAACTCGCCGCGCGCACCCTTGCCTGATGCCGATCAATTTGCAGCAGACGCTCCAGTAGCGGGAAGAAGTGCTCCAGCTCCGGCGTGCGCATGGCCGGGTCCTTGCCCAGGTCGTCCAGCCGGCGCAGGGTCAGCGCGTCCTGGGAGAAGGGCGCGTTGAGGAAGGCACTGGCGCCACGCTCGTCGAAGGGCCCGCCCTGCAGTGCCAGGCTTTGCCGCGAGGCCCAGGACAGCCCGGCGTGGTAGGCTGGGTCGATGGCGCAGAGGTAGCGCTTGGCGGCCACGTGCAGGCGTATCGGCTGCCAGACGGCTTCGGGCAGCAGCTCGCGCAGCAGGTTGGCGCCGAACTCCTCGTGGCGCTGGTCCTGTTCATCGATCAGCTGCGGGTCTTCATAGAGGTGGCCGATGTCGTGGAGGAGGGCGGCGATTACCAGACTATCGGAACACCCGGCCCGCTCGGCCAGGGTGGCGCACTGCAGCGCGTGTTCGGCCTGGCTGACGGCTTCGCCGTAAGGCTCGGCGCCGTGGCTGGCGAAGCGCTCGGCCAGCTCGTCGAGGAAGCGGTGGCGTTCATGCTTCATGGCTTTTCTCCTTTCAGGCGGCGGCCGGCGATGTCCTGCAGGCAGGACTCCAGCTCGCCCAGATGATCGATGACCGAGTGCACGCCGAGGCGGTACAGGCCCAGAGTCGCCTGGGCGCGCAGGCGGTCGCGGTCGGGATTGCCCAGGGCGTCCCAGTCTCCCGGCGCCTGGCCGCAAAGCGGGCCGCTGGCGGCCAGGCCGATGGTCCACAGGCCGGCGTTGAGGCCCGCCTGGAGCAGGCGCGGCTGGCCGCTGACCAGTACGCAGCCGTCGAGATGCGGGCTGTCGAGCTGCATCAGCGCCTGCCAGCAGGAGTCCGGCGCGGGCCAGGGGCGGCCGGCGATGCCCAGGCCGGTGGCGAGGTGGTCTTCCAGAGCGGTGGCCAGGTGCAACGCAGTGGCGTTGGGCAGTTCATCGAGCCAGGCGCAGGGGACGCTGCGCTGGTGCAGCGTCCGCAGGGCGTCCAGGGCGCCGGGAGTGGCCTCGGCGTGGGCCTGGGCGGCGTCGTCCAGTGCGGACTGAAAACGGTTGCGCTCCTGGGGCTCCGCGCAGCGGCCCAGGGCAAGGTCCAGGGCGTGATGCGGGGGCAGAGCGGCAGCTTCGAGCAGGCGCTCCGGCGGACAGTCGGGGCAGGTGCGTTGCAGGGCTACCGGCAGCGTCCTTGCGCCGAAGTCCACCAGGTCGCCCGACAGTCCGAACAGCAGGGTAGTGAAGCGCGGAAGTTCGGCGGTCGCAGGCATGGTGGGCTTTTCTGATAATTGGTCTAGGCCAGGCTAGCGGGCCAATGTGACGGTCCGATGAAGTCGTCCGCCGGGCCGTTATAATCGACGCGCCTTTTTGCGGAAGACGTTCATGCCGGTCGAACCCATGCCTCACTACCTGCGCATCCGCGAGCAGCTGGCGCAGGACGTCGCCAACGCCACCCTCAGCCGGCGCCTGCCCGCCGAACGCGAACTGGCCGAGCGCTTTGGCTGTACCCGCGTGACCCTGCGCGAGGCGCTGCAGCAACTGGAAACCGAAGGCGTGTTGTACCGGGAGAACCGCCGCGGCTGGTTCGTCTCGCCGCCGCGCATCCGCTACAACCCGACCCGCACCACCGGTTTCATGGATTATGTGGCGGCCCAGGGACGCGTGCCGCGTACCGAGGTGTTGGCCGCCGAACGCCGCGCCGCCGGGCCCGCCCTGGCGCGGCGCATGGGGTTGGGTGACGAGGCCGAGGTATTCCACATCCTGCGCCGCCGCTGGGTCGACGAGCGGCCGGTGATGCTGGAGGAAATCACCCTGGACGCCAGCTGGTGTGCGGGGCTGCTCGATTTCCCGCTGGATACCTCGCTCACCCGCGTACTGCGCGAGGAACTGGGCTTGAGCCTGGGACGCTCGGAGCTGGCCATGCACTCCACCGCGCTGATGGAGGCGCGCGCGACGCCGCTACAGCTGACCTCAGGCTCGCCGGGCCTGTACGTGGAGCGCGCCAGCTACGTGGAAGATGGCCGACTGGTGGAGTGGGATCAGGAGTTCTGGCGCTCCGATGCGCTGGAAATTGTCATCGCCGCACGGTATCCCGACTGAAGTGGCACTATGCTTTCAATTGCAAGCAAGCGAAACGGTCCGTGACGCCGAATCGAAATCCTGTTAGATCGAGCCGGGTCTGCAAAACCGTTGCGCCTCTATATAATCTGCCCGCATAGCGGGGCCGCCAAGGCTGGCCCGATTGTCATTCACTGGAGAACTCCCGATGCGCCCACTAGGCGTCCAATGGACCAAACGCTGCTGCAGCCTGCTCGTCGCCGCCGGCCTTGCCACGATCCCGTTCCTGGCGCAGGCCGCCAGCGAAGACGATCCGTGGGAAAGCGTCAACCGTCCGATCTTCACCTTCAACGACACCCTGGACACCTACGCCCTCAAGCCGCTGGCGCAGGGTTACCAGTACGTCACCCCGAATGTCGTGCAGGACGGCGTGCACAACTTCTTCGGCAACATCGGTGACGTGAAGAACCTGGTCAACGACCTGCTGCAGCTGAAGTTCCGCGATGCCGGCGTCGACACCAGCCGCCTGCTGTTCAACACCACCTTCGGCCTGGCCGGCTTCATCGACGTGGCCACCCATATGGGCCTGCGCCGCAACGACGAAGACTTCGGCCAGACCCTTGGCCATTACGGCGTGGGCAGCGGCCCCTACGTGATGCTGCCGCTGCTGGGCCCGAGCACCCTGCGCGATGCCCCGTCGCTGATTCCGGACGCCTACACCGGCCCCTATCCCTACATCGACAATGTCTCGGTGCGTAACAGCCTGCGCGGTGTCAACGTGGTCGATACCCGTGCCGACCTGCTCAAGTCCGAGAAGCTGATCAGCGGCGACAAGTACACCTTCATCCGCAACGCCTACCTGCAGAACCGCGAGTTCAAGGTCAAGGACGGCGAGGTCGAAGACGACTTCTGATCCGTCTTGCGCGCAGCCCTTCCTGTCCTCCAGCCCGCGCCGTTCGTGGCGCGGGCGGTGCCTGCTTGAACCCTTGAGCGGATGGGAGTAGTGTCTGCGCCTTGTCGCGACCGACCCGCGCCGCTGTTCCCTAGAATGAGCGCCAAACCACAACCCCGGCGCCGTTTGCCTGGATGACCCATGCACAAAGCCAGTGCCTCGCTGCTGATTATCGATGACGACGACGTCGTCCGCGAAAGCCTCGCCGCCTACCTGGAAGACAGCGGATTCAAGGTCACACAGGCCACCAACGGCCTGGAAGGCCTGAAAGTCTTCGAGCACCAACTCCCCGACCTGGTGATCTGCGATCTGCGCATGCCGCAGATGGACGGTCTCGAGCTGATCCGTCGTGTCAGCGAGATGGCGGTGGAAGCCCCGGTGATCGTGCTGTCCGGTGCCGGCGTCATGAGCGATGCCGTCGAGGCCCTGCGCCTGGGCGCCGCCGACTACCTGATCAAGCCGCTGGAGGACCTCGCCGTCCTCGAGCACTCGGTACGCCGTGCCCTGGACCGCGCCTTCCTGCGTTCGGAGAATCGCCGCTACCGCGAGAAGCTGGAAACCGCCAACCGCGAGCTGCAGGCCAGCCTGAATTTGCTCCAGGAAGACCAGAACGCGGGTCGCCAGGTGCAGATGAACATGCTGCCGGAGACGCCCTGGGAATCCGAAGGCCTGGCCTTCTCCCACCAGATCATCCCGTCGCTGTACCTGTCGGGTGACTTCGTCGACTACTTCCGCGTGGATGCCCGCCGCATCGGCTTCTACCTGGCCGACGTTTCCGGCCACGGCGCTTCGTCCGCCTTCGTCACCGTGCTGCTGAAGTTCATGACCACGCGGCTGCTGTACGAATCCAAGCGCAACGACATGTTGCCGGAGTTCAAGCCGTCGGATGTCCTTGGCCACATCAATCGTGGTCTGATCAACTGCAACCTGGGCAAGCACGTGACCATGCTCGGTGGTGTGATCGACCTGGAAACCGATCGCCTGACCTACAGCGTCGGCGGTCACCTGCCCCTGCCTGTGCTTTATGTCGACGGCGAAGCCCGCTACCTGGAAGGCCGTGGCCTACCGGTGGGGCTGTTCGGCGAAGCGACTTACGAGGATCATGTCCTCGATCTACCCAAGTCCTTCAGCCTTTCCCTGTTCTCGGATGGAATTCTCGACGTCCTTCCGGGATCTACGCTGAAGGAAAAGGAGACGGCCCTGCCCGAGCAGGTCGTCGCCGCCGGCGGAACCCTGGATGGCCTGCGTCAAGTCTTCGGACTGGCCAAGTTGTCCGAGATGCCGGATGATATTGCCTTGCTGGTGTTGAGCAGGAACCTTGCATGAGTACCGGTAAAATCCAGTTCGCCGAGCAGGATGGCTCATTTGTCCTGAAGTTCGTGGGCGAAGTCCGACTGACCCTGTGTTCGGCGCTGGATGCCACCATTGAAAAAATCTTCGCCGCGTTGAATTTCTCGGCGATCATCATCGATCTCACGGAAACCCAGAGCATCGACAGCACCACGCTGGGCCTCCTGGCGAAGCTGTCCATTCTCTCGCGGCAGAAGGTCGGCCTGTTGCCCACGCTGGTGACCACCAACGCGGACATCACCCGGCTGCTCCAGTCGATGGGCTTCGATCAGGTGTTCAACATCGTCGATCGCCCGATTCCGTGTTCGGATTGCCTGACCGATCTGCCTCCCCAGGACCAGTCCGAGGAGGTGGTGCGCGGCAAGGTGCTCGAAGCCCACCGTATCCTGATGGGCCTGAACGAGACCAACCGTGAGGCGTTCCACGATCTGGTAAGCGCGCTGGAGCGCCACTGATTCGATGAACCCAATGCAAACCGGCGCCCTGGGGCGCCGGTTTGCATTGGTGCGTCCGCAGGTTTTCAGCGGCCGGAGAGCAGCGCCTCGAGCTTCTCCTGGTCGCGGGCGAACAGGCGGATGCCTTCGGCCAGCTTCTCGGTGCCCATGGCGTCTTCATTCATCTGCCAGCGGAAGGCACTCTCGTCCAGCACCTGGCGGGCTTCGCCGCCGCCCGGCTGCAGCGCACGCGGCAGTTCGCCCTGGGCGTCGGCCAGTTGTTGCAGGAGGTCCGGGCTGATGGTCAGACGGTCGCAGCCGGCCAGTTGCTCGATCTGTCCGAGATTGCGGAAGCTGGCGCCCATCACCACGGTTTCGTAGCCGTTGGCCTTGTAGTAGCGATAGATGCGCGACACGGACTGCACACCCGGATCTTCCGCGCCCACGTAGTCGCGGTTGGCGGCCTTCTTGTACCAGTCGTAGATGCGCCCGACGAAGGGCGAGATCAGGAATACCCCAGCGTCGGCGCAGGCCGCGGCCTGGGCGAAAGAGAACAGCAGGGTCAGGTTGGTCTGGATGCCTTCGCGCTCCAGTTGTTCGGCGGCGCGGATGCCTTCCCAGGTGGAGGCGATCTTGATCAGCACGCGGTCGCGGCCGATGCCCTGCTGGTCGTACAGCTCGATCAGGCGATGGGCGCGCTGCAGCGTGGCCTGGGTATCGAAGGACAGGCGGGCGTCCACTTCGGTGGAGATGCGCCCCGGAATCACCCCCAGGATGTCTTTGCCCACGGCGACGGCGAAGCGGTCGCAGGCAAGGCCTGCGTCACCCTGTGCGCCTTCGGTGGCACGGGCCAGGTGCTCGGCGTAGCGGGGCAGGGCGGCGGCCTTCAGCAGCAGCGACGGGTTGGTGGTGGCATCCACCGGCTTCAGGCGGGCAATGGCGTCGAAGTCGCCGGTATCGGCGACAACCGTGGTGTACTGCTTGAGTTGTTCCAGCTTGGAGGTCATGGCGCATCTTCCGTAGAGAGTGCATCGACCTTACCCGAGGGCGATGCAACGCTCAACGGGACTCAGTGACCGGCGAGAAGTTCGCCCGCCTGATCGAGCAGCCCGAGGGAATCCTTGGTTTTGTGCACGTCCACCGAGAGCAGCTGGCGGAAGCGTCGCGCGCCCGGGAATCCCTGGGCCAGGCCCAGGACGTGGCGGGTCACGTGGTGCATGGCGCCGCCCTCGGCGATGTGCCGCTCGATGTACGGGCGCATCCGCGCCAGGGCTTCGGCGCGGGTGATGGCCGGCTCATTCGAGCCATACAGTGCGGCATCGACCTGGGCCAGCAAATAGGGGTTGTGGTACGCCTCGCGGCCGAGCATCACGCCGTCGAACACCTGCAGGTGCTCGCGGCATTCATCCAGAGTCTTGATGCCGCCGTTGAGGACGATCTCCAGCTCCGGGAAGTCGCGCTTGAGCTGCGCGGCGATGTCGTAGCGCAGCGGCGGGATCTCGCGGTTTTCCTTGGGCGACAGGCCTTCGAGGATGGCGATACGCGCGTGGACGGTGAAGCTGCGGCAGCCGGCATCGCGGACCTGGCCGACGAAATCGCAGAGCTCTTCATAGCTGTCGCGGCCGTTGATGCCGATGCGGTGCTTGACCGTCACCGGGATCGATACCGCGTCACGCATGGCCTTCACGCAATCCGCCACCAGTGCCGGGTGGCCCATCAGGCAAGCGCCGATCATGTTGTTCTGTACGCGGTCGCTGGGGCAGCCGACGTTCAGGTTGACTTCGTCGTAGCCGGCCTGCTCCGCCAGCTTGGCCGCCGCCGCCAGGTCTGCCGGGTTGCTGCCGCCCAGTTGCAGCGCCAGTGGGTGCTCGCACTCGTCGTGGCGCAGGAAGCGCGCGGCATCGCCGTGCAGGACGGCGCCTGTGGTGACCATTTCCGTGTAGAGCAGCGCGTGGCTGGAAAGCTGGCGCAGGAAGTACCGACAGTGGCGGTCAGTCCAATCCATCATCGGCGCCACGGAAAAGCGGCGGGAGGGCTCAGGGCGGGCGGTGGTGGTCGGTGCGGCGTCGGTCATGGGTACGGAGTATCTGGCTTCGCAGGGGGCGCGAAATCGCTCGCGCCGGCGGAAAGGGCGGAGATTTTACCGGGGTTGCCGACGTCGCGCACGGAAACCGGCAGACGGTCTGCCGCCGGCTTGACCTGGGCGGGCGGTCCGCTTTGGCGCAACTGCTACCCTCTGGGTACCTGACAGAAGGATCTCACTCGATGAAACCCCTATTGTTGACGCTACCGCTGATCCTGCTGGCCGCCTGTTCCTCGCCGGGCAAGCTGAAGGAGGAGGCGCTGGCATTGCAGCTGGAGAGCGGCAAGTCGCCCTCGGTCTACATGACCTGCCTGCTGCCGAAATGGCAGGCGATACGCCCTTTGGCGGCGGTGAAGGAGATCCGTTTCGGCTACCGGTTGCAGATGTCGGCTGCCTCGGGCGATACCACTGCGGTGTTGCTGGAGACGACGGCGACGGACAAGGGCAGCGATGTCGTGCTCTATCGCCGTGATGCGCCCAGCCCGGACGACGCCATCACCCTGGCGGCGCGCAGCTGCCTGTAGCGACTCAAGCAGCGCCTCGTCTACCACTAAGGAACGATAGCCGCCGGGTGCAGCAGGCGGCCTAATGGCTCCGACAAGAATAATCGGGCTCACCGGCAGCGTTCCCGCGCTGCGCAGCGGCAGGGCCCGCCAGAAGAGAGCTGCCGCCATGGGTATCGCGCACCCGCGTATCGTCCTCATCCTTACCCTGCAGACTTGCGGCCTGGTGCTGCTGTTCATTGCCCAGGCGCTGGGCGGCTGGCCACTGTCGTTGTGCCTGCTGCTCATGGCAGGGCTGCTCTGGGGGCCCTGGTTCATCCGCGAGAAGGCAGCGCCAGCAGGGGCGCGGGCGGTGCTGCCGGACGTTGCCGAACTTACCCGCGAGCTGTCCCAGGGCACCAGCCGCAATGCACTGTCCGCCGCCGGGGTGTCCTTCTCGGTACAGCGCCTGGTGGAGAAGCTGGAGTCCCAGGTGGTGGCCGCCGAGCAGATCGTCGGCAGTGCCGAGGTGATGATCCATACCGAGCGGGCCACTTCGAACCTCGCTCGCCAGGCGAAGGAGGCGGCGACCCTCGCCCGCGCTGGCAGTGATACCGGGCGCAGCGAGTTGCAGGCCGCCATCGATTGCATGCGCCAGCTGAGCCAGCGCGCCAGCGCCAGCCGTGCGCTGATCGAGACGCTGAATGCGCGCAGCGAGGATATCCAGCGCGTCACCCAGGTGATCCAGTCCATTGCCAGCCAGACCAACCTGTTGGCCCTCAACGCAGCTATCGAGGCGGCGCGGGCAGGGGAGCACGGACGCGGCTTCGCCGTGGTTGCCGAGGAAGTGCGCGGGCTCGCCGGACGTACCGCCGAGGCTACCGACGAAGTGGGGCAGATGATCGAGGATATCCAGCGCCAGACCGGCGAGGTGGTGGAGCAGATCCGCCAGCTCACCGATGATCTCGGCCTGGGCGTCAGCCAGGTGGAGAGCACCGGCCGCCAGCTGCAGGACATTGCCGGGTTGGCCGCCACCGTGGAAACCCAGATCACCGAGATCGCCGAGGGCGCGGAGATCAACCGCAACCAGCTGGACAGCCTGTTCTCCGCCGTCGAGCAGGTGCGCGGCGACCTGCGCGCCAGCGACGAGCAGACTCACCGCCTGGCCGACGCCGCGATGCAGCTGGAGAGCCAGGCGGAAACCATCAGCGAGCGCCTGGCGGAGGTCGCGCTGGATGATTATCACCAGCGTATCTATGACCTCGCCCGCGCCGGCGCCCAGGCGATCGGCGCAAAGTTCGAGGCGGACGTGGACAGCGGCCGGATCGGCTTCGACGACCTGTTCGACCGCGACTATCAGCCGATGCCTGGAACCCGCCCGCAGAAGTTCCGTACGCGCTTCGACCGCTACACGGACGAGGTGTTGCCGCGCATTCAGGAGGACCTGCTGCAACGCCACGAGGGGTTGGTATTCGCCATCGCCTGTACTGCCGAAGGTTACGTGCCCACGCACAACCGGGCGTTCAGCCACCCCCCGAGCGGCGACCTGCAGGTGGACATGCTCAAGAGCCGCAGCAAGCGTCTGTTCAATGACCGCACCGGTGTGCGCTGTGGCAGCCACAACCAGCCGATGCTGCTACAGACCTACTGCCGCGATACCGGCGAGCTGATGCACGACCTTTCGGTGCCGATCTACGTGCGCGGTCGCCAGTGGGGTGGACTGCGCCTGGGCTACCGTCCGGAGACCTGACGGCGCCTACAGGTCGATTGCGGCGCTGCAGGCGGCGTGAGGGCGGGTTTCTCTTGCGATGGCTTGTCGTTGGCACCGTGGCGTCAGGGTTGCTTCGCAACGAAGTGCCGCAGAAATAAAAAAGCCGCGAAGGAGTGTACGCGGCTGGGTGCGGGCGTCCGGGAGACGCCCGCGAAAGGGACTCAATGATGCCCGCAGAGGGCGTCACGGCCGTGCTCGCCGAGGATGTTGAACAGGATGTTCAGCACCACGGCCCAGATCGCGGTCATTGCGATGCCGCTGTGGGTGATCGGCTCCATCCACTGGGGCAGGGCGGCGAAGAAGTCCGGACGCACCACCGGCACCATTCCCATGCCAATGCTCACTGCCACCAGCAACTGGTTGCGACGGTCGACGATGTCCGCTTCGTGGAGGATGCGGATGCCGCTGGCTGCGACCATGCCGAACATGGCGATACCGGCGCCCCCCAGCACTGCCGGCGGAATCGAGGCCACCAGGAAAGCGGCCTTGGGCAGCAGCGAGAGGGCGATCAGGAACAGCGCGGCGGCGGCGGTGACATAGCGGCTGCGCACGCCGGTCATCTGCACCAGGCCGATGTTCTGGGCGAACGAGGAATGGGTGAAGGTGTTCATGAAACCGGCGACGAACGAGGCGCTGGCGTCGCACAGCAGGCCACGGCGCAGGCGGTTCGGGCAGATCTCGGTGTCGGTGATCTTGCCCAGGGCGAGGAACATGCCGGTGGACTCGACGAAGATGATCACCACCACCAGGCACATGGACAGCACCGGTGCGAGATGGAACTCGGGCGTGCCGAAGTGCAGCGGGGTGACCACGTCGAACCACGGACGCTGCTCCATGCCGTCCAGACTGACCATGCCCATGCCGGCGCCGATGAGGTAGCCCAGCAGCATGCCGATCAGCACCGAGACGTTGACCCAGAAGCCCTTGAGGAAACGGTTGATCAGCAGGATCACCGCCAGCACGAAGGACGACAGGGCGAGGTACTCGATGGCGCCGAAGTTGGCTGCCGCCTTGCCGCCACCGGCCCAGTTGATCGCCACCGGGAACAGGCACATGCCGATGGAGGTGATCACGGTGCCGGTCACCAGTGGCGGGAAGAAGCGCACGATGCGGCTCATGAACGGCGCGATGACCATGCCGAAGAAGCCGGCGGCGATGGTGGCGCCGAAGATGCCGGTCATGCCCACGCCGGGCATGCCAGCCATGGCGACCATGCTGCCGACGGCGGCGAAACTGGCGCCCATCATCACCGGCATGCGGATGCCCACCGGGCCGATGCCGAGCGATTGCACGAGCGTGGCGATGCCGGCGACCAGCAGGTCGGCATTGATCAGGAAAGCGATTTCTTCGCGGGAGAGACCGGCGGCCTGGCCGACGATCAGCGGGACGGCGACGGCGCCGCCATACATCAGGAGAACGTGCTGGAAGCCGACCAGCAGCAGCTGCAGCAAGGGCAAACGCTGGTCGACGGGCGAGCCGGTATGGGAGCGCTCAGTTACCACGGACATGCAACACCTCGGTTTTTATTGTTGTCAGTCGCTGGTTGCCGGACGGGCACGACAACCGGGAAGTACTGGCCGATCTCACCCCCGGGGCCGAGCGGGTGAAGCGGTGCGGGACTTTATAAACGCGATGTGTATTACGTTCAATCGATTTTTGTATACAACTCGTCGGTCACGTTTTGCCTTGGTGGTGCTGTGGGGCTCTAGGCCGCGTGTTTGCTGATTTCGGTGATTCTGTAGCCATTGGTCGAGTGGACTACATTTTTTGTTTCAGAGAGAGATTGTGCGCGCCGAATAGCAATCGCGGACGGAGTCCGCTCCTACGCGAATGCCAAATCCTGGCGTAGGAACGGACTTGGTCCGCGATCGGCTGAGGCGCGCTACAGTGGTTATTGCAGGCGTAAAAAAACCGCACCCGAAGGTGCGGTTTTCCTGGCCGTGCCGCAGGCTCAATTAACCTGGGCGCCCCTGGAGATCCAGTCTCCGACGAGCTTGCGCTCTTCCGGGGTCATCTGGGTGATGTTGCCCAGCGGCATCACTTGCGAGGCCACGGCCTGCGCCTGGATGCGCGGGGCGAGCTGCTGGATCTGCTGGGGGGTATCGAACATCACGCCAGCCGGCGCGGTGCTGAACAGGTTGCTGGTCGGCTTGGCCGAGTGGCACACGGCACAGCGTTCCTGGATGACGTGGTGGACCTTGTCGAAGCCTTCGGAAGAGCCGGCGGCGGTGGACGCCTGGGCCGGAGCAGCCTGAGCCTGCTGGGCGGCGGCAGCCTTGGCGGCTTCCTCGTCCTTGGCGCGCTCGGCCGGGGTCTTGCCGCCGACGGCGGTTTCCGGCAGCGGCTGGTACTCGACCTTCGGTGCCTGGGCGGTGCTGGAGGAGGCATCGCTGCTCGGCCAGTTCGGGCCGGTGACGAAGGCCAGGGCGATCATGCCGACGGCCCCGGCGGGCAGGGCCCAGGCCATGCCGTTGCCTTCGTGGCGGGTGTTGAAGTAGTGACGCACGATCACCGCCAGCGCCGCGATGCAGGTCAGGATCAGCCAGTTGTAGTGGCTGCCGTAAGTGCTCGGGAAGTGGTTGCTGATCATGATGAACAGCACCGGCAGGGTGAAGTAGTTGTTGTGGCGCGAACGCAGCAGGCCTTTGGCCGGCAGTACCGGGTCGGGTTCGCGGCCTTCCTCGATGGCCTTAACCAGCGCACGTTGGGCCGGCATGATCACACGGAAGACGTTGCCCACCATGATGGTGCCGATGATGGCGCCCACGTGCAGGTACGCACCGCGACCGCTGAATACCTGGCTGAGCAGGTAGGCGGCGAGCACCAGCAGGGCGAACAGGATGGCGCCGAGCAGGGCGGGTTTCTTGCCCAGCGGGGAGTCGCACAGGGTGCTGTAGACGAACCAGCCGGCGATCAGCGAGCCGATGCCGATGGCCACGGCGGCAGCCGGAGCCAGGTCGCTGCCCGGGGCGATCAGGTACAGGGTCGGGTTCAGGTAGAACACGATGGTCAGCAGGCAGACACCCGACAGCCAGGTCGAGTAGGCCTCCCATTTGAACCAGTGCAGGTTGTCCGGCATTTTCGGCGGGGCGAGCTTGTATTTCTCCAGGTGGTAGATGCCGCCACCGTGGATCGCCCAGAGGTCACCGGAAAGCCCCTCGCGCGGGTTGGCGCGGTTGAGGTTGTTTTCCAGCCAGACGAAGTAGAACGAGGCGCCGATCCACGCGATACCCACGATCATGTGGATCCAGCGGACCAGCAGGTTCAGCCATTCGATGAGATGTGCTTCCACAGTTTTTACCTCTTGCCCGGAAACCGCCGTCGCGGAGTGCGGGCCTCTCTTATTAGTTTGCTTGGGGGTCGAGGAGGAGCTGTTCGTCCTCGGTGAAGAAATGCTCGTCGCAGTTGTTGCCAGAACCGCTGCGATCGACCACCAGGAAGTCATCCCGCTTTTCGATCGTCAGCACCGGGTGGTGCCAGACGCCGCGGTGGTAATTGACGCCCTGCTTGCCGTTGGACAGGAAAGCGCGGACGAGGCCCGATACAGGTACATCGCCAAGGGGCGCGACCACGATCAGAAATGGGTTGCCGAGCAGCGGGATGAAAGCCTGGCTGCCCTGCGGGTGACGTTCCAGCATGCGGATGCGCAAGGGCATCTCCAGGGACTCGGCGCTAAAGATGCTGATGATCGCCTTGTCATCGGGCTGCGCCGTTTCGACGGTGGCGAGCTTGTGATAACGGCGGGTGGAACCGTTGTTGATCATGAAGAAATCACTGCCTTCGGTTTCGATGACATCACCGAACGGTGCGAAGGCTTCCTTGGTCAACGGCTCGATCTTCAGGGTACGCATGGCTGGTCTTCTTTTTCGTTGTTCGCATGGGTCCCTTCCCTTGAATGCATCCCAGGGAAGGGGAGTGAAGGTCCGCTCGCTCAGAGTTGCTGCAGGCGGAACATCGCGATCTTGTTGATCTCCGCCAGGGCGGTCTGGAACTCCTGCTCCGGCGTGTTGTGGATGCGTTCTTCGAACGCGGCCAGAATCTGGTGGCGGTTGCTGCCCTTCACCGCCTTGATGAAGGGGAAGCCGAACTTGGCCTTGTAGGCATCGTTGAGTTCGGTGAAGCGGGCGAACTCCTCGGCGGTGCAATCCTGGATGCCGGCGCCGGCCTGTTCGGCGGTGCTGGAGGCGGTCAGCTCGCCCCGGACAGCGGCCTTGCCGGCGAGGTCCGGGTGCGCGTTGATCAGCGCCAGCTGCGCTTCATGGCTGGCGGACAGGAGGATGTCGGCCATGCGCTGCTGCAGCAGTTCGATGTCGTTCAGGCTGTCGTCGACGCCCAGGTCATAGGCCCTCTCCGCTACCCACGGCGAGTGTTCGTAGATGTCGGCAAAGGCGGCAACGAAGGCGGCGCGGTCGAGGCTGGCCGGGGTCAGGGTCTGGAAGCGGCTCATGCCTTGTTCTCCTGGGCTTTGAACGGGTGTTTCTCGTGCCAGTGCTTGGCGATATCGACGCGGCGGGTGATCCACACCTTCTCGTGACCTTTAACGTACTGGATGAAACGCTCCAGCGAGGCCATACGCGCCGGACGGCCCAGCAGGCGGCAGTGCATGCCGATGGAGAGCATCTTCGGCGCGCCCTCGGCACCCTCGGCGTAGAGCACGTCGAAGGCATCCTTCAGGTATTCGAAGAAGTCGTCGCCCTTGTTGAAGCCCTGCACCTGGGTGAAGCGCATGTCGTTGGTGTCCAGGGTGTAGGGGATCACCAGGTGCGGCTTCTCGGCTGTGCTGGCCGGGTCCCAGTAGGGCAGGTCGTCGTCGTAGGTGTCGGAGTCGTAGAGGAAGTTGCCGTCCTCGCGGACGATGCGGCGGGTATTCGGACCCAGGCGGCCGGTGTACCAGCCCTGCGGGCGCTGACCGGTCAGTTCGGTGAGGATGCGCACGGCTTCGAACATGTGTTCGCGTTCCTGCGCCTCGTCCATGTACTGGTAGTCGATCCAGCGGTAGCCGTGGCTGCAGATCTCGTGGCCGTCGGCGACCATCTGGCGGATCGCCTCGGGGTGACGCTGGGCAGCCATGGCGACAGCGAACACGGTCAGCGGCAGGTCGTATTTGCGGAACAGCTTGAGCAGGCGCCACACGCCGGCACGGCTGCCGTACTCATACAGCGATTCCATGCACATGTTGCGCTCGCCCTTGAGCGGCTGGGCAGCCACCATCTCGGACAGGAAGGCTTCGGATTCGGCATCACCATGCAGGATGTTGCGCTCGCCGCCTTCCTCATAGTTGAGGACGAAGGACAGGGCGATGCGCGCATCGTTCGGCCAGTGCGGATGGGGGATGTTGTTGCCGTAACCGATCAGGTCGCGTGGATAGTCAGCGCTCACTGCAGTGTTCCTTCTTGTGGTTGGCGGTCGGCGCCGGGTCGATGGACTGTGCGCTGCCGTTGATGGGTGCATTGTATACAAAATGTCGAGCGGTCTGTAAATACAATCTGCGCAACGGTCGTTTCATTCCGCTCATCCGTGTTCGATAGGGCTTGGATGCCGGGCGGGCGCTGCTCTGGCGCGGCACTGGCTGGCTGTGTGCGGGCTTCTGCCATTGCTGGCCAGAGGGCGCTACAGGGGCTTTTTGGCAGGTTGAATCAGTTTTTTGTATACAATCAATTGTGCCGCTGGGTATATTCGCTTCTACCAAACGTACCCGCGGGCTGCTTCGATGGCGGCCCGCTCATTCGCATCAACAAGACAGAGGAGGAAGGTGTCGGCCGGCTCCGCCGCAGGACACCGATAAGCCCATGGGACGCCTGACCACTCACGTACTGGATTCCGCCCACGGCTGCCCTGGCCACGGCATCAAGATCGAGCTGTACCGCGTCGAAGGCCAGCAGCTGGAGCTGATCACCACCCGCGTGACCAATGACGATGGCCGTTGCGACGAACCGCTGCTGCAGGGCGAGGACTTCCGTGCCGGCGTCTACCAGCTGCTGTTCAATGCTGGCGACTACTACCGTGCCCGTGGCGTCGAGCTGCCGAAGCCTGCGTTCCTCGACCAGGTCGTACTGCGCTTCGGCATCGCCTCGGAAAGCGACCACTACCATGTGCCGCTGCTGATTTCCCCCTACAGCTATTCCACCTATCGCGGCAGCTAGTCCCCGCCCGTAGGTCTTCCCCCTGACTCTTCGTGGAGTCTTCCTCAGCCCGCCCACACTGCGGGCTTTTTTTTGCCTGCGAGTTTTTCCGGCGGCAGGCTCGGCGGGGCTGGTCTAGAACTATCTGGAACCATTTTGTCTGAGAGTCCCATGAGTAGAATTCTGATTGTCGAAGAACAGCCGGTCACGCGGCACGCCTTGCGCCTGATGATGGAGGCTGACCGCCATGAAGTGGTCGGCGAAGCGGACAACGGCCCGGACGCCTTGCATCAGGTGCGGCAGTGCAAACCTGACCTGATGATTCTTGAGCTGTCCATTCCGCGCCTGGGCGGGCTGGAAGTCCTGCAGCGCCTGGTGGCCCAGGAGTCGCCGGTGAAGGTGCTGGTGCTCACGTCGCAGGATTCCGAATATTTCGCCGGGCGCTGCCTGACCGCTGGCGCCGCCGGATTCGTCAGCAAGCAGGAAGACCCGCAGGCCGTGCGCGAGGCGGTGCGTGCGATCGCCCAGGGGCACAGCTATTTCCCCAGCCACGCACTGGGCAGCGTCAGTGCTGCCGAGGAGGCCGGGCATGGCGAGTTGATCAAGGGACTGTCGGTACGCGAGCTGAGCGTTCTGCAACTGCTGGCGCGGGGCATGAGCAATATTGCGATCGCCGATCAGCTCTCGATCAGCGACAAGACGGTCAGTACCTACAAGGTGCGCCTGATGCAGAAGCTGCATGCGAAGTCGCTGGTGGAGTTGATCGACATCGGGCGGCGGCATGGGCTGGTGGAAGGCGGCGCACCGGAGCAGGTGGAGTCAGCAGAGGTGTTGTTGACGGAGGAACAGCGCCGCGAACTGGAGTTCTTGCGTCATGTGATTGCTTCTCTGCCTTTTGCGACGACTATTCGTGGAATGGATGGCCGCGTGCAATTTTGCAATCAGGCGGCACTGGATATCCTCGGGGTACCCCTGGAGGAGGTGGTAGGCCGGCGGATGGGCGAGCTCGGGGTGTTGGCGGACTCCGGGGAAGAGGAATTGCTTCGCAAGAACCTGATCGATGCCATCGGCAACGGCGAGCCTTATGAAGCGGACGTCGAAATCCATACGGTGAATGGGCGAAGGGTCTACCACCACTGGGGACGTCCCTACCGGGATGTGGATGGTCACTTGCTGGGTGCCGTGTGCGGCGCGATCAATATCACGGATCAGGACGACCTGGTGCGGGCTCTGCGCAATGCCAATGCGCGCGTCGAGGCCATCAGTCGCGGAAAAACTCAGTTCCTGGCCGGCATGGGGGGCCAGATGCAGGGGCCCTTGCAGAATATCGTCGCGATGATCGACCTGGCTTTGAATCAGGATGACCCTCAGCGTCGCCGGGAGCCGCTGACCGTAGCGCGCTCAGTGGCGCAGAACCTGCTGCATGTGCTCGACGACCTGAATCTGCTGAGCCGTGCCAAGACGGGGAGACTCCCGCTGGCCGAAGAGCCGGTCGACCTGCGCGCGCTGGTGGAGCGTCAGGTGTCCATGGTGCGGGAGACGGCGGCTGCCAAGGGGTTGAAGCTGGAAGTCGACTTCGATCTGGCACTGGAGCCGAATGTCTGGGGTGACCCGCTGCGTTTGCGGCAGATTCTGCAGAACCTCCTGGATAACGCACTGAAGTTCACCGACAACGGATCGATACGCGTGCGGCTCTGCGCACGAGGATGCGGCAAGGGACTGGTCGAGGTGCAGGTGGATGTCATCGACACCGGCTTCGGCATTGGCGAAGACGAGTTGGCCACATTGTTCGAGCCCTTCGCGTTCAGCCTGGACGGTGAGCGCATCGAAAGCGGAGGGACCGGCCTGGGGCTCGCGCTATGCCGCAGCTTGGTGGAATTGATGGATGGCGAGATAAGCGCGGTCAGCCGGTTGGGTGTCGGAACCGAGATCAGTTTCAAGGTTGCGCTCGCGAACGCCGCGCCATGAGGTGGCTGCGGCGCTGGTGAAAAAGGCCTGGCGCCAGATGGCGTAGACCCCGGAAAAATGAAAAGGCCCCAGCGATTGCCGGGGCCTTTTTTGTGCGGTTTTTTCCGTGGTCAGAGGAAGATGAACTTGGCCACGAAGATCGCGCACAGCGCGTACAGGCTGATGGTCACATCCTTATGGCGGCCGGTGAAGACCTTCATCGCCACGTAGGTTACGAAGCCCAGGGCGATACCGTCGGCGACCGAGAAGGTCAGCGGCATCATGATCACGGTGACGATGGCCGGGATGGTCTCCGTGTGCTCGTTCCAGTCGATATGGGCCATGCCGCCCATCATCAGCATGGCGACGTAGATCAGCGCACCGGCGGTGGCGTAGGCGGGGATCATGCCGGCCAGCGGGGCGAAGAACATTGCGGCGACGAACAGCACGCCCACCACCACGGCGGTCAGGCCGGTGCGGCCGCCAGCGGCGACGCCCGCCGCGCTTTCCACGTAGCTGGTCACCGGCGGCACGCCCAGCACCGCGCCGAAGGCGCTGGAGGTGCTGTCGGCCTTCATCGCCTTGGACAGGTTCTCGATGCGACCGTCTTCACGCACCAGATGCGCGCGCTGGGCGACGCCCATGAGGGTGCCGGCGGTGTCGAACATGTGCACGAAGAGGAAGGCCAGGATCACGCTGATCATGGTCACGTTGAACGCACCGGAAATGTCCATCGCCATGAAGGTCGGCGCCAGGCTCGGCGGCATGGAGAACACGCCGCCGAACTGGACGATGCCCAGCGCAATGCCGGCCACGGTGACGGTAAGAATGCTGATCAGGATGCCGCCGAACACGCGGCGGTATTCCAGTACGGCGATCATCAGGAAGCAGATGGCGGCGAGTAGCGGGCCGGGGCTGGTCAGGTCGCCCAGGTGAACCAGGGTGGCGGGACTGGCAACCACGATGCCGGCGGTCTTCAGGCCGATCAGCCCGAGGAACAGGCCAACACCGGCGCCCATGGCGAAACGCAGGCTGACCGGGATGCTGTTGAGCAGCCATTCGCGGATGCGCGAGAAGGTCAGGATCATGAAGGCGATGCCGGAAATGAACACCGCGCCCAGCGCGATCTCCCAGCTGTAGTTCATGGTCTTGACTACGGTGTAGGTGAAGAAGGCGTTGAGGCCCATGCCCGGCGCCAGGCCCACCGGCCAGTTGGCGTAGAGGCCCATCAGGAAGCAGCCGAGCGCCGCGGCGAGGCAGGTTGCGACGAACGCGGCGCCGTGGTCGATGCCGGCGTCGGCCATGATGTTGGGGTTGACGAAGATGATGTACGCCATGGTGATGAAGGTCGTGAGACCTGCGGCGAGTTCGGTCTTCACGGTGGTGCCGTGCTGGCTGAGCTTGAACAGGCGTTCGAGCAGGCCGGTGGCGGGGGGACTGGATGCAAAGGCTCGTTGTTCTTGTTTGGTGCTTTCCACAGCGGTACTCCTCAACGCTCTTGTTGTTGGTCCCTTGCCGTCGGCTGGTTCACCTGCGTCCCTTGCGCTAACGGAAAGAGTTGTGAGGGTGTGAATGTTGACCTTTGGGTCAGGAAGTCACGCCGCGATTATGCAGTTGTGTACAAAAAGTTCAAATAATGTTTAGTGTCTGTCTGAAAGATTTTTACAAGAAAAGCATCGGAATGGTCGCACGCTGACCTTCGCCAAGCTCCTGCACCGTGCGGCCTTGGGATGGATGCCGAGTCGCTCGCGACGGCTGCACGATAGTGGCCACTTTGTGTACACTGTGCCCCATGCCTGGCCCGCGGCCAGCTCCACGTAAAGCCCCCACGGATTTCGCGCCGGTTCAACCCGGCTGAGCAGGGTTCGACTCCGATGACCGACCAGTTGCAACAGATCAGGAAGCAGCCGCGCAATGGCAAGGCGCGCAGCGGCACTCAGGACGAGATCGTCTACGCGCACATCTTCGACGCCATCCTCGAGCAGCGCCTGGCGCCAGGCACCAAGCTGAGCGAAGAGGCCCTCGGCGAAATCTTCGGCGTCAGCCGCACCATCATCCGTCGCGCCCTGTCGCGCCTGGCTCACGAACAGGTTGTGCTGCTGCGCCCGAACCGTGGCGCCGTGGTGGCCAGCCCGAGCATCGATGAAGCCCGGCAGATCCTCTTCGCCCGTCGCACCGTCGAGCGCGCGATCACCGAGCTGGCCGTGGACAATGCCAGCAGCGATTCCCTGGCCGAGTTGCGCGACATGGTGAAACAGGAGCAATCCAGCTTCGCCCGCGGCGACCGTGGCGCCGGCATCCGCCTCTCCGGCGAGTTCCACCTGAAACTTGCCGAAATGGCGAAGAACGCGCCGCTGGTGGTGTTCCAGCGCAGCCTGGTATCGCAGACCTCGCTGATCATCGCCCAGTACGAAAGCGGCGGCCGCTCGCACTGCTCGTTCGACGAGCACAACGAAATCCTCGACGCCATCGAGAAGGGCGACAAGGAAAAGGCCGTTACCCTGATGATGCACCACATGGCGCACATCGACGACAAGCTGAACCTGGATGTGGATGGTGCCTCGGGTGACCTGCACGCGGTGTTTTCGCACCTGCTGGCCGGCAAGAAGAAACCCCGCCGCAGCAAGGCCGACGCCGACTCGGCAGCCTGATTACCAAGCCAGAAAAAAGCCCCGCTTCTGCGGGGCTTTTTCGTTTCAGCTCGAACGGCCTTACATAGGACCGAGGCGGGCCGTCATTGCTCGCGAATCAGGGCCCGAACCGTCGTGCGTGCCGGAAATCATCGCGGACAGAGTCCGCTGTTAGGCAAGGTCAGGCATTTACGCCGCGGACGTTATTTGCGAACGCGCCCATGGGGCGCTCCTAGGGGTTCTGCGCGCTTTCCTCGGCCTGTTGCCAGCCGCCCCCCAGGGACTTGTAGAGCAGCACCAGCGTGGTCGCCACGGCCTCGCGGCTGCGCACCTGCTGTTCCTCGGTGGCCAGCAGTTCGCGCTGGGCGCTGAGCACGTTGAGGAAGTCCACCGCGCCGGCCTTGTACTGCTCGCGGGCGTTGGCCAGGGCGACGCGGCCATGTTCCGCGGCCGTGTCGAGACTGGCGAGGCGGCGCTGGTCTGCGGCGTAGTCGGTGAGGGCGTCGTCCACCTCCCGCCAGGCGTTGAGCACGGTGCGCCGGTAGGCGATGGCGGATTCCTGCTGCTGCGCTTCGCGCAGGGCGAGCATGCCCTTCAGGCGCCCGCCTTCGAAAATCGGCAGCGACAAGCTCGGGCCGATACCGAAGGTGCGGCTGTTCCAGTCGCCGAAGTTCGACAGTTGCAGCGCCTGGAAGCCGAAGCTGCCATTGAGGCTGATGCGCGGATAGAAGTCCGCCTTGGCCACGCCGATGCTGGCGGTGGCAGCGTGCAGCGTGGCTTCGGCTCGGCGGATATCCGGGCGGCGCTGGGCCAGTTCGGACGGCAGGCCGACCGGCACGCCACGCGGTGGCTGGGGTACGGGTCTGGCCTGGGCGAGTTCGGCCTGCAGTGCGCCGGGCGCTTCGCCCAAAAGGTAGCCCAGGGCGTTGATCAGCCGCGCCTGGCGCTTCTGGCTGTCGGGCAGGCGCGCTTCGATGCTGGCGACCTGGGTCAGCGCCTCGGCCACGTCCAGTTCGGTGGCGACGCCATCGGCGCGACGCAGGCGGGTCAGCTCCAGGCTGCGCTGGGCGATCTCCAGGTTGCCGCGGATGATGGCTTCCAGGTCCTGTTCGGCGCGCAGCTGCAGGTAGTTGCGCGCGGTCTCGGCGAGCACCGAGACCAGCACGTCGCGACGGCTCTCCTCGGTGGCCTGGACGTTGGCGTCGGCGGCTTCCAGCTCGCGGCGCACGCGGCCCCAGAAGTCCAGCTCCCACGACAGGTCGAAGCCGCCGTCGAGCTGGTTGAAGCTGTCCTTGCCGGCTTTGCCGGACGGATCGCTCAGGCCCGCTTCGCTGTTGCGCTTGCGCTGGTAGCCCAGCTCCGCGCCGACGTTGGGCACGGCATCGCCGCCCAGCGCCTGGCGGATGGCCCGGCTCTGCTGCAGCCGCGCATCGGCTTCGCGCAGGTCGAGGTTGGCATTCGCCACGCGGCGTTGCAGGTCGTTGAGCTGCGGATCGCCCAGCAGCGTCCACCACTGCGCCTCCAGCGGGGCGTTGAGCGCCTGGCTCGGTGCGTCGCCGCGCTGGGCAAACCAGTCCACCGCATTGGCATCCTCCGGGCGCTGGAAGTCCGGGCCGACGCTGCAGGCGCCGAGCGCGAGCAGAGCAAGGAGCAGGGGAGCACGCGGGGCGATCATTGCGCGGCCACCTTCTGCTCGGTGCTGGCGTGCTTGCCGGTGTCGATCCGTGCGATCACCGACATGCCGACGCGCAGCTTCTCGCGCAGCGGCTGGTCGGCGTCGAGGACGATCTTCACCGGAATGCGCTGGACGATCTTGGTGAAGTTGCCGGTGGCGTTGTCCGGGGCGATGGGCGCGAAGCTCAGGCCGGTGGCCGGGGCGATGCTGTCGACGTGGCCGCGCAGTTTCTCGCCGGGGAAGGTGTCGATGCTGATCTCCACGGCCTGGCCAGGTTGTACGTCGGTCAGCTGGGTTTCCTGGAAGTTGCCTACCACGTAGGCGTTCTGCAGCGGTACTACCGCGAGCAGCGCATTGCCCGGCGTGGTGTAGGCGCCGACGCGCACGGCGCGGCGGCCGACCATGCCGTCGAAGGGCGCGCGGATCTCGGTGTACGACAGGTTCAGTTGCGCCTGCTGCAGCTGCGCCTCCCCACGCTTCAGTGCGCCCAGGGCCTCGGCCTGCTGTGCCAGCAGCACATCGAGCTGCTTGCGGGCGGCCAGCGCGGCGGCCTTGTCCTTGTCCAGGACGGCCTTCGCCGAATCGACGCGCGAGCGCGCCTGCTGGGCATTCTGCAACGTGCCGGCGCCCTGGGTGGCGAGGTGCTGGTAGCGGTTCAGTTCCTGCGCGGCAAAGGTCAGCGCAGCCTGGTCGGCCTGCACCTGGGCGGCGCTCTGGGCAATCACCGCCTGCTGGCGCTCGAGGTCGGCGGCGACATGGTGGTGACGCGCCTCTGCGGCCAGCACGTCGGCTTCGGCGGCGTCCAGCGCGGCATGGTAGTCGCGGGCATCGATGCGTGCCAGGACCTGCCCGGCCTTCACCGACTGGTTGTCTTCCACCAGCACTTCCTCGATGAAGCCGGCGATCTTCGGCGCCACCAGAGTGAAGTCGGCATGGATGTAAGCGTCGTCGGTGCTCTGCTCGCGAGTGGGCCCCAGCAGGCGCAGCAGCAGATAGACGACAAGGGCGAGAAGCAGTACGGCAACCAGGGCCAGACTGCCGCGACGGGAGCTCAGTTTCGACATGGGCAGACCTTTTAATTTGCGGGGACGACAGGACGCGGCGGATAGACCCGCAGCGGCAGCAGGGGAATCAGGACGAGCAGGGCTGCGGCCAGCCAGGACATCGCCAGCAGCGTGTCGGCGGCGGCGAGCACGCCGGCCTGGCCGCGCACCTGGCTGGCCAGTCGGCCGATGTTCTCGGCGCCCCCCAGTTGCTCCAGGCGCAGGCCCAGGGCTTGGGAGGCGTTGCCCAGGTGATCGACCAGGCGGTTGGAGTGGTAGTGCTCGCGCCAGGTCATCAGGATCGACACCACGGCGCTGCCGAGCACCGCCGAGAAGGCGCGCACGCTGTTGAACCAGGCCGAGGCGAACGGTCCTTCGATGGGCGCGACGACGCTGGTGGCGGACATCAGCAGCGGCACGATGGCCATCGGCTGGCCAATGATCTGCAACGCCAGCAGCCAGTAGAAGTTCTCCCGCGTCCACTCGCTGGTGAGCTGGCTCATGCCGAAAGCGGACAGGCCGCACAGGCTGATACCGATGGCCAGCACCCAGCGGCAGTCCACCCGCGGGATGTTGCACAGCGCGGCCACCAGGGGCAGCGTGATGAGTTGCGGCAGCGCCACCAGCAGCGCCATGGGCGCCGATTGCAGCGGGCGATAGCCGTGGGCTGAGGCGAGGTAGGACGCCGGCACGCCAGCGCATGCGCCGAGCACCACCAGCACGCCGGCGAGGGTAATCAGCGAGTGGGTGAAGTTGCGCCGCTTGAGGATGTCCAGGCGGAAGAAGGGCAGCGGATGCGTCCATTCGTTGATGAAGAAGGCCGCCAGCAGTCCGGCGCCGCCGATCACCAGCAGGCTGATCAGTTCGGATTCGAACCAGTCCAGGCGCTCCCCCTGCAGCAGGCCCATCACCAGCATCAGGATGCCCGGCAGGCCGAGGGCGAGACCCAGGTAATCGAATTGCTTCAGGCGCTCCAGGCGCAGCGGGTCCTGCGGGATACCCCAGGCAACGGCGGCCAGCGCCACGGCGCAGAGCGGGATGACCTGCCAGAACACCCACTGCCAGCCGACGAACTCGGTCCACAACGCCGCCAGCGGCATGCCCAGGTTGGGCGCGAAGGTCGCGGTCAGCGCATAGGCCCCCAGGCCGTACAGCTTGATTCCCGGCGGCAGGAAGCGCAGCGCCACGGTCATCAGCATCGGCGGCATGCAACCGCCGGCGAAGCCTTGCAGCAGGCGCAGCAGATACAACGTCTCGACATTCGGCGCGAAGGGGCAGAGCAACGCGAGCAGCGCGAAGCAGGCGATGGCGCCGAGGGTGAAGCGGCGCAGCGACACGGTGACCGAGAACCAGGGCGCGAAGGCCATGGCGGCAACCTGCGCCGCCGAGTATAGGGCGATCAGCCAGGTGCCTTCGTCGTGGCCGATGGACAGCGCGCCGCGCACGTCGGTCATGGCGAGGTCCGTGACCTTCTCGTTGAGGCCGGCGCTGAGGGAGGCGACCAGTACGCCGATCATGCCGACCACGATGCGCAGGCCGAATGGCTGGGCGACAGGAGCGGAAGGTTTCGCGGTTTGCGGGCTGGCGGCGGAAACCGGGGCGAGCGCGGTCATGGCCGGCCTCCATGGGGATGGCCGATGCCGCCGCCCTTGGGCGGTGATGTGCAAGGCATAGGAATCAACTCGGGTATTTGCGACCGAGTCTAGGGAAGGGCGATAGCTGTGGAAATTGAAATGATTGCAGCTAATTAGTGTGTCTGGTGCACTGGTCGTGCGATCAGCTCAGCAGGCCGGAGCTCTCGCGCAGTTCCGTGCATACGCGCTTCACCGTCTGTCGCAGCCAACTGTGTGCCGGGTCGTTGTCGAAGCGCGGGTGCCAGGCCTGGATGATCACCACCGACTTGAGCGGCAGCGGAATGTCGAACTGGCGCAGGGCGAAGCCCAGGCGGTCCAGGCGCCACAGCGAGTGCTCGGGAATCGGCAATACCAGGTCGGACTCCAGCAGGGCGAAGATCGAAGAGTGGAAGGTCGGTGCGGTCAGGCGGATTTCCCGATGCAGCCCGAGGTTGGCCAGTTCCTCGTCGATCGGCCCGCGTGATTTGCCGCGCCGCGACACGCTGATCTGCGGGAAGGCGGCGAAGCGTTCGGCGGTGATTTCGTCGTCGAAGATGGGATGGTCGCGCCGCGCCAGGCCGACGAAGTTGGTGGTGAACAACGTCTGCGTGCGGATTTCCGGCTCCAGCGTCGAAGCGCCGCCGATATACAGGTCGATGCGATTCTGCCGCAGGGCTTCGTCATCGAAGTCGGCTTCCGGGGCGATCCGCAGGCTGCAGCGCGGCGCCTCGGCCTTCATCACCGCCAGCATGCGCGAGGCGAAGCCGCCCACCAGCACGTTGTTGGAGCGCAGCACGAAGCAGCGCTCTAGCTGGTCCATGCGCAGGTTTTCCTTGGCGTTGAACAGGCGCACGGCATGTTCCACCAGGTCGCTGACTTCCTCGCGCAATTGCAGGGCACGGGGCGTAGGGACCAGGTTGCGTCCGGCGCGGACCATGATCGGGTCGCCCACCGCCTCGCGGATGCGCGACAGGGTGCGGCTCATCGCTGGCGGGCTCAGGTGCATGCGCCGCGCGGCGCCGACCACGCTGCCTTCTTCGAGCAGGATGTTGAGGGCGACCAGCAGGTTGAGATCGGGCAGGGCCATGGTGACTCCGAAGCGGTTGACACGGGACGAGTCATGTTCCATGGCGAAGGGCTGAATGGGCAAGCGTGCGTTTCATGCAATGGTCCATTACGTTTTGCGTGCCTTTACGCTCCGCGCCCTGGCCCGAAGAATGGCGGCGGATTTCATTGTTTGGGGAAGAAAGGCATGTACCAACGGATTCTCCTGGCCATCGACGGCGCGGCGCAGTCGCCGCGCATCATTGCGACCGCCGGCGAGCTGGCCCGCTGCAACGGGGCGCAGGTTCACGTGGTTTGCGCCGTGGATCGCGCCTTCGCCATGCCGCGCCAGGACGCGCTGGAGTACCCACCGGCCGAACAGGAGCAGAACGAAGCTCAGGCGCTGGTGGATGAGGCGGTGGCGCAACTGCAGCCCTGCAGTGCATCGGGTGCCGTGGTGGCGGGCGATCCGGCGCGGGCCATCCTGCGCGAGGCGGAGCGGCTTGGGTGCGATCTGATCGTGATCGGTCACCGGCACCTGGGGCGTATCGAGCGGTTGCTGGACCCGTCGGTGGGGCAGCGGGTGATCGAGCGGGCTCCGTGTCCGGTGCTGGTCGAGGTGCGGGAGTAGGCGTCCTCACGAGCCCGGGCAGGCACCGATGCGTTGCCTGGAAGCGATTGCGGAAGGCGTCCGCTCCTACGCAGGTCGGGATGACGGAGTTCAGACAGGATGCAGAAAGAAAAGCGGCCCCGGCGCCGGGTTGGTCCTGAGCGAGGACCCGGCGCCGGAGCCGTAAGGGGTCAGCCGCGGCGATGCACGTTGCGGCCGTGCGCGAAGGTCTCCTTCACGGTACGGTCGTCGCCGAGGATGACCAGTGCGAAGAGTTTTTCCTCCAGGGTCTTCGCCTGCTGCAGGCGGTAGTCCAGCAGCGGGGTGGCCTTGTAGTCGAGGACCACGAAGTCGGCCTCGTTGCCCTGCGCGAAGCTGCCGACCTTGTCGTCCAGTTCCAGCGCACGGGCGCCGCCGAGGGTGGCCAGGTACAACGACTTGAACGGGTCGAGCTTCTTGCCCTGCAGCTGCATGACCTTGTAGGCCTCGTTCAGCGATTGCAGCTGGGAGAAGCTGGTGCCGGCGCCGACGTCGGTGCCCAGGCCGACTTTTACCTTGTGTTTTTCCAGCTTGTTCAGGTCGAACAGGCCGCTGCCCAGGAACAGGTTGGAAGTCGGGCAGAAGGCCACGGCCGAACCGGTTTCCGACAGGCGCTGGCACTCGCCGTCGCACAGGTGCACGCCGTGGGCGAACACCGAGCGCGGGCCGAGCAGGCCGTGGTGGTCATAGACGTCCAGGTAGCCCTTGCGCTCCGGGAACAGCTCCTTGACCCACTCGATTTCCTTGAGGTTTTCCGACAGGTGCGTGTGCAGGTACACGCCGGGGTGCTCCTTGAGCAGGCGGCCGGCGGCGTCGAGCTGTTCCGGTGTACTGGTCGGAGCAAAGCGCGGGGTTACCGCGTAGAGCAGACGGCCCTTGCCATGCCAGCGCTCGATCAGCGCCTTGCTGTCGGTATAGCTGCTTTCGGCGGTATCGGTCAGGTAGTCCGGCGCATTGCGGTCCATCATCACCTTGCCGGCGATCAGGCGCAGGTCGAGTTTTTCGGCCGCGCCGAACAGCGCGTCCACCGACTGCGGGTGCACGGTGCCGAACACCAGCGCGGTGGTGGTGCCGGCGCGCAGCAGTTCCTTGAGGAAGATGCCGGCGACGTCGGCGGCGTGGGCCGGGTCGGCGAACTGCTTCTCGGTGGGGAAGGTGTAGGTGTTCAGCCAGTCCAGCAGTTGCTCGCCGTAGGAAGCGATCATGCCGGTCTGCGGGTAGTGGATGTGGGTGTCGATGAAGCCGGGGGTGATCAGCGCGTCGCGGTACTCGACCACTTCCACGCCGCCCAGTTGCGGCAACAGCTCGGCCGCGTGGCCGAGGCGGGCGACCTTGCCGTCTTCCACCAGCAGGATGCCGTCCTCGAAGTACTGGTAGGACTTCTCCACGCCGACTTCGGCGGGGTCGGCGACGCTGTGCAGGATACTGGCGCGGTAGGCTTTGGCTTGAGTGCTCATCGATCTCTCGCAAATCGGAATTGACGCGTCTTCGGACGCTTTTCGATGGGTATCGCTGGCGCTCCACCCATCCTACAAAAAACAGGTCACGGATCCGTAGGATGGGTGGAGCGGAGCGATACCCATCACGAAACCATGCAGGTTGGAAATCAGGCGCCGCTTTCGGCGGTGCGTGCGCGGCGGCTCGTGGGTAACAGTTTGGCCACGGTGTTCTCGCCCCTGGCGGTCTCCTGACCGAAGGTGGCGTTGTAGGTGGCGATGACTTCGCCGGCAATGGACACGGCGATCTCCACCGGCAGCTTGCCCTTCACTTCGCTGATGCCCATGGGGCAGCGCATGCGCTGCACGGTGTCGGCGGCGAAGCCACGGTCGCGCAGGCGGTGCTCGAACTTGGCACGCTTGGTGTCCGAGCCGATCAGGCCGAAGTAGGTGAAGTCGTTGCGCTGGAGGATCTTCGCGGTCAGCTCCAGGTCCAGCGCGTGGTTGTGGGTCATGACGATGAAGTAGCTGCCGGCGGGCATCTCGTCGATCTCGTCGATGACGTCCTCGTTGATCACGCGGGTCACGCCCTCGGGGATGTGGTCGGGAAACTCGGCCTCCCGCGAGTCGATCCAGCGTACCTTGCACGGCAGGCTGGCGAGCAGCGGCACCAGGGCGCGGCCGACATGGCCGGCGCCGAACACGGCGATGTGGGCCTGGGGCTGGCCCATGGGTTCGAACAGCAGCACGGTGGCGCCGCCGCAGCACTGGCCGAGGCTGGCGCCAAGGCTGAAACGCTCCAGCTTCGGCTCGCGCTCGCGGTTCTGCAGCATCTCGCGGGCGATGGCCATGGCCTTGAATTCGAGGTGGCCGCCGCCGATGGTGTCGTAGGCCTTGTCGGCACTGATGACCATCTTGGAGCCGGCGTTGCGCGGGGTGGAGCCGCGCTCTTCGATGATGGTCACCAGCACGCTGGCTTCGGCGCGTTGTTGCAGGTCGGCGAGGGCACTGATCCAGTTCATCGTTTCGAACCTCGGAGGTGGGCTTTGCGTAGGAGCGGACTTTGTCCGCGATGGCATCCGGCGCGATGCGGGCCTATCGCGGACGGAGCCCGCTCCTGCGGCTCTCTATAGGGTGGGGCGCCGCTGGCGGGGTGGAGGACGGAAGTGGGGACGCCTCTCCCGGCCAGCGGTGCCCCATGGTCACATCACGCCGGCTCGACCTGAGCCGGCGATTTTTCCGCCTGGGCCAGCTTCAGCTTGCGCATCTGCTCCACGCCCCAGAGCACGCGCTCGGGAGTGGCCGGGGCATCGATCTGCGGCTGGGCGCGGTAGTCGGCCAGGCTCGCCACGGCGTCCTTGATCGCGCAGAACACCGAGATGCCCAGCATGAACGGCGGCTCGCCGACGGCCTTGGAATGGAACACCGTCTGCTCCGGGTTCTTGCGGTTTTCCACCAGCTTTACCCGCAGGTCGATGGGCATGTCGGCGATGGCCGGGATCTTGTAGCTCGCCGGGCCGTTGGTCATCAGCTTGCCCTTGGCGTTCCACACCAGCTCTTCCATGGTCAGCCAGCCCATGCCCTGGACGAAGCCGCCTTCCACCTGGCCGATATCGATGGCCGGGTTCAGCGAGGCGCCGACGTCATGCAGGATGTCGCTGCGCAGCATCCTGTACTCGCCGGTGAGGGTGTCGACTATCACCTCCGAGCAGGACACGCCGTAGGCGTAGTAGTAGAACGGCCGGCCGCGCGCCTGGCTGCGGTCGTAGTAGATCTTCGGCGTGCGGTAGAAGCCGGTGGAGGAGAGCGACACCTGGCCGAAGTAGGCCTGCTGTACCAGCTCCTCGAAGGGCACGATCAGATCGCGCACGCGTACCTGGTTGTTGCGGAACTCGATGTCTTCCTCGGTCACCTTCCAGTGCTTGGCGGCGAACTCCACCAGGCGCTGCTTGAGGGTCTCGGCGGCGTTCTGCGCGGCCTTGCCGTTCAGGTCGGCACCGGAGGAGGCGGCGGTCGGCGAGGTGTTGGGCACCTTGTCGGTGTTGGTCGCGGTGATCTGCACGCGGTCGATGTCGACCTGGAAGACCTCGGCCACCACCTGGGCGACCTTGGTGTTCAGGCCCTGGCCCATTTCGGTGCCGCCGTGGTTCAGGTGGATGCTGCCGTCGGTGTAGATGTGGATCAGCGCGCCAGCCTGGTTGAGGAAAGTGGCGGTGAAGCTGATGCCGAACTTGACCGGGGTCAGCGCCAGGCCCTTCTTCAGCACTGGACTGGTGGCGTTGAACTCGCGGATTTCAATGCGGCGCCTGGCGTACTCGGCGCTGGCTTCCAGTTCCTCGGTCATCTCCTGCAGCAGGTTGTGTTCCACCTGCTGGTAGTAGTGGGTGACGTTGCGCTCGTCCTTGCCGTAGTAGTTGCGCTTGCGCACTTCCAGCGGGTCCTTGCCGAGGTGGCGCGCGACGGCGTCCATGATCTCCTCGATGGCGACCATGCCCTGCGGGCCGCCGAAGCCGCGGTAGGCGGTGTTCGATGCGGTATTGGTCTTGCAGCGGTGACCGTTCACCGTGGCGTTGCCAAGGAAGTAGGCGTTGTCGGAGTGGAACATCGCGCGGTCGACAATGGAGCCGGAGAGGTCCGGCGAGTAGCCGCAGTTGCCGGCCAGCTCGATGTTGATGCCGTGCAGCAGGCCGTCGTCCTCGAAGCCCACGTCGTACTCGACGTAGAACGGGTGGCGCTTGCCGGTCATCTGCATGTCTTCGACACGCGGCAGGCGCATCTTCGCCGGTCGGCCGGTGAGGCGCGCGATCACGGCGCACAGGCAGGCCGGAGCGGCCGCCTGGGTTTCCTTGCCGCCAAAGCCACCACCCATGCGGCGCATGTCGATGACCACCTTGTTGAAGGAGATGCCCAGCACTTCGGCCACCAGCTTCTGCACTTCGGTGGGATTCTGGGTGGAGGTGTAGACGATCACGCCACCGTCCTCGGTGGGCATCACCGAGGAGATCTGCGTCTCCAGGTAAAAGTGTTCCTGGCCGCCGATGTGCAGGGTGCCCTGGATGCGGTTCGGCGCGGTAGCGAGCATGCCTTGCGAGTCGCCGATCTTGTGCTGGTGGCTGTCGAGCACGAAGTGCTTCTTGCGCAGCGCTTCGACCACGTCGAGCACCGGCTCCAGGTCCTCGTACTCGATGATCGCGGCCATGGCCGCCTTGCGCGCGGTTTCCAGGCTGTCGGCGGCCACGGCGATGACCATCTGGCCGACGTACTCGACCTTGCCGTCGGCCAGCAGCGGGTCACCGGCGACCACCGGGCCGATGTCCAGCTGGCCGGGTACGTCGTCCTTGGTGATGGCGATGGCCACACCGGGGAACTGGTAGCAGGGGCTAACGTCCAGCTTGGTGATGCGCGCATGGGCGCGGTCGCTCATTCGGGCATAGACGTGCAGCTGGTTGGGGAATTCCAGGCGGTCGTCGATGTAGATCGCTTCGCCGCTGACGTGCTTGGGCGCGCTCTCGTGCTTGACGCTGCGGCCGACGCCAGTGGTGAGGTCGGCGCGGAACAGTTCGGCGAGTTCTTCCTGGGTCTTGTGTGGCTTATGCATAAGAGGTCACCCGAGTTACGGCCTGGGGAGCTTCCAGCTCCAGGAAGCACTTGCGCAGCAGGTTCTGCGCGGTGAGCAGGCGGTATTCCTTGCTTGCACGGAAGTCGGTGAGCGGGGCGAAGTCCTCGCTCAACGCCAGCGCTGCGCGTTCGAAGGTGGCGCTGTTGAAGGTCTGGCCGAGCAGGGCGGCTTCACAGGCCTTGGCACGTTTCGGGATGGCGGCCATGCCGCCAAAGCCGGTGCGCACGGCGGTAATCCTGCAGTCTTCCACGGTGATCTGGAGCGCGGCGCAGACGGCGGAGATGTCGTCGTCCAGGCGCTTGGAGACCTTGTAGGCGCGGAACGCCTGGTTGGCCTGCGGGCGCGGGATGATCACCTGCTCGATGAACTCGCCTTCCTGGCGCGCGGTGACCTTGTAGTCGATGAAGTATTCATCGATCGGCAGCTCGCGGCGCTCGCTGCCCTTGCGCAGCACCAGGCGCGCGCCGAGTGCGATCAGCAGCGGCGGCGAGTCGCCGATGGGGGAGGCGTTGCCGATGTTGCCACCCAGGGTGCCCTGGTTGCGGATCTGCAGCGAGGCGAAGCGGTGCAGCAGCTCGCCGAAGTCCGGGTAGTCGCGGGACAGCGCTTCGTAGCAATCGGTCAGCGGGGTGGCTGCGCCGATCTCGATGCGGTCGTCGAAGACTTCGACGCGCTTCATTTCCTCGACGTGGCCGACGTAGATCATCACCGGCAGTTCGCGGTGGAACTGGGTGACTTCCAGGGCCAGGTCGGTGCCGCCGGCGAGCAGGCGTGCCTGCGGGTTGGCGGTGTAGATATCGGCCAGGTCGGCGATGGTCAGCGGCAGCAGGCAGCGCTTGTCGCCGCTGTTGAGCTCGGCGGTTTCGCGCGGGGCGATGGCCTTGAGCTGGGCGATGATCTCGGGCTGGGCGACGTCGAACTGGTCCGGCTGCTTCTGGCAGCAGGATTGTTCGGCGGCATCGAGGATCGGGCGGTAGCCGGTGCAGCGGCACAGGTTGCCGGCCAGCGCTTCATGGGCCTCGGCCTTGCGCTCGTCGGCGGTCTCGCCAGCGCTGTTCTTCTGCAGGGCGAACAGCGACATGACGAAGCCGGGGGTGCAGAAGCCGCACTGCGAGCCGTGGCAGTCGACCATGGCTTGCTGCACACCGTGCAGTTCGCCGCGGTGCTTCAAGTCATCGACGCTGATCAACTGCTTGCCATGCAACGAGGAAACGAACGTCAGGCAGGAGTTGAGGGTGCGGTAGCGGACGCGCTCGGCACCTTCTTCGCCGACCAGTTCACCGACGACCACCGTGCAGGCGCCGCAGTCACCGGAGGCACAACCCTCCTTGGTGCCGGTCTTGCCCAGGGTCTGGCGCAGGTAGTTGAGCACGGTGAGATTGGGATCGAGGCGGTCTTCGACACGCAGCTCGCGATTGAGCAGGAACCTGATCAAGGCTTGCCTCCAGGCTGATTCTTGTTTTTGGTAGGGCACTGGAGGCGAATTTATGGAAAGCTGACTTTTGAGTCAATAAAATTTCTGTCCGAATGGTCAGAAAGTTTTTCCGCAGGTGATAGACGGCGCGAGCGGGACTGTTTTTTGTAGGAACGAGCTTGCTCGTGAACTACCGATAGGGCCGGTCTGCACCGTGCCAGCCCGGTAGGACGGGTGGAGCCTAAGCGATACCCATGCGGTCTTCACGCGGGAGTGATGGGTATCGCTGCGCTCCACGCCATCCTGCGAAGAGCGGCCCGGTGCCGGACAGCAGAAAGAAAAAAGGCGGCAAGCCGGGGTAGGGCTTGCCGCCAAGGCGTGGAACTCTTCGATCAGGCCTGCTGGGTAGCACTCAGCTGGTATTCCTCGCCGGCGTAGTAGGCGCGTACGCGGCGGTCCATCACCGCGCGCCAGAGTGGCGGGAACAGCGCCAGGACGATCATTCCGGCGTAGCCGTTGGGCAACTGCGGGCTCTCGTCGAAGTGGCGCAGTACCTGGTAGCGGCGCTTGGCATTGGCGTGGTGGTCGGAATGGCGCTGAAGGTGGAAGAGGAACAGGTTGGTCAGCAGGAAGTTGCTGTTCCAGGAGTGCTCGTGGGTAGTCCGCTCGTAGCGCCCGCTGTCCAGTCGGCGACGGTGCAATCCGTAGTGCTCCACGTAGTTGACGATCTCCAGCAGGGTGAAGGCCATCACCGCCTGGCCGATGAAATAGATCGCGCCGATCCAGCCGAAGGCGACGCTGAAGCCCACCAGGAACAGCGCGCTGATCACGTACCACCAGATCAGTTCGTTGCGCCAGTGCAGCGCCGGCAGGCCCTTGCGCTTGAGGCGTTCGCTCTCCAGTCGCCAGGCGTTGAGGAAGTTGTGTTTGTAGGCGTGGGGCAGGAAGGCGTAGAGGCTCTGGCCGTAGCGCGAGGATGAGGCATCTTCGGGCGTGGAAACATGCACATGGTGCCCGCGCACGTGCTCGACCTTGAAGCCCGCGTAGCACACCGCCGCCAGCAGCAGGCCGCCGGCGTTCTGTTCCAGCTCCGGGTCCTTGTGGATCAGCTCGTGGGAGACGGTGATGCCAATGGCGCCCATGACGGTGCCTACCGAGAGAATCCAGCCCAGCTGGCCGACCCAGTTCCAGGCGTCATAGGTGGCCAGCACCCAGCCGCCATAGACCAGCATGCCCAGCAGTAGCGGCACGGTCAGCAAACTGAGGAAGCGGTAGTAGCCCTCGCGCTCCATGGGCGGGACTTCCTCCACTTCGTCCGGGTTGGCCGGGTCGCGGCCGACCACGAAGTCCAGCAGCGGGATGACCCCGAAAACTACGGTGATCACCAGCCAGGCCCAGGCGTTGGGGTACTCGCTGCCATAGGACCACCAGTAGCTGACGGGTATACCGAAAACCGGCACCAGCCAGATCCAGTAGCCGGCTTTCTTGAGACGCAACATCCAGGCGGGGGAAAGGAACAAGGCGAACATGGACGACTCCCGAGACGTCTCTTGTGTAGGATTGTCAGACAATCCTGCGCCGGATCCTCACGATGCGCGCACCAACCTTTGTTCTGTCGTCTCACTTGGGCGGGGGATGGCGCGGTAACACCCTGTGTTACACTTCGCACCCGCAATACCCCCTCGAAAGCGCCCCGATTCTTAAGGACAACCATGACGTTCAAGGCCCCGGACAGCCTGGCTGAGCAGATCGCGCATCACCTTGCCGAACGCATCATCCGGGGCGAACTCAAGGAACGCGAGCGCATCCAGGAACAGAAGGTCACCCATACTCTCAACGTCAGCCGCGGCTCGGTGCGCGAGGCGTTGCTGATCCTCGAGCGCCGCCATCTGGTGGTAATCCTGCCGCGTCGGGGTGCACAGGTGTCGGAACTGACCGCGGCGCATGTCGAAAGCCTCTACTCGCTGGTGATGGAGCTGTACATCATGCTCGCCAGCAGCGTGGCGCGGACATGGCGCGAGGAGACGGATCTGGCCCCCTTCATGGCGATCCAGCAGCGCCTGTTGGACAACCTCGAACGCGGCGACATCAACGCCTTCGTCGAATCCAGCTTCGACATCATGCGCGCGGCCTTCCCGTTCGCCGCCAACCCCTACCTGCAGGAAACCGTGGAAAATCTCCTGCCGGCCATCAGTCGCACCTATCATCTGGCCCTGGAACGCCGCAAAGGCGAGATGAGTCAGTTCATCGGCAGCTTCGAAAACCTGCTGCGCGCGGTGGTGGGGCGCGACGAGGCGGGCATCCGCGAGGTCCTGCTCGACTACGGTCGGCACAACAGCCAGCTGGTCCTGGCTGCACTGGCAGAACGATAAGCGCTCAATAAGAGACGGACGGGGGTAAGAGGGCTCATGCGGCTCAAGTGCATCAAGCTGGCAGGCTTCAAGTCCTTCGTCGACCCGACGACGGTCAACTTCCCGAGCAACATGGCGGCCGTGGTTGGCCCCAACGGTTGTGGCAAGTCCAACATCATCGACGCCGTTCGCTGGGTAATGGGCGAGAGTTCGGCGAAGAACCTCCGCGGCGAGTCGATGACCGACGTCATCTTCAATGGCTCCAACACGCGCAAGCCGGTGACCCAGGCGTCCATCGAACTGGTGTTCGACAACTCCGACCAGACCCTGCTGGGCGAATACGCCAGCTACGCCGAGATCTCCATTCGCCGCCGCGTGACCCGCGATGGCCAGAATACCTATTTCCTCAATGGCACCAAGTGCCGCCGTCGTGACATCACCGACATCTTCCTCGGCACCGGCCTTGGGCCGCGCAGCTACTCGATCATCGAGCAGGGCATGATCTCCAAGCTGATCGAAGCCAAGCCCGAGGACTTGCGCAACTTCATCGAGGAAGCCGCCGGCATCTCCAAGTACAAGGAGCGCCGCCGCGAGACCGAGAACCGCATCCGCCGCACCCAGGAGAATCTCGCGCGCCTGACCGACCTGCGCGAAGAACTGGAGCGCCAGCTGGAACGCCTGCACCGCCAGGCCCAGTCGGCGGAGAAGTACCAGGAATTCAAGGCCGAGGAACGCACCCTCAAGGCCCAGCTCGGCGCCCTGCGCTGGCGCGACCTGAACGAGCAGGTCGGGCAGAAGGAAAAAGTGATCGGCGACCAGGAAGTGGCCTTCGAGGCCCTGGTTGCCGAGCAACGCAGCGCCGACGCCAGCATCGAGCGCCTGCGCGATGGCCACCACGAGCTGTCGGAAACCTTCAACCAGGTGCAGGGCCGTTTCTATTCCGTGGGCGGCGACATTGCGCGCGTCGAGCAGAGCATCCAGCACGGCCAGCAGCGCCTGCGCCAGTTGCAGGACGACCTGCGCGAAGCTGAAAAGACCCGTCAGGAAACCGAATCCCACCTGGGCCACGACCGTACCCTGCTCGCCACCCTGAGCGAGGAGCTGGAGCGCCTGGCCCCGGAGCAGGAAATCAGCGCCGCCGCCGCCGAGGAGGCCAGTGTCGGGCTGGAGGACGCCGAGCAGCGTATGCACGACTGGCAGCAGCGCTGGGACGCCTTCAACCAGCAGAGTGCCGAGCCGCGCCGCGAGGCGGAAGTGCAGCAGTCGCGCATCCAGCACCTGGAACAGAGCCTGGAGCGCCAGGCCGAACGTCAGCGCCGCCTGAGCGACGAGCGCGCGCAGCTGGCCGCCGATCCCGAGGACGCCGCGATCCTCGAGCTGGGCGAGCAGGTCGCCGCCATCGAGCTGCTGCTGGAAGAGTCGCAGATCGAAGAACAGGAACTGGCCGAGCGCCTGGAGCGCGTGCGCCAGTCCCTGCAGGAAAGCACCGCCGCGCAGCATCAGGCGCAAGGTGAGCTGCAGCGTCTGAATGGCCGCATTGCCTCGCTGGAGGCGCTGCAGCAGGCCGCGCTCGATCCGGGCGACGGCACCGCGCAATGGCTGCGTCAGCAAGGGCTGGAACAGCGGCCGCGCCTCGCCGAAGGCCTGCGCGTTCAGCCGGGCTGGGAACTGGCGGTGGAAACCGTGCTCGGTGCCGACCTGCACGGCGTGCTGCTGGACGATGTGAAAGGATTGCCGTTCGACGCGCTGGAAAAGGGCGAGCTGCGCCTGCTCGATCTGGCCGCCGGCGCCGTTTCCCGTCCCGGCAGCCTGCTGGACAAGGTCGAGACGAATGTCGACCTGAGCTATTGGCTGGGCCGCGTGCGCCCGGTCGAAACCCTGGAACAGGCCCTGGCCCAGCGTGCTTCGCTGGGTGATGGCGAAAGCCTGATCAGCCGCGATGGCTACTGGGTCGGTCGTAATTTCCTGCGCGTGCGCCGTGGCGAATCCGCCGATGGCGGTGTGCTGGCGCGTGGCCAGGAGCTGGAGCGCCTTTACGCCGAGCGCGAGACGCTGGAGCAGCGCCTTGCCGAAGTCGACGAGCTTCTGGCGCGCCTGCGCGACGAGCAGCGCCAGGCCGAGGAAGGCCGCGACCAGGTGCGCCGGCGTCTGCAGGACGAAGGCCGCCGCCAGGGCGAGCTGAAGGCGCAGCTGTCCGCGCAGCAGGCCAAGGTTGAACAGCTGACCCTGCGCCGTCGCCGTCTGGATGAAGAGTTGAGCGAACTGGCCGAACAGCACGCCATCGAGCAGGAGCAGTTGGGCGAGGCGCGCCTGAGCCTGCAGGAAGCGCTGGATGCGATGGCCGTGGACACCGAGCGCCGCGAAGCGCTGCTGGCCGAGCGTGATGGCATGCGCGAGAAGCTCGATCGCATCCGCCAGGAGTCCCGCCAGCACAAGGACCATGCCCATCAACTGGCCGTGCGCGTGGGCTCCCTGCGCGCCCAGCACGAATCGACCCGCCAGGCGCTGGAACGCCTGGATAGCCAGGCCGTGCGCCTGGTCGAGCGTTGCGAGCAACTCAACCTCAACCTGGAGGAGGGCGCCGCGCCGCTGGAAGAGCTGCGCATGCGCCTGGAAGAGCTGCTCGACCGACGCATGGCGGTTGAGGATGAGCTCAAGCATGCGCGCCTGGCGCTGGAGGATGCCGACCGCCAGCTGCGCGACGCCGAGAAGCGTCGCACCCAGGCCGAGCAGCAGTCGCAACTGCTACGCGGCCAGCTGGAGCAGCAGCGCATGGAATGGCAGGCCCTGAGCGTGCGGCGCAAGTCGCTGCAGGAGCAGCTCCACGAGGATGGCTACGACCTGCACGGCGTGCTTGGCACCTTGCCTCACGATGCCGCCGAGAAGGTCTGGGAAACCCGCCTGGAAGAACTGGCTGCACGCATCGGTCGCCTGGGGCCGATCAACCTCGCGGCCATCGAGGAATACCAGCAGCAATCCGAGCGCAAACGTTACCTGGATGACCAGAACGACGACCTGGTGGAAGCGCTGGATACCCTGGAAAACGTCATCCGCAAGATCGACAAGGAAACCCGCAACCGCTTCAAGGAAACCTTCGACCAGATCAATGCTGGCCTTCAGGCATTGTTCCCCAAGGTTTTCGGCGGCGGTCACGCCTATCTGGAACTTACCGGCGAGGATCTACTCGATACCGGGGTGGCGATCATGGCGAGGCCGCCGGGCAAGAAGAACAGCACCATCCATCTTCTGTCCGGTGGCGAGAAGGCCCTGACGGCTCTGGCGCTGGTGTTTGCGATCTTCCAGCTGAACCCGGCACCGTTCTGCATGCTCGACGAGGTCGACGCGCCGCTGGACGATGCCAACGTCGGCCGTTATGCGCGGCTGGTGAAGGAGATGTCGGAGAAAGTGCAGTTCATCTATATCACCCACAACAAGATCGCCATGGAGATGGCCGATCAATTGATGGGCGTGACCATGCACGAACCGGGTTGTTCGCGTCTGGTGGCGGTGGATGTGGAAGAGGCTGTTGCGCTGGCTGAAGCCTGATCGCGCGAGCGAACTCGAGCCATGCTGGCAAGATGCTTTTCTTCAGGCCTAAAGCATTGATTTGATTGGGGTAGGCTTGACTTCGACAGCGCAAGTGGCAACTGCTATGAAAAGTTGCAAAGAGTGCGGCGGAGTGTCGCCACAGGCAGTGTAAAGTTATGTGAGAGCGTGTTAGCTTAACGCCCACTTTTGTATCGCGTGGAAAACATCAGTCAGAACATGAAGTTGGCTCCACGTTTTCAAGGGATAGGATGTCCTTTTCTTCATCATCATTTTTTGTTCAGGGGCTACGGGATTAGATGGATATCGGTCTGCGCGAATGGCTGATCGTCATTGGGCTTATCGTCATCGCCGGCATTCTGTTCGACGGCTGGCGTCGCATGCGGGGTGGCAAGGGCAAGTTGCGTTTCAAGCTGGACCGCCAGTTTGCCAACCAACCCGATGACGGGGACGAAACCAATCCGGAACTGCTCGGGCCTTCCCGTGTGGTCGAGCACAGAGAGCCTGCGCTGGACGAGGAGGACCTGCCCAAGCTCAGCGCCAAGGACTCGCGTGGCAAGCGCCGTGGCGAGCCGCGCCAGGGCGACCTGAACCTGGACGATCCGGCGCCGAATCTGCTCGGTCCGCTGGATGAAGAGGATTTCCCCAACCCGCTGGACGAAGCCCCGCAGGAGAAGGAAAAGCCCAGGAAGGACCGCAAGAAGGACAAGGAGCGCGCCGCTCCTGCCGCCGCGGCTTCTTCTGCCGCGCCTCAGGCCCCGGTCGAGGAAGTGCTGATCATCAACGTCATCAGCCGCGACGAGAACGGTTTCAAGGGGCCGGCGCTGCTGCAGAACATCCTCGAAAGCGGCCTGCGCTACGGCGAGATGGACATCTTCCATCGCCACGAAAGCATGGCCGGCAATGGTGAAGTGCTGTTCTCCATGGCCAATGCGGTCAAGCCGGGCACCTTCGATCTGGACAACATCGACCAGTTCAGTACCCGCGCGGTGAGCTTCTTCCTCGGCCTGCCGGGCCCGCGCCATCCCAAGCAGGCGTTCGATGTGATGATCGCCGCCGCCCGCAAGCTGGCCCAGGAGCTCAATGGCGAGCTGAAGGACGAGCAGCGCAGCGTGATGACCGCGCAGACCATCGAGCACTACCGTCAGCGCATCATTGACTTCGAGCGACGCGCCCTGACCCAGAAGCGCTAATCTTTCCGCACGCTGCACAAAAAAGCCCCAAGCCACCCTTGGGGCTTCGCATTTCTAGCCGCAACCCCTTGCCGCCCGAGATTCCCGCATGACCGACTCCCAGACTGCTGCCGAACGCATTGCCCAACTGCGCAGCGACCTCGACGACCACAACTACCGCTACTACGTGCTCGACGAGCCGAGCGTGCCGGACGCCGAGTACGACCGCCTGTTCCGCGAGCTGAAGGCGCTGGAAGCCGAGCATCCGGAGCTGGTCACTGCCGAGTCGCCGACCCAGCGCGTCGGTGGCGCCGCAGCCTCGGCCTTTGGCGAGGTGCGCCATGAAGTGCCGATGCTCAGCCTGGGCAACGCCTTCGAGGAGCAGGACCTCAACGACTTCGATCGTCGCGTGCGCGAAGGGCTGGCCGACCAATTGCCCGCCGGCGACCTGCTCGGTGGCGGCGCCGAGGTGGAATACAGTTGCGAACCCAAGCTCGACGGCCTTGCGGTCAGCCTGCTGTACGAGAACGGCATCCTGAGTCGTGGCGCCACCCGGGGTGATGGCAGTACCGGCGAAGACATCAGTGCGAACGTGCGCACCATCCGCAACGTGCCGCTGCGCCTGAAGGGCTCGGGCTGGCCCACTGTGCTGGAAGTACGTGGCGAAGTCTTCATGTCCAAGGCCGGTTTCGAGGCGCTCAACGAGCGGCAGATGGAGGCCGGCGGCAAGACCTTCGCCAACCCGCGCAACGCCGCCGCCGGCAGCCTGCGCCAACTGGACTCGAAGATCACCGCCAGCCGCCCGCTGGAGTTCTGCTGCTATGGCTTCGGCCGTGTCGAGGGCGGCACGCTGCCCGGCACCCAGGCCGGCATTCTCGAGGCGCTCAAGGGCTGGGGTATCCCGATCAGCCGCGAGCTGAAGCTGGCCAAAGGTGTCGAGGGCTGCCGCGCCTATTACGAAGATATCGGCGCCCGCCGCGACAGCCTTGCCTACGAGATCGACGGCGTGGTGTTCAAGGTCAACCGCATCGACTTCCAGCGCGAGCTGGGCTTCCGCGCCCGCGAGCCGCGCTGGGCCATTGCCCACAAGTTCCCCGCGCGCGAGGAGCTCACCGAGCTGCTCGACGTGGAGTTCCAGGTCGGCCGCACCGGCGCGGTGACGCCTGTGGCGCGCCTGAAGCCGGTGCAGGTGGCGGGCGTCACCGTGGCCAACGCCACCCTGCACAACATGGACGAGGTCGCGCGCCTGGGCCTGATGATCGGCGACACCGTGATCGTCCGCCGCGCCGGAGACGTAATCCCGCAGGTGATGCAGGTCGTTACCGAGCGCCGGCCGGCGGATGCCCGTCCGGTGGCGATTCCCACCCAATGCCCGGTATGTGGCTCGCAGGTCGAGCGCACCCAGCTGGTCAAGCGCAGCAAGGGCAGGGAGTCGGTCAGCGAAGGGGCCATCTACCGTTGCGTCGGCCGGCTGTTCTGCCAGGCGCAGCTCAAGCAGGCGATCATCCATTTTGTCTCGCGCCGCGCCATGGATATCGACGGCCTCGGCGACAAGATCGTCGAACAGTTGGTGGACAAGGGCCTGGTGAAATCCCCGGCCGATCTCTACACCCTGACCTATGAGCAGGTCATCGGGCTGGAAGGCTTTGCCGAAGTCTCCACGCGCAACCTGCTCGCGGCCATCGCCGAAAGTCGCAAGCCCACGCTGGCGCGTTTTGTCTTCGCGCTGGGCATCCCGGACGTAGGCGAGGAGACCGCCAAGCTGCTGGCGCGCTCCCTGGGCTCGCTGGCGCGCATCCAGAAGGCACTGCCGGAAGTGCTCACCTACCTGCCGGACGTCGGTGGCGAGGTTGCCTACGAGATCCATAACTTCTTCGATGACGAGCATAACCGCGGTGTCATCGCCGAGCTGCTCGACCCGGAGCACGGCGTGCAGCTGCAGGACGAAGGCGAGGTTTCCGCCGAATTTGCAGCTGTCGCCACGCTGGCGGGATTCATCGACAAGTTGAACATTCCCTTCATTGCCGCGACGGGTGCCGAGAAGCTGGCTGACAGGACGGGCAGCCTCGATGCGCTCATCACCCTCAGCCAGGACTGGCTGGATCTCAGCACCCTCAAGGGCGTGAACGAGAAGGCCAGGCAGTCGGTGCGCGAGTACTTCGCCGATGCCGCTCGCGTCGAGCGCGCGAAGGCCGTCGAGGAACAACTGGCGGAGTTCGGCATGCACTGGCGCAGCGAACGCAAGGTGGTCGAAGGCCTGCCTCTGGCCGGCCAGACCTGGGTACTGACCGGTACGCTGGAGGCCATGAGTCGCGACATCGCCAAGGAAAAACTGGAAAGCCTGGGCGCCAAGGTGGCCGGTTCGGTTTCGGCCAAGACCCATTGCGTCGTTGCCGGACCGGGAGCGGGTTCAAAGTTGGCCAAGGCCCAGGAACTTGGCGTCGCCGTGATGGACGAAGAGCAGCTGATCAAGCTGCTGGCCGACTACGGCATCGGCGCCTGACACGCCTTTCTTCCGAGCAAAGAATCAAGATCAACGCATCAAGGAGTCAATCCATGCCCATGACCAAGGACCAACTGGTTCGCGATATCGCCGAATCCCTCGATCTGACCCAGGCTGCCGTGCGCGGCGTGTTCGAACAACTGGCGCAGATCGCTCAGGACGCCCTGGAAAACGACGGCGAGCTGACCCTGCCGGGTATCGGCAAGCTCAAGGTCAGCGAGCGCGCCGCCCGCACCGGCCGCAATCCGCAGACTGGCAAGACCATCGAAATCGCCGCGAAGAAGGCGGTACGCCTGGTGCCTGCCAAGGCCCTGGTCGACAGCCTGAACTGATCGGCAGGCCCGCTGCGCCCCCTGCGTTGCGACGCAGGGCGGGGCGGGCCAGCGGTTGACGGAGAGCGAGATGGACAAGGCAAGAAAGCAGCGCCTGCTCGGCGTGGCGGCATTGGTGCTGCTGTTCGGGGCCTACGTGGCCTGGACCGAGCGCCCGCAGATCGTCCTTCACTATGACGGCGTCGGCGGTCCGGCGGTGAGCTACAGCTTCAAGGAAAACGGCGAGGAAACACTCGCGGGGGAGATCAAGCCGGGCGATGCGCGCGCCTTCCCGCTGCGCCTGTTGCGTTCGGGTGAATACCGTGTCGCCTTCCAGTTCCACCAGGGGGCGGAGCGCTATTCGACCTTCAGCATCCGTCCGGGCTACAGCAAGATGGACCTGTTCATCGGGCCGAACCTGGAAGTCTCCACCCAGCCTCGGCCCGAAGGGCTGCTGCAGGCGCAATAGCGCCCGCTACAGGTAGTCGGCCACCAGCACGACATTGCGCTTGCCCGCGGCGACGCCTTCCTTGGCGATCTCGCGGATCACGCTGTCGGTGTCGCCGGTGGCCGCCAAGTCTTTCCCCAGCGCCTTGCCGTGCACATCGGTGAGCCGGTAGTTCACGCTCGGCATCGCGCCGCGTGGCTCGTTGAGCATCATCAGCAAGGCCTGGTTGCACTCGCTCAGGCGCACCCGCGCGCTTTTCGCGGTGACATCGCTGAGCCCCACCTGGCAGGTCGGCTCGACCACTGCGCCACTGAAATGAATGACGCCGTCATAGGCCAGCAACGACCCGGAAAAGAGCAGGGCGACGAGAGGGGTGGATCGCAGTGCAATGGACATGCTGGCATTCCTCGCTCGGGCATGGTCCGTCTCAGTGACGGGTTCTTTCCTTAGCGTCGGCGCAAACGGAAATTTCTGAACTAGCTGTAGGCTAATTCCTTTGCTGAAATGGCAAATTCGTGATGAAGGTCAGGAATTGTTTGAAGGACGCCGCTAAGTGCTTGAAGTACTTGTAAGTTGCGCTCAAGCCGCTACAATGGCGCGGCTCGCCAAACTGGCGAGCTCTTCGTGATGGTGGCCCTGTCGGTCCCCCCGCAACGATTACTCGCTTACCTGGTCAGGTCCGGAAGGAAGCAGCCAAGGCGGGGACATTGTGTGCCGGGGTGTGGCTGGCGGGGCCGCCTCCATTTCGGGGCCAGTAAAATCTGCAGCCCCTTCCTGTCGATGCAGCCGCCGCCTCAGCGGTAGTGATTCAGGATCTGCTCGATCTTCCCTGACGCCTTGATCTTCGCCAGTACCGAAAGCACTTCGTCGGTGCGGACGTCAGGCGCGTCCAGCACCATGCACGACAGTGGCGTCTCTTCGATCACGCTGGCGATTCTCAGTCGCTCCGCCTCGGGCAACTCTCGGTTGAACCAGTTCAGCGCGAACTCGCTACTGATCGCGTATTGATAGCGGCCGATGCGCAGCTTCTTCAGCACCAGCTCCTGGTTGCGAGCGTCGTCGCGGGTCAGCCAGTGGCTGTCCAGCAGCGGCTGCAGGCGCGGATAGTGATAGCCCAGTACGGTGCCGACGGATTGGCTGGGCAGGGTTTCCAGCTTGTCCGCCGGGGCATCGCGGACCACCAGCAGGTCGCGCTGGACCATCAGCGGGGCGGTCCAGCGGTAGTCGTTGAACTCGTGCTCGATCCAACTGCGCGACACATAGCAGCGCACGTCCACGGCGTGGCTGAGCAGGGCCTGCTCGATACGGGCACGGGGCACGATGTGGAAGGCCGCGGGGCGGCCCAGTTCGTGTGCCGCCTCGTTGAACAGCTCGAACATGATGCCGCCGGTCAGTTCGCCATTCTCGATCTGTGCCAGCGGCATCGCCCAGCTGTCGACCACTGAGAAGCGCAGGGGACGGTCCTCGGCCTGGGCAAGGGTGGCGGTCAGCAGCAGGACGGTGGCAAGGAAGCGCATCAAGGCTCCGTTGATGGCAGAACGACAACACAATGCCGTGTAGCCCGGCCCTTGCCAAGATGCGACAACGACCGGTGCGGACATCGAGTGCAATTTACAGCCCGCTTCGCTAGGATTAGCGCACTTCTGCCCACCTGTCGCGATGGATTTCAATGAGTTATCAGGTTCTTGCCCGCAAATGGCGTCCGCGTTCGTTCCGCGAAATGGTCGGCCAGACCCATGTGCTCAGGGCCCTGATCAACGCGCTGGACAACCAGCGCCTGCACCACGCCTACCTGTTCACCGGTACCCGTGGCGTGGGCAAGACGACCATTGCGCGCATCCTGGCCAAGTGCCTCAACTGCGAGACTGGCGTCAGCTCCACGCCCTGTGGTCAGTGCTCGGTGTGCCGCGAGATCGACGAAGGCCGCTTCGTCGACCTCATCGAGGTGGACGCCGCCAGCCGCACCAAGGTCGAAGACACCCGCGAGCTGCTCGACAACGTGCAGTATTCGCCGAGCCGCGGGCGCTACAAGGTCTACCTGATCGACGAAGTGCACATGCTCTCCAGTCACAGCTTCAACGCCCTGTTGAAGACCCTGGAGGAGCCGCCGCCCCATGTGAAGTTCCTGCTGGCCACCACGGACCCGCAGAAGCTGCCGGTGACCATCCTCTCGCGCTGCCTGCAGTTCTCGCTGAAGAACATGCCGCCGGAGCGCGTGGTAGAGCATCTCACCCACGTCCTGGGCGCCGAGAACGTGCCGTTCGAGGATGATGCGCTGTGGCTGCTCGGCCGCGCCGCCGATGGTTCCATGCGCGACGCCATGAGCCTTACCGACCAGGCCATCGCCTTCGGTGAAGGCAAGGTGCTGGCTGCCGACGTGCGCGCCATGCTCGGCACGCTGGATCACGGGCAAGTCTACGGCGTGCTTCATGCACTGCTGGAAGGCGATGCCCGCGCCCTGCTGGAAGCCGTTCGCCACCTGGCCGAGCAGGGCCCTGACTGGGGCGGCGTGCTGGCCGAGATGCTCAATGTGCTGCACCGCGTGGCCATCGCCCAGGCGCTGCCCGAGGCGGTGGACAACGGCCAGGGCGACCGCGACCGCGTGCTGGCGCTGGCCCAGGCGTTGCCCGCCGAGGACGTGCAGTTCTACTACCAGATGGGCCTGATCGGCCGCCGCGACCTGCCGCTGGCGCCCGACCCCCGTGGCGGCTTCGAGATGGTGTTGCTGCGCATGCTGGCGTTCCGCCCGGGCGATGCCGACGGCGCGCCCAGGTCGCCGCTAAAGGACCTGGGGATCAGCAAGGCCACGGCTGATTCCAACCCGAACCCAGTGGCCGGCGCCGCCGTTGCAGCGCCGGTTGCAGCCATTGCTCCGCCGCCTGTTGCGCCTGCGCCGGTTGCTCCTGTAGCTCCGGCCGCCGAGGTTGCGCCGGCTGTTGCTGCGCCCCAGCCTCAGGCGGCTCCGGCTCCGGCTCCGGCTCCGGCTCCGGCTCCGGCTCCGGCGGTGGAGGCAGCGCCCGTTGCCGTACCCGCTCCCGTCGTCGAAGCCGCTCCCGCGCCGGTCGAAGCGCTGCCGGAAGTGGTCGTCGCAGCAGAGCCTGTTACTCCAGTCGTCGAGCCGCAACCGCCGGTTGCCGAAGCGCCGGTCGACCTGCCGTGGGACGAACCTTCGGCGCCGGTTGTCGCCGCTCCAGCGCCGGTCGAAACTGCTGCAGTTGCACCTGCCGCGCCTGCTCCGGTGCAGGCCGCTGCACCGGTTCCGCCAGAGGCACCCGCACCGGCCGTGGTAGAAGACCTGGCCGAAGATGACGACCGTGACGAAGAGCCGCCGCCCGCCGAGGACTACTACGAAGTCGACATGGAGTCCTATGGCTACCTCGAGAGCGAGGCGTCGCAGGAGCAGGCCGAGCCGGAACCCGAGCCCGCCGCCATGCCTGCCACCGGCCTTGCCGCCGAATGGCTGGACCTGTTCCCGCGCCTCGGCCTGGCTGGCCTGACCGCCAGCATCGGCGCCAACTGCACCCTGGTGGCCGTGGACGGAGACAATTGGCACCTGCACCTGGACCCGGGCCAGAGTGCGCTGTTCAACGCGACCCAGCAGCGTCGCCTGAACGATGCGCTGAACCAGTACCACGGGCGCACCCTGACGCTGCACGTCACCCAGCAGAAGCCCGAGCAGGAAACCCCGGCCCAGGCTGCCGCGCGCAAGCGCGCCGAGCGTCAGCGCCAGGCCGAGGCATCGATTGCCGCTGACCCCTATGTGCTACAGATGAAGCAACAGTTCGCCGCGGTGGTCCGCGACGGTACCATTGAACCCCTGGAGGCGAAGGCCTGAGAGCCGGTCCGCGACCTGCTGCGCGTTGGCAGAACGTCGTTGAAAGCAAGCGAGGGATGCTCATTTGCGGAGTGTAAACTCCGCTCCCTCGCTCGCTTCGCCAGTTCTGCTCCAGCTCGCGAGGCCGCGAACAGGCTCTGACTTTCTCCACGACTGAACGAATCGAGGAACTCGACATGATGAAAGGTGGCATGGCCGGCCTGATGAAGCAGGCCCAGCAGATGCAGGAAAAAATGCAGAAGATGCAGGAAGAGCTGGCCAACGCCGAAGTGACCGGTCAATCCGGCGCCGGCCTGGTGAGCGTGGTGATGACCGGTCGCCATGACGTCAAGCGCGTCTCCCTGGATGACAGCCTGATGCAGGAAGACAAGGAAATTCTCGAAGACCTGATCGCTGCCGCGGTGAACGACGCCGTGCGCAAGATCGAGCAGAACAACCAGGAGAAGATGTCCGGCATGACTGCCGGTATGCAGCTTCCTCCTGGCTTCAAGATGCCTTTCTGATCCAGGCTCTTCCCCTGTAGGAGCGAGCCTGCTCGCGAACGCTCTTCCGGCCCCAAAGCCGGGCGGGCCTCGCGAGCGGGCTCGCTCCTACAGTCGTTCCAACCCTCAGAAAACCCGAGACTGCCCCATGAGCTTCACGCCGCTGATCCGCCAACTGATCGACGCCCTGCGCACACTGCCCGGAGTGGGCCAGAAGAGTGCCCAGCGCATGGCGTTGCAGCTGCTGGAGCGTGACCGCACGGGAGGCCTGCGCCTGGCCCAGGCGCTGACCCAGGCGATGGAGGGTGTCGGTCATTGCAAGCAGTGCCGCACCTTGTCCGAGGACGAGTTCTGCCCGCAGTGCAGCGACCCGCGCCGTGACGACAGCCTGCTGTGCGTCGTGGAAGGCCCGCTGGACGTATTCGCCGTCGAGCAGACCGGCTACCGTGGCCGCTACTTCGTGCTCAAGGGGCACCTGTCGCCGCTGGACGGCCTCGGCCCGGAAGCCATCGGTATTCCCGAGCTGGAAGCGCGGATCAAGGCCGGCAACTTCAGCGAGATCATCCTGGCTACCAACCCCACGGTGGAAGGCGAAGCAACCGCCCACTACATCGCCCAGCTGCTCGGCGGCGGCGAACTGGTGCTGTCGCGCATCGCCCATGGCGTACCGCTGGGTGGCGAGCTGGAACTGGTGGACGGCGGCACCCTGGCCCACGCCCTGGCAGGGCGGCGGCCGATCAGCGGCTAACCGCCGGCAAGGCGCAGCAGCTCCCGATCATCCATCCGGTAGGCAATCCACTGGCTTTCTCGCCGGCCGCCCAGGCGCGAGTAGAAGCGTTCTGCCGCGTCATTGCCGGTCAGCACGTCCCACAGCAGGCGGCCTGCGCCTTGCTCGAGCGCCCATTGCGCTACTCGCCGCAGCAACCGTTCGCCTGTGCCGCTGCCACGCTGTCCCTGGACGACATAGAGCTCCTTGAGCCGAACGCTCGGGCGTAGATCGAAGGTGAAGGAAACGCTCTGGACGACGGCGTAGCCGACGATCGCATCAGTCTCGGCGACGAATACCTGGCATTGCGCCGCCGGGCCGAAGGCGCGGGTGAGCAGGGCATCGGCGTCCACCGCGAAGTCATCGAGATAGCCCTCGAATTCCGCCAGCGCGCGCATCAGGTCGAGCACGGCCGGAACGTCGTCCGGCCGTGCCTCGCGAATGCTCAGCAGGCGCACGAGATGCCTTCTTCCGGGCGGTGCTGCTCGTGGCCCGTGGCAGCGACCAGCGCCAGTCCCTCGTCCAGCCAGCCGGTAACCCCTCCGATCATCTCCTTCACCGGCAAACCCAGCGCCGCGAGCTTTGCGGCGGCGCGGTGCACGCCGTTGCAGTGCGGCCCGGCGCAGTAGACGACGAACAGGGTACCCGGCGCGAACTGCGCCATGCGCCGGGCATCGATTTCGCGAGTGGGCAGGTTCAGCGCTCCGGGTACGTGCCCGCGGGCGAATGCAGCGGCATTGCGCACATCGAGCAGGACGAAATCCTGCTCACCATTCTGCAGGGCGTGGTTGACGTCCGAACAGTCGGTCTCGAAGGCCAGGCGGTGGCTGAAGTGGGCGAGGGCATCGGCGGGCAGGGCGGCGGGGAACTGGCTGACGAGGCTGGGCATGGCAAGGCTCCTGTGGAAGATGGGAGCACTGTATGTGAGCGTTCGAGTCAGCTACAGTGGCGGCCTGGACAGTGATCGGAAGTTTTCCGCCAAATGCCTCGCCATCCTCTGGAAGTCGCCGTGCTCGCTTACGACGGCCTGTGTACCTTCGAATTCGGCATCGCCGTGGAAATTTTCGGCCTGCCGCGCCCCGAGTTCGACTTTCCCTGGTACAGCCACCGGGTCGTCGCCGTCGACGATGGACCGATGCGTGCATTGGGCGGCATCCGCGTGCTCGCCGACGGTGGGCTGGAGTCGCTCGACACGGCGGGCACCCTCATCGTGCCGGGCTGGCGTGATCGCGCCGAGGCGCCGTCCGCCGAGTTGGTGCAAGCGCTGCGCAAGGCCCATGACGAAGGTGCGCGTTTGCTGTCGATCTGCTCCGGGGTCTTCGTCCTGGCCGCCACGGGATTGTTGGATGGCCAGCGGGCGACCACGCACTGGCGCTACGCCGAGGAGCTGGCGACGCGCTTCCCGGCCATCGAAGTCGATGCCCAGGTGCTCTATGTGGACGCCGGGCAACTGATCACCTCTGCCGGCAGCGCGGCGGGCATCGACGCCTGCCTGCACCTGGTGGCGCGGGACTTCGGTACCCAGGTGGCCAATACCGTGGCACGGCGCCTGGTGATGTCGCCACAGCGGGGAGGCGGCCAGGCGCAGTTCATTCCCGCGCCGGTGGCGCAGGCGCCCCGGCATGACCTCGCCGGGCTGCTGGACTGGGCCCGGCAGCGGCTGGACCGGTCAATGACCGTCGGTGAACTGGCGAGCCGCGTGGCCATGAGCGAGCGCACCTTCCTGCGCCGTTTCAGCGAGGCGACCGGCATGACGCCCAAGGCCTGGTTGCAGCACGAGCGCATGCTGCGGGCCCGCGAATTGCTCGAAAGCAGCGCCGACAGCGTCGAGCGGATCGCCGAGCAATGCGGCTTCGGTACGGTGGAAAGCTTCCGCAATGCCTTTCGCAGCGCGGCGGGCGTAGCGCCTTCGGCATACCGCGAGCGGTTCGGGGCGGCGCATCTGTCCTAGCCGATGGCGGGTGTCTCGCCTTGAAAACCAAGCAAGCGCTCGGTAAGTTTCAGTCAAACCGTCTGGAGCCTTGCCATGTCCGTGTTCGCCGAATACTTCGATGACAGCCACCGCCTGGTCCGCGACAGCGTGCGGCGCTTCGTCGAGCGTGAAATCCTGCCCTGCGTCGCCGACTGGGAGGAAGCCGAGGAGTTTCCCCGCGAGCTTTACCGCAAGGCGGGCGAGGCCGGCATCCTCGGCATCGGTTATCCCGAGGCGCTGGGCGGCAGCCACGAGGGCGACCTGTTCGCCAAGGTGGCGGCCAGCGAGGAGCTGATGCGCTGCGGTTCCGGCGGGTTGGTGGCGGGGCTGGGCTCGCTGGATATCGGCCTGCCACCACTGATCAAGTGGGGCCGTCCGGAGCTGCGCGAGCGCATCGCACCGCAGGTGCTGGCCGGCGAAAAGATCATGGCGCTGGCGGTCACCGAGCCCTCCGGTGGTTCCGACGTCGCCCACCTCAAGACTCGCGCCGTGCGCGACGGCGACCACTACCGCGTCAGCGGCAGCAAGACCTTCATCACCAGCGGCGTGCGCGCCGACTACTACACCGTCGCCGTGCGCACCGGCGGCGACGGCTTCGGTGGAGTCAGTCTGCTGCTGGTGGAGAAGGGCACTCCCGGCTTCACGGTGAGCCGCAAGCTGAAGAAGATGGGCTGGTGGGCGTCGGATACCGCCGAGCTGTTCTTCGACGATTGCAAGGTGCCGGTGGAAAACCTCATCGGCGCAGAGAACATGGGCTTCGCCTGCATCATGGCGAACTTCCAGAGCGAGCGCTTGGCACTGGCGATCATGGCCAACATGACCGCGCAATTGGCGCTGGACGAGGCGCTGGCCTGGAGCCGCGAGCGCGAGGCCTTTGGCAAGCCGGTCGGCAAGTTCCAGGTGCTCAAGCACCGGTTGGCGGAAATGGCGACGCAGGTCGAAGTGTCCCGCGAATTCACCTACCGCCAGGCGGCGAAAATGGCTGCCGGCAGGAGTGTGATCAGGGAAATCTCCATGGCCAAGAACTTTGCCACTGACGTTGCGGACCGCGTGACCTATGACGCGGTCCAGGTGCTGGGGGGCATGGGCTACATGCGCGAGAGCCTGGTGGAGCGGCTGTACCGCGACAATCGCATCCTTTCCATCGGCGGCGGCACGCGGGAGATCATGAACGAGATCATCGCCAAGCAGATGGGGCTCTGAGCCGCCCCGGTTGCTCAGGTGAAATCCATGCCGAAGTGCGTCGTGCCGCAGTGCAGGCAGCGGAAGTGGTAGATCGCCGGGTCGCCCGCCGGCTGGTAGTGCTCGACGACTTGCAGCCAGGTTTTCTCCGGCCAGGCGAAGTCAGGGAAATGCCCGGCCAGCCCGGCGGCGCCGAGGGCGACTATGTCCTCGCGCTTCGCATCGCCATGAAAGGCGCAGGCGTCACCGCAGCAACTGAGCCAATGCTCCTGCTGCCAGGACGCGAACCCCGGCGTGCGCTCGCAGACCTCGCGCACCACGGCATCGGGTACGCCGGCATCCAGCAGCGGATAGTCATCGGCGAAGCTCGCCTCGAAGCGCTCGGCAGCACTGCCATCGGCGATGCACCAGGGGCACAGGCAGTGCTCCGGCAGATCGTGGCGGGTGTAGACAGAAGCGGTGTAGATGAAGCCGCGTGCCTGCTCGCAGCACAGGCAGATCGCGTCCGAGGCGACCACGCTGCCGGTGGCAAGCGGGGCGGGGTGATAGCGGAAGGCAGGGAGCGTCTGGCTCATGGTCGTCATCCTTGGGTTCATTTCCAGGTGCGGACAGCCAGTATACGCAGCGCGACGAGTGCTGGAAAAACGGCGCCCATCCGGGGGTAAGGGGAATGGGCGCCGGCCCGTGAGGGAAAAAGGGACTCTTGGAAATGACGGATTACTTGGCCTCGTAGCCTTCGGTGGCGGCTTTGCGCTTGGGCTTGGGAGCGAAGCGCTTGGCCAGCTTCATGCTGCCGGTGACCACTTTCTGGTACCAGACCGGCAGCAGGCGCAGCATCACGTCGATGGCGTGGGCGTCGGTGCCGATCAGGATTCGACGCGAATCGCGCTCCACGCCGCGAAGGATCACCTGCGCGGCTTTCTGCGGGGTGGTGCGCAGCAGTTGGTCGTTGAACTGGGTGCGCGCGGCCTCCGCGTTCTGCCCGGTGACCTTGACCATGCTGTCGTTCATCCGGGCGGTCTTGGCGATGTTGGTCTTGATGCCGCCGGGGTGCACGCAGCTGGCGGAGACGCCGCCGCGCTCCATGTCCAGCTCCTGGCGCAGCGACTCGGTGAAACCGCGCACGGCGAACTTGGTGGCGTTGTATGCGCTCATGCCCGGCTGGGAGAACAGGCCGAACACGCTGGACACGTTGACGATGTGGCCGTCACCGGACGCCTTGAGGTGCGGCAGGAAGGCCTTGGTGCCGTAGACCACGCCCCAGAAATTGATGTTGGTGATCCACTCGTACTCTTCGTAGTCGCTGGCTTCCACGGTGCCGGCGTGGGCGACGCCGGCGTTGTTGAACACCAGGTTGACCTTGCCGTGTTCGCGTGCGGCCTTGTCGGCCCAGGCGTGCACCTGCTCGCGGTCAGCGACGTTCACGGTGTCGATGGATACACGTACGCCGGAGGAGGAGAGCAGCTGGCGGGTTTCCTCCAGGCCCACGGCATTCACGTCCGCCAGTGCCAGGTGGCAGCCACGGGAGGCCAGCTCCACGGCCAGGGCGCGGCCGATGCCGGAACCCGCGCCAGTGATGGCGGCGACTTTGTTCTCGAAGTTCTTCATGCCGGCACCTCCTCGGCGTGGCGTTGCGGTTGGACGACGGGGCTGCTCAGGGGCTTGGCCTTCAGATGATAGGCACCGGGGTCGAACTGGCTGGTCAGGGCGCGGAAGCGCCAGGTGAAGCCCGGCCACAGGGTGCAGTTGCGCCCGCTCACCGGGTGCAGGTACCAGCTCTTGCAGCCGCCGGTGTTCCACACGCTGTGGTTGAGGCCGCGCTGCAGCTTCTCGTTCCAGCGCTCCTGTACCTCTCCCTTGACTTCGACGCTCTGCAACTCGCGGCGATCCATCAGCTTGATGGCGCCCAGCACGTAGGCGATCTGCGATTCGATCATGTAGACCATGGAGTTGTGCCCCAGGCCGGTGTTCGGCCCCATGAGGAAGAACAGGTTGGGGAAGCCGCGGGTCATGGTGCCCTTGTAGGCTTCCGGGCCATTCTTCCAGGTGTCGAGCAGGTCGACGCCGCCCTTGCCGAATACCACGCCGCGGGGGATCGGGTCGTTGGCAGTGAAGCCGGTGCCGAAGATGATGGCGTCCACCTGGCGCTCGCGGCCGTCGCTGGTGATGATGCTGTTCGCCTTGATCTCGCGGATGCCGTCGACTATCACCGAGGAGTTGGAGGCCGCCAGTGCCGGGTAGTAGTTGTGCGACATGAGCACGCGCTTGCAGCCGATGGTGTAGTCAGGAATCAGCTTGCGGCGCAGGTCCGGATCCTTGATCTGCTGGCGGATGAAGCGCTCGGCCAGCCTGCCCACCAGTTTCATCGCCCAGGGCGCGAAGGTGAAGCCCAGTACGCGGCCTTCGAGCATGCTGTAGAGGGCGCCGCGCCAGAGTTTCTGTACGGCTGGAAAGTGTCGGAAGCGTGCGCGTTCCTTCTCGCTGATGGCGCGGTCCGGCTTGGGCAGGATCCACGGCGCGGTACGCTGGTAGAGATCGAGCTTGGCCACCAGCGGCTGGATTTCCGGGACGAACTGGATGGCCGAGGCGCCAGTGCCGATCACCGCGACGCGCTTGCCCTTGAGGTCGTAGTCATGGTCCCACTGCTGGGAGTGGAAGGCCTTGCCCTGGAAATTCTCCAGGCCCTTGAGCGCCGGGATCGAGGGAATCGACAGGGCGCCCATGCCGGAAACCACGGCCTTCGCGGTGTAGTGGTTGCCGGCGGCGTCGAACAGGTGCCAGAGCTGCTGATCGTCGTTCCATTCGAAGCGCGCCATCTCGGTGTTGAGCAGCGTCTTGTCTTCCAGGCGGTACTTCTTCCAGCAGTTCTCCAGGTAGGCGCGGATTTCCGGCTGGCGGGCGAACATGCGCGTCCAGTCCGGGTTTGGCTCGAAGGAGAAGGAGTAGACGTGGGATTGCACGTCGCAGGCGCAGCCCGGGTAGTTGTTGACCCGCCAGGTGCCGCCGACGCCGGCATCCTTCTCGAACAGCAGGAAGTCGTTCTCGCCTTCCTGCTTCAGGCGTATCGCCATGCCCAGCCCGGAAAAGCCGGTGCCGATGATGGCGATCTTGCAGTGTCTGCTCGCGGCAGACTTAGGTTGGGTGCCCATTGCCAAGCTCCTGTTATGATTGTTGCTGGCGTATACAACTGTCTACGTGTTGAAATGTAGACATCTGTATACCTTGGGAACAACCAACCTTAGATGGGGCCGGGCACCAGACTCATGGAAATCGGACAGGAAGAACGGCCAACCGAGGCCGCCGGCAAGCGCGCGCTGATCGACGCAGCGCTGCGCCTGGCGGCCAGCCGGCGCAGCCTGAGCAGTCTCGGCCTGCGCGAGCTGGCGCGGGAGGCGGGGCTGAACCCGAACACCTTCTACCGGCACTTCGGTGACGTGGACGACCTGGGGTTGGCGATCATCCGCGACATCGCTACCCAGTTGCGCCAGCCGCTGCGCGAGCTGCGCCGCGAGGCGGCCGAGCGGGCCCAGCCGGGGGAGGGCGCCGCCAGCGTGCCCTTTGGCCTCGACCTGGAGCGCGGCCAGCGGGTCACGCGGGAAACCGTGCGACTGTTCTTCGATTTCGTCGAAGGCAACCCTCAGGCTTTCATCATCGGCGTGCGCGAGCTCCACGGACCCTCACCGGTGTTGCGCGAGGCGCTGGCGCGGGTGATGGACGAGTTCGGCGAGGACATGGCCGAGGACATCCGCCAGTTCCACCTGCTGCCGGACATCGACGAGAACGAGCTGAACCAGCTCTCGCGGCTGATCAGCCGGCAGCTGTTCCAGCAATCGCTGGATTACCTGGAGCGCCCGCCGGAGCAGCGTGGGGAAGTCTGCGCCCTGGCCGAACGACAAATCCTGTTGCTCTTCACCGGCGTCGCGGTGCTGCAGACCTTCGGCATGCTGGCTAGGCTCTGAGTCTTTCTATTCGAGCGGAGACTGCTGCCATGTTGCCCTTGCCCCTGTTCGGCGGCTGCGCCTGTGGTGCGGTGCGCTACCGGCTGGATGCCGAGCCCGAGGAAACCGGTTACTGCCACTGTCGAATCTGCCAGAAATCCAATGCCTCACCGGCAGTGCCCTGGGCGGTGATTCCACTGAAGGGCTTCGCCTATACCGCCGGCGAGTTGGGGATGTGGCGTTCCAGCGAGGACGGCGAGCGGCGCTTCTGCGTGAAGTGCGGCACGCCGATGGAGTTCCGCCTGCGCGACGGCGACACGGTGGGGCTCAATACCGTGACCCTGGACGACCCGGAGCTGGTCAAGCCGCAGTGCCATGTCTGGTGTTCGTCGCAGCTGTCGTGGTTCGACACCGTCGATGATCTGCCAAGGCGCGCTGAGGGCTAGCCGGCATTCGTAGGAGCGGACTCTGTCCGCGATAGGTTCGCATCGCGCCGGACGACATCGCGGACGGAGTCCGCTCCTACGTAGAGATAGCCTTGGGTGCATCGGGCTGAATGTAAAACGCCAGGCAATGCCTGGCGTTTTCATTTGCACCCTAGGGATCAGCCCGCGAAATCCAGTTGGTCCTTCCAGCGGGTTTCCAGCGCCTTGGTGTCATGGTCGAAGGGGTGGAAGCCGGGACGGAAGTAGTCCAGCCAGGGGCGGATCAGGTTGACGAAGTAGCCGCGGCGCGGATGCAGCAGCACGCCCAGGCCGTGCTTCCAGCTGCGCCAGTTGAACAACTGGCCGTCGCGGCGCAGCAGGTTGATCTGGAAGCCGGCGATGACGCTCAAGAAGATCACGGTGGTCAGCAGCATCACTGCGGTGCGGGTGAAGTAGCCTCCGTAGACCTGCTGGTAGACGTCGTAGGCCACCGCCTTGTGCTCGTTTTCCTCTACGGCGTGCCACATCCACAGCTTGTACATCTTGTCCGACTTCATCTGGCTGCTCAGGTCTTCGCGCTTGAGCAGTTGCTCGGCCATGGTCGCGGTGAAGTGTTCCAGGGCGCAGGTGATCGCCAACTGGTGCTTCTTGGTGGTGACCTTGCTGATGGATTCGAGCAGCACCTTGATGCGCAGCTCCAGGGTCTCCAGGTCGATGCCGTGCTCGTCGGCGTATTCGTTGTAGGCCGCGTGCTCCTTGGAGTGCATGGCCTCCTGGCCGATGAAGGCACTGACGTCCTTCTGCAGCTGAGGGTCCTGGATGCGCTCGCGCACGGCGCGCACGCTGTCGACGAAGAACTTCTCGCCGTAGGGGAACAGCGAAGACAGGTTGTTCATGAAGTGGGTCATGAAGGGTTGCCCGTCCCACCAGTATTTCGGCGTTTCGCTGAAGCTGAAATCCATGCGGCGGACCGGGAAATTGGCGCGGATCGGTGTGGTACTGGCGTTCATGACTAACTCCTTGTTGTTTTGCGGGCGCCTGGTAAAGGGAAGCGCGGCAAGTGGCAACTGCGGCAACCCGAGCGAGCCCTGTCGTTAGTTCGCGATGCCACCTGGGAATGTGTCATCGGTTGATGTCATGTTCGGAGTCTTGTCGGACAATCGAAAGGTCATATGTGGCCGCGACCAAGTCGAATCCGGCCAAACAGGCCAAGACCAGCCATTGGATGGGGCGTTTGCAGAAGAGGGAGGCGGGGGCAGGAGTGCGGAAACGAAAACGGGCGCCCGAGCGCCCGTTTCCAGCAACAGCGCTATTTCACTGCTCGTCGAGGGCGAAGGCAGTCAGGCTGTAGGTGGGGATTTGCGCGTCGTTGAGTCTGGTTGAGCCACCCAGTTCCGGCAGGTCGATGATCGCGGCGGCCTCGAAGACACTGGCGCCCATGCGGCGAACCAGTTGGGCGGCGGCCAGCAGAGTACCGCCGGTGGCGATCAGGTCATCGAAGATCAGCACCCTGTCGCCTTCGCACAGGCTGTCGGCGTGGACTTCCAGCAGGGCTTCGCCGTACTCGGTCTCGTAGGCCTGCGCGAGCACATCGGCCGGCAGCTTGCCGCGCTTGCGGAACAGCACCAGGGGCTTGTTCAGCTCGTAGGCGATGATCGAACCGATCAGGAAGCCGCGCGCATCCATGGCGCCGATGTGGGTGAAATCGGCCTCGACGTAGCGCTGGATGAAACTGTCGGCGACGAAGCGCAGGGCTCGCGGCGACTGGAACAGCGGGGTGATGTCGCGGAACATGACGCCGGGCTTGGGAAAGTCGGGAACGGCACGGATCACGGACTTCAGGTCGAGTGGGTTGAGGATCATGCTGGATGTGCACCTGATGCGGTTTTTGCAGAGGCCAAAGTATAACGGGCCCGCCAGTCGGCGAGCCCGTTTTCGATGACCGGAAAGTCAACCAATGGGTCAGCTTTCGTGTCTGTCAGCTTTCCAGCTGGCCGCCGGCCAGTGCGCACAGTTCGATGGAGTCGAGGATGTGCACTTCCTTGCCTTCGGCGGCGATCAGGCCGTTCTGCTGGAAGCGGGTGAATACGCGGGAGACGGTCTCCACCGCCAGGCCCAGGTAGTTGCCGATCTCGTTGCGCGACATGGCCAGGCGGAACTGCTGCGCCGAGAAACCACGGGCGCGGAAGCGTGCAGAAAGGTTCACCAGGAAGGTGGCGATGCGCTCGTCGGCGGTCTTCTTCGACAGCAGCATCATCATCTGCTGGTCGTCGCGGATTTCGCGGCTCATCACCCGCAACAGCTGGCGGCGCAGTTGCGGCAGTTGTTCGGACAGCTCGTCCAGACGTTCGAAGGGAATCTCGCAGACCGAGGTGGTTTCCAGGGCCTGGGCCGATACCGGGTAGCTTTCGGTGTCCATGCCGGAGAGGCCGACCAGTTCGCTGGGGAGGTGGAACCCGGTGATCTGCTCTTCACCGCCGTCGGTGATGCTGAAGGTCTTCAGGGCGCCGGAGCGCACGGCGAAGACGGAGCCGAAGGTATCGCCCTGGCGGAACAGGAACTCGCCTTTCTTCAGCGGTCGGCCGCGTTTGACGATCTCATCGAGGGCGTCCATGTCGCTGTGGTTCAGCGACAGGGGCAGGCAGAGGGGAGCCAGGCTGCAATCCTTGCAGTGCGCCTGGGGCAGGGCGCGCACTTTGATGGTTTCGGCCATGAGTGTTCCTTGAATGGGATGGCACACAAAAACCAAGGGTACCGCAGACCGCAAGTCGCGCGCCAGTTGGCGACCTGTCTGAATCGCTGGTCCCAGCGACGGGGATGAGGTTTCACGGGGGTTGTATCGGGGCTCGAATCCTTTCGAAAAGGGCCGCGGCAGGGCGGTTGCTGTGGGTGGCGGCGCTGGACATATCCTGTATCAATGGGTGCGACAGTTGGCCCTGTACCGTCGGTCGTGCAGCGGGAACTCGCGGATCAGATGACCCGCGAAAAACGCTGGAGGTTCTGCAAGGGCAGGTAACGGTCGAACAGCATGCACAGCGAGCGCACCAGCAGCCGGCCGGAAGCGCTGACGTCGATGCCGCGTGGGCCGAGGGTGATCAGGCCATCCCGGGCGAAGCGTTCGAGGTCCTCCCAGATCTCTGCGAAATAACCGCGGAAGTCGATGTTGTAGAGGTCCTCGATGTCTTCGAAGTCGAGTTGGAAATGGCAGATCAGCTGCTGGATCACCGCGCGGCGGATCAGGTCGTCCTTGTTGCAGTGCAGGCCGCGGCGGGTGGCGAGCTGGCCCTGGTCGAGGGTGTTCTGGTAGTCGGCGATGTCGTTGCTGTTCTGGCAGTAGAGGTCGCCGATCTGGCTGATCGACGAGACGCCCAGGCCCACCAGGTCGCAGTGGCCGTGGGTGGTATAGCCCTGGAAGTTGCGCTGCAGGGTGCCGTCTTCCTGTGCCATGGCCAGCTCGTCGTCCGGCAGGGCGAAATGGTCCATGCCGATGTAGCGGTAGCCGGCGGCTTCCAGTTGCTCGGTGGTGCGCTGCAGCATTTCCAGTTTCTGCGCCGGGGAGGGCAGGTCTTCGGCGTTGATCCGCCGCTGTGGCGGGAAGCGCTCGGGAAGGTGCGCATAGTTGAACACGGACAACCGGTTGGGCTGCAGCGCGATGACCTGTTCGACGGTGCGGGCGAAGGTGTCCGGGGTCTGCCGGGGCAGGCCGTAGATCAGGTCGATGTTGATCGAGCGGAACTGCAGCGTGCGCGCCGCATCGATGATCGCGCGGGTCTCGTCGAAACTCTGCAGGCGGTTGATGGCCTGCTGCACGTCCAGGTTGAAGTCCTGCACGCCGATGCTGGCGCGGTTGAAGCCCAGCTCGCGGAGCAGGCCCATGGTCGACCAGTCGGCCTCGCGCGGGTCGATCTCGATGCCGTAGTCGCCGAAGTCGCCCTCGACGAAGTGGAAATGGGTGCGCAGTTGCGCCATCAGCTCTCGTAACTGGCCGGGGCTCAGGAAGGTCGGGGTGCCTCCGCCGAAATGCAGCTGCTCGACTTGCTGCTGGCGCCCCAGGTGGCGGCTGACGATCTCGATTTCATGGATGAGACGGGCGAGGTAGGGGGCGCTGCGGCCACGATCCTTGGTGATGACCTTGTTGCAGGCGCAGTAGTAGCAGATGTTCGCGCAGAACGGGACGTGCACGTAGAGCGAGAGCGGGCGCTGGGCCTTCTGGCTATCGCGCAGCGCGTGCAGCAGGTCGAAGGGTCCGACTCCTTCGTGGAACTGCACGGCTGTGGGATAGGAGGTGTAGCGCGGGCCGGACAGATCGTATCGGCGTATCAGATCTGCGTCCCAGCGAATATTGTCGAGCATGCCGATGTCCCCGGTGGCGAGCTTTTCCTGCGCAGTCTAGGGAGAGTCCGACCGAGGCCTGTTGACCTGTATCAAGCGGCTTTATGGTGGGAAATGCCGGCGCTGGCGTGCATCTCGTGGCCCATGATCCAGGCCTGGTGGGGGCCGGGCAGGGTCCACAGGCCGAAGAGGATCACCAGGATGCCGCCGGCCATGCGTACGCTGCGCTTGCGCAGCAGGGCGGTGATGCGCTCGGCGGCCAGCCCGGTCGCCAGCAGCACCGGCCAGGTGCCCAGGCCGAAGGCGAGCATCAGCAGGGCGCTGTCCACCGCCGAACCCTGGCTGGTAGCCCAGAGCAGGGTGCTATAGACCAGGCCGCAGGGCAGCCAGCCCCAGAGTGCGCCCAGCAGCAACGCGCGCGGCACCGTGGCGACCGGCAACAGGCGGCTGGCGTAGGGCTGGATGCGCTTCCACAGGCCTCGGCCGAGCGCTTCGATGCGAGTCAGGCCGCTCCACCACCCGGCCAGGTACAGGCCCATGGCGATCAGCAGCAGGCCTGCAACCACCCGCAGCGCCGAGGCGAAAGGCGTTCGCGCCACCGCCCAGCCGGCGAGGCCGAGCAACAGGCCGGCGCAGGCGTAGCTGAGGATGCGGCCAAGGTTGTAGGCCAGCAGCAGGCGCAGGCGCCGGCCGCGTTGCTCTGCTGGAATGGCCATGGTCAGCGCACCCATCAGGCCGCCGCACATGCCCAGGCAGTGACCGCCGCCGAGCAGGCCGAGGATCAGTGCCGACGCCAGCAGCGGCGCCAGATCAGGCATCGCGCTTGTCCTGCTTCTGGCTGGCCTGGGACTCGTCACCCTCGGCTTCGTCGATGCCGGCCTGGTGCCTGGGGTCTTCGTCGTCGAACAGGATGCTGTGGGCCGGTCCGTCCAGGTCGTCGTACTGGCCGCTGTTCACTGCCCAGAAGAAGATTGCGATGCAGATGCCGACGATGACCACGGCAACCGGAATCATTATGTAGAGAGCGGGCATTTCAACTCCGTGGCAGCGCCTGCGCCGCTTGCGGGGCGGCTGGCAGGGCAGTGGTCGCTGGCGGGGCGCCGGCGCCCTTGGGCAGCCGGGTCAGGCGCAGGGCGTTGAGCACCACGGTCAGCGAGCTGATCGACATGCCCACCGCCGCCCACACGGGGGTGATCCAGCCGAGGGCGGCGAAGGGCAACATCAGGCCATTGTACAGTCCCGCCCAGACCAGGTTCTCGATGATCACTCGACGGGTGCGGCGGGCCAGGCCGAAGGCCTGCACCACGCTGTCCAGGCGGTTGGACAGCAGCACAGCGTCGGCGCTGGTCTTGGCCAGATCAGTGGCCGACCCCATGGCAACGCTGATGTCGGCGGCGGCCAGCACGGGAACGTCATTCACGCCGTCACCCAGCATCAGCACGCGGTGGCCTTGCTGGTGGAGCTGGCGGAGCACCTCCAGCTTGTCGTCCGGGCGCAGGCCGCCCCGGCAGTCGTCGATGCCCAGTTCGGCGGCGACGCGGCCAACCATGGGCGAGCTGTCGCCGGACAGCAGCAAGGTGCGCCAGCCACGGGCGCGGCAGGCGTCGAGCAGGTCGGCGGCGTCTTCGCGGATGCGATCGTCCAGCACCAGCCAGGCGAGGACGCCATTTTCATCCCCCAGCAGCAACCATTGGCCCGGCTCCTGCGGGTGTTCGGGCGCGGCGCTGCCGCTGAGAGCGCAGACGAAGGACGGTTCGCCGATGCGCAGGCGGCGCTCGCCGGCCACGCCTTCCAGGCCCAGGCCGGGATGGCTCTCGACATTCTCGGCGGGCTGCGGCGCGCGTCCGAAGGCGCGGGCGATGGGGTGTTCGGAGCGGTTTTCCAGCGCGGCGGCCAGGGCCAGGCAGGCGTCGCTGTCCAGTGTCCCCAGCGGCCGGACCGCACGTAGCGTCAGCCGACCTTCGGTAAGGGTGCCGGTCTTGTCGAAGATCACCGTGTCGATGTGATTCAGGCCTTCCAGCACGTGACCACGGGTCACCAGCAGGCCGAGCTTGTGCAGACTGCCGGTGGCGGCGGTCAGTGCGGTCGGCGTGGCCAGGGAGAGGGCGCAGGGGCAGGTCGCCACCAGCATCGCCAGGACCACCCAGAAAGCGCGTGACGCGTCATGCTGCCACCAGAACAGCCCGACCACGGCGGCGAGCACCAGTAGCGCGATGAGGAACCCTTGCGCGGCCTTGTCGGCGAGTTCGGCGAGGCGCGGTTTGTCCGATTGCGCGCGTTCGAGCAGGCGAACGATGGCCGACAGCCGGCTGTCGCCGCCCAGTGCCTTGACCTGCACGGTCAGCGGGCCCTCGACGTTGAGGGTGCCGCCGGTGACGCTGTCGCCACTCTGGCGCGGCTGCGGCAGGTATTCGCCGGTGAGCAGGGATTCGTCGACGCTGGACTGGCCGTCGAGGATCAGGCCGTCCGCAGGGATCACCGCGCCGGGCTGCACCAGCACACGGTCGCCGACCTTCAGTTCGCTGAGCAATACGCGGCTGCTCTGGCCGCTTTCGTCCAGGCGCAGGCACGATGCGGGCAGCAGGTTGACCAGCTGCGCAGTGGCGGCGGCGGTGCGTTCGCGGGCGCGGCGTTCGAGGTAGCGGCCGGCGAGCAGGAACAGGGCGAACATGCCCACGGCGTCGAAGTACAGGTCGCCGTGACCGGTGACGGCGGTCCAGATGCCGGCCAGGTAGGCGCCGCCGATGGCCAGGGACACCGAGACATCCATGGTCAGGTGGCGTGTGCGCAGGTCGCGCACGGCACCGCGGAAGAATGGCTGGCAGGAGTAGAAGACGATGGGTGTGGTGAGGAACATCGCCACCCAGCGCAGGATCTCGTGCAGTTCGGGGCTCAGGTCGATGTTGAATTCCGGCCAGGTGGCCATGGTCGCCATCATCGCCTGGAACCACAGCAGGCCGGCGACACCCAGTTGGCGCAGCGACTTGCGGTTTTCCTGGTGCAACTGCTCGGCGGCGCGGTCCGGTTGGAAGGGGTGTGCGGCGTAGCCGATCCTGCGCAGTTCGGCGAGCAGTTCGCTCAGCGGCAGTTCGCTGTCGGACCAGCGCACATGCAGGCGGTGGTTGGACAGGTTGAGGCCAGCCTCGGCGATGGCGGGCAGGCCCTTGAGGTGTTTCTCGATCAGCCAGCCGCAGGCGGCGCAGCTGATGCCTTCCATGATCAGCGTGGTCTCGGCCAGCTCGCCCTTGTGCTGGACGAAGGGTTGCTGGACGTCGGGGCGATCGAACAGCTTCAGCTCATCGGCGAGCTGTTCGGGCAGGGCGTCAGGATTGGGCGCAGCTTCGGTGCGGTGGCGGTAATAGCCTTCCAGGCCGCCGGCGACGATGGCCTCGGCCACGGCCTGGCAGCCGGGACAGCAGAATTCGCGGAGTTCGCCCAGGACGGGCGCAACGAAGCGGCTGCCGGGGGGAACCGGCAGCGCGCAGTGGTAACAGAGCAGCGGGGCGCTCATGGGCGCTCGGCTTCATCTCCGCTGAGGGGCTCGTCGCCGAGGTCGAAGGAGCCGCCGGGGGCGACCTTCTCTTCCTCGAACAGACGCCAGGTCTTGCCGTTCTCCTCGCCGAGCAGTTCGACGAAGCGGCGACCCTTCACGGCAGCATCCAGGCTGGCGGTGTAGCGGCCCGGCTCGGCGGGTGCCGCGCGCAGCTCCAGATGCTTGTCCTGGGACTCCAGGGTAGGGGAGAGCAGGTTCAGGGTGAGCGTCGCCGGGCGGCTGTCGCCGGTGAGGCGCAGGTCCACTTCGCCGGTCAGCTCGTCGAAGCTGATCTTCGCGCGCAGCTTGAGCTGCTGGGCGAGGTGCTCGCGGTCCAGGGAGCGATTGATGCCCTTGCCGGCTTCGTAATAGTTGTCGCTGACCAGGGAGTCCTGGTTGTTCACGGCGATGTTGACCATCGTCAGGCTGAGGGCGATCGAGGTGGCCAGCATGGCGATGATGATCCAGGGCCAGAGGTGCTTGTACCAGGGTTCCACGGGCGTTTTCATGGCCGATTGCATGGTCTTGAGTTCTCTCGCTGGCAACGCCGCGCTGGCGCTGCCCGGTGAAGGGGCGGGCAAATTCTACGTGCTTCGCCCGGCACTGGCACCCCATGCGCAACATGGGGTGCCAATTCGTTCAGCGGCGGTTCAACGAACGCGCGGGCCGATGAAGCGGCTGCTGGATTCCTTGCTGATGGACGGGTCGTCCACCGACTGGATGGTGAAGCTGATCTCGTTGGTGGTGGAGGGCAGCTTCTCCGGGTCGATGGACAGTTCCACCGGCATGGTGAAGATGTCCCCGGCCGCCACCGAGATTTCCTTCTTGCCTTCCAGGATCAGGCCGTCCATGCCCTTGGCGCTGAGCACGTAGGTGTGGTCCTTCTGGTCCTTGTTCATGACCTTCAGGCTGTACACGTTCTCGATCCGGCCTTCGGCGTTCTCGCGGTAGAGTACGCGGTCCTTACTGACGTCGAAGCCCACCAGCGGGCGCAGGAAGATGGCAGTGATCAGCAGGCAGATCATGATGCACAGGGCGATGGCGTAGCCGATCAGGCGCGGGCGCACCAGGTGGGTCTTCTGCCCGGACAGGTTGTGTTCGGTGGTGTAGCTGATCAGGCCGCGCGGGTAGTTCATCTTGTCCATGATGCTGTCGCAGGCGTCGATGCACGCGGCGCAGCCGATGCACTCGATCTGCAGGCCATCGCGGATATCGATGCCGGTCGGGCAGACCTGTACGCACATGGTGCAGTCGATGCAGTCGCCCAGGCCCTGGGCCTTGTAGTCCAGAGACTTCTTGCGCGGGCCACGCTTTTCGCCACGACGCGGATCGTAGGAGACGATCAGGGTGTCCTTGTCGAACATCACACTCTGGAAGCGTGCGTAGGGGCACATGTAGATGCACACCTGCTCGCGCAGCCAGCCGGCGTTGCCGTAGGTGGCGAGGGTGAAGAAGCCGACCCAGAAGTACGCCCAGCCGTCCGCCTGGCCGGTGACCAGGTCGCTGAGCAGTTCGCGCATGGGGGCGAAGTAGCCGACGAAGGTCAGGCCGGTGACCAGGCCGATCAGCAGCCAGAGGCTGTGCTTGGCAATCTTGCGCAGCAGCTTGTTGCCGCTCATGGGCGCCTTGTCGAGCTTCATGCGCTGGTTGCGGTCACCTTCGGTGACCTTTTCGCACCACATGAAAATCCAGGTCCAGACGCTCTGCGGGCAGGTGTAACCGCACCAGACGCGGCCAGCGAACACGGTGATGAAGAACAGCCCGAACGCGCTGATGATGAGCAGGCCCGAGAGCAGAATGAAGTCCTGCGGCCAGAAGGTGGCGCCGAAGATGTAGAACTTTCGCTCGGGCAAGTCCCAGAGCACGGCCTGGCGGCCGTTCCACGTCAGCCACACGGTGCCGAAGTAGAGAAGGAAGAGGAGGGCGCCCCCGGCCATGCGGAGGTTTCGGAAGAACCCGGTAAAGGCTCGGGTGTAGATCTTTTCCCGGGAGGCATAAAGGTCGACGCTTTCACCCTTGCCCTTGGTGGGCGGAGTAACGTCCTGGACCGGAATCTGTTTGCTCATCAGTGCATTCCACGGCAGCGGGAGGGCGCCCTGTCGATACATGCCGAGAGGGTCAGAAATATGCTTGCACGCCTAACAATGATACGGCGTGGTGGGTGTTGCAACGGTGCGACAGTTGGTCGCGCAAGGAATTATGGACCCAGAAATAGAGCGGCGCCGGTATAGAAACCGGCGCCGCTGGGTGTCGCTATGGGTGTAGGAAAGAGGAGGATTATTCCGCGCTCTTCTCACCTTCACCATGGGACAGGCTGTACACGTAGGCAGCGAGCAGGTGAACCTGATCCTTGCCCAGACGTTCAAGCTGAGCGGGCATCTGGCCCTGACGGCCGTAGCGGATGGTCTGCTGCAGCTGAGCGAAGCTCGAGCCGTAGATGAAGGCAGCCGGGTGGGTCAGGTTCGGTGCGCCCATGGCTGCAGTGCCTTTGCCTTCCGCGCCGTGGCAAGCCACGCAGTTGGTGGCGAAGATCTTCTGGCCGTTGGCGACCTGGTCGTCAGTCACGCCTTCTGGCAGCTTGCGGCCGTCCAGCTTGGTGGTGACGAAGGCTGCTACGTCATGAACCCCCTGGTCGCCGATGACTTCGCCCCAGGCCGGCATGGCCGCGTGGCGACCGCCTTCGATGGTGGCGATGATGTCCTTCGGCTCGCCGCCCCAGCGCCAGTCGGCGTCGGTCAGGTTCGGGAAGCCGTGGGCGCCCTTGGCGTCGGAACCGTGGCAGACGGAGCAGTTGGAAGCGAACAGGCGGTTACCCATTTTCAGGGCCTGTTCGTCCTTGGCCACGTCCTCGATCGGCATGGCGCCGAACTTGGCGTACAGCGGGCCGTACTTCTCGTCGGCCTTGGCCATTTCCTTTTCCCACTGGTGCACACCGGTCCAGCCTTTTTCGCCATTGGCGAATTCGGCCTTGTCCTGGTAGCCCGGCAGCAGACCCTTCCAGTTGCCCAGGCCCGGATAAAGAACCAGGTAGGCGAGGGCGAAGATGAAAGTGGCCACGAACAGCATGAACCACCACTTCGGCAGCGGGTTGTCGTACTCCTCGATGCCGTCGAAGGCATGCCCGACGGTCTCGTCGGTGGCTTCGCTGCGCTGGCCGCGACGGGTGGCGAACAGCAGCCACGCCAGGGCGAAGATGGTGCCCAGGGTAAGTACGGTGACGTACAGACTCCAGAAGGTTGTCATTCTTTGTTGCTCCTAGAAGCTTGCTCTTGCTCGACGTGCTTTTTGGCGACCGGGTCATCCGCGAAGGGCAGCATGGCGTCTTCGTCGAAGCGCTCCTTGCGTTTGCCGCCGTAGGCCCAGAGCAGGACGCCGACGAAGGCGACCATGACTACGACTGTGCCGATTCCACGAATGGTTCCGATATCCATCACAGTCACCGTTTGCTCTTGATGATGGTGCCGAGGCCTTGCAGGTAGGCGACGACAGCGTCCATCTCGGTCTTGCCTTTGACGGCGTCACGGGCACCGGCGATGTCTTCGTCGGTGTAGGGCACGCCCAGCGTACGCAGGGCTTCCATTTTCTTCGCCGTGTCCTTGCCGTCGAGCTTGTTCTCCACCAGCCAGGGGTAGGAGGGCATCTTCGATTCCGGCACCACGTTGCGCGGGTTGTACAGGTGCGCGCGGTGCCAGTCGTCGGAGTAGCGGCCGCCCACGCGGGCCAGGTCCGGACCGGTACGCTTGGAACCCCACAGGAACGGGTGGTCCCAGACGCTTTCGCCGGCGACGGAGTAGTGGCCATAGCGCTCGGTCTCGGCGCGGAACGGACGGACCATCTGCGAGTGGCAGCCTACGCAACCTTCGCGGATGTAGATGTCACGGCCTTCCAGTTCCAGCGCGGTGCGCGGCTTCATGCCTTCGACCGGCTTGTTGGTGACGTCCTGGAAGAACAGCGGAACGATCTGGGTCAGACCGCCGATGCTCACCGCAATGACCATGAAGAAGGCCAGAAGGCCGATGTTCTTCTCGACTACTTCGTGCTTCATCAGTGAGCTCCTACAGCGGGGATCTGGGCAGCGGCATCGGCGTCAGCCAGTTTGAAACCGCGCACAGTACGGAAGGTGTTGTAGGCCATCAGCAGCATGCCGGAGGCGAAGAAGGCGCCGCCCAGTGCGCGGACGATGAAGCCCGGGTGGCTGGCCTGCAGGGCCTCCACGAAGGAGTAGGTGAGGGTGCCGTCGGCGTTGATCGCACGCCACATCAGACCCTGGGTGATGCCGTTGACCCACATCGAGGCGATGTACAGCACGGTACCGATGGTGGCCAGCCAGAAGTGGGCGTTGATCAGGCCAACGCTGTGCATCTGCTCGCGGCCGAAGACCTTCGGAATCAGGTGGTACAGGGAGCCGATGGAGATCATCGCAACCCAGCCCAGAGCGCCGGCGTGTACGTGGCCGATGGTCCAGTCGGTGTAGTGCGACAGGGAGTTGACGGTCTTGATGGCCATCATCGGGCCTTCGAAGGTGGACATGCCGTAGAAGGCCAGGGACACCACCAGGAAGCGCAGGATCGGGTCGGTGCGCAGCTTATGCCAGGCGCCCGAGAGGGTCATCATGCCGTTGATCATGCCGCCCCAGCTCGGAGCCAGCAGGATCAGGGACATCACCATGCCCAGGGACTGCGCCCAGTCCGGCAGGGCGGTGTAGTGCAGGTGGTGCGGGCCGGCCCAGATGTACAGGGTGATCAGTGCCCAGAAGTGCACGATGGACAGGCGATAGGAGTAGATCGGACGCTCGGCCTGCTTCGGAACGAAGTAGTACATCATGCCGAGGAAGCCGGTGGTCAGGAAGAAGCCCACGGCGTTGTGGCCATACCACCACTGGATCATCGCGTCGGTTGCGCCGGCGTAGATCGAGTAGGACTTGAAGGCGGTTACCGGGATTTCCATGCTGTTGACGATGTGCAGCATGGCGGTCACGAGGATGAAGCCACCGTAGAACCAGTTGCCCACGTAGATGTGCTTGGTCTGGCGCTTGACGATGGTGCCGAAGAACACCACCGCGTAGGTAACCCAGACGATGGCCAGGAGGATGTCGATCGGCCATTCCAGCTCGGCGTACTCCTTGGAGGAGGTGTAGCCCAGCGGCAGGGTGATGCCGGCCAGCACGATCACCGCTTGCCAACCCCAGAAGGTGAAGGCAGCGAGGCTGTCAGAAATCAGGCGGGTCTGACAGGTGCGCTGTACGACGTAGTAGGAAGTCGCGAAGAGAGCACAGCCGCCGAAGGCGAAAATCACCAGGTTGGTGTGCAGCGGACGGAGGCGGCCGAAACTGGTCCAGGGCAGGTCCAGGTTCAATTGGGGCCAAACCAACTGTGAGGCGATGTAAACACCGAGCCCCATTCCAAGTATCCCCCAGACCACCGTCATGATGGCGAACTGGCGGACGACCTTATAGTTATAAGCAGTCGGACTGATTGCTGTGCTCATTCTAAGGTTCCACGGTTTTTGGATTTTATGGACAAAAAAACGGCGGCAAGTATGGAGAAAGCAGGTGGCCATTGCAACGCGCCGGACCGGGGTGCGGTGCCGGTTTCACGCCTGCTTCAGAGCGCTTTGCGCCCCGGTTTGACGCACGTTTCGGCTCGCTCGTCCCAACCTGGAAAGTGGATCAGGTTAGTCGTATTGCAGGTTTGCGAATGGAAATGAGCTTAGACGCGAACGGGAAGGGTGTGAAGAAGGGGAGTTAGAGAGGGTGCGACACTTCGTCGCGATATTGCGGGAGAGAGAAACTCGCGCCCTTTCCAGGGCGCGAGTTGGGGCGGGAGTTTACTTCGCCTGGCCGGAAATGTTGTAGATGTAACCGGCGAGAATGTGCACTTTATCTTTGCCCAGGTACTGCTCCTGCGCTGGCATCTGGCCCTGACGGCCGTGGCGGATGGTCTGCTGCAGTTGCGCGTAGCTGGAGCCGTAGATGAAGGCGCCCGGGTGGGTCAGGTCAGGCGCACCCATCATCGGATTGCCTTTGCCTTCAGGGCCGTGGCAGGCGACGCAGGTGGTGGCGAAGAGCTTGCCGCCGTTGTCGACGTTGTCCGCGGTCACGCCCTCGGGCAGCTTGCGTCCGTCCAGGTTGGCGGTAACGAAGGCGGCTACATCCTGCACGCCCTTGTCGCCCAGCACTTCACCCCAGGCCGGCATGGCGGCGTGGCGGCCACCCAGGATGGTGGTCTCGATGTCCTGGGCAGTGCCGCCCCAGCGCCAGTCGCTGTCGGTCAGGTTCGGGAAGCCTTGGGCGCCCTTGGCGTCCGAGCCGTGGCAGATGGAGCAATAGGTGGCGAAGAGTCGCTCGCCCATTTTAATGGCTTGCGGGTCTTTCGCGACTTCTTCCACGGGCATGGCCGCGTATTTGGCGAAGATCGGGCCGTATTTTTCCTTGGCCAGGGCTTCTTCACGCTCCCATTGCTTGTCCTGGGTCCAGCCGCCGTCGTAGCCCGGAAGGACGCCTTTCCAGTTCCCCAGTCCGGGGTAGAGGACCAGATAGCCGGCGGCGAACACGATGGTGCCGACGAACAACATGAACCACCACTTGGGCAGCGGGTTGTCGTATTCCTCGATGCCATCGAAGGCATGGCCCATGGTCTGGTCGGTGGTGTTCGAGGATTGCCCGCTGCGGGTGGCGAATACCAGCCACAGCAGGGCGATCAGCGAGCCGACTGTTAGAACGGTGATGTACAGACTCCAGAAGGTAGTCATGCGTTGTTGCTCCTAGAAGCTTGCTCTTGCTCAGCGTGACGCTTGGCTGCCGGGTCATCCGCGAAGGGCAGTAGCGCGTCTTCGTCGAAGCGCTCCTTGCGTTTGCCGCCGTAAGCCCAGAGCAGTACGCCGACGAAGGCCACCATCACGATGACGGTGCCGAGGCCGCGAATGGTCCCGATATCCATGCTGTCACCGCTTGTTCTTGATGGAGGTGCCGAGGACCTGCAGGTACGCGACCACCGCGTCCATTTCGGTCTTGCCTTTGACGGAATCGCTGGCGCCAGCGATGTCGTCGTCCGTGTAGGGCACGCCCATGACACGCATCACTTCCAGTTTCTTCGCCGTGTCCTTGCCGTCGAGCTTGTTCTCGACCAGCCAGGGGTAGGCGGGCATCTTCGATTCCGGCACCACGTTGCGCGGGTTGTAGAGGTGCGCGCGGTGCCAGTCGTCCGAGTAACGGCCGCCGACGCGGGCCAGGTCCGGACCGGTACGCTTGGAACCCCAGAGGAACGGGTGGTCCCAGACGCTTTCGCCGGCGACGGAGTAGTGGCCATAGCGCTCGGTCTCGGCGCGGAACGGGCGGATCATCTGCGAGTGGCAGCCTACGCAACCTTCGCGGATGTAGACGTCACGACCTTCCAGTTGCAGCGCGGTGTAGGGCTTCATGCCTTCGACCGGGGTGTTGGTGACGTCCTGGAAGAACAGCGGAACGATCTGGGTCAGGCCGCCGATGCTGACGGCGACGGCCATGCACAGGGCCAGCAGGCCGACGTTTTTCTCGAGTACTTCGTGTTTCATGTCGGTCTCCTCAGGCCATCTGCGCCGCGGCTTGCATTTCAGCCGGCTTGGCCGCAGCGACGGTGCGCCAGACGTTGTAGGCCATGACCAGCATGCCCAGCAGGAAGATGGCACCACCGATCATCCGCACGATGAAGCCGGGGTGGCCGGCGGCCAGGGCTTCGACGAAGGAGTAGGTGAGGGTGCCGTCGGAGTTCACTGCGCGCCACATCAGGCCCTGGGTGATGCCGTTGACCCACATGGAGGCGATGTACAGCACGGTGCCGATGGTGGCCAGCCAGAAGTGGGTATTGATCAGGCCCACGCTGTGCATCTGCTCGCGGCCGAAGACCTTCGGGATCATGTGGTAGAGCGAGCCGATGGAGACCATGGCGACCCAGCCCAGAGCGCCGGCATGCACGTGGCCGATGGTCCAGTCGGTGTAGTGGGAGAGGGCGTTGACGGTCTTGATGGCCATCATCGGGCCTTCGAAGGTGGACATGCCGTAGAAGGCCAGGGACACCACCAGGAAGCGCAGGATCGGGTCGGTGCGCAGCTTATGCCACGCGCCCGAGAGGGTCATCATGCCGTTGATCATGCCGCCCCAGCTCGGAGCCAGCAGGATCAGGGACATCACCATGCCCAGGGACTGCGCCCAGTCCGGCAGGGCGGTGTAGTGCAGGTGGTGCGGGCCGGCCCAGATGTAGACGGCGATCAGTGCCCAGAAGTGCACGATGGACAGGCGATAGGAGTAGACCGGACGCTCGGCCTGCTTGGGTACGAAGTAGTACATCATCCCCAGGAAGCCGGCGGTCAGGAAGAAGCCCACGGCGTTGTGGCCGTACCACCACTGGATCATCGCGTCGGTGGCGCCGGAGTACAGCGAGTAGGACTTGGTCAGGCTGACCGGGATTTCCAGGTTGTTGACCACGTGCAGGATGGCCACGGTCAGTATGAAGCCGCCGAAGAACCAGTTGCCCACATAGATATGTTTGGTCTTGCGCTTCATCAGCGTGCCGAAGAAGACGATGGCGTAGGAAACCCAGACGATGGTGATCAGGATGTCGATCGGCCACTCCAGCTCGGCATACTCCTTGGAAGAGGTCATGCCCAGCGGCAGGGTGATGGCCGCGCACAGGATCACCAGCTGCCAACCCCAGAAGGTGAAGGAAGCGAGCGGGCCTGCGAACAGGCGGGTCTGGCAGGTGCGCTGTACCGAGTAGTAGCTGGTGGCGAACAGTGCGCAGCCGCCGAAGGCGAAGATCACCGCATTGGTGTGCAGCGGACGCAGGCGCCCGAAGCTCGTCCACGGTAAGCCGAGGTTAAGGTCCGGCCACACCAGTTGCGCGGCGATCAGGACACCGACGGCCATGCCGACGATCCCCCACACCACTGTCATAATGGCGAACTGGCGGACCACCTTATAGTTATAAGCGGTCTGATTGGTTGTGCTCATTTATGGGCTTCCATCCACGGTTATGGGCTATGCCCATCCCGGCAAGGTTTTTTACGGCTTACGGCGTATGCCGCCCCTCCCCCTTGGGATAGGTACTAATTCGAAATTAGCGGAGTGAAGGATGGATAAAGGCACCTCTGTGAATATTGATTCGGATCAATTGGCGCCTGAGACCCGTGTCGCGCGTGCCTGCGGTCCTTTGTCGCTGTTGCGGAACCCGGCGCGGGACGAAGTGTCGGCGACGCTGGTTCTGGCGCATGGAGCGGGGGCGCCGATGGACAGTCCGTTCATGGACGACGTCGCCGCGCGTCTGGCCAAACGAGGTATCTCGGTGGTGCGCTTCGAGTTCCCCTATATGGCTATGCGCCGCGAGGACGGGAAGCGCCGCCCGCCGAACCCGCAGAAGCAGTTGCTGGAATGCTGGCGGCAGGTCTACGCGCAGGTTCGCGCCGAGGTCATGGGCAGGCTGGCGATTGGCGGAAAGTCCATGGGCGGGCGGATGGCCAGCCTGCTGGCGGACGAACTGGGCGCCGATGCGCTGGTCTGTCTCGGCTACCCGTTCTATGCCGCGGGAAAGCCGGAAAGACCTCGTGTTGCCCATCTCGCCGAATTGAAGACGCCGACCCTGATCGTGCAGGGCGAGCGTGATGCGCTGGGTGATCGCCCCACCGTCGAAAACTACTCACTGTCGCCGACAATCCAGTTGCACTGGCTGGCGGCGGCCGATCACGACCTCAAGCCGCTCAAGGCCTCCGGGCTGACCCATGAGCAGCATCTGGAAAGCGCCGCCGCCAGGATCGAAGCGTTTCTATTGCCCTAATCGGTCCTTAATGCAGGCGTTCCTATCCTCGCTGGCGTCGGCTCCCTGCAGCCGACGCCCCGCTTCCAGAGGACAGGCCGAACGCTGCCATGAACCCCGATTACGCTGAACGCATTGCCACCCAACCCCTCCGATATGCCCCCGGCGCCGCGCACAGCCTCCTGCTGACCGGTGCCACCGGCTTCCTCGGCGGCGCCGTTGCCGCCCACCTGATCGTTGACGGCCATGGCCCGAGGTTGCTGTTCCTGGTCCGCGCCGAAACGCCAGGACAGGGCCTGGAGCGGCTACGCGACAACCTGCGCCTGCATTGCGTGCCGGAGAGGGCTTTGGAAAGCCTGGAGGAGAGCCAGGTTCTCTGCGGCGACCTGCTCGACACCGCCTGGATGCACGGCGAGCGTGCCCGCCTGATGCGCGTGGAACAGGTGATCAACTGCGCGGCGGTGGCCTCGTTCTCGAAGAACCCGAACATCTGGCCGGTGAACGTCGAGGGCACCTTCGCCTTCGCCCGGCTGCTCAGCCAGTCGCGCAACCTCAAGCGCTTCTTGCACGTCGGCACGGCCATGTGCTGCGGGCCGCAGCGCGAGTCGCCGGTGCGCGAGTCCTGGGATTTCCCCGATAGCGAAGAGCAACTGGTGGACTACACCGCCTCCAAGGCCGAGATCGAGCGGCGCATGCGCGAGGAACTGCCGTCGCTGCCACTGGTGGTGGCGCGGCCTTCCATCGTGGTCGGGCACCGTGAGTTGGGCTGCCGGGCCTCGGGGAGCATCTTCTGGGTTTTCCGCATGGGCTTCGCGCTGGAGAGCTTCACCTGCGGCCTCGACGAGCAGATCGATGTGATCCCGGTGGACTACTGCGCCGAAGCGCTCGTGGCCCTGGCGCTGAAGCCGGCGTTGAGCCACAGCCTTTACCACATCTCCGCCGGCCACGGTTCGGCCTGCACCTTCGGTGAGATCGATCGCGCCTATGCCGACGCGCGTGGCGAGGAACCGGTGGGTGTGCGCTACCGCAAGGTCAGCAGCGAAGACCTGCGCGAGCTGGCCGGCAGCTTCGAGAGCCGCATCGGCAAGGCCAATCCAAGGCTGGTGCTGCGGGCGCTGCGCCTGTACAGTCAACTACCTGTTTGACAACCAGCGGCTGCTGGACGAAGGCATTGCCGCACCGCCACGCTTCACCGATTACGTGGAGGTGTGCGTGCATTCTTCACGGGATGTCAGCATTCCGGCGCAGATGCAGTGGGATTTCAAATAGCTGGCAGGCACACCCGGTGGGGGCAACTGTCACTCTCCTAAGGTCTGTGCCTTGGGTTTTCCCTCTCCCGAACCCTCTCCCTGAAGGGTTAGGGGGACTGGTTCGGTGCGGGTTGAAACGATTGCTTCAGCGCCACGGAAATAGCCCTCTCCCTTCGGGGTGGGGCGCGCAGTCAGGGCCGGGAGAGGGCGAGCCTCAGAAGGACTTTCCCTACGGGAAAGCGGCTTCAGGTCCGGCCTCAGCGATTGAAGCGCTCCACCAGCGAGTACTGCCGGTGCGCGGTCTGCGTCAGCTCTTCGCTGAGCATGGCGGTGCGCTGGGCTTCTCCGGAGGTCTGGTCGGCGAGGCTTGCGATGGTGCTGATGTTGCGGTTGATCTCCTCGGCCACGGCGCTCTGCTCTTCTGCGGCAGCCGCGATCTGGGTGGTCATTTCGGTGATGTTGGCCACCGCGTCGCTGATGCCCACCAGCGCATTGTCCGCCTGCAGCACACGATCCACGCCTTCGTCGGCCTGGCGGCGCCCGGATTCCATGGCGCGCACCGCCTCGGTGGCGGTGTTCTGCAGGTTGGCGATGAGCTGGTGGATCTGCCCGGTTGACTCGGCTGTGCGCTGAGCCAGGGAGCGGACTTCATCGGCGACCACGGCGAAGCCGCGACCCATCTCTCCAGCGCGTGCAGCCTCGATGGCGGCATTGAGCGCCAGCAGGTTGGTCTGATCGGCAATGCCCTTGATCACATCGACGACGCCACCGATCTGCTCGCTGTCGCGAGCCAGTTGGCTGACCGCTTCGCCGGTTTCACCCACGGAGCTGGACAGCCGCTGCATGGCCTCGCGGGTCTCGGCGGCGATCTGCCGGCCTTCGGTGGTCAGGTCGTTGGCCTGGCGCGTAGCGTCGGCGGTGCGCTGCACGTTGTCGGCCACTTCCTGGGTGGTGGCGGCCATCTGGTTGACAGCGGTAGCGACCTGCTCGGTTTCCTGGCGCTGGCGGTCCAGCCCGGCGGAGCTGTGGTGAGCCAGTGAGTCGGCTTCGCGGGCCTGCTCGGTGAGGGTTTCGGCAGTGTCCTGCAGACGGGTCAGACAGGTCTTCAGCCGTGCTTCCTGGCTGAGGATGGACATTTCCAGGCGCGCCTGGGCGCCACGGCTGTCGGTGTACATCTGCGCGATCAGCGGGTCGGAGGTGGTCTGCTCGGCCAGACGCAGCAGCCGCTTCAGCCCGCGCTGCTGCCAGCCCAGGCCGGCCAGGCCCAGCGGAATCGAGAGCAGGGCGGCCAGCAGGAAGCCCCAGTGGGAGTTCAGCCAGGCACCGATGAGGAAGCCGATCTGGCCGATCAGGATGAACGGCAGCCAGTCCAGCAGCACCGGCAGCCAGCGGTCGCGGGTGGGGATGGCCGATTTGCCGGCATTGATCCGCGCGTACAGCGCTTCGGCACGGCGCACCTGCTCGGCGGTGGGTTTCACCCGCACCGATTCATAGCCGACGATCTCGTTGCGCTCATAGATGGGCGTGACGTAGGCGCTGACCCAGTAGTGGTCGCCGTTCTTGCAGCGGTTCTTGACGATGCCCATCCACGGGCGGCCCTTCTTCAGGGTCGTCCACATGTGCGTGAACACGGCCGGCGGTACGTCCGGATGGCGCACGAGGTTGTGTGGCGCGCCGATCAGTTCCTCGCGGGAGAAGCCGCTGATGGCGGTGAAAGCCTCGTTGGCGTAGCTGATGACGCCGCGCGCGTCGGTGGTGGAGATCAGCCGCTGTTCGGCGGGGAAGGTGCGTTCACGCTGGGTGATCGGCTGGTTATTGCGCATCAGGCTGGTATCTCGGAAAAGGCGAAATGGTACGTCTGTCCAGCTTATCGGCCGCCGGAGCGAAAATTTGATGGCAATCACAAAAAAATGTCAGAAGAGTGACGCCGAGAGAATGACGATAGCCTATCGCCACTGGTCACGGAAATGAAACCAAAGGAGGGCGGCGGCCCATTGCAGGCCGCCGCGCCGCTTCAGATCAGGCTGCGCAGCACGTAGTGGAGGATGCCGCCGGCCTTGAAGTACTCGACTTCGTTCTGCGTATCGATGCGGCACAGCACCTCGAAGCTGTCCTGGCTGCCGTCCTCGCGTTTCACCGTCACCTTGAGGTTCATGTGCGGCTTCAGCTCGCCCGACAGGCCGCTGATGTTCAGCACCTCCTTGCCGGTCAGCTTCAGCGCCTTGCGATCCTGGCCGTCCTTGAACTGCAGCGGCAGCACGCCCATGCCTACCAGGTTGGAGCGGTGGATCCTCTCGAAGCTCTCGGCGATCACCGCTTTCACGCCCAGCAGGTTGGTGCCCTTGGCTGCCCAGTCGCGGGACGAACCGGTGCCGTACTCCTTGCCTGCGACTATCACCAGCGGGGTACCGTCCTGCTGATAGCGCATGGCGGCGTCATAGATGGCCAGCTTGTCTCCGGTGGGCACGTGGAGCGTGTTGCCGCCTTCCTCGCCTCCGAGCATCTCGTTCCGGATGCGGATGTTGGCGAAGGTCCCGCGCATCATCACCTCATGGTTCCCACGGCGCGAACCGTAGGAGTTGAAATCGGCGTAGGCCACTCCGTGCTCGCTGAGGTAGCGCCCGGCCGGGCTGTCCTTCTTGATGTTGCCGGCGGGGGAGATGTGGTCGGTGGTCACCGAGTCGCCCAGCACCGCAAGGATGTTGGCGCTCTGGATGTCTTCGACCTTGGGCGGCGCGTCGGCGATGTGCTCGAAGAACGGCGGATGCTGGATGTAGGTGGAATCGTCCTGCCAGGTGTAGGTCTGGGCGTCAGGCACCTGGATCGCCCGCCATTTCTCATCGCCCTGGAAGACTTCGGCGTACTCCTTGTGGAACATCGTCGTATCGATTTTCTGCACGGCATCGGCGATTTCCTGCTGGGTCGGCCAGATGTCCTTCAGATAAACCGGCTTGCCATCCTTGCCAGTACCCAGCGGGTCCCTGGTCAGGTCGATACGCACGGTGCCGGCCAGCGCATAGGCGACCACCAGCGGCGGCGAGGCCAGCCAGTTGGTTTTCACCAGCGGATGCACGCGGCCCTCGAAGTTGCGGTTGCCGGAAAGCACCGAGGCGACGGTCAGGTCCGCCTGCTGGATAGCCTTTTCAATGGGGTCTAGCAGCGGGCCGGAGTTACCGATGCAGGTGGTGCAGCCATAGCCCACCAGGTCGAAGCCCAGTTCGTCCAGATAGCGGGTCAGGCCGGCGGCGTGGAAGTACTCGGTAACCACCTTGGAGCCGGGCGCCAGTGAGCTCTTCACCCACGGTTTGCGTTGCAGGCCCTTTTCCAGCGCCTTCTTCGCCAGCAGACCGGCGGCCATCATCACGCTGGGGTTGGAGGTGTTGGTGCAGGAGGTGATGGCGGCGATCACCACGGCGCCGTTCTTCAACCGGTAGGTCTGGCCTTCGTAGTGGTAGTCAGCCTCCCCGGTGGACTCCGCCGAGCCGACAGCGGCGCCTCCACCGCCCTCGCTGAGCAGGCGGCCTTCCTCGGTGGCGGCGGGTTTGATCTGCAGGCCGAGGAAGTCGTCAAAGGCCTGGCTGACCTGGCCGAGGGCGACGCGGTCCTGCGGGCGCTTGGGGCCGGCGAGGCTGGCTTCGACGTCGCCCATGTCCAGTTGCAGGGAGTCAGTGAACACCGGCTCGTGGCCTTTTTCACGCCAGAGGCCCTGGGCTTTGCTGTAGGCCTCGACCAGCTTGACCGCCTCTTCCGGGCGACCGGACAGGCGCAGGTAGCCCAGGGTGATCTCGTCCACCGGGAAGAAGCCGCAGGTAGCGCCGTATTCCGGTGCCATGTTGGCGATGGTGGCGCGGTCGGCCAGGGGCAGGTCGGCGAGGCCGTCGCCATAGAACTCGACGAATTTTCCGACCACACCTTTCTTGCGCAGCATCTGGGTGACCGTCAGCACCAGGTCGGTGGCGGTGATGCCTTCCTTCAGCTTGCCGGTGAGCTTGAAGCCGATCACCTCGGGGATCAGCATCGACACCGGCTGGCCGAGCATGGCCGCTTCCGCCTCGATGCCACCCACGCCCCAGCCGAGTACGCCAAGGCCGTTGATCATGGTGGTGTGCGAATCGGTGCCGACCAGGGTATCGGGGAAGGCGTAGGTGCGGCCGTCCTCGTCCTTGGTCCAGACGGTGCGTCCCAGGTATTCCAGGTTGACCTGGTGGCAGATGCCGGTGCCCGGCGGCACCACGCGGAAGTTGTCGAAGGCGTTCTGCCCCCAGCGCAGGAAGGCGTAGCGTTCGCCGTTGCGCTCCATCTCGATTTCGACGTTCTGGGCGAACGCCGACTGGCTGGCGAACTTGTCGACCATCACCGAGTGGTCGATGACCAGGTCGACGGGGGACAGCGGGTTGATCTTCTGCGGGTCGCCGCCGGCCTTGGCCATGGCGTCGCGCATGGCGGCGAGGTCGACCACCGCGGGGACTCCGGTGAAATCCTGCATCAGCACGCGGGCGGGGCGGTACTGGATCTCGCGCTCGGAACTGCGGGTCTTCAGCCAGCCGGCCAGGGCTTTAAGATCGTCGCCGGTGACGGTGTTGCCGTCCTCCCAGCGCAACAGGTTTTCCAGCAGCACCTTCAGGGACATCGGCAGCTTGCCCAGGTCCCCCAGGCTCTTCGCCGCCTCCGGCAGGCTGTAGTAGTGATAGGTCTTGCCGGCGACCTCCAGGGTGCGCAGGCTGTTCAGGCTATCCACGGCGGGCATGACATTCTCCTCAGGCTTGGATTCTGCTCGTGTTCGGCAGCGCGGCCGATTCGGTGGCGCACTGGCGATACCTGGCGAAGAAGGGCGTTAACGTCCTGATCCATCGCAGGCTTCCTCCCTGCGGGCAGTCCACGAACGGAGGCAATCTTCGCCAGGCAGGGCAATCATCGGGCAGTCTTCTGGCAGGCTGGGCCAGACCACTCAAGCTAGACCGCTCCAAAGGGTATTTCCATCTGTTCTGGACTCCTGGTTCCCGACAGGGGTTCAGAACAAGTGATTGCGGTCGTGGGAGATTTCCCGTGAATCTGCATGAAACCTTCGCGGCCAGCCTCTATAGTGCGCGGCCAAGGAGACACCCCGATGAATACCCTCTTACTGCACTGCCGCCCGGGCTTCGAGAACGAGGTCTGCGCCGAGCTGTCCGAACACGCCGCGCGCCTGGACATTCCCGGCTACGCCCGTGCCAAGCCTGCCACCGCCTACGCCGAATTCATCTGCATGGATGCCGATGGCGCCGACCGCCTGATGCGCCAGCTGCGTTTCTCCGAGCTGATCTTTGCGCGCCAGTGGGCGCGTGGTAACGGCTTCACCGCGCTGCCGGAAACGGATCGTATCGGTGCGATCCTCGAGGCCCTTGCCGGTTCCCCGCAATGCGGCAGCCTCTGGCTGGAGGTGTTCGACACCAACGACGGCAAGGAACTCTCGACTTTCTGCCGCAAGTTCGAGAAGCCGCTGCGTGCCGCCCTGGTGAAAGCCGGCAGGCTGGTGGAAGACCCCAGCCTGCCGCGCCTGCTGCTGACCTTCCGCTCCGGCCGCGAGGCCTTCATCGGCCTGGCCGAGGCGCGCAACTGCGCCATGTGGCCCATGGGCATCCCGCGCCTGAAGTTCCCCCGCGAGGCGCCCAGCCGTTCGACGCTGAAGCTGGAAGAGGCCTGGCACCATTTCATTCCCCGCGCCGACTGGGACCGCCGCCTGGCGCCTGACATGCTCGCCGTGGACCTGGGTGCATCCCCCGGCGGCTGGACCTGGCAGCTGGTGAACCGGGAGATGCGCGTCGTTGCCGTGGACAACGGGCCGATGGCGGAGAACCTGATGTACTCCGGGCTGGTCGAGCACCAGCGCGTCGACGGCTACGCCTTCCGGCCGCGCCAGCGCATGGACTGGATGGTCTGCGACATCGTCGAGAAGCCGGCGCGCACCGGCGCGATGATCGAAACCTGGATCGGCGAGGGGCTGTGCCGCGAGGCCGTCGTCAACCTCAAGTTGCCCATGAAGCAGCGCTACGCCGAGGTGCGGCGCATCCTCGACCGCCTGGAGGAGTCCTTCCGCGAGCGCGGCCTGAAGGTGCAGATCGGCTGCAAGCAGCTCTACCATGACCGCGAGGAAGTGACCTGTCACCTGCGCCGCCTGGAGAAGGGCGAACGCTAGCGACTCGGAACAGTCCGGCGGCGCCACCCGACCTTTGGTGGCTTGTCGTGTCGCCCGGTATTGCCCATGCTAGGCGGCGCGAATTCATCCGGAGCCGTTCGTGAAGCGAAAGTTGCCCTCCCTCCTGGGCAGTTACAGCCGCATGCTGCTGCCACGCCGCGGACTCGGCCAGGGCGAACGTGTGCCCTATCTGGCAATGGACAGCCGCACCCTGAAGTTCGACCTGCGCCACTTGCGCGCCTATCGCCAGCACTTCGGCCTCGACCCGTCGCTGGGCGTGCCGCTGCTCTATCCGCAGGTGATCAGCCTGCCGCTGCACCTGCGCCTGCTCAGCCGCTCGCGCATGCCGTTGTCGGTGGTCGGGCTGATCCACCTGCGCAGCCATATCCAGCGCTACCGCCTGCTCGACGAGAACGAGCCGTTGCAGTTCGACTGCCGCATCCTGACCAGCCGCCGCAGCGAGCTGGGGCTGGAGGTGGATGTGGTCACCGAGGCCTGGCACCACGACATGCTCTACTGGCAGTCGATCACCACCTACCTGCGCCGTGGCGACTTCCTCGATGGCGGGAGCGAGCCCGATCCGCTGCCCGAGCGCGCCCAGTGGCACACCCTGGAAGCGCCGGTGCATTCCGGCGTGCAGTGGCGCGTGCCGAAGATCGTCGGCTGGCGCTACGCGGGGCTGAGCGGCGATTTCAATCCATTGCACCTGTCACGGCTGATGGCCTCGCACTACGGCTTCGGCAAACCCTTCGCCCACGGCATGTGGGGCCTGGCACGCAGCCTGACCGGCCGCCGCCTGGCGGAGAACGTGCGCCTGGACGCTCACTTCAAGGCGCCGCTGCCCCTGGGGAGCCAGGTCAAGCAGGTGTACCGCCGCCTGGGCAGGAAGGAGCAGTGGGCGCTGCTGCCTGCCGAGGGTGACGGCCAGCCGATGCTGCTGGCGCAGTTGGACGAGGCACCGGACGGGCCGTTGCGCTAGTCGTTCTGCCGAGAAGTGTGGGTGCGGCTCTGTTCGCGAGCAAGCTCGCTCCTACAGGGTGGCACTGGCTCGCTCTTCGTAGGATGGGTGGAGCTTGTGATACCCATCAGCGGTGCCTGCCGACTTGTCGATGGGTATCGCTTCGCTCCACGCCATCCTACGGTTCGCCGCCAGGCGCTGATCTACCGGCGTTCGGCGAAGTGCGGCTGCGATGGCACGAGACTTGGCAATTGCACCTCACCCCGCAGCTCGACCGGGGAAATCCGCCAGGAACTGTTGAACAGGTACTGGTCGCTGAAGCCACTTACCAGCAATCCGATCTCATCGCCCGGTGCGAGGCTGGCACTGACGGCATTCAGCTGCGTACTACCCTGGTTCGACAGCGGTTTTACCTGCTCATCGAGGCGGCGTGTTCGCCCATCGGCGCTGCGGATTGCCAGCGCGGCGAAGAGCTGCGCGTCGGGGAGCTCCGTCAGCGGCTGGCTGAGCCTCACTTCGGCGCTGCCGAACAGGGCGCTTTGGTCGCTGACGCGCTGCAGGGGGATGAACCGCGCAGGTTGCAGCAGACCGCTGAGCGCCGGGCGGATGGCCGTGCCGGGTAGCTTCACGGTGGGGCCGGGAGGCGGCAGGTCGTCCAGTGCCACGCCCTGGTCGAGATCAAGGCTGATGCACAGGTTCGGCACGCCGTCGGCAGCGCCGTGGCGCTTGCGCAGCTTTTCCTCGTACCAGGCGACGATGCCGGTATAGAGGTTGATAGCCCGTGAACCGCAGTGGATCACCGGCTCGTTGTTGAACGGCGGCATCCCGCTCCAGGCCTGCAGTGGTGGGGGCAGGATATGCCCGCCCTGCATGCCCAGCAGGCGCACGTCCGCCGGGCCCTGCTTGAGGCATTGGCGAATCTGCAACCCCTGGTCCAACGGGAACAGCGTGTCGCGCATGCCCTGGATCAGCAGGGCGTCGGCGTGGGGCAGGCGGCCGGCTGCGCAATAGCTGGCGAGACTGTGGGTGTGCAGCTCGGCCTGCACCGGCGCGGCCATGCGCCCGCCGGTGGTGCGCAGGTAATCGGCCTGGACGAATTTGCCCAGGTCGTAACCGGTGGCCAGCCCCAGGCTCACCAGCACGCCGCCCCAGCCGATCTTCAACTGGCCGTCCGGCGCCAGGGCGTCGGCGAGGTCGTACCAGGTGGCGATGGGCACGATGGCGTCGATGCGCGGGTCTTCCGCCGAGGCCAGCAGCTGCACGGCGCCGCCGTAGCTTTCGCCGAGCATGCCGACCCGCGGGTCGTTCGGGCCGTCCAGGGTCAGCCGGGCCAGGTGCGTCGCGGCCCAGTCGATAACCGCGCTGGCATCCTGCACTTCGAACTGCGGGTTCATCATCTCGATGCGCCCGTCGCTGCCGCCCCAGCCGCGCTGGTCGTAGCTGACCACCCAGAAGCCGGCCTTCCAGGCACGCAGCGCGGCGCGTCCGGACATCATGTTCTTGCCGTAGTAACCCTCCGGCCCTGTGACCCGCCAGCCGCCCCAGCCGTGGGTGTGGACGATCAGTGGCGCTGTTTCGCCAGCCTTCAGAGCGGGTTGGAACACGGTGGCGGAAAGCTTGGTGCCGTCGCGGGCGATGATCACCGCCTCGAACCAGGTGGCCGGCAGGTCCTGTCCGGCGCTGGCGTTGAAGTCGGGGACCTGGTCGCGGGCGGCGCAGCCGGCGAGCAGCACGAGGCACAGGCGGAGGAGGGCGCGCATCGACAGTCCATTGTGGGGGGAGCGAATGCGCCAGCATGCCCGGCGCCCGCAGCGCCGCCCCCCAACCAAGGTTCGGTGACCCGGACGGACGCAGGGTGACCGCACGGTGCCCTTTGCGCGACAATGCGGCATTGTTTTTCTGGAGTGACGTGATGTCCCAGCCTGTCGATGCAATTCTCGACGCCACCGGCCTGAACTGCCCCGAGCCGGTCATGATGCTGCACAACAAGGTGCGCGACCTGCCGGCCGGCGGCCTGCTCAAGGTGATCGCCACCGACCCTTCCACCCGCCGCGACATCCCCAAGTTCTGCGTCTTCCTCGGCCACGAGCTGGTCGAGCAGCAGGAAGAGGCGGGGACTTACCTGTACTGGATTCGCAAGAAGGTGGAGTGAGCATTGCGCTGATGTTGCCTGGCGCGTAGGAGCGGACTATGTCCGCGATTGCCTCGCGTCGCTACGGTCTTGTACGAGCGGCCGGTGTGCGATCGCGGACGGAGTCCGCTCCTACAGGTCAGGTTTTTCAGCTGCCGGCCGGTCGCGCAGCGATGCGCTGGGCAACCATCCTCCCGACCAGCGCAACGAAGGTCAGGGCGATCAGCACCACCGAGATGGCCGCCACGGCCGGGTCGATGTTGTCGCGCAGGCCGGACCAGATCTGCCGCGGCAGGGTGTTCACCTCGGTGCTGGTCACGAACAGGGTCACCGCGATTTCCTCCCAGCTCAATGCGAAGCACAGCAGCGCCGTGCTCGCCACGCCCAGCTTGAGGTTCGGCAGCACCACCATGAAGGTGGTCTGGCCCAGGCTCGCGCCGAGGTTGCGTGCGGCCAGTTCGATGCGCCGGTCCAGTTGGCTCAGCGCCACCAGCATGGTCACCACGCCGTAGGGCACGACCATCACGATGTGCGCGATGGTCAGGCCGAACAGGGTGTCGTAGCCCAGGCCGGGGGCGAACTGGCTGACCTTGGTTTCCATGAAGTACAGGACCATCGCCGAGATCATCGGCGGAATCGCCATGGGCAACAGCACCAGGCCGATCAGCAGGGTCGCCAGGCGCGAGCGCAGGTACCAGATGCCGAGGCTGAAGCTCACCGCCAGGGCTGTGGCGATGATGCAGGTGGCGGTGGCGACGATCAGGCTCTGGCCGATCGCCGCGAGCCATTCGGGGCTGTCCAGCAGCGCCTGGTAATGCCGTAGCGACCAGTTGCCGTTGGGTATCGACAGGAAGCGCTTGCTGGTGAAGGACACCGGGATCACTGCCAGCAGCGGGAAGACCATGAAGATCATCGCCATGGTTGCCAGCAGGCGGCTGGGGGCTTTGGTTTCGTGCGAATTCATGACTGCGGCTCCTTATCCCACCAGCTTGTCGACGCGGGTCATGCGCAACAGCGCCCAGATCATCCCGCTGACCAACGCCAGCAGTACCACCGAGAGTGCGGCGCCCAGGCCCCAGTTGCTGGTCTGGAACATCTGCAGGTAGACGTACTCGGCCACCATCACGGTCTGCCCGCCGCCGAGGATCGCCGGGGTGATGAAGAAGCCCAGGCAGAACACGAAGACGATGATGAAGGCGCCGAGGATGCCGGGGATGGTCTGCGGCACGAAGATGCTCCAGAAGGTGCGCATCTGCCCGGCGCCCAGCCCGCGCGCGGCCAGCAGCACGCGCGGGTCGAGGCGGCGCATGGTCGAGACCAGCGGGAACAGCGCAAAGGGCACCATGAAGTGCACCATGCCGATCACCACCCCCAGTTCGTTGCGGGTGAGCTGCAAGGGTTCGTTGGTGATGCCCAGGTACTGCAGCCAGTCGTTGAGCAGGCCGTTGCTGCGCAAGGCGATCAGCCAGCCGAAGGCACGCACCAGCACCGACAGCCAGAACGGGATGAACACGCAGATTTCCACCACGCGCTGCCAGAACGGCGGGCTGTAGACCCAGCAGTAGGCCATCAGGTAGGCGATCACCAGGGAGATCACGCTGACCGTGGTGCACAGGCGGAAGGTCCGCCAGAGCACGTCGTGGATAGCCGGGTCGCTGATGATTCTCTGGTACTGCTCGATCCCAGGCTCGGGCAGGGTCACGCTCCAGCCGAGCACGCCGAGGAAGGGCAGTACGTAGAACAAGATCAGAACCACCGGCAGCGGCAGCAGCAGGGCGCCCAGCTTGAGCCGCGAGGGGGCGTTATCGGCCATGACCTGCGCTCCGCGTCACTTGGAAATGTGGGTCAGGTACTGCTCCAGCGTCGCCCCGTAGTGGTCGGTGTACCACTCGTGGCTGAGCATCACCTGCTTGGGCAGGTTCGCAGGATCGGTGCAGTTCAGGTGCTTGCGGTCGTCCGGGATCAGCGCCGCGGCGGCGGGGTTGGCCGGGCCGTTGCCGAACATCTTGAACAGCTCCACCTGGGTTTGCGGGTCCTGGGCGTAGGCGATGAACTTCATGGCCGCCTCGGTACCTGCCGGGTTGCCCTTGAGCACGCCCCAGTTGCTGCAACCCAGCAGGGCGTTGTCGAAGGTCCACTTGATGCGGCCCTCGCTGTCCTCGGTGATCACCTGGGCGCGGGTGTTCCAGATGGCGCCCATGGACACCTCGCCCTCGATCAGCAGCTGCTGGGTTTCCGCGCCCGAGCCCCAGAAGGACAGCACGTGGGGCTTGAGCTCCTCGATCTTCTTCAGCGCGCGCGGCACATCCAGCGGGTAGAGCTTGTCCGGCGTGACGCCGTCGGCCAGCAGGGCGGCCTCCAGCATGCCGTTCATCCACTTGTAGAGGGTGCGCTTGCCGGGGAAGGTCTTCACGTCCCAGAAGTCCGCCCAGGTCCTGGGCGCCTTGTCGCCGAAGCGCTCGCTGTCGTAGGCGATCACGTAGCTGAGCATGTAGTCGGCGATGCCGTATTCGTAGGCAAAACCGGGCAGCACCTTGTCCTTGGACACCACGTTGTAGTCGATGGGCTGCACCAGGCCTTCCTTGCCGAGGATCTGCAGCACCGAGCTCTCCGCGTCTACTACGTCCCAGCTCACCCGGCCGCTGGACAGCTGGGTACGGATGGCGCCTTCGGTGGGGCCGCTGCCGTCGATCTTGGTGGGGATGCCGGTGGCCTTGGAGAAGCCCTCGGTCCAGGCCTTGCCGAACGCCTTGATGGCGTCGCCGCCCCAGTTCACCACCACCAGCGGCTTGTCGCCGGCGGCAAAGCTCACGCCGCTGCGCAAGGCCAGCGGCAGGGCGGCCATCAAGCCCATGCCCTTGAGGAAGGTGCGGCGGTCGATCTGCCCGCGACGGGTCTTTTCAATGAGGACTTCGATGCAGTCTTGCTGGTGCGGATTGAACTCTTTCGGATTGAACATGGAGGCAGCTCCCGGTCAGGTGGGATGGCGAAAAGGGGACGAACGCGTTCGGCGACTCAGGCGATCAGCAGGCTTTTTTCGATGGGCCAGCTCAGCCAGACCTTCGCGCCCTGTTCCAGACGCGAGGCCTGGTGGTCGGCGTGCACGGCCAGGCTCATCGGTTGCTTGCCCTCGGTGCCAGCCCCCAGGCACAACTCGGTGCTGGCGCCCTGGTAGGTCTTGGCGGTGAGCACGGCCTGAACCACGTTGTGGCCGTTCACCTGCGGCGGGGCGCTGTGCAGCTGCATGTGCTCCGGGCGCACCGCCAGCAGCGGCGCCTCGGCCTGCATGGCGCTGGAATAGCCGGCGCGCAGCTCGGCCTCGCCGAAGCGTCCGCAGGCCAGCTCCCCAGCGCGGCCCACCTGGCTGAGCGGGAACAGGTTCATCTTGCCGAGGAACTCGGCGACGAAACGGTTGCTCGGCTGGTTGTAGATGGTCTGTGGATCATCGACCTGGGCCAGTTGGCCGCGGTTGAAGATGGCGATGCGGGTGGACAGGGCGAGGGCTTCGTTCTGGTCGTGGGTGACGAAGACGAAGGTGGTGCCGACCTGGCGGTGGATGCGCTGCAGCTCGGCCTGCAGCTGCTCGCGCAGGTTCTTGTCCAGCGCCGAGAGCGGTTCGTCGAGCAGCAGCATGTCCGGTTCGAACACCAGGGCGCGGGCGATGGCCACGCGTTGCTGCTGGCCACCGGAAAGCTCGCCGGGGCGCTTGCCCAGGTGCTCGCCGAGGCCTACCACGTCGAGCATGTGGCGCACGCGGCGGTTGCGCTCTTCGGCCTTCACCCCACGGATCTTCAGCGGGAAGGCGACGTTATCCTCGATGCTCATGTGCGGGAACAGGGCATAGCCCTGGAACACCATGCCGAAGTTGCGCTTCTCGGCGGGGCGCCGGGTGATGTCGGCGCCGCCCTCTTCGAGCTTGCCGCGGGACGGGTCCTGGAAGCCGGCGAGGATCATCAGGAAGGTGGTCTTGCCGGAGCCCGAAGGCCCGAGGAGGGTGAGGAACTCGCCCTGCTGGATGTCGATGGACACGTTGTCCAGCGCGTTGAAACTTCCGTAGCTCTTGCCGATGCCGATGGCACGGAGTTGGGGCTGTCGCTCCACTGCACTTACCTCGATTTCTTGTTCTTGTTCGAGTGGCCGCCGGTGAGGATCGGGTAAAGATCAGCGGCCTTTTTTTAATGCAGTATTGTCAAATCCCTCTCCGCTTCAATCGCGTTTTTTCGCCCTTATTGTTCGAATTCATTCACCAATCACAGCGGTTCTTCCGCTGTGGCGGAACTGTTCGGACATCCGCAGTTCGGCCTTCATCCAGGCCTTGAAGGCCCGCACGTCAGGGCGCTCGGACTTGGCCGGGTCGGTGACGAAGTAGTAGCGGTTGGGCGGTTCGATGGCGACGTTGAACAGCCGCACCAGCTGTCCCTTGGCCATGGCGTCGCCGCTGACCAGCGCATCGCCCATGGCGACGCCCTGTCCGGCGATGGCCGCCGACTGGACCAGGTGCGCGTCGGAAAAGACGATGCCGTTGCGCACGTTGAGGTCGCGCACCCCCGCGGCAGCGGTCCATAGCAGCCAGTCGGAGTGATCGACCATATGCAGGAAGGGCAGGCTGGCGAGGTCCTCCGGCGAGTCCAGGCCACCCACCGAGTTGATCAGCGACGGGCTGCACACCGGGAAGGTGTCCAGGGTGGCGATCAGGTCGACGTGCAGGTCGGTCCAGTCGCCCACGCCGTAGGCGATGAACAGGTCGACGTCGCGGTCGCTGACGTCGTCGGGCACCCGTGGTGAGACAAGGTTCAGCTCGACCTGCGGATGGGCGCGCTGGAACTTGCCGATCTGGTGACACAGCCAGTAGGTGGCGAAGCCCGGCGTGCAGCTTACGCACAGGCGACCGGAGACTTCCTCGGCATTGGCGAAGCGTCGCGCCTCGTTGAGGATCGCCAGCGCGCGCTGGGTCTCGCGGGCGAAGCATTCGCCGTGGTAGGTCAGCGCGATGCCACGGCCGACCCGCTCGGTGAGAGGGATGCCCAGGCAGTCTTCCAGGCTGTGCAACTGGTGGCTGACGGCACTGCGGGTCAGGCTCAGCTCGCTGGCCGCACCGGACAGGCTGCCCAGGCGGGCGACGGCGTCCAGCACGCGCAGGGCGGTCATCGAGGGGAAACGCATGGCTCACTCCAACGGCGAAGTGGAGCCTTTATCCCTGAGCGCGGCGGTGGTGTCGAGTGGCTGCGGGTACGGGCGGAGAGGGTGGGTCTTGCGGGGCACAGTCTACAGATCAACTCGGGCGCTTGTGCATGCGCGGGAGCGGACTCTGTCCGCGATGTGTCTGCTTCGCACCTTTGTTTCCAGCGTCGCGCCAGAGTGCGCGTGGACTTCTTGTTTCGCCCCCTCGGGCGACCTACTTTGCCAAATGACGCAAAGTAGGCAAAGGTCTTGCCCCAATCATCCGGTTTTTCGCTTGGAGCGAAAAATACCCTCGTTGAAGCGCAGTTTCAGGGGCACGCCGCGAAGGGCCATCCCTGGCCCATCGCGGCTCTCGCGACATCCATGTCGCTCAACCCCTGAAACTGCGCTTCAACGAGGCCTCCTGAACGGGGCAGTTCGGAGTGCGCGGGTGTTCCTCTGGAAGACTTCAAGAGCCAGAGCCAGAGCACTGCTTTCCTGTAGGAGCGAGCTTGCTCGCGAATGGGCTCTGCGGCGGGGGCGGGTTTGCGAGCAAGACTAGGCGTCCCCCTCGGTCCTACGAAAAGCCGTGCCGTCGCTGATCCGAATGATCGTAGGGCGAATAACCCGGAACAGGTTATCCGCCGCTGCTCACGTCACGCATAACGCTGGCGCGTTATGCGCCCTATGCCAACCTCCGCATCGGACGCCTATCAGCGCAGCTTCTCCATCATCTGGTAGTACCACATGCCCGCCGCCAGCATCGGGTTGCCGAACACGTCGCCCATGGGCACGCGGATGTGCTTGCACTGGGCGAAGGTGTCGAACTTCTCCAGGTCTCCAGTCATCGCCGTGGCCATGATCTCGCCCATGATGTGGGTGGTCGCCACACCGTGGCCGGAATAGCCCTGGCAGTACCAGACGTTCTCCGACAGCTTGCCCAGCTGCGGGATGCGGTTCATCACGATGCCCATGGCGCAGCTCCACTGGAACTCGATGTCCACGCCCTTGAGCGCCGGGAAGGTGCGCTCGATGCACGGACGCAGCTCGCCAGCGATGTCGCGGGAATCGCGGCCGGAGTAGTTGGCGCCGCCGCCGAACAGCAGGCGGCCATCGCCGGTCAGGCGGTAGTAGTCGAGTACGAAACGGCAGTCGTAGACCGCCAGGTCCTGCGGGTTGATGCGCTTGGCCAGTTCGCCCAGTGGCTTGGTGGTGACGATGCCGCCCATGGCCGGGAAGATCATGCCCTTGAGCTGCTTGCGCTCCAGCTTGTGGTAGACGTCGCCGGCCAGCATCACCTGCGCGGCGTTGATCCGCCCGCCGGAGGTGACCACCGCCGGGCGCGGGCCATGGATGATGTCCAGCACTTCGGAGTGTTCGAAGATCAGCGCACCCAGGCTGGCGGCCGCCTTGGCTTCGCCGATGCACAGGTTGAGCGGGTGCAGATGCATGTTGCGGGTGTTCTTGATGGCGCCGCAGTACAGGTCGCTCTCCAGGTGCGCGCGCACGCCGGCGCCGTCCAGCAGGCTGATCTCGTCGCCCATGCCGCGACGCTTGGCGTCGTCGAAGGTGGCCTTCAGCTCGTCCATGTGCGAGGGCTTCATCGCCGCATGCAGGTGGCCGAACTTCAGGTCGCACTGGATACCGTACTTCTCCACGCGGCTCTTGATGATCTCGTGGCCGCGCCAGCGCAGGTGCCAGATGAAATCGTCGACATCGTCGCCCAGCCACTGGCGCATCTGTTTTTCCATGGCGGAGTCGCCCGAGAGGCTGCCGGTGACCTGCCCGCCGTTGCGCCCGCTGGCGCCCCAGCCGACCTTGTTGGTCTCGACGATGGCGACCTTGTAGCCGCGCTCGGCCAGCTCCACAGCGGTGGCGACGCCGGTGAAGCCGCCGCCGATGATGGCGATGTCGACGTTCACTTCGCCCTGCAACGTGGGATAGCGGGTCTCTTCGTTCAGGCTCGCGGAGTAATAGGACTTCGCGCGCTCGGGCGCGGGCGTGGCGGGGTTCAGTGCAGCGTTCATTCCGGTGTTCCTGTTGTTGTTCGGTTTCCCTCTCCCCAGCCCTCTCCCTGAAAGGAGAGGGAGCTGATCGGAGCGGGCAGAAAATTCGGTTTCATCCTGGGACTTCAGTGAGCGAAGAACTCGTCTCGGCACATTCGGCCCCCTCTTCCTCTGGGAGAGGGCTGGGGTGAGGGGCTCCCGAGTCTACGACTCAACAGGGCGCCCTCACGCCTGCGTCAGATACCAGCGCCAATCCTGCTCGCCGACCTCGCCCATGAACTGGCGGTACTCGGCCTGCTTGACCTTCAGGTAGACGCCGAGGAACTCATGCCCCAGCGCATCGCGCGCCCAGCTGGAACGCTCCAGCGCGCGCAGCGAGGTGAGCCAGTCGGTGGGCAGCAGTTCCTTGGCCTGGGCGTAGCCGTTGCCTTCCACCGGCGCGCCGGGGTCGATCTCCTCGCGGATGCCGCGATGGATGCCGGCGAGAATGCCGGCGGCGGCCAGGTAGGGGTTGGCGTCGGCACCGCAGATGCGGTGTTCGACATGCCGGGTATGCGCCGGACCGCCGGGCACGCGCAGGCTCACGGTGCGGTTGTCGCAGCCCCAGGTCGGCGCCAGCGGCGCATAGCTGTTGGCCTGGAAGCGGCGGTAGGAGTTGGCGTTGGGGCAGAACAGCAGCAGCGAGTCGAGCAGGCTTTTCAGCATGCCGCCCACAGACTGGCGCAGCAGGGGAGTGCCCGCCGGATCTTCGCTGGCGAACAGGTTGTTGCCCTCGGCATCGGCCAGGGACACGTGCATGTGCATGCCGGTGCCGGCCAGGTCATCGAACGGTTTGGCCATGAAGCACGCCTGCATGCCGTGCTTGTGCGCCACGCCCTTTACCAGACGCTTGTAGCGCACGGCCTGGTCCATGGCGAGCAGCGCGTCGCCGTGTTCCAGGGTGATTTCCACCTGGCCCGGCGCGTACTCGGAGATGGCCGTGCGCGCCGGAATGCCCTGGGCCTTGCAGGCGGCATAAAGGTCGGCGAGGAAGGGCTCGATCTGTTCCAGTTCGCGCAGGCCATAGACCTGGGTGGCGCGCGGGCGGCCGCCGTCGGCATCCAGCGCCGGCTGCGGACGGCCGTTGGCGTCGCGCTTGGCGTCCAGCAGGTAGAACTCCAGTTCGCAGGCCATCACGGGGTGGTAGCCGGCGGCTTTCAAGCCGTCGATCACATGGATCAGCACATGGCGCGGGTCGGCGATGTCCGCCGGCTTGCCTTCCACGGGGTGCATGCTGACCTGCACCGCCGCCGTGGGAATCTGCCGCCAGGGCAGGCGTACCAGGCTGCCGGCCAGCGGATAGGCACGGCAATCGATATCGCCGACGTCCCAGACCAGCCCGGAATCCTCCACATCCTCGCCATGGATCGTGAGGCCGAGGATGGTGCTGGGCAGCGGTCGGCCGGACTGGTACACGGCGAGCAGTTCCTCGCGGTGCAGCAGCTTGCCGCGCGGCACGCCGTTGGCGTCGAGGATGAACAGCTCGACCATCTCGATATCGGGGTTGTTGGCCAGGAAATCCTGGGCTTCTTGCACGGAGGCGAAATTCATGGGGCTCTCGATAGCATCCAGTCGGATGCGCTGACGACCTGCAGGCCAGGGCCGCACCGGGTGTGCGGGGATAAAGGCAGGCAAGCGATGCAACGGGCTACGTCTTGTTCGAGGAGCGCGTGGCCATCCTTGAGCGTAGTTCCGTCGATGGAGTTCGGGCGCGGTGGCCCGTCAGCGGCTGGCGCTATCCGGTGGACGCGCGTGGCGGCAATGCCAGAGCGCCCAGAAGGCCAGTTCGAGAGGCAGGGTCAGCGGTTGCAGTTCGAGCCAACGGGCATGTTTGCGCGGCAGACGGATAGCGCTGCCGGCCTTGAGGGCGGCGACGGTATCCAGCGGTGCGGGCGAAACGAGCAGGTGCATGTTGGGCGGGATGGCTGACGATGCAATCAGCCTCGCACAGGCTCATGAGTTTATTAAATGTGATTTTCAAGATGCTTGGATTTGAAAAATCGAAACTGAATGCTTGGGGTCTGCGCCGGGATCGCCGATCCAGAGGTGCTACAGGTGATTGAATGCAGCCGGTCGCGTGCGTCGATGGGGGATCGAGCCTCCCCTACACTGGGAACAACTTTCGTCAGAACCGGGCTCGCCCATGTGCCGTATCGTCTTCGCCCCCTCGATCCAGCGCCACGTAGTGCTGGAGGAGCGGGAGCTGTCGGCGCCGACGCTGAAGGTGGCGCTGGAGATGGTGTTTACCGAGGCACCGGCCCTGCGCGGTTACCTGCTGGACGACCAGGGCGGGTTGCGTCGGCACCTGACGATCTTCATCGACGGCCTGCGCCTGCGCGACCGTGTCTGCCTGAGCGACGCCCTGGCGGCCGATAGCGAGGTCTATGTGGTGCAGGCCCTGAGCGGCGGCTGAGGAGGCGGCTATGGACGATCGACTGCTGGTGGCGACCCGCAAGGGGTTGTTCACCTTTCTGCGCGATGTGAATGGCTGGCAGGAATCTCGCCGCGAATTTCTCGGGGAGCCGCTGAGCGTGGTGCTCGCCGACCCTCGCGACGATACCCTCTACGCCGCACTCAACCTCGGGCACTTCGGCTGCAAGCTGTGGCGCCAGCGCTCCGGAGAGGACTGGCAGGAAGTCGCCGTGCCGGTCTACCCGCCGCAGCCCGACCCGCTGCCGACGCCGAAGGACGGCGATGCCCCGCCCGCGCCCTGGAGCCTGCAGCAGATCTGGTGCCTGGAAACCGGCGGCGCCAGCGAGCCGGGCGTACTCTGGGCCGGGACCATTCCCGGCGGGCTGTTTCGCAGCGCTGACGGCGGCGACAGCTGGGCATTGAACCGCCCGCTGTGGGACCGCCCCGAGCGCGCCCGCTGGTTCGGCGGTGGCTACGACTGGCCGGGCATCCACTCGGTCAGCGTCGACCCGCGCGACAGCCAGCACCTCACGGTAGGCGTGTCTTGCGGCGGGGTCTGGCAGAGCGACGACGGCGGCGCCAGTTGGCGCAACACCACGGCAGGCATGTACGCCGACTATATGCCGCCGGAGCTGCGCGAAGATGGCGCCATCCAGGACCCGCACCGCCTGGTGCACTGCCCGGCGCAACCGGACCGCCTGTGGGTGCAGCACCACAACGGTATCTTCACCTCCACCGATGGCGGCGCGAGCTGGCACGACGTGCAGGTCGAGCCGTCCAGCTTCGGTTTTGCCGTGGCGGTGCACCCGACCCGACCGGACACTGCCTGGTTCGTGCCGGCGGTGCAGGATGTCTGCCGGGTGCCGGTGGACGGCCGCTTCGTGGTCACCCGCACCCGTGATGGCGGTGTCAGTTTCGAGGTACTGGACAGCGGTCTGCCGCAGGGCCCCGCCTTTGACCTCGTTTACCGCCACGGCCTGGCGGTGGACGACGAGGGCACCTGCGTGGCGATGGGGTCCACCACCGGCGGCCTGTGGCTGTCGGAGAACGGCGGCGACCACTGGCAGTGCCTGTCGGCCAACCTGCCGCCCATCTACTGCGTGCGTTTCGGTTAGGTTCCGCGTCCGGCATTGCAGCGCCAGGGCTGGGGAATGCCCGGCGCGGCCCGCATTAAAACCCACCGCTGATCTGATGGGCTGATACCGGGCTGGTCATGCTGTGAAAAACAATATATAAAAAGATAGATTGTTTATTTGTAGATCGTTGCCATGACTGCTACCACGCTCGACCCCGCCGACGCCCAGCGTCTGCATCAGTCCGCCGAATCCGCCTGCCAGTTGCTCAAGGCCCTGGCCAATGCGGACCGCCTGATGCTGCTCTGCCAACTGGCCCAGGGCGAGCTGAACGTCGGCGAGCTGGAAGCCCGCACCGGCATCAGCCAGCCAACGCTCTCGCAACAGCTGGCGGTGCTGCGCCGCGAGGAACTGGTGGAAACCCGCCGCGACGGCAAGCAGGTCTACTACCGCATCGCCAGCCACCAGGCGCTGGCGGTGATCGAAACCCTGTATCGCCTGTTCTGCGCGGAGGAAGCGAAATGATCGACTGGACTCACTTCACGCCTTGGAGCGCCCTGGCCGGCGGCGCGCTGATCGGGCTGTCGGCTGGGGTGTTCGCCATGTTCGATGGCCGCATCGCCGGTATCAGCGGCTTGCTCGGCGGGCTTTTCAAAGGCGCCGGCTGGCGGGGCGAGGCGCCGTTATTCCTGCTCGGCCTGCTGGCGGCACCCTTGCTGTGGGCGATGTTGCGGCCGTTGCCGGACATTCATTTCGAGGCGGGCTGGGCCGCCTTGCTGGTGGCGGGATTGCTGGTTGGCGCCGGCAGCCGTTTCGGTTCCGGCTGCACCAGTGGCCACGGCGTCTGCGGCCTGTCGCGGCTGTCCGGCCGTTCCCTGGTGGCAACCTTGTCGTTCATGGTCACCGGCTTCATCACCGTGTTCATCCTGCGTCACCTGCTGGGAGCCTGAGACATGGGCAAGATCGTCGCGTTTCTGGCCGGACTGCTGTTCGGCGCCGGCCTGCTGTTGTCGGGCCTGGCCAACCCGGAGAAGGTACTGGGTTTCCTCGATCTCGCCGGGGCCTGGGACCCGTCGCTGGCGCTGGTGATGGTCGCCGCCATTGGCGCGGGGATGCCATTCTTCAGCTGGGCGCGGCGGCATGATCGCGCGCTGCTGGGCGGCATCATGCAACTGCCCAAGCGCCGCGACCTGGACGGCCAACTGGTCGGCGGCAGCCTGCTGTTCGGCGTCGGCTGGGGCATCGCCGGAGTTTGCCCGGGACCGGCCCTGGTGACCCTCGCCGCCGGCTACTGGCAGGGTGCGCTGTTCTGCCTGGCCATGCTGGTGGGCATGGGCTTGCACGCCGCATACGAATGGCAGCGCGACGCGAAGAGGAAACCGGCATGAGCGCCACCATCCAACCCTTCTTCGATCCGGCCACGTCCACTTATAGCTATGTGGTGGCCGACCCGAATACCAGACGTTGCGCCATCATCGACCCGGTGCTGGACTACGATGCCGCCGCCGGGCGCCTTGGCTACGCCAACGCCGAACGCATCGCGACTTATGTGCGCGAGCAGGGCCTGAGGGTGGAATGGCTGCTGGAGACCCACCTGCATGCCGATCACCTGTCCGCCTCTGCCTGGCTCAAGGGCGAACTGGGCGGCCGGCTGGCCATCGGCGCGGCCATTGCGCCCGTGCAGCAGACCTTTGCCGGGTTGCTGAACCTGGGCGCGGAGTTTCCTTGCGACGGCAGCCAGTTCGACCACCTGTTCAATGACGGCGAACGCTTCTTCATCGGCGATCTGGAGGCCGAGGCGCTGCACACCCCGGGCCACACGCCGGCGTGCATGACCTATCGGATCGGGGATGCCGCCTTCGTCGGCGATACCCTGTTCATGCCCGACTACGGCACCGCCCGCTGCGACTTCCCCGGTGGCGATGCGCGGCAGTTGTACCGCTCGATCCAGCGGCTGTTTGCGTTGCCGGACGAGACGCGGCTGTACATGTGCCACGATTACCTGACCGCCAATCGCGACCAACACGAGCATGAAACCAGCGTGGCGCAGCAACGCAGGGAGAACGTGCACGTGCATGACGGCGTGGATGAAGAGACCTTCGTCGCCATGCGCCAACAGCGTGACGCGGGGCTGCATGCGCCCGCGCTGATCTGGCCGTCGATCCAGGTGAACATGCGTGGCGGCGAGTTGCCCGAGACGCAAGCCAACGGCGTGCGCTACCTGCGGATTCCTTTGGACCAGATGTAAAAAAGCTGCCCATCAAGGGCGGCAAGCACCGAGGAAGGTGGAGTTCCCCGCGCCAGGCGCGGGGAGGGTGGATCAGAAGCGCCAGTCCAGCGACAGGTTGCCCGACACCGAGTTGTAGCCGGTGCGGAACAGGTCGCTCGCGACCCCTGCGCCGATATCGACGTTCTCGCTGATCTGGTAGCGCACGCTGCCGCGCAGACCCATGGAGTCGCGGTCCATCACGGTGTTCTTGCTCTTGAACTTCACGCCCTGGTAGTTGGCGAAGGTCGCGTCCTGGATCAGGTTGGTGTCGAGCAGCTCATGGTTCCAGGTGATCTGGCCCTCGGCCTTGATGGCCTTGCCGCCATCGAGCGGGAAGTTCATGGCGCTGTTCAGGCCGATGCTGGAGCGCAGCGAATCGAACTGCTGGGACTTCAGCTTCAGGGTCGAGCCATCGGCGCCCTTCTCGTGGGTGCCGTCGCGCCACAGGCTGGTGTAGGTGAGGGTGGCGATCGGGCCGAGGCTGACGTTCTCGTTCAGCTTGAAGCGATAGCCACCGCCGCCGACCAGGGAAGCGCTCTTGCCGGTCCAGTCGGCCTTGTTCTCGGCGGAGTAGTCGGCGAAGTCGAGCTTGCGCTTGAGCTCGCCGGTCTCGTAGCCGATGCGGGCGCTGCCGAGCATGTAGCTGCCCGCCATCGGGTCCGCCGCATAGCGGGCGTGCACGCCCAGTTCCAGGGCCGTGGTATCGCCGTCGCCGTGCAGCGGATCCTTCAGGTTGACCTTCTGCTTGCTGGCCGCACCGTGCAGGCCGACGATCAGGTTGCCGTCGCTGGTGGCGGCGGTCTCGGCGCCGAAGATCACGCCGGAACTGTCGCTGTTGAAACCGACGGTGTGGCTGTCGCTGTTCTGCCGGGTGTTGCCGCCAAAGGGCTGGATAAAAGCTTGCCACTCATCGTCGCGCAGCTTGCCGGGCTCGCGGGCGCTGATGGCGTCGGCGACCTGCTGCTCGCGCTGCAGCGAGCTGGCCACCATGGCGCTGTAGGCTGACGGCGAGAGCTGTTCGAGGGCGTGGCCGATGGTGCTGCCGTCCGCTTCGGAGAAGTCCAGGGCGGTGTAGAGCTTCTGGCGGTCGGTGTCGCCGGCTTTGACCTGGGAGGCGGTTTCGCTCAGGGCCTCACCCACTTCGCGGCCGTTCTTGCTCAGGGCGTACTGGGCGTAGGCATCGCTGCTGCGCTCGAAGTTCAGCAGGTAGCTGCCGTCGGCCTTCGGGGTGGCCAGCAGGGACAGGGTGGGGGAAACCGGCAGGCTTTCTACCGTGTCGAAGCTGCCGGTGGTGCTGGTGCTCCTGAGCAGTTGGCTGGAGCTGACCGTCCACTGCGGCGAGTACCAGCCGCGCGCGGGCGCCACGGTCAGGCGACCGGCGAGATCGGCATTGCCCTTGACCACCAGGCTGTCGTGGGCGCCCTTGTCGTTCACCTCCACCAGCAACTGGCCGGTGCCGGTCTGGCGATAGTCGCCATCGACGGTGATGCGACCCAGCGAGTTGCCCGGCGCGACGGTGCCGCGGTTGACGAACTCGCCGTTGGGGTTGAGCTGGAACTGACCGTTGCCGCGCAGGGTGGCGCCTTCTTCGACGTTCACCGCGTAGAGCTGGTTGTTCTGGCTGTTGAGGCTGGTTTCGCCGCCGCGCAGGTTCAGCACCAGGCTGCGGATGCCCTGGATATCGCCGTCATAGGTCATGCGGAAGTTCGGGTCTGCCTGATCCAGGGCGCGGCCCTGGCCGTCGTTCAGCAGGCCGAAGTTCAGCTGCGTGAAGCGCTGCTCGATGCCTTGCCAGCGGTTGTAGTCCGAATGGATGCCGCCTTCCAGTTGAGCACCGGCCAGGATATTGATCTGGTTGACCAGTGCGGAGTCGTCGACCTGGATCGCTGCCGTCGAGCCGGCCAGACGGCCGCTGATGTTGACCGTGTCGACCAGCGCACCCATGAGTTCCGGCAAGGGAGTATCCAGGACCCTGTTACCCTGAAACTGGAAATAGGAGCCCCGGTACTCCGTGGCATTGCCCAGCAGGTTATTACCGAAGCTGAACTTGGCGCCGACGCCGTTTTCTCCCAAGGCCTCTATATCGCCGCGCTGGACGAAATCGTGGTCTTTGCCATAGGCAAACAGTACGCCGACGCCATTCAAACCGTTGGCATGGATGCGTGTCCCAGGCTCGACGACCAGGGTGTTGCCTTCGCCGTCGACGCGCACCCCGGCGGCGCCGGCACCTTGGGTCAGCAGGTCGGCCTGTTGGAAGATCAGGTTGTCGCTGCCGTAGACGTGCAGGCCGACACCAAGAGGCGTTTCGTTGTAGGCGCCGGCAAGGTAAGCGGTGCCAGTCTCGTTGCGCTTGAAGTAGCCGTTCTGGTTATAGAGCGTCTGGCCGTTGCCATAGATCGAATAACCGAAGGCGTTGCGCCGGTCGATCTGGTAACCCAGGTCCTGCAATACCGCCAGTTCCGCTTCCATGAAGGTGGTGTAGTTGCGGTAGTTCTGGTGGCTCATCAGGCTGTTCTTCAGCTCGATGTGGCTCATGTAGTCTTCATCTACGCCGCCTTCCACGTCCAGTATCTTCACTGGAATACCTGGCATGGCACCGGCCAGGACTTCTGTCACATGGTCGCCGGTGAAGTAGCCCTGATCCTTGCGGACATCGAAAGCGTTGCTGGAGTAATCATTCTTGCAACCCGTGCACAATACGTACTGACCCGGTTGCGCCGCATTGCCATTGTCATCCCGCAGATGTTGGGCCCATGTACCAATCTGGTTCGCATAGGCGGGAGTCGTTGCGCCGGATTTATTTTCGACCGAGTTCAGGACGCCCAGGCCGTGGGCCAGTTCGTGAATTGCTGTGGCAGTAAGATCAAATTTTCCCGTTCCGGGTTGTTGCAATGGTGTGTAGGGTGTGGTGTCGAAGTCCAGTTTTCCCAGGACGAACTGGCCATGCGAGCCAAAGCTGAGCTCTCCCGGATTCACCCCAAGAAAAGCAGCTTGTAATTGGGAGATGGTGAATGCTGAATCGTTTTTTACATTTTCGCTGGTTCCGCCCGCATTTTCATCGTTGAAGCTGCCCACATTGATGATGGCAGGGCTCATGCCTGGGGGAGGCTGGATTATTGAGGCCCAGTAACCTAGAGCGCTCTGAACTTTTTTCTTCTGATCTGCATTCAGGTTCCAGGTCGATGATATATCTTTCTCACCGTTATTCAGGAAGGGGCCGTCGCCGACATTGAAGTATCGTATTTCGAAGACTGGAGCGCCCTGTTGGTTATAGATGAAGTGGTTTTCCTGGGCCGATAGGGCGAAGCTGGCGGTAGCCAGGGATATTGCCAGTGAAACCTTGTTTCGGATGAAGGATCTTGATTGTTTCATTTTTAATCCTGTCAGCAGATGTCTGCCGAAAAATGTATTTCGGCAGGACTGTCGTGGTGTTCTCTCTCTTGCCAAAAGCCCCTGTTTAGACGCTGTTGGCTTGTCTGGAGAGCGAAAGCTGACTGGATTCTTGAGAAAGATCCATAAATAAATCAATTTCGATTTAACGATTTGCTGGGTAGGTGTTTTCCTGCCGGTTAATAGGTGTGAGTGATTTGGCTTAATGAGGTTATGCCTCTGCTTGAGGCCTATTATTTAGTGTTGAATGATAGAGTGCGCTGGTTTTTCTTGAACGCTGGATGGTCGGTTTTTTATCGGGATTCAGTTTTAGTGGAAGTTATATTGCCCGGTAGCATGAGGCGTACCGGGCAATATATTGGTTTTCAGAAAAGCAACTACAGTAAAAGACTTCGGATCTCCCCCAGCACTTCACCCAGCCGTCGGGTAAACCGCGCCGCCGCCGCACCATTGATGACGCGGTGGTCGTAAGACAGCGACAACGGCAGCATCAGCCGAGGCTGGAAGGCCTTGCCGTCCCACACCGGTTGCATCGTCGCCTTGCTCACACCGAGGATCGCCACCTCCGGCGCGTTGACGATGGGCGTGAAGCCGGTGCCACCGATGTGACCCAGGCTGGAAATGGTGAAGCAGGCGCCCTGCATGGCGTCGGCGGACAGCTTCTTGCTGCGTGCCTTTTCCGCCAGTTCGGCGGCTTCGGCGGCGAGTTGCAGCAGGCCTTTCCGGTCGACATCGCGGATCACCGGGACCAGCAGGCCATCCGGCGTATCCACGGCAAAGCCGATGTGCACGTAATGCTTGCGGATGAGTGCCTTGCCGCTGGGGGCCAGCGAGCTGTTGAACTCGGGCAGCTCGCGCAGCAGGTGGGCACAGGCCTTGAGCAGGATCGGCAGGATGGTCAGCTTGGTCCCGGCCTTCTCCGCCGCGGCCTTCTGGGCGATGCGGAAGGCTTCCACCTCGGTGATGTCGGCGGACTCGAACTGGGTGACGTGGGGTACGTTCAGCCAGCTTCGGTGCAGGTTGGCAGCGCCGACCTGCATCAGGCGGGTCATCGCCACTTCCTCGATTTCGCCGAATTTGCTGAAGTCGATTTCTGGAATCGGCGGAATGCCCAAGCCTGCGCTGGCGCCTGCTGCAGCGCCAGATTTGCCGCGCTGCAACTGTTCCTTCACGAACAGCTGTACGTCCTCCTTGAGGATGCGGCCCTTGGGACCGGTACCCTTCACCTCGGCAAGGTCGACGCCGAATTCGCGGGCAACCCTACGCACCGCCGGCCCGGCATGGACCTTGGTGCCGTCACGGCTGGGCGCGCCCACGGGGGCAGCTTCCAGTGCCTTCGGCTGCTCGGCTCTCGGGGCGGGTGTCGCAGCAGCGTTCCCCGTGCTTGGGGTTGGCGCTGATGGCGGCGCTGCGCCGCCTGCCACCTCCAGCTCAAGGATGTCATCGCCTTCCTTGAGGGTATCGCCGATCTTCACCTTGATCGCCTTCACCACACCGGCCTTGGGCGCGGGAATTTCCATGCTGGCCTTGTCCGATTCCAGCGTCAGCAGGCTCTGGTCGGCCGCGATGGAATCGCCGACCTTGACCATCAGTTCGATGATTTCGCCCTGGCCGTTGCCAATGTCCGGTACCTTGATGGTCTCTGTCCCGCTACCGCCTTTGCCTGGGGCGGGCTCAGCGGTGGAAGAGGGCGCCGTTTTCACGGGGGCTTCGGCAGCCGGCTCGGCCGGCTCCTCGGGTTCGGCTTGAGGACTGGCCTGCCCGGCGGCGCCTTCGGCCTCCAGCTCGAGGATCTCATCTCCCTCCTTGAGGGTGTCGCCGACCTTCACCTTGATGGCCTTCACCACGCCGGCTTTCGGCGCGGGAATTTCCATGCTGGCCTTGTCGGACTCCAGCGTCAGCAGGCTCTGCTCGGCTTCGATGCGGTCGCCAACCTTGACCAGCAGTTCGATGACTTCGCCCTGGCCGTTGCCGATGTCGGGTACGCGAATGGTCTCGCTCATCGTGCCTCTCCTCAGCAGTCCAGCGGGTTGGGTTTTTCCGGGTCGAGGCCGAATCGGGCGATGGCCTCGGCCACCACCTTCGGCTCGATGTCGCCGCGGTCGGCCAGGGCCTCCAGCGCCGCGAGCACCACCCAGTGACGATCCACTTCGAAGAAGTGGCGCAGTTTTGCGCGGGTGTCGCTGCGGCCGAATCCATCGGTGCCCAGAACCTTGTATTCCTTGCTCGGCACCCACTGGCGAATCTGCTCGGCGTAGACCTTCATGTAGTCGGTGGAGGCGATCACCGGTCCCCGGCGCCCGCCCAGGCATTCCTCGACATAGCTGGACCTGGGCTTCTGCCCCGGGTGCAGGCGGTTCCAGCGTTCCACTGCCAGGCCGTCGCGGCGCAATTCGTTGAAGCTGGGCACCGACCAGACGTCGGCGCCGATGCCGAAGTCCTCACGGAGGATTTTCGCGGCGGCTTCGACCTCGCGCAGGATGGTGCCCGAGCCGAGCAACTGTACGTGGTGCGCGGCCGAGCGGCGGTCCTCGTCGAGCAGGTACATGCCCTTGATGATCCCGGCCGCGGCGCCCTCGGGCAGCGGCGGGTGTGGGTAGTTCTCGTTCATCACGGTGATGTAGTAGAAGACGTCCTGCTGCTCCTCCATCATCTGCCGCACGCCTTCCTGGATGATCACCGCCAGCTCGTAGGAGTAGGTCGGGTCATAGGTGCGGCAGTTGGGGATGACCGAGGCCAGCACGTGGCTGTGGCCGTCCTCGTGCTGCAGGCCTTCGCCATTCAAGGTGGTGCGCCCGGCGGTGCCGCCGAGCAGGAAGCCGCGGGTCAGGCTGTCGCCGGCCGCCCAGGCCAGGTCGCCGATGCGCTGGAAGCCGAACATCGAATAGAAGATGTAGAACGGCAGCATCGGCTGGCGGTAGTTGCTGTAGGCGGTGCCGGCGGCGATGAAGGAGGACATGGCACCGGCCTCGGTGATGCCTTCCTCGAGGATCTGGCCCTTCTTGTCCTCGCGATAGAACATCAGCTGTTCCTTGTCGACCGGCTCGTACAACTGGCCCACCGAGGAGTAGATGCCGAGCTGGCGGAACATGCCCTCCATGCCGAAGGTACGGGCCTCGTCGGGGATGATCGGCACGATGCGCTGGCCCAGTTCCTTGTCCTTGACCAGCTGCGAGATGATCCGCACGAAGGCCATGGTGGTGGAAACCTCCCGGTCGCCGGACCCGTCGAGCAGCGCCTTGAGCGTCTCCAGCGGCGGTGCCGGGATGCGCTGGCTGTTGCCGTGGCGATGAGGCATGAAGCCGCCGAGGGAGGCGCGGCGCTCCTTCAGGTAGCGCGCCTCGGCGCTGCCTTCCTCGGGCCGATAGAAGGGCAGCTTGGCCAGGTCCGCGTCCTTGATCGGGATGTCGAAGCGGTCGCGGAAGGCGCGCAGGCTTTCGACGTCGATCTCGTGGATGTTGTGGGCAATGTTCTTCGCCTCGCCGGTGCCGGTGCCGTAGCCCTTGATGGTCTTGGCCAGCACCACGCTGGGCTGCCCCTTGTGGTTCACCGCCGCGTGGTAGGCGGCGTAGACCTTGTACGGGTCATGGCCGCCCCGGTTGAGCTTCCAGATTTCCTCGTCGGAGAGGTCCTTGACCATCTCCAGCAGCTCCGGCCGTGCGCCGAAGAAGTGTTCGCGAACATAGGCGCCGTCCTTGGCCTTGTAATTCTGGTAGTCGCCGTCCACCGCCTCGTCCATGCGCGCCTGCAACAGGCCGGCGTGGTCCTTGGCGAACAGCGGGTCCCAGAAGCGGCCCCAGATCACCTTGATCACATTCCAGTTGGCGCCGCGGAACACGCCTTCCAGCTCCTGGATGATCTTGCCGTTGCCGCGCACCGGGCCGTCCAGGCGCTGCAGGTTGCAGTTCACCACGAAGATCAGGTTGTCGAGCTTCTCGCGCCCGGCCAGGGAGATCGCGCCGAGGGATTCCGGCTCGTCGGTCTCGCCGTCACCCAGGAAGCACCAGACCTTCTGCTTGCCGGCGGGAATGAACCCGCGGCTCTCCAGGTACTTCATGAAGCGCGCCTGGTAGATCGCCTGGATCGGCCCCAGGCCCATGGACACCGTCGGGAATTGCCAGAACTTCGGCATGAGGCGCGGGTGCGGGTAGGAGGAGATGCCCTTGCCGTCCACCTCCTGGCGGAAGTTCTCCAGTTGCTCGTCGGTGAGCAGGCCCTCGATATAGGCGCGCGCGTAGAAGCCCGGCGAGGCGTGGCCCTGGAAGTAGATCAGGTCGCCGGCGTGCTCCTCGGTGGGGCCGTTGAAGAAGTAGTTGAAGCCGATGTCGTAGAGCGTTGCCGAGGAGGCGAAGGTAGAAATGTGCCCGCCCAGCGACGGGTCCTTGTGGTTGGCGCGCATCACCATGGCCAGCGCGTTCCAGCGCACCAGCGAGCGGATGCGTCGCTCCATGAACAGGTCGCCCGGCATGCGGGCCTCATGGCCCACGGGAATCGTGTTGCGGTAGGGCGTGGTGATGGCGTAGGGCAGTTGCGTGCCGGTGCGGCTGGCCAGCTCGCCTAAGCGAGTCATCAGGTAGTGGGCGCGCTCTTCGCCTTCTTTTTCCAGTACGGATTCCAGCGCGTCCAGCCATTCCTGGGTTTCGACGGGGTCGATATCGTGCATGGTCAGGGGTCCTGGTTACGGGGTCGGCTCTACGCAATGCCGGCTCCGGGCCAGGGGTTCCATCGGGTTGGCGCAGTGGGCGGCGTCCCTCGTGAGGCCGCCGCGCTGCCGCCGGCACGCGCGTGTGGCTATAGAGCTTAGTCAGCTCTGACGATGACGCCTGCCCGGATGGTCGAGTCAGGTCGTCGCAGCCGTGTCAGTGCGGTGGGTCACGTCGCAGGTCGTCGCCGCGGTTCCACTGCGCGGCCACCAGCCGGTCGCGCCCGGCCAGCTTGGCCTGGTAGAGCAGGCGGTCAACGGCCGCGACGAAGTCCAGCGGGCGGTCGCTGGAGGACGGCACGGCGGTGCCCACGCCCAGGCTGATGGTCAGCAGGTCGGATACGGCGGACTTCTCATGACAGATGCGCTGTTCGCGCAGCACGCTGCGGCAACGCTCGGCGACCTGCCGGGCGGCCTCGCTGTCGGTCTCCGGCAGCACCAGCACGAACTCCTCGCCGCCGAAGCGTGCGATGAAGTCCCTGGGCCGATGCAATGCACCGGCCAGCGCCTTGCCCACCGTGCGCAGGCAGTCGTCGCCCTGGATGTGCCCGTAGTGATCGTTGAACTGCTTGAAGTAGTCGATATCCAGCAGCACCAGGGACAGCGGCTGGCCGCTGCGCTGCGCGCTGCCCCATTCGGTGTCCAGCACCGAGTCGAACATGCGCCGGTTGGCCACGCCGGTCAGGCCGTCCTTGTACGAATACTCCTCCAGCTGGCGCTGCAGCATGATCAGCTGCTCTTCGGCACGCTTGCGCTCGCTGATATCGAACATGAAGCCGACCAGCGAATCCACCTCGCCGTTTTCGTCACGCACCACGTGCACCACATCGCGGATCCACACGTAGTCGCCGGATGAGGTGAGGGCGCGGTAATCCGCCTCGTGGTCGGTGCCTTCGCGGGACTGCGACACGCAGAAGTTCACCACGCGGTCGCGGTCCTCGGGGTGCATGCGTTCGGCCCAGTCGTTGGCGCTGACCCAGCTGGCCTGGCTCCAGCCCAGCAGCTCCTCGATCTGCGGGCCGATGTAGGCAAAGGTCATGGATCGCCAGTCGATTTTCCACGGGATGGCGCGGGTGGATTCGAGGAGGGTCTGGTAGACGGTATTTTCCGGGGAGGCGTCGTACGGCATGGCGGCGGCTCTCTGATGGCACTGTGCCGCTGTTTCTATCACGAAAGCGATGACGCCAACCCGGCCAAACGCGTCAGTTGGGCTCGCAAAAAGCGGCGGGGCGACAGACGGTCATTTCTGGCGGATACGGATTCTTCAGCAATTCATAACGGGTTCTTCACGAACGCGGCGATAGGGTTTGCTTGCCCGCCATCTGACAACCCGCAGTGCGATGGATACCCCAGGGATGGGTCGGGCCTTCCCTCTATCTGCAGTTCGGCCGAGCCCATGCCCATCCCGAAGTTCATCCGTTCCCTGTCTCGCGGTTGGCTGTCATTGCTGGCGATCCTCCCGCTCATAGCCTTGCTCAGCGGCTTCCTGCCCCTGGACTTCTCGCGTCCCGCACCGCTGGTGGGTGATGCCAAGCGCCAGGCCGAATTGCGCGAGCACTGGCAGAACGGCGACCTGATCGTGCTGGTGCGCCACGCCGAGCGTTGCGACCGCTCCAGCGCACCGTGTCTTGGCAATATCGACGGCATCACTGTGCGCGGCGGCCAAAGCGCCCACGCAATCGGCCAGGATTTCGCCGCGCTCGGGCTGGCCAACGCCGATATCCTCAGTAGCGAGCAGCTACGCGCCGTGCAGACCGCCACCTCGATGTTCGGCCAGGAACCGCAGGAAGAGGAGTGGTTGTACGACTGCGAAGGTTCGATGCTGAGCAAGGCGCTGCAGCACAAGGTGGCGCACCGCAACCTGATCCTGGTGACCCACAGCGAGTGCATCGAAGACCTGGAGCATTCGGTCAGCGTGAAGGACCCGGCGACTCCGGACTACGCCTCGACGCTCTTCGTCCTCAGTGAGACGGACCAGGCGCCGCGCCTGCTCGGTTACCTCGACGCGGACCAGTGGCCGCTGAACATCAGCGGGCGCTGATCTGGCTGGGCGTGGCGCCCAGCCGGTAGCGTTGCAGTTCCTGCGGAGTCAGCACGCGCATGCGCTGCGGATCGATGCTCTGCATGGTGTCGGCCAGCTCCGGCGGAATATCCATGTCACGCAAGTAGGTGCGCGCGTTGTAGCTGCCCGCCGCCTGGGACGAATCCCCAGCGGGGTAGTAAGGACGGTGCAGGCCGACGTAACCACGCACGGTGCGATGCTTGCCGGCGGCCAGCAGGTAGACGCACGAGCCCTGGCAGACGCTGTTGGTCGGCACCAGGGTTTCGAAGCCGGATTCGCGCAACAGGCGCCCCATCTTGATCGCTTCCGCGGCGCTGCCACCGATGCTGTCCAGCAGCGCCACCTTGCGGGCGAACTTGCCGGGGTTGGCGATCAGCCCCTTGAACAGGCGTTCGTAATCGCCCGGCGCAATATCCTCGCTGATCCGCACCGCCAGCACTTCCCCCACCTTGGAATGCTGCACCGGCTTCACCTCGACCTGGGCAAGGGCAAGGCTGGAAAACAGTACGGTGGCACAGAGCAGGGCGGCGCGAAGCATCGAGGCACGATTCCTGGGAAGGGTGTTGTAGGAAGGTGCTGAAGATACCCTGATGCGCGCCGTCCGTCAGCCCATCAGCCAGCCTTCAGGCACGAGCGCAGCAGGCGACGTACTGACTTGTTGATGTTGCGCTTGCGCGCCTCTTCGGGGGTGAACCAGCGGCAGTCGGCGATTTCGTTCAGCGGGGTGGGCTGTTGCGCCGGGTCGACCGGCGTCTCGAACACATAGTGCAGCGTCTGGTACAGCTCCAGCGGCGCCACGTAGTTCATCTGCTCGATGGCCAGCCCGGTTTCCTCGATCAGCTCGCGCATGGCGGCTTGGCCAGGGCGTTCGTCGGCCTCGATGCGGCCGCCGGGGAGGTTCCATTTCGACTTGGCCTTGCGGACGAACAGAATCTTGTCGTCGAGCCGGCAAATCACGGTTGCGCGCTCTTTAACGGTCCTGGCCATGGCGCTGGTTCCCCCACATGCTTCCTACAGTTTTCAGCTTAGACATTTAGCGAATATTTCCATTGGGAAGAACTGGTTACAGCAACAATGTCGACGGATGGTAAGGAACTGTCGCTGGATAGATCTGTAAGGGAAGTCTGAAGCGTGAGTCGTCATCATCCCTTCGCCAAATTCCTTCACCGTGGACCGGCAGAAGGAGTCCAAGTGCAATCTTTTTGTACCCGCGTACCGGACTCCATGTCCTACGCTTGTTTCCCGCCATTGCACCGGCTCACGCGCATGAACTGAGCGAGCACGCAGTACCGCTGACTCATTACCGGCCCGGCGCCGCACGCCGGGTGACCTTCATCCAGAGGAAACGCCATGAGCAAGCCCTATATCCGTCTCGACAAGACCCAGGCCGCCGTACTGCTGGTCGATCACCAGGCCGGTCTGCTCTCGCTGGTACGTGACATCGAACCGGACAAGTTCAAGAACAACGTCCTGGCCCTGGCCGACCTGGCCAAGTACTTCAAGCTGCCGACCATCCTCACCACCAGCTTCGAGAGCGGCCCCAACGGCCCGCTGGTGCCGGAGCTGAAGGACCTGTTCCCCGACGCGCCCTACATCGCCCGCCCGGGCAACATCAACGCCTGGGACAACGAGGACTTCGTGAAAGCGGTGAAGGCCACCGGCAAGAAGCAGTTGATCATTGCCGGCGTGGTCACCGAGGTCTGCGTGGCCTTCCCGGCGCTGTCGGCGCTGGAAGAGGGCTTCGACGTCTTCGTCGTCGCCGACGCCTCGGGCACCTTCAACGAAGTCACCCGTGACGCCGCCTGGCGCCGCATGGAAGCCGCCGGCGCGCAGATGATGACCTGGTTCGGCGTGGCCTGTGAGCTGCACCGCGACTGGCGCAACGACATCGAAGGCCTTGCCGCGCTGTTCTCCAATCACATCCCCGATTACCGCAACCTGATCACCAGCTACAGCACGCTCACGGCCAAGAAGTGAGGCACCGCTCGCCGGGCCGGCACTTCGGGCCGACCCGGTGGCGAAACTCACCCCTCCATCGGCCCCGCCTGGCAGCCGGGGCGCTCCAGGGCCAGCTCGTAGAGCTGGCGGGCCTCGCTGACCAGCGGGGCCAGAGCCGAGGCAAAGCGGGCGGTGGCGCGGATCAGGCCACTGTCGCTGTCGTCTTCCATCAGTTGCAGCAGGTCCTCGACCGCCGTGATGCGGCGCAGGGCGGCTTCGCGCAGGTGCTCGACCGGGGCCAGGGCGTTGATGAAGAGGACTTCCTCGCCGAACTGGCCGGTCAAGGCAACAGGGAGAAATTCACGCATGGGGCACCTCCGTGGGGAGGGTTGAATCCTGGCGTGATGAGGGGCGGTGCGCGGGGGAGAAAGGGGGATAGTTCATGTCGGCTCTCTTTAGGGATCGAGTAGCCGCCAATCGACCTTCCTACGGGTAGAGAGGCGGACCGTGCGAGGGTAGGAAACCCGTACAAAGGAGCCAAAAACGGGCAGGCCGAAGCCTCCTAACACGGCCGCCATAGAGGCACGAGTCACCAGACAACTTCCGTGAATCGTGGCTACAGAGCTACCGCTTTCTGACTCCTTACCGGGTTCCTACACCCGACCGCGATGACGCTGCGGCGAACCAGAGGCTAGGGACGGCGCTCGTAGGCCCGCAAGGCTAATGGCCCGTGAGATTTTTCGGTTGGTAACGGCGATCCCGAGGCAGGACGTTGCCGACAGAGTGAAATCTGCCTCATCTGGCTTCCCAATCTGTAGGAACGAGAGTGCTCACCTGTAGGGCGCTGGTGGTGTTTCGTAGGAGCGGACTCCGTCCGTGATGTGTTTGCCTCGTCTCAGGTTTTCCCCGCGCCGCTGCGGCGTGCGCGTTGACTTCTTGTTTCGCCCCCTCGGGCGACCTCCTTTGGAGAGACCCAAAGGAGGCAAAGGTCTCGCCCCAATCATCCGGTTTTTCGCTTAGGCGAAAAATTCCCTCGTTGAATTGAAGTTTCAGGGGCCCGCGGCGAAGGGCCGTCCCTGGCCCATCGCCGCTCTCGCGACATCCATGTCGCTCAACCCCCGAAACTCCAATTCAACGAGGCCTCCTGAACGGGGCACTCCGGAGTGGGCGGGTGTTTCTCTGGAAAACTTATCAAGTCAGAGCCGGAGCCGTGCGGTTGCTATTGGATTTCGCCTGTGCCCGGAGCTTCCATCCACCTCGAAATCACGGCGTGACAAGAACGTAGGATGGCGTGGAGCGCAGCGATACCCATCAATGCCCGCGCAAGTTCGCTCCTGCAAAGTTGCCGGCTCCGGTTCGCGCTGTGGCTTTTATGAGTCTTCCAGCGAAACATCCACGCACGCCCGAGCGGCGCAGAAACACCCAAGCCGAAGCAACAGACCAACACCGGCGCCGGCCCTGCCAGCGGATCGCGCAGGGCCCGCTCAGGCACTTCAGAGAATCGAGAAGTTGTAACTCGCGATCAGCCGCACCTCATCCACGTCACGCGCCGACTGTTCGTAGTTGGTGCGGTAGGTGGCATTGCGCAGGCGCAGGTTGAGGTCCTTGAAGGTGCCGGCCTGGATCACGTACTTGAACTCCACGTCGCGTTCCCATTCCTTGCCTTCGTCGCCGTTGGCCAGGGCGATGTGGTCGCCGTTGACGTAGCGGGTCATGAGGCTCAGGCCGGGCACGCCGACGCTGCGCAGGTCGAAGTCGTAGCGCAGTTGCCAGGAGCGCTCCCGGGCGTTGGCGAAGTCGTTCACCTGCACGTAGTTGGCGAGGTAGGGATTGCTGCCGTCGAGGTAGGGCATGGAGGTATCGCCGTTCATGCGCTGCCAGCCGGCGCTGAACACGTGGCCGCCCTGGGCGTAGGACAACAGCAGGCTCAAGGCGCGGTTGTCGATCGCGCCGGCGCGGGCCGAGCCGTCGTCGTCGCTGTCGAACCCGCGCAGGTCGGCGGTGAGCTGGCCGGCGCCCACCGCCTGCTTGCCGACGATGCCGACGTAGCGCTGGCGGTAGACGTTCTCCAGCCCGCCCTGGGCGTATTGCAGCAGGAGCTGGTCGTTGATCTGGTAATCCGCCTGGTAGGAGTCGAAGCGGTTGCCGGTGGTGTCGCAGGCGTAGCGCTTGTTCTTGCAGTTCAGGCGCACGTCCTGGGCATCGGTGGAGTCGCGCGCGGTGTAGCGCTCCAGGCGCGTGGCGGTGAGCTTGAGGTGGGCGATCTCCTCGCTGGTCAGCTGCGCGCCGTGGAACATGTTGGGCAGCAGGCGGCCGTCGTTGTACTTGAGCAGCGGCATGTCCGGCAGCATCGCGCCGTACCTGAACTGGGTATGGGAGACGCGCAGCTTGCCGGCGACGCCGGCCTTGGCGTACTGGTCGGCAGAGTGGCGCGGGTCGTGGCCGCTGGAGGGCAGCAGCCCGCTGTTGCTGTTCGCGGGGCTGGAGTCGAGCTTGACGCCGAGCATGGCCAGAGCGTCCACGCCGAAGCCGACGGTGCCTGCGGTGTAGCCCGATTGCAGATTCAGGATGAAGCCCTGCGCGCTTTCCTCGCGCTTGGAGGCACCCTGCGGATTGGACGAGCTGCCATCGCGGAAGTCGCGGTTGAAATAGAAGGTGCGCGATTCCAGGCGTGCGCTGCTGTCCTCCAGGAAGTCGGCGCTGGCCGGGGCGGCGATGCCGCCGAGCAGGGCGAGGGCGCTCAGGCGCGCGAGCGGGCTGGAGGAGAGAGGCGAGGGCATGCGGTGACTCCGGGGGTGCTAAAAAAGCGCGCGAAGGTGTCACAGATGAAGGCAGGGGTCTTTGCGACCATGGTCTAGAGTGCCGGCTTTCGCGGCGAGCATTCTCACCCTGCGCACCGCCCGGCAATCGGCTGAAACCTTCCCGCCGGCTTCGCGTCCACCGCAGGACATGGATCAACCCAGGAGGTGAGCATGAAAGGCCACGGTGAAATCAGAGAACGCCCGGGCGTTGCCCCTGAACGCTGGCCGGACAGGTCCGGCCCCGGCGACAAGCGCGGGTTGCCCGGTTACCCGCAGCGTCAGGTGCCCCTTGGCGGTTCGCGGCATATCGATCCGGAGCTGGGTTTCGACCCGGATTCGCCAGACCTCGCCGATCCGCAGATCGACCCGCCGCATCCGCCTCGCGCTCCCCATGGCGGCCCTGACCCGCAGGGCCAGCGGCGGGTGCCGGGGGACAAGTATCCGCCGTATTCGGGGCACTGAAGAGCGCCGTACAAGCTCTCGATTCGATGTGTCCGGCGAGCTGTTTGTAGGATGGGTGGAGCGCAGCGATACCCCTGCTGATGGTGCGAGGGGGCGATGGGTATCGCTGCGCTCCACCCATCCTACGCCCAGTTCAGCCGGCGAATGATCAGCGGCCCGGTGTTCGGGACACCCTCTACAGGATGGGGCCAGCGGGTGGGAGCTCAGCAGGCCTGTGGCATTTCCCCCCGCGCCAGGCGCGCATTGATATCGGCGATCACCGCCGGCAGGTCGACAATGGTGTCGATCAGGTAGTGCGGCCGCGAGCCTTCGAACATCTGCTCGATGCGGCGGCGCTCCTGCTCCAGCTTCCCGGCCGGCAACGCCTTGTACTGCTCGTAGGTCAGGCCCAGGGCGTTGCCCGAGCAGGTCAGCGCCACGGTCCACATGCCGGCGCTGCGGCCTTCGAGGATGCCCGGCCAGGTGTCGTCGACCTTCACGCAGGCGGCGACGTCATTGATGCCCAGGGCGATCACGTTGGCCAGCGCCTGCGCGGGGTGCGGGCGGCCGTTGGGCACTTCATCGGTGGCGACCACGTGGTCGGCGACAAAGCCGTTGGTCTTGGCCAGGGCGACGACCTTCTCCATCACCACCGCTGGGTAGCCGGAGCAGGAGCCGATCTTCAGCCCCTGTTTGCGCAGTGTGGCGATGGCGTCCAGCGCACCGGGGATCAGCGCCGAATGCTCGGCGATCTTCTCGATCTGCAGCGGCATGAAGCGTTCGTAGATGGCGGTGACGTCGTCATCGGTGGGCAGGTGGCCGAAGGCCGCGCGGTAGCGTTCGCCGATGGCGGGAATGTCGCACAGGGTGCGGATGTGGTCCCACTTGCCCATGCCCATCGGGCCACGGGCTTCTTCCAGGCTGACCTGCACGCCGAACTCGGCGAAGGCTTCGACGAAGATCTGGGTCGGCGCGAAGGAGCCGAAATCGACCACGGTGCCGGCCCAGTCGAGGATGGCCGCTTGCAGTTGCTGGGGTTGCTGGTAATGCATGGTGGTGCTCCTGTGAGGGGGATTTGTGAAAAGCAGCGTGAGCGCGGCCCGCCCGGCGTCGTGGCAGGCTCGCGGTTTCACGCAGTGTTCGGGGTGAGGATCAGACCGTGGTGTCGAACAGCTCGGCGATGATCGGCCGCTTGCGGCGGATGCCCAGGCAGCACAGGTAGTAGCTGATGTGGAACGGGTCCTCGGCGAAGGCGATGGAGCGCGTGCCCGGCCGGTCGGCGTATTCCACCGCCGAAACGAAGCCCACGCCGATGCCGTGCACCACCGCATGGACGATGGCCTCGCGGCTGTTCAGCTGCATCGCACAGTCCAGTTCCACGCCATGCCGGCGGCAGCCTTCTTCCACCAGCTGGCGGGTGCGCGAAGCCGGTTCGCGCAGGACCACGCGCTCCCTGGCGATCTCCTGCACGCTGACCGATGCCTGCTGCGCCCAGGGGTGATCGTCGCGCACCACCGCAAGGATCGGGCAGGTGCGGTAGAGCTGCGTGCTCAAGCGCTGGTCGAACTCCGAGAGGGCGAGGATCGCCACATCGATGTCGAAGTTGTACAGCCGTTCCAGGGTGCCGGCTTCGCTGGTGAAGGAGGTCTCCAGCTCGATGTGCGGGTAACGCTGCATCAGCGAGTAGGTCAGGCTCATGGCAATCGGCGGCGACACCGCACCGAGGCGCAGCATGCCCTGCTTGCGCTGCTGGAAGCTCTGCAGCAGTTGCAAGGCTTCGTCCTCCTGGCCGAACAGGCCCTGGGTGATCGCGTAGAGCTGTTGCCCGGCCGGGCTCAGCTCGATGAAGCGCCCGCGCCGGTGGAACAGCTCCACCGAGAAGCGCTTCTCCAGGCCGCTGACCTGCTCGCTGATGGTCGGCTGGCCAACGCTCAGCAACGCCGCCGCCTGGGTGAAGCTGCCAGTGCGGGCTACAGCGTGAAAGGAGCGCAACCACTTGTGGTACTGGTACATGAGGTCTCTCTATGACGAGGGCTTGCCACATGGCCATGCCCTCAGCGCCGGACGAACAGGGCGACCACCGCGCTGCACACGCAGGCCGCGGTGACCACGATGAAGATCAGGGAAGTATTGCCTGTCGTGTCCAGCATGCGACCGATCAGGGGTTCGGCCAGACCCGCGAAGAGGTAGGAGGAGAAGTTCATGATCCCGGTGGCGGTACCGGCGCGACGCGCGCCGACCAGGTCCGGGCAGAGCGCCCAGAAGCTCGACGCCGGGCCGTAGACGAAGAAGCCGCAGAGGAACAGCGCGAGCAGGCCGATGCTGCTGTGCGCCGGCAGGCTCCACATCCACAGGCTGGTGAGGGCACCGAGCACCATGTAGAGCATGATCGCGCGGTAGCGCTTGCTGCCGAACAGGCGGTCGGACACCCAGCCGTTGCTCAGGGCGCCCACGGCCATGCCGACCGGCAGGGCGATGGTGATCCACTTCGGGTCGATGAAGCTCTGGCCCTTCTGCCAGTCGGCGCCGAGGAAGTGCACCGGCACCCAGACGATCAGCCCGTAGCGCGCGGCGTTCTGGAAGCCCAGCGACAGCGCGGCGACCAGCAGGCGCGGGTTCTTCAGCACGGCGAGGTAGCGCTGGGTCGAGGTTTCCTCTTCACCGTGGGCTGCCTCGCTGGAGCGGTCTTCGGCATTCGCCACGCCGGTGTCGGCCAGCGGTTCGAAGCCCAGGTCCTGCGGGCGTTCGCGAGCGACGAGGTAGAAGACGATGCCGCCAGCGAGCATCAACAGTACCGGCAGGCGGAAGATCCAGCGCCATTCCAGGTGCAGCACGTCAATCACGACCACCGAGGTGACGTAGGACAGCACCGAGGCGCAACCGGCGGCGAATACGTAGAAGCCGTAGACCTTGCCGCGCTCGGCGGCGCTCCACCAGTTCGACAGCAGGCGACTTCCCGGCGCCCAGCCCAGGGCCTGGAAGTAGCCGTTGATGCTCCACGGCAGGATCAGGCTGCCGAAGCCGCTGGCGAAGCTGGCGACCCAGTTGGCGCCGCAGGACAGCACCGCACCCAGGCTCATGATGCGCCGGCCGCCGAATTTGTCGGCGAGGTTGCCGTTGATCGCCTGGCCGATGGCATACATCCAGAGCATGGCACTGGAGGCCCAGCCGAGGGTTTCCTTGCTCAGGCCGAACTCGGCCTGGATGCCGGGGATGGCGAATCCGAAGGTCTGGCGGCCGGTATAGAAGAACAGGTAGCAGAACATGGCGGCCAGCAGCATGCGCCATTGGGCAAGACGAAACGGGGTGACGGCTGAGACGGGACCAGACAGGGTTTGTGCACGGTTCATGGCGGTTTTCCTTCTTGTTCGCTCGCGCCGGCTGAAAGCTCGGCGTGTCGGCACTCTTGTTCGGTGCGATAGGTCTTCGGAGCAACAGGAAAAGGCGGCAGCCAGGACCGCCCGGTGAAGGACGGCGTCAGGCGGCCTGCGAGCCGATGAAGTTGCGCCCGCGGGCGCCCTGCATGGCGAAATCGATCATCGCTTCGGCTTCGGCGGCAGTCACGCCGTAGTCGCCGAACTCGGTCTTGACCCCGAGGCGATGGAGGAATTCGCGCAGGCGCTGCTGTGCGCCCTTCAGGTCGCTGCCGAAGACGCGTTGCAACACGCGGTCGCGGTCGGCGTCGCGGCCCCAGGCCAGCCCCAGCACCAGCGGCAGGGTGAAGGAGCAGGCGATGCCGTGGGGCAGGCCGTGGCGCAGGGTCATCTCGTAGGAGATGGAGTGGGCCAGTGCGGTCTTGGTGTTGGAGAAGGCCATGCCGGCCTTCAGCGCGGCCAGCGCCATGCGTGAGCGTAGTTCGCGGTTGCCGAGGTCCTGTTGCAGGCGCGGCAGGCAGTCGAGGATGTCCTCGATGGCAGAGAGGGCGAAGGTGTCGGAAATCGGGTTGGCGTTGTGGTTCCAGATCGATTCCAGCGCGTGGGACAAAGCGTCCAGCCCGGTGGACACCGTCACCCCGGCGGGCACGCTGAGCATCAGGTCCGGGTCGATCAGCGCGACCCTGGGCCAGGTGCAGTCCAGGTGCAGGGAGTACTTCTTCTGCTGCTCGGCGTCCCAGAGGGTGGCCCAGGGCGTCACTTCGCTGCCGGTGCCGGCGGTGGTCGGCGCGGCGATCAGTGTCTTGTGGCGTGCCGGGACGAAGGGCTTGCCGGCGGCCAGCAGGTCGAGCAGTTCGTCGAAGCGGCCGGAAGCGGTGCCCACGATCAGCGCCTTGGCGGTGTCGATGGCGCTGCCGCCGCCGAGAGCGAAGACGGTGGTGCAGTCGGCTGCTTCACGCCAGAAGCGCTCGTGCACGTCGCGCAGCCAGGCCACGTCGGGATTGGGCTGCACGTCGTTGATGACATGGGCGAGGCGGTCGCCGAGCAAGTCGCGAACACGGTCGATCAGCCCCAGTTGCGCGGCTTCGGGGAAGGTCACCAGGGCGACCTTGCCTTCGCACAGGTCGGCGATGCGCTCCAGGCTGCCGCCACCGAAAACGGTGGCGACCGGATTGTGGAATCGGGCAGGCATGGGCAGTTCCTTGTTGTTGTTTGAACGTGGGGCCATGCTCGGGGCCTCGTCGGTTTCGTTCCAATCGATTGTTCGCAGGTGGGCATCGGCCAGACCGATAACGGCGGGTGCGGGCATCCTGGGCAAACTCCGGGCATGCGCCTGCCAAGCGTGTGCCAGGCAGGCACACGCGGCAGGAGGCTGGGGCGGAAGGGGGAAAGGGCGGGGCCGGGTCGGTCAGTGCCGGCCGTTACCCTGGATGGCGTGGCGCAGGCGGTTGGAGAGCAGGTCGGCGAGCACCACCATGAGGGTGATGACGACGATGCAGGTAGCGGTCTCCTGGTACTTGAACAGCTTCAGGCTGCTGACCAGCTCGAAGCCCAGGCCGCCGGCACCGACCATGCCGAGCACGGTGGCCGAGCGCAGGTTGACCTCGAAGCGGTAGAGCACTACGGCGATCCAGGCGGTGATCACCTGCGGCAGCACGCCGAAGACGATCACTTGCAAGGGGCGTGCACCGGTGGCCTGCAGTGCCTCGATGGGGCCCTGGTCGATCTCCTCGATGCTCTCGGCGAAGAATTTGCCGAGCATGCCCACGCCGTGCAGCGCCAGGGCCAGCACGCCAGGGAAGGGCCCGAGACCGACCGCCGAGACGAACACCAGGGCGAGGATCAGCTCGTTGATGCTGCGGATGACGTTGAGCAACTGGCGCGTGGCCAGGTACAGCCAGCGGTTGCCGTGCAGGTTGCGCGCGGCGAGGAAGCCCAGCGGCACGGCCAGGACAATGCCCAGCAGGGTGCCCCAGAGGGCGATCTGCAGGGTCTCCAGCGCCGGGCCCCAGAGGCTCGGCAGGATGCTCAGGTCCGGCGGCAGCGAGCGGCTGAGGAAGTCGCCGATCTGTGGCAGGCCGCTGGCCAGTTCGCTCCAGCTCAGCTGCGCGCCCTCGGCGCTCCAGTGCAGCAGGTAGAGCACCGCCAGCACGGCGGCGCCGGTGGTCAGCCAGCCGCGTTTGGTTTGCGGTGTTTCGACCATCCAGTGGTGGCTGCGCAGGTTCATGCTCCGGCTCCTGTTTCGCTGGCGTAGACCGCGCGGGCGGCAGTCTGGTAGGCGGTCGCCTCGCTGCTCGGGCGTTGCTGGTAGATGCGTCGCAGGGCCGAGTCATCCAGTTGCTCGCGGGTGCCGTCGAACACCAGGCGACCGTTGGCGAGGCCGACGATGCGGTCGCCGAACTCGCGCGCCAGGTCCACCTGGTGCAGGTTGCACACCACGGTGATGCCCAGGGTGCGGGTGGCTTCGCGCAGGTAGTGCATGACCAGCTGCGCGGTCTTCGGGTCGAGGCTCGCTACCGGCTCGTCGGCGAGGATCACCTGCGGTCGCTGGGCCAGCGCGCGGGCGATGCCCACGCGCTGCATCTGCCCGCCGGACAGTGAGTCAGTGCGCGCCTCGGCCTTGTGCTCCAGTTCGACGCGGCGCAGGCATTCGCGGGCCAGGGCGACGTCCTCGCGGCTGAACAACTGCAGCACCGAGGCGAGGGTGCCGACGCAGCCCAGCCGCCCGGTGAGTACGTTCTTGAGCACCGACAGGCGCGGCACCACGTTGTGGTGCTGGAAGATCATCGCCACCCGCCGGCGCAGTTCGCGAGTATCGCGGGCCTGCATGGCGTCGACGCCGGCCACCTGCAATTCGCCGCCATCGGCCTGGGCCAGGCGGTTCATGCAGCGCAGCAGGGTGGACTTGCCGGCGCCGGACTGACCGAGGATCACCACGAACTCGCCGGCCTCGACGCGCAGGTCGATCCCGCGCAGCACCGGGTTGTCGCCGTAGCCCTTGGTCAACTGGGCGACGCGGATCATTTCAGGCTCCGAAGGTCGAGGTCGAGCACCTTGGCGGTGTCGCGCACGACGTTGTAGGCAGCATCGTTGGTGGGCTGGAAGCCATTGAGCATGCCCTGGTCGCCCCACGGCACATCCTTGATCGAGGCGAACGCGGCGACCAGCTTCTGCTGCAGCTGCGGGTCGAGGTTCTTGCGCCAGACCATGGGCGACTCGGGGATGTCGTCGGATTTCCAGACGACCTGGAAGTCGTCCTGCTGCACCTGTCCGGCACTGATAGCGCCGGCGAGGATGCGGTCGGCCACGGCGGCGGCATCCACCTTGCGGTTCTCCACGGCGAGGATGCTGGCGTCGTGGGAGCCGGAGAAGATCACCCGCGAGAACAGGACCTTCGGGTCATGGCCGGATTGTTCCAGGCCGGCCTTGGGGAACAGGTGGCCGGAGGCGGAGCTGGGATCGACGAAGGCGAAGGTATGGCCCTTGAGATCGTCCAGGCTGCGGATGCCGCTGTCCTTACGGGCGATGATCAGGCTGTGGTAGGCGCTGGTGCCGGTCTTCTTGGTCACCGCCACGGCGAAGGCGTCGGCGCCGGCGACCTGGTTCGCCAGCACGTAGGAGAACGGACCGAGGTAGGCGACGTCCAGCTTGCCGGCGCGCAGCGCTTCGATCACGCCGTTGTAGTCGGTGGCCACGAAAGGCTTCACCGGCATGCCCAGGCGCTCCTGCAGCTGGTCGAGCACCAGCTGGCTGCTCTTGATCATGGCCTGGGAGTCCTCGGAAGGGATCAGGCCGACAGTGAGGGCGTCCTGCGCCTGGGCGCTCGGCAGCAGGGCAGAGGCGAAGGCGAGCGGCAGCACGGCGCAGCGGAGCAGTCTGGTCAGCGAAGTCATGGCGTTACCCGGAGGTTGTGTTCGGTAGCGCCCAAGCTAGGGCTGTCATGTGACAGTCACGCCATCAAATCAATATGGGTTTTCCGGGAAAACCATTGATAGGAGCTATGGATGTCCACCGCCCGCCTGCGTACCTTCCTCGCCGTGGCCCGCCACGCCAGCTTCAGCGCCGGGGCGCGGGCCATCGGCCTCAGCCAGCCGACGGCGACCACGCAGGTGCAGGGCCTGGAGCGCGAATTCAACGTCGAGCTGTTCCATCGTCGTGGCCGGCGCATCGAGTTGACCGCCGTGGGTCGCGCGTTGCTGCCTATCGCCCAGCAGATGTCGAGGCTCGAATCCGAGGCGACCAACCTGCTGCGCGATTCCGGGCAGCTCAACCGGGGGCAGTTGAAAGTCGGCGCGGTGGGGCCATTCCATGTGATCGAGATGGTCGACCTGTACCGCCGTGACTACCCACAGATCGACGTGTCGATCCGCATCGGCAACTCCGCCTCGGTGCTCGCCGACCTGGAAAACTACGTCACCGACGTTGGCGTGCTGGCCGGGCTGCATGACGACCCGGCCTTCGTCGCGCAGCTGTATGCACGGCACCCGGTGATCCTCTTCGCCCATGTCGACCACCCCTTCGCGCGCCACGACGAAGTCCGCCTGCAAGCCTTGCAGGGCCAGCCGCTGCTGCGCCGCGAGCAGGGTTCGACTACGCGCGTGGCGCTGGAGCGCGAGCTGGACAAGGCCGATGTCACGCCGCGCATCGCCATGGAGATCGGCAGCCGCGAGGCCCTGCGCGAGGCGGCGATCCGTGGCATCGGCATCGGTGTGGTGTCCGAGGCAGAGTACATCGCCGACCCGCGCCTGAAGGCCATCCGCATCAGCGGTGACCCGGTGTGCACCGAGACCTACCTGTACTACCTGGCCGAGCGCCGCAGCAGCCAGGTGATTGCCTCCTTTCTGCGCTCGCTCGCGCAATAGCACAGCTCGCGGCGTCGGCGTAAGGCTTGTCCTGCGGGGCGGGGCGCGGGTTATCCTGCGGCCCCGTCTTTGTCACGAGGCTGTCATGTCGTCCGCTTACGCGCCTGCCCTGCAGCGAGCCGACCGGGATTCGCGCAACTCCGCCCAGGTGCTCAGCCTGTGCCTGCCCGCCGACGTGCTGCTGTACCTGCTGCTGCCGATGTACGCGGCGGACTTTGGCGTGACCCTGGTGGAAGCGGGTATCCTGCTGGCGGCTAATCGTCTGGTGCGCATCGTGGGTTACGGTTGGGTGGTTCGTTTCTACGCCCGCCATGGCGATCGAGCCGCCTGCAGCCTCGCCGCGCTGGCGACGGCAGCCTGCGCGCTGGCCTCGGCGACGCTCTCCGGATTTGCCACGCTGCTGGTGTTCCGGCTGGTCTGGGGCTTGTGCTTCGCCACGTTCAACCTCAGCACCCAGACCCTCGCTACCGCCGAGGCGCAAGGCGCCGCGCGCCGCGCCGGACGCTCGCGGGCGACCCTTTCCATCGGACCGATGCTGGCGCTGCCGCTGGGGGCGGTGATGGCCCAGGCGTTCGGGCCGCGCAGCGTATTCTTCGTGCTCTTTGTGGCGGCCCTTTGCGGCCTGTGGCGCGCCCGCGCTTTACCCGCAACGGGCCATGATATTCCGGTCAGCAGCGGCCGCCGCCTGCGCCTGCCGGACAGCATTGCTACCTGGTCCTTCATCGAAGGCGTGACCCTCGACGGTCTGTTCGTGTTCGGCCTTTCGCTCTACGCGCAGACTCACCTGGGTGCTACCGGCGTATTGGTGGCGGGCATCCTGATGGCAGTGCGTTATCTCAGCGAGATGCTCTTCAGCCCGTTCGGCGGTCGCCTGGCGGATCGCTTCGGTGCATTGCGCATGCTGGTCGTGCTGTCGCTGGCCACCTCGCTGGCGCTGCTGATGTTCGGCAGCTACTGGCTGTTCATCGGCGCGTTCTTCGTGCTGGTGTTGCGGGCACTGCAACTGCCGCTGGTGGTGACGCTGGTGGCGCAGCGCAATCCGCAGGCGCGCATCCAGGCTCTGGCGGGCAATGCCGTTTGGCGTGATATCGGAGCAGGGCTCGGGCCTATCCTGGCCGGCGTGCTGCTGCCGCAGGTGCCGGCGCTCTGGGCCTATGCGGGGGCGGCAGCGATACTGGCGCTCAGCGCACTGGGGTGTGCCTGGCGGCGCTGACTGAATCAGGATTGATAGGCACGGCAAGGAAGCAGGAAAGTGAAAGCATTGTTCATCGCTCTGACCGGGGGTCTTTTGCTCGCACAGATGACGCCAGCCCTGGCGGATAACCTCAACGGCAAGAACCTCTTTACCCAGCGCTGTGCGGTCTGCCACGGCGCGGACATGAAGGCGACCGGGCCGCTGGCCCACAAGAGCAGCCCGCCCACGCCCGACCTTACGACGACCGCTTTCAGGAAGCGCCTGAGCGATTATCCGGGCGTCATCGTGTCGTCGGTGGTGCTGCGCCCCAACGGCAGCCTGATCCCCAGGACACTGCGCGAGAACGGCGTGAAAATTCCGCCGCACGCCTGGAGCCTCGATGATCTGCGCGATCTGAACCAGTACATGGTCGGGGTGATTTCGAAGAGTCGCTGAGGCTGCCCTTGGGACGCGGAAATCCGCACGCGATGGCAGAGCCGAATGCGCGGATTGTTCAAGCGCGGCTGACGGCCTGGCAGGAAAACTGGCGGCTCTCACTGCACCGGAGCTGCCCCATGCGCTATCTCTACGCCCCCGCGTTCTTCCTCGGCTTCATCGGCCTGGCCCTGTACCTGGTCGGTGAAGGCGTATCGCTGTTGTGCCTGCCGGCGCTGTTGCCGCTGGCGATCCTGCTGGCCTTCCTCGCCGAGCGGCTCTGGCCCTATCGAGCGGGTTGGAACGAGAGCCATGGCGATGGCGCCCGCGATCTCCTCCATGCGCTGGTCAACGAGACGCTGAACGCCCTGGGCATTGCAGCGATTCCGGTGATAGCCCTGTGGCTGCCGCATTTCGCGCTGTGGCCAGTGGATTGGCCGCTGGCGCTGCAACTGCTGATAGCGCTGCTGATCGCCGACCTCGGTATCACCCTGGTGCACTATGCCAGCCACCGTTCGCCGCTGTTGTGGCGCCTGCATGCGGTGCACCACAGCGTCACGCGCATGTATGGGTTCAACGGGCTGATGAAGCATCCGTTGCACCAGATGCTGGAAGCGCTGGGCGGCACGTTGCCCTTGCTGTTGCTGGGGATTCCCGTGGAGGTTGCCGCGCTGCTGGCGTTCGCCATCGCCATCCAGTTGCTGCTGCAGCACAGCAATGTGGACATGCGTATCGGCGTGCTGCGCCACCTGTTCGCCTGGGCGCCGCTGCACCGCCTGCATCACCTGAAATACGGCACGGCGGGGGACGTGAATTTCGCGCTGTTCTTCAGCTTCTGGGACCGCCTGCTGGGCACGGCGCTGCACCTGCCGGACTACGCGCTGGCGGAAGATGACCTGGGCATAGGTGACCGCCCCGACTACCCGGTGGCGTACCTGGATCAGCTGGCTGAGCCGTTCCGCCACATCGATTCAGCGCATCCGCCGGCACCGTTGCCCATGGAGCTGCGCCGCCTGTTAGTCGAGTAGGCGCAGCTTCAATTGGCGCAGCGTGAGGTCGGCGCGGATGCCGAACTGGCTGCGCACGCTGCGGGAGAAGTGCGCGGAATCGGCGAAGCCCGCCGTGATGGCGGCGCTGGTCAGGCTCTCGCCCGCCATGGCCAGCCGCAGCGCCTGGCGCAGCCGTTGCCAGAGCACCAGGCGGCGCACCGACAGGCCCAGCGTGCCGCTGAACAGCCGTTCCAGCTGGCTCAGCGAGAGCGAGGCTTCCTCTGCCAGGGCGTGGGCGGGCAGGGCGCTGTCGTCCAGCGCGCGGATGCGCTGCAGGGCTTTCTCCAGGCGCGGGTCGAGCTGTCGGCGCGGCAGTTCGCGCAGGCCTGATGCGAGCCGTTGCAGGTCTGGCCCGACCTGCCGGCAAAGCCACTCGAGATCGGCCAGCTCGAACGCCAGCGGCTCGGCGAACAGGGTGACGGCGCGCTGGTCGCTGTCGAGGATCGCGTGGCGCTGGTTGGAGGCAATCACCAGCAGCCCCGCCTGCTGCGGCTGTTCGTCGATCAGCGCGCTCACCTCGCCCTCACGGGCCATCAGCAGCTGGTGCGCATAGTGGGCGTGGGTGCGCGCGTGGCCGGTGGTGCCGACGACCAGGCAGCAGTCCGCGCCCAGCCAGAGTTCGCCCTGCCAGGCCTGCTCAGTCGTCTGCATGGCGTGCCAGCCACTCTTCCCGCGTCAGCTCCCAGGTTTCCCGCGGCAGCACGCCGCTGACGAAGTGTCCTTCGTCGCGGCCCACCAGGCGCATGCCCTCGCGTTCGGAGATGCGCCGCGAACCTTGGTTGGGCACGGCCTTGGGCACCTGCATCAGCGGCCGGCCCAGGGTCAGGAACCAGAAGCGGCTGATCGCTTCGCAGGCCTCGCTCATGTAGCCCTGGCCCTGCCAGGCGGGCGCCAGCCAGAAGCCGCGGTGATTGCCCGGCTGATCGAACAGCGAGATGTTGCCGATGGCCTCCTCGGGCGCGCTGGCCAGGCGGATCATCCAGTGCCATTCCTCGCCACGGGCCATGGCCGGCAGCACCACGTCGCGTACATAGACCAGTGCGCCATCGGCCGGGTAGGGCCAGGGCACGCGGCGGTCCAGGTAGCGCACCACTTCCCAGTGCGGGAACAGGCGCTGGATGGTCGGTGCGTCGGTGAGTTGCACCGGCGTGAGCAGCAGGCGTTCGGTGCGCAGGATGGGTGGGCTTTGGCTATCCATGTCGGCTCCTGATTCTTCCGCGACAGTCTGCCGTTTCCCGGCGGTGGCTGGCCAGCCTTGCGCAAGAACGGCCTGCAGCGGCTGCACAGCCTCGGACCAGACGCCCGAACGCGGCGATGGCGAGATAGTCGTCACGGTCCGAGGCGGGCCGCAAGGCCACGGCTGCCCGGTCGCAATGCCGGGCGCCCGTGCTGGCGACCGGTCGGCTGGTCCGCCCCTTCGCCGACAAGGGCCTGGAATACTCCCTGACCCAGGCCTGTTACGTGGTCTACCGCCCCGAGTGCGCCGAGCTGCCCAAGGCGCGGGCATTGCGCGACTGGCTGTTGGCCGAAGCGGGCGGTGAGGCGCCTCGCTCAGGGGGGGCCCGATTGCCAGGGGGGGCCGCCGGCGAACTGCTGCTCGATCCAGGCCTTGAACGCTTCGCTGGCGGCCGAGCTGTAGCGCGCCGAAGGGCGCACGAAATAGATACCGGCGGAGGCGTCCAGTTGCCAATCCGGCAGTACCCGCACCAGGCGGCCGGCGTCCAGATCGTGCTTCATCAGCCATTCGCCGCCGGCGAGGATGCCCACGCCCAGGCGCGCCGCCGAGAGCAGGGCCTCGTTGTCGTTACTGTGCAGGTTGCCGCTGACGCGGACCGTCTGTTGCTTGCCACGGCTGGCCAGTTTCCAGTCCGGCCAGGAGTTCAGGCCGGTGAAGCCCAGGCAGTTGTGTTCGGCCAGCTCCGTCGGAGCGCGGGGCGCGCCGTGGCGTTCGAGATAGGCGGGTGCGGCGCAGAGGATACGCCGCAGGTCGCAGAGCCGCCGTGCCAGCAGGCGGCTGTCGGCCAGCTCGCCGATGCGGATGGCCGCATCGAAGCCTTCGCCGACGATATCGACGAAGCGCTCCGAGTACTCCACCTCCAGCGTCACCTGCGGGTGCTCGAGGACGAAGCGCGAGAGGATCGGGCTCAGCCACAGTCGCCCCATGGCCGCCGGCACGGCGAGCTTCAGGCGGCCCTGGACAAGGGCCGCGCTGCGGCTGGCTTCGTCCTGGGCCTCGGCGATCAGGCTGGCGGCCTGGCGCAGACGCTCCACCAGCCGTTGGCCTTCGTCGCTGAAGCGCAGGTGCCGGGTGGTGCGCTCCACCAGCCGTACGCCCAGGCGCTGCTCGAGCGCGCCGAGGCGCTTGGACAGCACCGAAGGGTGGCGTTGCAGGGCGCGGCCGGCGGCGGCGAAGGAGCCGTGCTCGGCCAGCGCCAGGAGGGCGGCGAGTTCGTCGGCCTGGCGACTATCGAACAGATCCATAGGGCTCCCAATTCGGCGAATCCACTCGCCCGGCGGTGGTTCATGGTGTGAGGACGATGGCCCCTTCTGAGCGGCCTTCCTGCAGGTCGGCATGGGCCCGGGCGACTTCCGCCAAGGGATAGCGACGCCATACCCGCGGCTGGATGATACCGTCCGCGACGGCCTGCAGGACGTCCTTCGCGCGCTGCTGGTATTCCTCGGCCGTGGCGGTGTGCGCGGCGAGCGACGGGCGGGTGAGGAACAGCGAGCCCTTGGCGTTCAGCGTGGCGACCTCGACAGCGGGCGGCGCGCCGGAAGCCATGCCGAAGCTCACCAGCAGGCCGCGCGGGCGCAGGCAGTCCAGCGAGGCTTCGAAGGTGGCGCGACCGATGGGGTCGTAGACCACATCGACCTGGTGCCCGCCGGTGAGCTCGCGGACCTGATCGGCCAGCGTCGCTGCATCGAATACCAGCACCTCGTCGCAGCCGGCGGCACGAGCACGCTCTACGCTCTGCGGCTTCGACACCACGCCGATGACGAAGGCGCCCAGGTGCCGGGCCCAGGGCACCATCAGTTGTCCCAGCGCGCCAGCGGCGCCGTAGATCAGCACGCGCGAGCCGGGGCCGACCGGCCAGGTGGACTTGAGCAGGTATTGCGCGGTGATGCCCTTGAACAGTACAGCGGCAGCATCTTCAAAGCTGACGGAGTCCGGCAGCTTCACCAGGCGCTCTGCCGGGTACAGGCGGCCGCTGGCATAGGCGCCGAGCGGCCCGGTGGCGTAGGCGACGCGGTCGCCGACCTGAACACTGCTCACGCCTTCGCCGATAGCGGTTACGCTACCCGCGCCCTCCAGGCCGAGCGAGGAGGGCAGCTGCACCTTCACCGCACCGGAGCGCTGGCTCAGGTCCAGCGGGTTGACGCCGATGGCGGCCTGTTTCAGCCACACTTCGCCGGGGCCGGGTTGCGGTGCCTGGGTCTGTTCGAGACGGAGGACTTCCGGGCCGCCGAAGGCGTGGAGCGATATGCGGGTGATCATGGTTTTTCCCTGGCTGGTGATGATGTTCGCCAGTCTAGGGACAGGGTTGCGATGCACCAGACAGGGCGGGTGCAGGACATAGCTGCACGCAGTGCAGCAATCCGCAGGGCCCGCTCAGGCCGAGGTGTACTGGGCGAAGGCCAGGTGGTAGCCGTTGCAATCGCGTATGCCGAACTCGCGCGAGCCGTAGGGCATGTCCTGCAGAGGCCAGGCGATCTGCGCCTGGTCTTTCACGGCGGCGAAGTAGCGCGCGACGTCGGCGAGTTGCAGGTAGATCGTGCCCGAGCAACCCACCTCGCGGCCCCACAGATCATGTGCTGTGAACAGCAGGCGGCAGTGCTCCAGTTGCACGGTGAGCGTCCCTTCGGCGGAATCGGTCACGGCGAAGCCCAGCGTGTCGCGGTAATACTCGCGGGTGAGGTCCAGGTCGTGGCAGCGCAGCAGCAGGGTGAGCGGCATGGAGGCTCCGGAGAGAGGCGCGGAGCCGCGATCATGTCACAGGCTTCAGCGCAGAATCACCCGCAACAGTGAAACCAGTGCCGCACCGAACACCGGCGAAATCCAGATGCCGAAGGTCTGCAGGACGAATTGCCGAGCGTAGGCCAGCAGGTCCTGTTCCGGGAAGGGCACGCCCAGGCTGTGCCGGCAGTACGCCAGGATGGCGACGATGAAGCAGGTGCCGGCGAGCACCCCGGCCGACCGCCAAGCCATGCCGCGCTCGCTGGAGTAGGCCAGCAGCGCGCCGCACAGGATGCCGCTCAGGGCCACCAGAATCTCGAAGGTAAATTCAGGCTCGGCGAACCAGCGATTGCCGTTCAGCCCGATGGTGTCGCCGATCTGCCAGCCGGCGAGGCTGCCCAGCGTCAGTGCCATGGCCAACCAGGGCAGGAAACGCAAAACGGTACTGTTCTGCATCACGATTGCCTCCCGGACTCGTCGATGATGGCGAAGGAGCAGTATAGCCGCCGGTCGGGGATTCGTTTACCTGGGGATGGAAGGTTGCAGCGGTCATTTACGCAGGATGTAGATCCGCACCCCGTCCACGCCGGGGATCACGTTGTAGTGACGGATCTGCGAAAAGCCCAGGCGCTGGAACTCTCGCTCCAGGGCGCGGGCGCTGGCGAAGTCGGGGCCAACGGGATGCGGGTCGGCCCCGCATGGGCAGGACTGGGTATCCTTCACCGACGTCGGATGGCCGACGCGGGCGAACAGGATCACGCTGTCGCGAGTCACCGGAATCCACTCATTGAGCAATCGGATGTTCGGCATGTTGCAGGCGGTCCGCGGGACTTCCGGCAGCAACAGGCAATCGACCGAGCCCTTGCTCAGTTCGGTGTGCTCCTGGGGGGCCGGCAGTTCTTTGATCCGGCGCTTCATGGCTTCGGGCAATTTCTGGTGGGCCTCCACCAGCGAGTCGGCGGACGGGCAGGTGGCCACGATGATGCGGTTGCCGTGTTCCAGCAGCACCGGCCACGCAGAGCCGGGGGATTGCGAGACCTCGAGCACCAGGATCGGCTCTTCGGCCATGCGCAGGGCGAGGCGCAGCAGGCGCTTCTCCCGCCATTGGCGCATCCGCAGGCAGACGCCGCTGCCGAATGAATTGCCGGCAGCGGCATCGTTCTCGCGGTGAGGAGCGGTGGCGAACAGGCGTTGGGGTTCGTTCATGGGGGCGGACTCGTCAATTACGGCCATTGTCGAGTTGTGCGATCAAGGACTCGTCAAGGGCTTGTGAAAAAGACGTGGAACAGGACTTTTCAGACGCCGATACCGTGAAGCTGATCTGCGCCGGCACGGAAGTGCCGGCGCAGATCGACGACCCGCTGGTGGGCCGGGCGATCAGCTACTACCAGTCGGCGGGCTACGGTTTCACCCATCAGCGGCTGGACTGGACACCGGCGGCGGGCAATGAGCCCCCAGCTGGCAGGTATCGCACAACGCGATACCTGCCAGCGCGAAATACGCCACGTGCCGATGCGGCGCCTGGGTATAAATCGCCCATGCGCTACCGACGTCTGGACCTCAACCTGCTGGTCGCCCTGGATGTGCTGCTCGAAGAGGGCAGCGTCAGCCGGGCGGCGCAGCGCCTCAACCTCGGCCAGTCGGCCACCAGCGCCGCGCTGGGCCGGCTGCGCGAGCATTTCCAGGACCCGTTGCTGGTGCCGCTGGGGCGGGGCCTGGAGCGGACTGCGCTGGCGCGGCAGTTGGCGCCCAAGGTGCGCGAGGTGCTCAGTTTGGCCGGCGAAGTGGTGGAGACTTCCACCGCCTTCGACCCCGCCCGCTGTGATCGGCGATTCACTCTGGTGGCTTCGGACTATGTGGCCGCGACCCTGTTGCCGGCTGCCAGCCGTGAACTGGCGCGCCAGGCCCCCGGTGCTTCGCTGGTGCTGCGTGACCTGCCGTTGCCGCGCGACGGCGATGTGGTGGCCGAGGCGCTGGAGTACCGGCGCAGCGACCTGGTGATAGTGCCGCAGCGGCGGATCAACCCGCGCTATCCCCACGAGGCGTTGCTCAGCGATGAACTGTGCTGCATCGTCTGCGCGGCTCACCCTGCACACGAAGATTCGTTGAGCCTTGGCGCTTATTGCGCGGCCGGGCATGTGGTGCGCGAGTTCACCGATGGCCCAGATATCGATGTCTCTCTCGCTCTGGGCTTTGCCGAAGGCCAGGTGGGTGTGGACGTCCACCAGCCCGGGCATGACGAAGTCACCCTGGACTTCGCGGTCACCCGCTGCCGGGCGCGACATCGGCTACGGGCAGATGGAGAAGCTTGCCAACCTCGAGCAACTGCCTGACCACGGCTTCCTGGTCAGTTGCTTCCCCTACAAGATCCGCCACGCCTCCGCCGGTTTCGTGCGCGCCGTGGCAATCCTTGAGTGACTGCCTGGCGTTGACTCTCCCCCCAGGGGGAGGCTTTAGGCTCGACTCGCTTTCACAAGGAGTCGAGCACCATGCACCAGAAACGGATTCTCCTGATCCTCGGGCACCCCAGCGACGATAGCTTCTGTGGCGCCATTGCCGAGCGCTATCGGCAAGCAGCCAGCGGCGCGGGGCATGAAGTCAGATTGCTGCGCCTGAGCGAGCTGGCCTTCGACCCGCTATTGCGCGGCGGCTACACCGCCGGCCAGCCGCTGGAACCGGACCTGCTGCAGGCGCAGCAGGCGATTGCCTGGGCCGATCACCTGGCGCTGGTGTTTCCGGTTTGGTGGGGCGGGGTACCCGCGCTGCTCAAGGGCTTTCTCGACCGGACATTCCTGCCCGGTTTCGCCTTCCGTTACCGCAAGGGGTCGCCCTTTCCGGAAAAGCTGCTCAAGGGCCGCACCGCTCACCTGCTGGCGACCATGGACACGCCGCCCTGGTACTTCCGCTGGTTCCAGCGCATGCCCGCGCTGCAGCAGATGCGCAGGACCACCCTGGAGTTCTGCGGTATCCGCCCGACCGGCACGCTCCTGTTCGGGCCGATCATCCACTCGGCTGCGCAGCGGCGCGAGGGCTGGTTGCGGCAGGTGCAGTCGCTCGCCGGCAGATGATCCGCAGGCTGGGATTTTCGCCGCGGCTGCCCCATGCTGGACGCCATCTGTGCAGGAGTGGTTCACATGTATATCGGGAAGGTTGCCGAGCTGTCCGGCGCCACGGTCAAGTGCATTCGTCACTATGAGGAGATCGGCCTGCTGCCCACGCCGCGTCGGGAGGGCAAGTACCGCGTCTATACCCAGGAGACGGTCGAGTTGCTGGTGTTCATCAAGTGCGCCCAGCAGCTGGGCTTCCGCCTCAGGGAGATGCAGGACATCTTCCTGCGCGGCGGTGAGCTGGCGCGCTGGGACCTTGTGCGCGAAGCGATTGCGGCGAAGAAGCAGGAGCTGAGTCGGCGCATCGAGGAACTGCAAAGCCATTACAACGGCCTCGAGGACTTCGAGAAGAGCCTGCTGGACTCCACCGCGCTCTGCAATCTGGAGCACCTGCCAGCCGTGGGCTGAGCGACCCTTTGTCGCCTCGCTTCGAGCGGCGCCATGCAGCGTCTTTACTGGCACAGAGACCCTGTCGTTCAGCGAGGCATGCGTGATGAACAGCCTGGAGGTGGCACCCGAGACTCGGGGCGTGACGGTGGAGCTGCTGTCCTCGGTCGACCTCGGCCCGGAAATCGAAGGCATGGCGGGCCGCCAGCTGCGGATGCGCCGGGTAACCATCGCGCCCGGCGGCGTCTTCGGGCCGCTGCATGACCACGTGGACCGCCCCGGCACGGTGTTCATCCTGCAGGGCACCATCACCGACCATCGCAACGGTATCGCCACCGACTACGGGCCGGGCGCCGGCTGGCCCGAGGACCACAACACCAGCCACTGGCTGGAGAACCGCGGCAGCGTTACCGCCGTGGAGATTTCGGTCGATATCGTCCGGCTGGGCTGAGCCCGGCGGGATGCATTGCCTCGCACATCACCTGCCAGCGCTCACTCAATGGCACAGACGAGGGACGACGAGCCGCGCTCGCCGATCAGGAGGGAAGCGATGGACAAAGCCGAGAAGGGCACCTGGCAACGGGTGCTGGAACCGATCGACCGTATCACCGAAGTGATTTTCGGCCTGTTGATGGCCATGACCTTCATCGGCTCGCTGAGCGTGGCGACCTCGGGGCGGGAGGAGGTGCGCACCATGCTGATCGCCGCCCTGGGCTGCAACCTCGCCTGGGGCCTGGCCGACGCCGTGATCTACCTGATGCGCACCTGGACCGAGCGCACCCGCAACCGCACGCTGATGCAGCGCTTGCAGGGCAGCGCCGACCCGCGCAATGGCCAGGGGCTCATCGCCGCCGAACTGCCACCGCGCATCGCCACGGCGCTCAGCACGGAGGGGTTGGAGATGCTGCGCCTGCACCTGCTGCGAGAGGCCGCTGGAGCTCCGGCTCCGGCGCGCATCGGCTGGGGAGATATCAAGGGTGCGCTGGCGACTTTCCTGCTGGTGGTGCTGGCGACCTTCCCGCTGGTCATTCCCTTCCTGCTGATCGACCAGACCGGCCCGGCCATCCGTGCCTCCAACGCGGTGGCGCTGGTGATGCTGTTCGTTTCCGGCTGGATGCTCGCCCGCTATTCCGGTGGCTCGCCGTGGGCCGGCGGGATTGCGCTGGCGGTGGTGGGCACGGCGCTGCTGTTCGCCATCATCGCGCTGGGTGGCTGATCGCCAACCTTTGCCCGCCGGCTGCAACTGCATTGCGAGGTGAGGGGAGGGCAGTCTCCCTCACCGGACCATCGGGTATTGACCTCGGAAGTCAGCCTTCAGCCATGGCGCAGGAGCTCGGCGCGCGATCGCTCGTGGGGGTTGACCTCAACCTGGGCTCAGGTCCTGGAGTCCGTTCGGCCCGGGTTTGCCGCTGGTAGGCGACGGCTGAGGGTATTCGGAGCACGCCCGCACAAGGGCCCGGTAGGGACCTTCACGCTTCACTGAAGATTTTCCAGGCCACCTGCTGCCTGGGGTTCAGCCACTGGCTGAACATCGCGCGGGTCAACAACCTGCACGCATTCCCAAGCTCCGTCGCGGCGGTCCGCGCGACCAGGGCGATGACGCCGCCGCGCCAACCGCCTGCGATCGATTTCCCCTTGCTGGCGCCTGCGCTGTCATCACCTGCGCTGCATCGCCCGGCGCTGCTCGTCGTCGTCCTACTGGAGGTCATCGCCACGCTCGCGGCCTGCACCTTCATCGGTCAGCCGCGAGTTCCAGTAACCCGCAACGCCGATGGACACCATGGTGCAATGTCCGCATGGGTGGCCTGCGTGTTGTCATGCGAGGCAAGGGCAAACCGGCGAGGGTTCCGGCAGCCCGAACGTGCATGGCTCAGGCGATGCACGCTCTTCCCACTTGGCGAGCCCGTCGAATCGCGAGGTTTTTATGCTCCTACCCCTGTGCACCTGGTCCGAAATCGAGCAGTTCCTTGGCCGCAGCCGGACCATTGTCATCCCGATAGGCTCCAACGAGCAGCACGGCCCCATCGGATTGCTGGGGACCGACTGGATGTGCCCGGAGATCATCGCCCACGAAGCGCAGAAGTCGGCCGATATCCTTATCGCGCCGACCTTCAACATCGGCATGGCGCAGCACCACCTGGGCTTCCCCGGCACCATCACGCTGCGCCCCTCGACCTTCATCGCTGCCATCTGCGACTGGGTGAATTCCCTGGCCGCCCACGGCTTCGAGAAAATCCTCTTCCTCAATGGCCACGGCGGCAACGTGGCCTCCATCGAGGCCGCGTTCTCCGAACTCTACGCCCAGGCCAGCTTCGCGCGGCGCCCGGCGGGGTTCGCCCTGAAACTGTGCAACTGGTGGGACCTGGAAGGCGTCGGCGAGCTGGCCAACCGGCAGTTCCCCAAGGGGCACGGCATCCATGCCACGCCGTCGGAGATCGCCGTCACCCAGTGGGCCTACCCGCAGCACATCAAGTCGGCCGAGTACTCGCCAGCGATCGCCAACTGGGGGCCGATCCGCGAGGCGGCAGATTTCCGCGCGCGCCATCCGGACGGCCGCATGGGCTCCGATCCCGGTCTCGCCACGCCGGAAAAAGGCCGCGAACTGGTGATGCTGGCCGCCCAGGGACTGGTGCAGGCGGTCGAGGCCTTCAGCGCTGAACTGTCGCCGTTCTGAGCGCTACCGCCGCAGCGTTGCCCTTCACGAAACCCGAGCCTTGCTCGGGTTTTTTGTGCGCTGCAGGTCGCCCTCCGGGGGCCAGCTAACAAGAGCTAACAGCAGATAACTGGCCCGATAGCGCGCTCCTTGCCACGCTGGCAGCCGGGAGTCATTGGCTAACCAGGGAGGCCTCCATGACCCAGCATGACGGCTGCATGAATCTGGCGGGGCGGCGCAGCAATGCGGAGTTCCGTGTGTTGGTCCTCGGCGCTGGCGAGCCGGCGGGCATCGCCTCGCGACAGCTGTACATGGCCTTGCTGCCGCTGCTCATCGCCTTCTTCGAGGGCCAGGTGCAGGCCGGCCGCATCGGCCAACCGGCCATGGGCGACCTGGTTCGCGCCACCTTGCGCGAGGTCGAGCGGCAGCGTGCAGCCTTCGACCCGGCCATTCCCTTTCGCGCCTGGCTGCTGGAGCTGGCTCGCCAGGAGCTGAGTGCCTACCGCAGTACGGTGCGCGCCGAGTCTGCCGTTGCGAGTCCGTCGAACGTGTCCGCGCGAAGCAGGCGCGCCGCCGCCGCGCACTGATTTCACGCCGTCAGAGATGTACCCATGCAGTCGATCGAGAAGGTTCTCTACACCGCCCGGGTACGCACCCGAGGTGGCCGCGATGGCGAAGCGCGCAGTGACGACGGTCGCCTGCAGGTTCGCCTGACGCCGCCAGGCGCGCCGGGGGAGGGCAGTAACCCCGAGCAGTTGTTCGCCGCGGCGTGGTCCGCCTGTTTCATCGGCGCGCTGCGCCACGCGGCCCATGCGCGCAAGCTGGAGTTCCCCGCGGAGACGGCGGTGGACAGCCAGGTGGAGCTGATGCATGGCGAGCACGGCTTCTTCCTGCGCGCGCATCTGGCGATCGAACTGCCTGGGCTGGAGCCGGAACTGGCGCAGTGCCTGGTGGACGCGGCGCGGCACAGCTGTCCCTATACCAAAGCGCTGCGCGGCCATATTGCCGTCACCCTGAGCCTGCGTTGAGCCCGGTCGCCGCCGATTCAGCGTGACAGCACACATAAACGGCCGCGCGCAAGGCTTGATCGTGCGCTCGAAACTCCTATCCTGCTAGGACTTGCGGGCCAGCCTCGCGCCCACTCCCACTTCCGGAAGAAACGCCCCGTGGAGTCTGCAGCGGACGATCTGTCCCCCTCAGCGATAGCGCCGATCGAATTCGGCCCGTTCCGGGTGATACCCGGTAAACGCCTGCTCACCCGTGATGCGCAGCCGATGGACATCGGCGGGCGCGCCTTCGACCTGCTCCTGGCGCTGCTGGAAAAGCCCGGACGGGTGCTTTCCAAGCGCGAACTGCTCAAACGTGTGTGGCCCGACATGGTGGTGGAAGAGGGCAGCCTGCGCTTTCACATGAACGGCCTGCGCCGCGCCCTGGGCGATGGCGAGGGTGGCGCGCGCTACATCGCCACCCAGGTCGGCGTCGGCTATGCATTCGTCGCGCCCGTGAGCCGCAGGGCCGATGCGGCGCCGGCAGCGTTGCCGGCGCTGCCCGTGGCCGACGGCGTTGGCAGCCTGCCGCCGCGGGTGAAGCTGATCGGCCGCGAGGCCGACGTGCAGATGATCCTGCAGCGCCTGCGCGAGCCGCGCCTGCTCACCATCGTCGGCACTGGCGGGGTGGGCAAGACCAGCCTGGTCGTCGAAGTCGGCCATCGCCTGCTTGCCGAGCGCCGGCAAACCGTGCGCTTCATCGACCTGGCCCAGGTGGAGGACGAGCATCTGGTCGCCTCGGCGCTGGCCGCCGCGCTGGGGGTGCCAGTGCAGGCCGAAGACCCGCTGGCGGTGCTGCTGGCGCACCTCAAGGGCCAGGCGCTGCTGCTGCTCGTCGACAACTGCGAACATGTGGTCGACGTCGTATCCGCGCTGGCCGAGCGCATCCGCGACGTCGCTCCCGGCGTCGGCCTGCTGGCCACCAGCCGCGAACCGTTGCGAGCGCGGGACGAAGAGGCGCACTGGCTCGGCCCGCTGGAGTTTCCCGAGCAGCCGCACGGCCTGCCTGTCGAGACATTGCTGGCGTACCCTGCCGTGCGGCTGTTCGTGGAGCGCGCCGAGGCGGCCAACGCTGCGCTGCAATGGCAGGAGGGCGACCCCGCCCTGATCGCCGACATGTGCCGACGCCTGGGCGGCATGGCCTTGCCCATCGAACTGGCGGCGGTACGGGTGGCGCTCCACGGCGCCAAGGCCACCCATGCACTGCTGGGTGAGCGTTTTTCCCTGGGCTGGTCCGGTCGGCGCACGGCGCAGCCGCGCCACCAGACGTTGCGCGCCATGCTGGACTGGAGTTACGCGCTGCTCGCCGAGAACGAACGCCTGGTGTTCGATCGTCTGTCGGTGTTCGTCGGGCCCTTCTCCCAGGAGGCGGCCGCGCAGGTCGTCGCGGACGCGCGCATCAATGGATTGGAGGCCGCCGCCATCCTCGATGAACTGACGTCCAAGGGGCTGGTGGCGGTGGACCGCAGCGAGGCCGCTTCGGCGTATCGCCTGCTGGAGATGACCCGCGCCTTCGCCCGTGAAAAAGCTGCTGGCCATGGCTTTGATGAGGCGCATGCCCTGGCTTTCCGTCATGCCGCTTATTACCTGTGGGTACTGGAGCAACTGGGTAGCGTGCCCGAGGTGATCTACGAGGGCTGCGCGCGTCTGGCCAACCAGCTGGGCAACGTGCGCAGCGCGCTGGAGTGGAGCTTCGGCCCGCAGGGCGACCCCGGCCTGGCGCTGCCGCTGGCGGCTGCCAGTGCGCCGTTGTTCCTGCACTATTCGCTGCAGGTGGAATGCCGCACCTGGTGCGCGCGGGCCACCGAGTTGCTGGAACTGGGCTATTTCGGCAGCCCCACCGAAATGGAACTGCAATCGGCCCTCGGGCTGGTGCTGATGTTCACCCGCGGCAACAGCGAGGCGGCCGGCAAGGCCCTGCTGCGTGCGCTGGAAATCGCCGTGGCACTCGCCGACCACTGGGCCGAATTGCGCGTGCTGGGGCGCCTGCAGATCTTCTACGAACGCATCGGCGACTTCGCCTCGTCGCTGGCCTGGGCGGAGCGCGCGGTGGTGGTCGGCGACACCCTGGGCGAACCGGAAGCGGTGGCGGTGGCCGCCTCGCTGGCAGGTATCTCCCATCACCTGCTGGGCGATCAGCGGCGCGCGCGCGAGGAGCTGGAAAAGTCCCTGCGCAACAGCTTGCCCTCGGAACGCAGCCGCACACTGCACTATGGCTTCGACCACCACAACCGCACCGGCCTGGCCCTGGCGCGCACGCTCTGGCTGCTCGGTTGCGCCGACCAGTCGCGGCGCTGGGCGGACCAGGTAGAGGCCGAGGCGGCGGAACTCAACCATCCCGCGACCCACTGCATCGCCCTGGTGTGGACGCTCTGCATCCACATCTGGACCGGTGAGCTGGACAAGGCCGACCGCAGCCTGGCGACCTTCAGCCGCATTGCCGAAGCCAATGCCTTCGCGCCGTACCAGGCTGCCACTCAGGGGTTCCACGCCGCCATCGCCATTCGCCGTGAACAGCCCGGCGACGCGGTGCGCCAGTTGGAGGAGAGCCTCACGCGCCTCCACGGCATGCGCTACGAGTTGCTGACCACGTCCTTCGAGATAGCCCTCGCCGAAGGCCTCATCCTCGCTGGCGAACACCGCCGCGCGCTGGGCGTTGCGCGGCGCTGCATCGCCCATTGCCGCGGCAGTGGCGACGCCTATGCGTTGCCGGAGCTGATGCGCATCGAGGCAAAGATCATCGGCGCCTTGGGCGAAGAGGGCGATCAGGCGGTTGAACGGTTGCTGCAGGACTCACTGGCGATGGCGCGCGAGCAAGGCGCTCGCGCTTGGATGCTGCGTTCGAGCCTGGACCTGGCGTGGCTGCGCGCGAGACAGGGCGACGAAGTCGCAGCGCTGGCGCTGCTGGACGCCTGCCGGCTCGAGGAAGGCTTCGACACGCTGGACGTGCGTCTGCTGGAGGATCGGCGACGCGCGCTGGGCGCCACCTGAGTCGCGCTCAGCGGCTCCGGGCCGGCACGATCGCCAGCAGCGCCGCCATGTTCACCAGGTCCGGCAGGGTGCGCGCCTGCATCTTGCGCATGACCCGGCCGCGGTGCGCCTTCACGGTAATCTCGCTGATGCCCAGGTCGGCCGCGATCTGCTTGTTCAAGCGCCCGGCCACCACCATTTCCAGCACTTCCCGCTCGCGGCTGGTGAGCAGCGCATAGGCCTGGCGCAGGGCATCGAGCCGGCTTTGCTGGCCGAGCGCGGCGCGGCTGTGCTGCAGCGCGTCGGCGATGGCCTGCAGCAGGATGTCGCTGTCGAACGGCTTGGTGAGGAATTCCACCGCGCCGGCCTTCATTGCGCGCACGGTCAACGGCACGTCGCCATAGCCGGTGATGAAGATGATCGGCATCGCCGGGCGGGCACCGGCCACGCTGCTTTGCAGGTCGAGGCCGTTGAGATCCGGTAGGTTGACGTCAAGCACCAGGCAGCTGGGCGCGACGCTGGCCGGCTCGTCGAGGAAGGCCGTGGCGGCGTCGAACAGCACCGGTCGCCAGCCGGCCGAGCGGATCAGCAGTTCCAGTGATTCACGCACCGAGATGTCGTCGTCGACGACGTAGACGATGGGCGTCGGCTCTTGCATCGGCAGGCGTTCCATTCGCTGGGCTGGGCCGGGATGGGCGGGATAGTGATGCAACATGCCATGTCCTCCGAGTGGCGTCGACCAGGCTGTCAGCTGACCGGCAGGGCGGCACTGAGTGCCTTGAGCAATTCCGCTTCGCTGAACGGTTTGAGCAGGCAGTCCACCGCTCCCTGGGCGATCAGCCGCGGTCGGGTGGCCGCGTCGCTGTGGGCGGTGATGAAGATGATCGGTATGGCAATTGCGCGCAGTGTCAGTTCCTTCTGCAACTGCGGCCCGCTCATCCCCGGCATCGACACGTCGAGGATCAGGCAGCGGGTGCGCTGCAGCGCGTCCGAAGCGAGGAAGTCTTCGGCACTGGAGAAGGCGCAGACCTGGAAGCCGAACTCGCGCAGCAGGTCCGGCAGGGATTCGCGCACCGATTCGTCGTCATCGACCACCGACACGAGCAGGGGCGTGGCCATCAGCGGATCTCCGTCGGTTGGTCGAGGGTGGTTTGCGCATGGGGCAGCGCGAAGATGAAGGTAGCGCCCGGCCCGTCGTGGGTGGTGGCCCAGATACGGCCGGCGTGGTGCTCGACGATGGAGCGGCTGACCCACAGACCGATGCCCATGCCCGCCTGCTTGGTACTGAAGAAGGCGTCGAACAGGCGGCCGGCGTCTGCTGGCGCGAAGCCCGCGCCATTGTCGCGCACGGCGAGGAAGATGCTCGCGTCCGGGTCGAGGCCGCTGCTGATGCGCAACTGCCGGGGGCGGTCATGCACGTCGCCCAGCGCATCGATGGCGTTGAGGATGAGGTTGAGGATCACCTGCTGCAGTTGCACCCGATCACCGCTCACGGCGGGCAGGTCTTGCTGCAGCGTCGGCAGAACGGTCACGCCGTGACGCTGCAGTTCGTTGTGCAGCATGGCGATCACTTCCCGCGCCGCCTCGTTGAGGTCGACCGGTTCGCTGACCGCCTCGTGGCGGGCGAACAGGGCACGCAGGCGCTTGATCACGTCCGCCGCGCGGTTGCCGTCGCGGATGGTGCGCCGGGCGGTTTCCCGCGCGCCTTCCAGGTTCGGCGTTGGCGCCCCCAGCATGCGCAGGCAGGTGCTGGCGTTGGTGATGATGCCGGCCAGCGGCTGGTTGACCTCGTGGGCGATGGACGCGGTCAGTGCGCCCAGGCTGGCCACGCGGGCGACGTGGGCCAGTTCGGCACGGGTTCGGTGCAGGGTTTCCTCGGCCAGCCGGCGCTGGGTGACGTCCTGCGCCGTGGCGATGTACAGCAGCGCACCGTCGGCCTCGCGGGTGGCCTGGGCGACCAGGTGGACATGGCGCACGGAGCCGCAGGGAAGCAGCAGTCGATGTTCGTGCTCGAAGTCGCAGCCGTCGCGGCGCTGGCGCTTGAGGAGCGCTTGCACGGTGGCGCGGTCTTCGGGGTGGATGCGCGAGAAGATCAGCTCGAAGCTCGGCGTCAGGCCCGGCTGGAGGTCGAGAAGCCGGTAGATTTCCTCCGACCAGGCGATCTCGTCATTGTCCACGCGCCAGGAGAAGGTGCCGGTCAGGCTGATGCGCTGGGCCTTGGCCAGGAAGGCTTCGCTCTGGCGCAGGGCCGCTTCGCTGCGCGCGCGGTCGATGGCGATGCTGGCGAGGTGGGTGAACTGCGAGACAAGCGCGCACTGGGTTTCGTCCGGCGCATGGGGCTGGGTGAAATAGACCGAGAGGATACCGCTGACCTCGCCTTGGTTGGACACCACCGGTATTGCCGCCAGCGCTCGCAGCCCGCAAGCCCGTGCCTGTTGCCGCCAGTCGGGCCAGCGGGTTTCGCCGTCCAGGTCATTGACCTGAACCCTGGCCTTTTCCAGTGCGGCCTGGGCTTGCGGGCTGCTGAGGGCCTCCACTGGCTGGCCGTCCGCGCCGCCGTACAGCGAAGCCGGCAGATGGGGAGCGGCGCCGGCCTGCAGACGCAGCGTCGCTTCCGGCGAGCAGCCATGGCGGGGCGTGACCAGGGTGATGGCGCACCGGCTGTCTTCGAGGTTGGCTTCCACCAGTTCGCAAAGGGTCGCCAGTACCTGCGGCAGGGCACAACCGCCGGCCATCAGGCCGAGCAGGCGTTTCTCGCCGGCCAGCAGCAGCTCGGCGCGCTTGCGCTCATGGATATCGGTGTTGCCGCCATACCATTTCAGCACGCACCCGGCCGCGTCGAGCTGCGGCACCGCGCGGATCAGGAACCAGCGGTAGCTGCCGTCGAAGCGCCGCAGCCGTGCCTCGAATTCGCCAGCGCGACCGGCGTCCAACAGGCCCTGCCAGTAGGCACCCAGCGCCGGCGCGTCCTCGGGGTGCAGGGCGCTCATCCAGCCGACGCCGGCAGCGCCTTCCGCGCTCATGCCGGTGTAGTCGAACCAGCGCTGGTTCAAGAATTCCACGCTGCCATCGGGGTCGGTGCGCCAGACGAAACCCGGCACGGCGTCGATCAGCGTGCGCAGGCGGTCTTCAGAAGCACGGACCTCGTCCAGCGCCAGGGCCAGCGACTCCCGCGCCTGGGCAATGAGCGCCCGGTCACGCTTCTGTTCGTCGATGTCCACCTTGAGCACGAACCAGCGCTGGATGCGTCCTGCGGCATCGCGGTGGGGCAGGGCGCGTACATGGAACCAGCGGTAGACGCCGTCCGCGCCGCGCACCCGGTGCTGGACGTTGTACGGCTCGCCGCTGGCGACGGAGTGCTGCCACGCCTTCAGCGCCTGGGGCAGGTCGTCGGGATGGAGCGTGCTGGAGCCTGTCCAGCCGCGCAGCTCCTCGAGGCCGGCGCCGAGGTAGTCGCTGTTGTGGCGATTGACGCATTCCAGCTCGCCGTCGGGCGTCATCAGCGAGATCAGGCCGGGAATGCTGTCGATGATCTCCTGGGTGTCCTGGGTGATGGCAGCCGGTGCGGCGGCCAGCAGGTCGTCGATATCGATGTTCTGGCCGCACCAGCCAACCAGTGCGCCATCGTCGTCGGTGAGTGCGCGGGCGCGCAGCAGGAAGCGCCGGTAGATCCCGTCGTGCCGGCGCAGGCGCGCCTGCAGGTCGTGGGGCGTGCCGGACTGGCGGATGGCACTCCAGCCCTGCTGCACCGCGGGCAGGTCCGCAGGGTGCACCAGCGTCTGCCAGATGTCGTCGCCATGGGTATCCCGGTCCCGGCCGGCATAGCGGCGCCAGGCCTGGTTGACGCTTTCCAGACGGCCTTCGAGGTTGGCGGTCCACGCCATGTCGGGCAGTTTGTCGAAGGCTTCGTTGTGCATTCCGATCCTCTCCCGGCGCTAGCCGTGGGGCGATCATGCGCCTTGCCGGCGGGGCTGCCAATGATACCTAGGTGTCGGCTGCGACACCGCACGCGGGGCGCGCGCGAGCCCCGATACCAAGGTATCGACCGACACCATGGTGCAATCGCCGCATCTGCCGGGCTTTGTTGAGATCGCTGCAGGCCGCCGATCCGCCGGCCAGTGAACCAGGGAGATCGACCATGCCAGCCGCCTCGTTATCGCCTCTTCTTCGTCGTCGCTTCAGCCGTTCGCTCATGGCCACCGCCGTGGGGCTGTTCCTGCTCGGCGACGGCCAGCATCACCTGCTGCAACAGGCGTTCGCCGCGAACGCCAGCAGCACGGCGAACGCCGATGACAGCGTGCGCCCGTTCCGCATTCAGGTGCCCCAGGAGCAACTGGACGACCTGCGCCGGCGCATTGCCGCCACGCGCTGGCCGGACCGCGAGACGGTGAGCGATGTCTCGCAGGGCATCCAGCTGGAGAAGGTCCGCGCGCTGGTGGACTACTGGGGCAAGGACTACGACTGGCGCCGCGCCGAAGCCAGGCTCAACGCGCTGCCGCAGTTCGTCACCAGCATCGATGGCATGGACATCCAGTTCATCCACGTGCGTTCGAAAGAGCCGCATGCCATGCCGCTGGTCCTCACCCATGGCTGGCCAGGCTCGCCGCTGGAGTTCCTCAAGACCATCGGCCCGCTGACCGACCCGGTGGCCTATGGAGGACGTGCGGAAGACGCCTTCGACGTGGTGATCCCGGCCATCCCCGGCCACGGTTTTTCCGGCAAGCCGACCGCCACCGGCTGGGGCCCGGACCGGGTGGCCCGCGCCTGGGACGTGCTGATGAAGCGCCTGGGCTACAGCCACTATGTGTCCCAGGGCGGCGACCATGGCTCGGTAATCTCCGATGCGCTCGGCCGCCTGGCCCCGCCCGGCCTGCTCGGCATCCACCTGAACATGCCGGCGACGGTGCCGCCGGAGCTGGTCGGGCCGATCAACAGTGGCGCCCCGGCACCCGCCGGGCTGGGCGCTGATGAGCGCCGCGCCTTCGATGCGCTGAGCATCTTCTTCGGCCGCAACGCCGCCTACGGCGCGATGATGGTGACCCGCCCGCAGACCATCGGCTATTCCCTGGCCGATTCACCGGCCGGCATGGCCGCCTGGATGTACGAGAAGTTCGCCGCCTGGACCGACAGCGGCGGCGAGCCCGAGCGCGTGCTGAGCCGCGACGAGATGCTCGACGACATCTCGCTCTACTGGCTGACCAACACCGGCGCTTCCTCTTCGCGCTTCTACTGGGAAAACAACAACAACAACTTCAGCGCCGCGGCGCAGAAGACCTCGCAGATCAAGGTGCCGGTGGCCATCACCGTATTCCCCGGCGAGATCTACCGCGCGCCGAAAAGCTGGGCGCAGCGCGCCTATCCGTCGCTGGACTACTTCCATGCGGTGGACAAGGGCGGCCACTTCGCCGCCTGGGAACAGCCGCAGCTGTTCAGCGAAGAACTGCGCGCGGCGTTCCGCCCCCTGCGATCCAGCCTGAACAACCACTAGAACCCGCCGCTTGCCGGCAACCACCGGGTAGGCCGCGCGTCTGCCCTGGAGACCTGCAATGAACCTGTTCAAGTCCCCGCAATTCGGCGCCTCGGCGCTGGCCATCGCCCTTGCGCCCTTCACCTGTGGCGCAATGGCGCAAGCGGCCACCGACCCGGCCTTCGGCGCGCTCAAGCACGTCGATGCCGGCCTGCTCAACGTCGCCTACGCAGAAGCCGGCCCGGCCGATGGCCCGGTGGTGATCCTGCTGCACGGCTGGCCCTACGACATACACAGCTATGCCGAGGTGGCGCCGCAGTTGGCAGCCAAGGGCTACCACGTGCTGGTTCCCTACGCCCGTGGCTATGGCGAAACCCGCTTCCTTTCCGCGTCCACCCGGCGCAACGGTGAGCCCGCCGCACTGGCGGTGGACGTCATCGACTTCATGGATGCGTTGAAGATCAAGCGCGCGGTGCTCGCCGGTTACGACTGGGGAGCACGCTCGGCGGACATCGTCGCGGCGCTCTGGCCCGAGCGGGTGAAGGCGCTGGTGTCGGTCAGCGGCTATTTGATCGGCAGCCAGGAGGCGGGCAAGGCGCCGCTGCCACCGGCCGCCGAGCTGCAGTGGTGGTACCAGTTCTACTTCGCCACCGAGCGCGGCAAGGTCGGCTACGACCAGTACCGCCACGAGTTCGCCAGGCTGACCTGGCAACTGGCTTCGCCGCAGTGGAAGTTCGACGACGCCACCTTCGAGCGCAGCGCCCAGGCCCTGGACAATCCCGACCAGGGGCCGATCGCCATCCACAACTACCGCTGGCGCCTGAATCTGGCCGAAGGCGAGCCGCGCTATGCCGAGCTGGAGAAGAAGCTCGCAGCCTTCCCGACCATCCGGGTGCCGACCATTACCCTCGAAGGCGATGCCAATGGCGCGCCGCACCCGCCGGCCGAGGCCTACTCCAAGCGCTTTGGCGGCAAGTACGAGTACCGGCTGATCACCGGCGGCATTGGCCACAACCTGCCGCAGGAGGCGCCTGCCGCCTTCGTCAAGGCGGTGATCGACGCCGATCATCTGTGAGCCGGAGAGCCGCCATGACCATCGCAGCGACCGCATTGCGCCACATCGCCCTCGCCGGTTTCGCCCTGTTGGCGGCGACAGGCGCCAGGGCCGACGGGGAGGCTTCGCCGATCTACGGCGTGCGCATGCCCGAGGGCTACCGCAACTGGCAATTGGTGGCGCCCGCCCAGGAGGCGGCGCCGCTGAACGAACTGCGTGCCGTACTGGGCAACGACATTGCCATGCGGGCCTACCGTACCGGGACCTTGCCGTTCCCCGACGGCAGCGTACTGGCCAAGCTCGCCTGGAAACACGTGCAGTCGCCGGAGTTCGAACCGGCGTCGATCCCTGGCGCGGCCACCACCGTGCAATTCATGGTCAAGGATTCGAAGAAGTACGCGGCCAGCGGTGGCTGGGGCTTTGCCCGCTTCATCGACGGCAAGCCCGCCGACGAGGCCCAGCACCAGACCTGTTTCGCCTGCCACCAGGCGCGGGTGAAGGACCATGACCTGGTCTTTACCCGCTACGCACCCTGACAGCTGCACCTTGAGCGCTACACCTTGAGAGAAGGGGAGGTTCCCATGAACCAACGATGGCTGATCACCGGTTGCTCCCGCGGGCTGGGCCGCGCGCTGGCCGAAGCCGTGTTGCAGGCAGGCCACCGCCTGCTGGCCACCGCCCGCGACCCGGACGCCCTGGCGGACCTCGCCCGGCTCTACCCGCAGACGCTGCGCCTGGCTCCGCTGGACGTCACCGACCCGGCGGCCGCGCAGGACGCCGTGGCGCAGATGGTCGAGGAGTTCGGCGGGCTCGACGTGCTGGTCAACAACGCAGGCTTTGGCAATGTCAACTCGGTGGAAGACACCTCGCTGGAGGACTTCCGCCGGGAGATCGAGACCAACCTGTTCGGCACCATCATCGTCACCAAGGCGGCGATTCCTCTTCTGCGCCGGCAGCGCAGCGGCCACATCATCCAGCTGTCGTCGGTGGGTGGACGCATCGGCGCGCCGGGGCGGGCGCCCTATTCGGCGGCGAAGTGGGGTGTCGAGGGCTTCTCCGAAGTCCTGGCACGCGAAATGGCGCAGGTTGGCGTGCGGGTGACGATCATCGAGCCCGGCGGCTTGCGCACCGATTTTGCCGGCACCTCGACGACGCTCAGCGAAGGACGCTTCGAATACGACGCCGTGGTCGGCGCCGTGGCACGCCGGCAGCGGGCCTACGACGGCAAGCAGCCGGGCGACCCGCAGCGAGCCGCGCAGGCGATTCTCGCAGTGGCCTGGATGGATCGTCCGCCGTTGCGCCTGGCCCTGGGCAGCGATGCGCTGCTGGCCATCGAGAACGCCGACAAGGCACGCCTGGCGGAGCTGCGCCTGTGGCGCGAGCTAAGCCAAACCAGTGACTTTCCCCGCTCGCCATGAGCGCTCCCCGCACGGATTGTGATTCCCCCGGATCGCCGTGCGGGGCTTTTTATTCCTCAAATCCTCAGCAAGGAGATCCACCATGAAGAAGACCCTTACTGCCCTGGCGCTCGCTAGCGGCCTGCTGGCGAGCGGCGCTTTCGCGGCGGAGGTGAAACCGACCGTGGTGCTGGTGCATGGCGCCTTCGCCGATGCCTCCAGCTGGAACGGCGTGACGCGCATCCTCGAAAAAGACGGCTACAGCGTGATCGCCGCCGCCAACCCCTTGCGCGGGGTGGCCAGCGATGGCGCCTACATCGGCAACATCATCGGCAGCGTCAAGGGACCGGTGGTGCTGGTGGGCCATTCCTACGGCGGCAACGTGATCAGCGCGGCGGCCAGCGACCGGCCCAACGTCAAGGCGCTGGTCTATGTCGCCGCCTTCGCCCCGCAGAAGGGGGAGAGCGCCGCCGGGCTGGCCGGCAAATTCCCCGGCAGCACCCTCGGCCCGACCCTGGCCGCCCCAGTGCCGTTGGTCGATGGTGGCAAGGACCTGTACATCCAGCAGGACAGGTTTCACGATCAGTTCGCCGCCGATGTACCCGCCAGCGAAGCTGCGTTGATGGCGGCGGCGCAGCGTCCGGTCACCGAGGCGGCCTTGAACGAAAAAGCCGGCGCAGCGGCCTGGACGGCGATCCCCTCCTGGTTCGTCTATGGCGACCAGGACCGCAACATTCCGCCGCAGGCCATGGCTTTCATGGCGCAGCGCGCCAAGGCGAGGGACGTTGAAGTGGTCAGCGGAGCATCCCATGTGGTCATGGTTTCGCACCCCGATGCGGTTGCGCGAACCATCGAAAAGGCCGCGGTCGGTTACTGATCTGTCGTGCCGGGCAGGGGCGAACGTCCCGGCCCGGCAGTCAGCGCTTCACGCAGACGAACAACCCATTGCCTGAATGGCCTGTCCACGGCGTGATGCGTTCGTAGTCGTGCTCGAAGACCTGTACCTCGAACAGTGGCTGCAGCAGGCCCAGCAGCTCGGCGAAGGTCAGCGCGACCATCGCGTGTTCGTCCTGCCAGGTCAGGGTCTCGCCGGCAGTGGTCTTCTCGATGCTCAGGCGCAACGCCTGGCGCTCACCCTCGCCGCTGTAGTACCAGCCCGAACCGAAGCCGAACTGGCTGCCGTCGTGCTCCACGCTGTGGCGTACGAAGGAGCGGTTGTCGATCAGCGCCTTGTCGACGCTGTTGAAGCAGAACACACCACCGTCGGCGAGGGCGTTGTGCACGCTCGCCAGGCACGCCTGCAGCTGCTCGATACCAGGGTTGTAGTGGATCGAGTAGAGGAAGCAGGTGATCAGGTCCAGCGGCTCCTCGACCTGGAAGCTCGCCATGTCCTGCCGGCTGAAATGCGCCTCGGGGCAACGTTGCTGGGCGATGTCCAGCATCGGCGGATTGATGTCCAGGCCCGCGCTCCCATAGCCGAAATCGAGGAAGTGGCGCACGTGCGGCCCGGTCCCGCAGGCGAGGTCCAGGTGCCGCCGCCCCTGGTTGCCGAACAGCTGGTGCAGGCGGCGCACGCAGTGGCTCTGCGCCTGATAGTCGATGTCGGCGCACATCAGGTCGTAGTAGCAGGACAGGTCGGTGTAGAGCGCGTTGGAGGACATAGGCAGCCAGGCAGGGGTTCGCCGCGGGTTTCGGCGCGGCATGGTACATCAGCCTCGGGCATTCGCCGCTGAAATCGGACTGGCGCGCAGGTCGCCTGTGTCCGGTCGCCCGCCAGGGGACAGGAAAAAGGGCCGATCGGTCCTGGTGCCCGGCCATTTTTTTCATTGGGCTCGAACATATTTTTACTAATTTTCCTCGGCGGCGAGCTGAAGCACCATGCGGCCCGATTCGAACAACTGCGTCCTTCGAGGCGGCCCACAGGAGCGCCTCACGCCGTTCCAGTCCCACGGGCGCCCGTCGCTCGCCGTCCAAGAGTTCGCCATGAAAAAAACAACAAGCGTGTCCGATACTTCCTTGCCTGCCCATCAATCTCACGTGCCGTCCTCGCGGTCATTCCGCAAATCGCTGGGCATTCCCGCCCTGGTGCTGTTCGGCCTGGCCTACATGGTGCCCCTGGCGGTGTTCACCACCTACGGGCTGGTTACCCGCATGAGCAAGGGCCACCTGCCGGCGGCCTACCTCTTCACCCTGGCGGCCATGCTGCTGACCGCCTACAGCTACGGGCGCATGGTGCAGGCGCACCCGTATTCGGGATCGGTCTACAGCTACACGCGCAAGACCTTCGGCGCGGCGTTCGGCTTCCTGGCCGGCTGGACGCTGCTGCTGGACTACATCTTCCTGCCGCTCTTGAGCTACCTGCTGATCGGCATCTACATGACCGACTATTTCCCGTCGGTGCCGCTGTCGGTATGGATCCTCGGCTCCATCGTGCTGGTGACGCTGCTCAACCTCGTCGGCATCGAATCCATCACCCGCGTCAACTGGGTGCTGATCGTCGCGCAGATGGTCTTCGTGGTGGTGTTCATCGCGCTGTCGCTGAGCCACCTGGGTGCCCAGGCGGAGCCGGTGCCGCTGGTCCAGCCGTTCTATGACGAGCACTTCAGCCTGCCGCTGGTGATGTCCGGCGCGGCGGTGCTGTGCCTGTCGTTCCTCGGCTTCGACGCCGTGTCGACCATGGCCGAGGAGACCCCGGAGCCGCGCCGGCAGATCCCTGCGGCGATCATGCTGGTGACCCTGATCGGCGGCGTACTGTTCATCGTCATGGCCTACTTCGGCCAGCTGGTGTTCCCCGAGTGGCAGGCGCTCACCGATGCCGACTCCGCGTCGCTCGATGTGCTGCGCCGTATCGGCGGCGAATGGCTGGTGACCTTCTTTACCGCCACCTACGTGGCCGGCTGCTTCGCCTCGGCGATGGTGTCCCAGGCCAGCGTGTCCCGCGTGCTGTTCGCCATGGGCCGGGACGGCGCGATTCCCCGCGTGTTCGGCAAGCTGGTGACGAAGAAGCGAGTGCCGGCCAATGCGATCCTCCTGATCAGCCTGCTCTCGCTGATCGCGCTGTTCGTCACCCTGGATACCGTGGCCAACATGATCAGCTTCGGCGCGCTCTTCGCCTTCTCGGCGGTGAACCTGGCGGTGATCAAGCACTACCTGATCGATGAGCGTCTCACCGGCCGGGGCAACTACCTGCGCTACGGTGCGCTGCCAGCGGTGGGCTTCCTCAGCACCATCTGGCTCTGGTCCAGCCTGTCGGGCATGTCCTTCCTGATCGGCTTCGCCTGGATGTGCCTGGGCTTTGTCTGTCTGCTCAGCGCGACCCGGATGTTCCAGCAGCAACTGCCGGACCTGAACATGGCGGAGTGATCGCCGCGTGGAGGGAAGCCGGGGCTGCCCCCGGCTTCTTTTCAGGGCGGGCCGATACTGGTTAAGGTGGCGCGAATTCGAGGAACGAGCCGGATTTCGTCATGAAACTGCATCAGTTGCGCGCCCTGCGCACCATCGCCGAGAGCGGCAGCCTGCAGGAGGCGGCGCGGCTGCTGGAGGTCACCCAGCCGTCGTTGTCCAAGGCGGTGAAGGAGCTGGAAGAGGAGCTCGGCGTCCCCCTGCTGGTGCGCTCGAATCGTGGCGTGACGGTCACGGCCTATGGCGAGCGGCTGGTGAGCATGGCCCGGCTGGTCACCGAAGAGGTGCGCCGCGCACGTGAAGAGATCGACACCCTCAAGGGCGAGATGGCCGGTCGCGTGGCGATCGGCGTGTCGCCGGTGACGCCCAACCGCGCCTTCGCCTACTGCTTCAAGCGTTACCGCGCGCTGTACCCGAACGTGCAGTTGCAGATATTCGAGCTGCGCTCGGTGCAGCTGTTCGAAGGGTTGAAGGAGGGCCGCCTGGACCTGGTGTTGACCACCCAGCCGTTGCAGCAAGCCACGCAAGAGCAGGTCTGGTACGAGCTGGCGCCGCAACCTTCGGCGTTGGCAGTGCGCAGGGGGCACCCCCTGGCGGGAGCTCGCTCTCTGCAGGAGTTGCTGGACCTGGAGTGGCTGTTGTCCGATCCGCTGGAGGTCGCCCTGGCGGGCCAGTTCTTCCGCGAACGCCAGGTGCCGCCGCCGCAGCGCATCACCGAGTGCTCCTCGTCTGTGCTTTACCTCGAGCTGGCGGCCAGCACCGATGCGGTGAGCTTCTGGTCGCAGCGCATGCTCCAGCTGCCGATGGTGGCCCAGGTACTGGTGCCCCTGCAGATTGCCGAGGCCACGCCGGTAGCGAGCCTGTCCATGGTCACCCGGCCGCAGGAACTGATGACCCGCGAGGCCCTGTTGCTGGCCGAGGAAATGGTGGCGGCATTCAACGCGGAGCAGGCGCCGCTGGCATAACCAGCCTCAATGCTCATGTGTAGAGATCATTACTCCGCGTTTTCGCGCTGATGCATCCTGCCGGCCGCCAGATGTTCCTCGAAACGGCCGGAGTCGCCATGAATGCATCGTCGTACTTTTCCCAGAGCTACGCCCAGGCGCGCAGCAAGTTCCTCGACGCCTGCGCAGCCGCCGGCTTGCCGGTGGAGTCCCACGTGCATCCATTGGCCGGACGCGACGGCGAGACGCTGGCGGTGGATGTCGCCCGCGCGGGACCGACCGATGCGCAGCGCCTGCTGGTCATCAGCAGCGGCTGCCATGGCGTCGAAGGCTTCTGCGGCTCGGGCGTGCAGAGCGCGCTGCTCGCCGACAGCGCATGGCGCGAGCACGCGCGCCGCAACGATTGCGCAGTGCTCTACCTGCACGCCGCCAATCCCTATGGCTTTTCCTGGTGGCGTCGCTGGACCCAGGAGAACGTCGACCTCAACCGCAACTTCCGCGACTTCACCCAGGCAGCGCCGGAGAACCCCGGTTACGCCCAGCTGGATCCGGTGCTCGCGCCACGGCGCTGGCCCAGCCCGCTGGGGCGCCTGCGCCTGCTCGGCTATGCGCTGCGCCATGGCCGCTGGGAGTTGCAGCGGGCCATTTCCTCCGGCCAGGCCAGCCATCCCGACGGCCTGTTCTTTTCCGGCCTGCAGCCGACCTGGAGCAACCGCACCGTGCGCGAAGTGCTGCGCCAACATGGTCGGCAGTGCCGCGAGATGGCCTGGATCGACGTACACACCGGCCTCGGTCCGAGCGGCTACGGCGAGTACATCTACTCCGGCGACCCGCGTCCCGAAGCGCTGGTGCGCGCCCGTGCCTGGTGGGGCGACGAGGTGCGCTCCACGGAGGAGGGCAACAGCGTGTCGGTGAAGCTCAGCGGCAAGCTGGTCCATGCAGCGCTCGAGGAGTGCCCGCAGGCATTGCTGATCTCCATGAGCCTGGAGTTCGGCACCGTGCCCGGTCCGCAGGTCCTCGAAGCGCTGCGCGCGGACCAGTGGCTGCAGCGCACGCCCGACGCACCGGCGGCGAAGGTGCGACGCATCAAGCAGCAACTGCGCGATGCCTTCTACGTCGACACGGAGCAGTGGAAGCAGGCCGTGCTGACCCGCGCGCGGGAAGCTGCCTGGAGAGCGGTGGAGGGGTTGAACAGCGAGATTCCGACGGCGCTGGCCTGAGTCTGCGGGTCAACCCTGCAGCGAAGTGCGCTGCTCCTCGAACCAGTCGAGCACCGGCTGGCAGGCGGGGTGGGCGGCGCCGCTGTCACGCAGCCACAGTGCATAACGGCCGCCGGTTTTCAGTGCTTCGCCAAAGGGCACGACAAGGTCGCCGCGCTGCAGGGCGTCGTGGGCCAGCATGCGGTCGGTCATGGCGACGCCAAGGCCTCGCGTCGCGGCGTCCAGTGCCAGGTCGTCGAGGTTGAACAGCATGTGCTTGAACTGCGCAGGCGGCGGGGCGGCCTGGGCGCGCAGCCACTGCGGCCATTCCAGGCCGCCGCTGGAAGCGTGGATCAGCGGATGGCGCGCCAGTTCCTCCAGCGAGCGCGGCGGCTCCTGGCCGTCGTCCAGGCGCGGGGCGCAGACCGGGACCAGGTATTCGTCGTACAGCGGCATCAGCACGCGGCCCTGCGGGTCGCTGCCGCTGGGCAGGTAGAGCACGTAGGCGTCGCAGTCGCCGCCGTCGTCCACCACTTCACCGCCCACCGTCTCGATGGACAGGCACAGCTCCGGGTGTCGCGAGTAGAAGGAGCTCAGGCGCGGCAGCAGCCAGCGCACCGCCAGCGAAACGAAGATGCGGATGCGGAAGGGGCGCTCCGCCGAGGCCGGTGCCAGGCGCTCTTCCAGGCGCAGCAATTGCTGGAGCATGCCCTCGGCCACCGCGTAGACCTCGCGACCGGCGTCGGTCAGCGCCACCTTGCGGCTGGTGCGGTCGAACAGGGGAACGCGGTAGTACTCCTCCAGCTGTTGGACCTGCCGGCTGATGGCGCTCTGGGTCAGGTGCAGCTGTTGCGCGGCCGCCGTGAAGCTGCCGGAGTCGGCGACCTGCACCAGAGCCTGGAGTGCCTGCAGCGAGGGAACGCGCAGCAGTTTGTCCATGATGCTTCCCCTCTGCAATCTATGCGTTTTGAGAATACCAGGATGAAAAATGAGCGTTGGTGCGTCCAGCGCAACTGCCCGTAGATTCTGGTCATGACGCGCCAATTGGGAAATCGCCTGGATACGCCCGGCGCATGGATTGTGAAGGAGTGACGGGCAATGGACAATCACTGCGGCTGGATCGCCCTGGCGGGCGAGCTGCCTGCGCGGCCGACGTTGAGCGGCACTCAACGGGCGGACTGGCTGATCATCGGTGGCGGTATCACCGGGTTGTCCGCCGCCCACGCGCTGGCGGCGCGCTTCCCCCAGCAGCGCATCGTCCTGCTGGAGCGCCAGCGCATCGCCCAGGGCGCCTCCGCGCGCAACTCCGGTTTCGTCGTCGCCCATGAGCTGCCTGCCGCCGGCGAACGCCTCGGGCAGCCCGGCCATGCGGCCTACCAGGTCGCTTCGCGCATTGGTATCGCGGCGGCGCAGGAAGTCCGCCAGCGGATCGCAGGGTTGGGCATCGACTGCGAGCTTTTCGAGGACGGCTATCACTTCGCTGCGCATCGCCCCGAGCACCTGGGCGATATCGACGGCATCCTCGCTACCCTGGCATCGGTGGGCGCCAACGCGCGCTACTACGAAGGCTCGGCGCTGGAACAACGCCTGGGCAGTGGCTTCTATGCGCGGGCCATTCATTGCGCCGGCGGCAATGCGCTGCTGCAACCGGCGCGCTATGTGAAAGGACTCGCTGACAGCCTGCCGACGTCGGTAGAGGTCTTCGAGCAGAGCAATGTGACCGACCTGCGCCGCAACGGCCAGGGTTGGATGGCGCGCACCGCGCAGGGCGAGGTGCAGGCACCGCAGGTTCTGGTCTGCCTTGGCGCCTTCATCGCCCGCGCCGGCTTGCGCGACAGCGGTGCCTTCCCCTTGGAGCTGAGCGCCAGCATCACCCGTGCGCTGGACGAGCCGCGCTGGCAGTCGCTGTTCGGTGAGCGCCAGTGGGGCGTGCTCGCGCCGCTACCGGGCGGCGGCACCGTACGCCTGCTGCCGGGTCGCCGGCTGCTGATCCGCAACACCGTCGAATACCGCCATCGCGACCTCGACGGCCACGCGCTGATCGAGCGCCGCCGCCGTCATCTGGGCGGCCTGCAGAAACGCTTCCCCGGCATCGTCGATACCGACATCGCCTACACCTGGACCGGCCACCTGAGCGGCACCCGCTCCGGCGAGCCGTACTTCGCCCGCGTCGACCAGGGCCTGCATGCCGTCGCTGGCTGCAATGGCTCGGGCGTGGCGCGCGGCACCCTGTGGGGGCGCCTGCTGGCGGAAATGGCCACCGGCGACAGCTCGCCCGCACTGGCCGATGTGCTGGCGCAGGCCAGCCCCGGTTACCTGCCGCCCAGACCGTTCTTCGATATCGGTGCCTCGCTGCGCATGGCCTGGGAAGTGCGCCGTGCGCGCGCCGAGGCCTGATCCACCGCTTTACCCACGCACGACGATCCATCACGACCATCCCCGAAAACAAAAACCGAGGGCAGCATGATCATCCGTCCCATGACCCTGGCAGGCCTGGTCCTGTCGCTGTTGGCCGGCACCACCCAGGCGGCGCAGACCGTCACCATCGCCAACTGGAGCAGCTACATCGCCGACGATACCCTGGCGAACTTCACGCGGCAGACCGGCATCCAGACCACCTACGACCTGGTGGACAGCAACGAGACCACCGAAGCCAAGCTGATGACCGGCGCCAGCGGCTACGACCTGGCCAGTCCGTCCAACCACTTCCTGCCGCGACTGATCAAGGCCGGCGCCATCCAGGAACTGGACAAGGGCAAGCTGCCCAACTGGAACAACCTCGACCCCAAGCTGATGAAGATCCTCGAGGTCAGCGACCCGGGTAACCGCTACGCCATTCCCTACCTCTGGGTGACGGTCGGCATCGGCTACAACGAGGACAGGATCAAGGCCATCTTCGGCAACACCGACGTCACCCGCAGCTGGCAGCTGCTGTTCGATCCGAAGAACGCGGAAAAGCTCGCCCAGTGCGGCATCGCGGTGATCGACAACGCCACCCAGATGGTGCCCATCACCCTCAAGGTGCTCGGCCGCGATCCGGCCAGCCAGAACCCGGACGACTTCAAGGCCGCCGAAGCGGCGTTGCAGGCGATCCGCCCGTCGATCCGCTATTTCCACCAGTCCAAGTACGTCAGCGACCTGGCCAACGGCAACATCTGCGTCGCCATCGGCTTCAGCGGCGACGTGCTGCAGGCCATGACCACCGCCCAGCAGGCCGGCAACGGCGTGAAGATCGGCTACAGCCTGCCGCGCGAAGGCAGCACCATCGCGGTGGACACCGTGGTGATTCCCAAGGGCGCGCCGCACCTGGACAACGCCTACGCCTACATGAACTACCTGCTGCAGCCGGAAGTGATCGCCAACATCACCAACGCCGTGCAGTACCCCAACGGCAATGCCGCCGCGACCTCGTACGTGAAGCCGGAACTGCGCGCCAACCCGGCCGTGTATCCACCCCAGGAAGTGCTCGACACCCTGTTCCCGATCAAGACCCTGTCGCCGTCCGGGATGCGCATGAGCACCCGCCTGTGGACCCGCGTGATGAGCGGCAAATGACCCAGCCCAACGACCTGCGCCGCCACGCCCTGGTGGTCGGCGCCGGCGTGGTCGGCCTGGCCACGGCGCTGCAACTGCAACGCCGCGACTTCCGCGTGACCCTGCTGGACCGCAACCCGCCGGGCCTCGCCACCTCGTTCGGCAACGCCTGTACCTTCGCCACTTACTCGGTGGAGCCGGTGGCCACGCCGGGCATCTGGCGCAAGGCACCGGGCATGCTGCTGCGCCCGGACAGCCCGTTGGCGATCCGCCCGGCGTACCTGCCGCGCATCGCGCCCTGGCTGCTGCGGTTCCTGGCAGCTTCGCGGCGGGATCGCGTGGAAGCCATCGGCCACGACCTCAACACCCTGCTGCGCCCCTGCATGGGGGCGTGGCAGGGACTGTTCGACGAGGCCGGCGCCAACGACCTGATCCGTCATGACGGCTCGCTGTACCTCTTCGAGGAGCATGAACGCCGCGACGCGCAGGCGATGGTGGATTACCACCGGCGCTTTGACGTGCCGATCCGCTTCGTTGAAGGGGGCGAGTTGCGCGAGCAGGAACCGGCGCTCAACACCCGCGCGAGCTGCGCGGTGGAGCTGCCCGGCGTGAGCCGCACGCTCGATCCGTACGCATTGAGCCTGCGTCTGTTCGAACGCTTCCTCGCCATGGGCGGCGAGTTTCGCCGTGGCGAGCTGCTGGGCCTGGAACCGGCCGGGCAGGGCAGGGACGCGGTGCAGGCGCGGCTGGCGAGCGGCGAGCGCCTGGCTGCCGACCGTGTGGCGCTGTGCACCGGCGCCTGGTCGCGCACGCTTGTGGATCAGTTGGGCGATGCGGTGCCGCAGGATACGGAGCGTGGTTACCACGTGCTCTTCGGGCATGCCGGCCAGGTGCTCAATCGCCCGGTGTGCTGGGGTGCCGGCGGCTTCTACATGACACCCATGGCGCAGGGCCTGCGGGTGGCCGGCACGGTGGAATTCGCCGGGCTGGAGGCGCTGCCGAGCCCGGCGCGCTACCGCTACCTGACCCGTGGCGCGCGGCGCTTCCTGCGCTTGCAGCACGAGCCGGTGTCGCAGTGGATGGGCTTTCGCTCCTCGGTGCCGGACAGCATGCCGGTGCTCGGCCCATCGCGGCGCCTGCCGCAGGTCTTCTACAACTTCGGCCACGGCCACATCGGCCTGACGCTGGGCGCCATCACCGGGCAACTGCTTGCCGAGCAGGCCTGCGATGTCGTCACCAGCGTGCCAGTGAAGCCGTTTCTCGCCAGCCGCTTCAGCTCGCGCTGAAGCCTTGGCGGCGCATCCTACCACCCTCGGAACAGGAGATCACGACATGCCCCAGCTGACCCTCGTCGCCCCCCGCAGCCATGCCATGCGCAGCGTGGGCCTGATGCTGTTGTCGATGTTCTGTTTCGCCGTGGTGGATGCGCTGGCCAAGGTGGTGGCACTGAAATACCCGGCCAACGAGGTGACCTTCTTCCGCATGGCCTTCGGCGTGCTGCCGGCGTTTCTCCTCTGCCTGCGCGGCCGGCCGCTGGTTGAGCGTTGGCGGCAGCTGGACGTGCGCGGGCAGAGCATCCGTGCGGTGACGCTGCTGGGTTCTTCGGCGCTGTTCTTCGCCGGGTTGCCCTACGTGCCGCTGAGCGAGGCGATTTCCATCGCCTATTCCGAGGCGCTGCTGGTGATAGTGCTGGCGCCGCTGCTACTGGGTGAACGCCTGCTGCCGCGCAACGCGCTGGCGGCGGTGCTGGGCTTCATCGGTGTGCTGATGGTGGTCAAGCCGGACAACGCCGAGGCCAGCCTGCTCGGGCCGGGCCTGCTGGTGGCCAGCGCGTTCTTCGGCGCGCTGTCGATGATCCAGATCCGCCGCATCCGCGCGAGCGACGATTCCACCACAACGGTGCTGTATTTCACCGTGGTCGGCACCCTGGTCACCGGCGCTACGCTGCCGTTTTCCTGGAGTACGCCGAGCCTGCCGGACCTCGGCTTCATGCTTGCCCTGGGCCTGCTCGCCACGGTCGGCCAACTGCTGTTCACCATCGCGGTGCGCCGTGCCCATGCCGCCACGCTGGCACCGTACACCTACACCAGCATCATCTGGGCAAGCCTGCTCGGTTACCTGATCTGGGGCGAGGTGCTCGGCCTGCTGTCGCTGGTCGGCATCGTGCTGATCGTCGGCAGCGCCGTGGTCGTGGCGGTGCTGGAGCAGCCGCCGGAAGGCTCGGTGGTCTGATGTTCTTCGCCGCGAATCTCGCCCGCAATCCTGGGCTGGCCGGGTGCCAAGGCGGGCCAATCGCGGACGGAGTCCGCTCCTACGCGAGGGCATGCCTCGGGGGCCGGGGGCTGCATTGATCCAGCAGCGATCCGGCGGGTAGAGGCGTTTCCACAATTGCATCAGGCTTCGTAGGAGCGGACTCCGTCCGCGATTGCCATCATCCCGCAGAGGACTACCAGGAGCGCACCTGATGGCGCCGACTTCAGGCATCGGGCCGGTGCCTCGAATGTCGGTCGGAATCCGGCCGGCCAGTCTGCTACCATGCCGCGCCGGCAGGCCCGCTGGCGCGTGATTGCTCCGCGCCTGGTGGCGCCGGTTTGCCCGTTCCTACTCCGCTGCAAACAGGCCGCATCGATCGGAAAGCTTCCCTGCCCGGCAGGGGCGAAAACACTTTCCGCCCGGTCGATGGGGACCTTCTGGAATCCCGATGCACGATCCAATCAAACTCAAGGACCACCAGCAGGAATCGAAGCTGGTCAACCGCCGGCTGATCGCCTGCGGCGCGCTGGTGGCCCTGATGAGCGTGACCCTGGTGGCAAGGATGTATTTCCTCCAGGTCACCGACTACGCGACCAACGCCACGGTCTCCGAGAACAACCGCATCCACGTCCTGCCGATCCCCCCGGAACGCGGGCTGATCTTCGACCGCAACGGCAAGGTACTTGCCGAGAACCTGCCCAGCTTCAACCTCACCCTGACCCGCGAGCGCGCCGGCAACTCCCAGGCGGTGCTCGACCAGGTGACCGATATCCTGCAGCTGAGCCCCGAACAGCGCCTGCAGTGCGACAAGGCGCTGAAGAAAAGCCGCCATCCCTTCGAGCCGGTCACTCTCCTGCATGACCTGAGCGAGGAGCAGATCGCCCTCATCGAGGTCAATCGCTACAAGCTGCCGGGCATCGACGTGGATGCCGAGTTCGTCCGTCACTACCCCTACGGTGAGCACTTCGCCCACTCGGTCGGCTTCGTCGGACGGATCAACGAACGCGAGGCGGCGCGGCTGGACAGCACCGAGTACCGGGGCACCGAGTACATCGGCAAGACCGGCATCGAGCACTTCTACGAGCCGCAGCTGCACGGCCACGTGGGCTATGAGGAAGTCGAAACCAACGCCCAGGGGCGCGTCATGCGCGTGCTGAAGAAGGTGCCGCCGGTGGCCGGCGAGAACATCGTGCTCGGCCTGGACGTGGACCTGCAGGTCGCCGCCGAAAAGGCCCTCGGGGACCGCCGCGGCTCCGTGGTGGCGCTGGACCCGAATACCGGGCAGGTGCTGGCGATGGTCAGCAACCCGAGCTTCGACCCGAACCTGTTCGTCAACGGCATCAGCTCGGCGCAGTACGCGCAGCTGCGCGACTCCATCGACCGGCCGCTGTTCAACCGGGCGCTGCGCGGGCTGTACTCGCCGGGCTCGACCATCAAGCCGGTGGTGGCCATCGCCGGGCTGGATACCGGCACCATCACACCGGCCACGCGGGTGTTCGATCCGGGGTACTTCCAACTGCCCAACTACGACCACAAGTACCGCAACTGGAACCATAGCGGCGATGGCTGGGTGGACCTGGACACGGCCATCAAGCGTTCCAACGACACCTACTTCTACGACGTCGCGCACAAGCTCGGCATCGATCGCATGCACGACTACCTGACCCGCTTCGGGCTGGGCAGCAAGGTGTCCATCGACATGGCCGAGGAGTCTCCCGGGCTGATGCCGTCCCGCGAGTGGAAGCGTGCGACGCGGCGCCAGGCCTGGTTCCCCGGCGAAACGGTGATCCTCGGCATCGGCCAGGGCTACATGCAGGTGACGCCGCTGCAGCTTGCCGAAGCGACCTCGCTGATCGCCAGCAAGGGGGCCTGGCACCGGCCGCGGCTGGCCGAATCGGTGGGTGGCGAAGACGTGGTCGATGCCAACCCCATGCCCGATATCCACCTGAGCAATCCCCGTGACTGGGATGCGGTGAACTACGGCATGCAGCTGGTCATGCACGATCCGGGTGGCGGCGCGCGGGCCGCGGGGCAGGGCGCGCAATACCGGATTGCCGGCAAGAGCGGCACCGCGCAGATCGTCGCGATCCGTCAGGGCGAGCGCTACAACCGCCTGAAGACCAAGGAGCGTCACCGCGACAACGCGCTGTTCGTGGGCTTTGCCCCGGCGGCCGAACCTTCCATCGTGGTCTCGGTGACCATCGAGAACGGCGAGGCCGGCGGCCGCGTGGCCGGACCGGTGGTGCGCGAGATCATGGATGCCTGGCTGCTCGACCAGGACGGCAAGCTCAAGCCGCAGTATGCCGTACCGGCCGAGACGACCTCAGGCAAGCACGTCTGAGGTCCTGCGGAGCTCGGCTAGGCCTGGGCCGCCGGCTCCGCCAGTGCCGCCCGCACCAGGGCGTGCAGCTCGTCGCCCGGGTTCTTCTCCTGCCAATCGCTGAGATCGCGGCGCATGGCCGGCGTCCAGAAGTTCTGCAGGTGCTGCTGCACGCCGCGTACCGCCAGGTCGTGGTCCGGCTCGCTGGCGAAGTACAGGCCGATCTGGTTGGCCATCTTGATCAGGTTCTCGATGCTCATCGACGGACCTCGGCTTTTTCCTGGTGGCGGCGCTCCTTGAGCAAACGCCGCTGTTCATCGCTGAACGCCTGGTAGCGCTTCTGCCATTCCGAAGGCTGGAACACGCGCACCACTTCCACCGCCGTGACCTTGTATTCCGGGCAGTTGGTGGCCCAGTCGGAGTTGTCGGTGGTGATCACATTGGCTCCCGATTCGGGGAAGTGGAAGGTCGTGTAGACCACTCCCGGCGCCACGCGCTCGCTGACCTTGGCGCGCAGCACCGTCTGCCCGGCGCGGCTGCCCACGCCGACCCAGTCGCCGTCGCCGATGCCACGGCTTTCGGCGTCGCTGGCGTGGATTTCCAGGCGGTCCTCTTCATGCCAGGCGACGTTGTCGGTGCGCCGGGTCTGCGCGCCGACGTTGTACTGGCTGAGGATACGCCCGGTGGTGAGCAGCAGCGGGTAGCGTGCGTTGACCTTCTCCTCGGTGGGCACGTACCCGGTGAGCATGAAGCGTCCCTTGCCGCGCACGAACTGCTCGATGTACATGGTCGGGGTGCCGTCGGGCGCTGCGTCGTTGCACGGCCATTGCAGGCTGCCGTGGCGGTCCAGTTCGGCGTAGCTGACGCGGGCGAAGGTCGGCGTCAGGCGGGCGATCTCGTCCATGATCTGCGACGGGTGGGTGTAGTTCATCGGGTAGCCCAGGGCATTGGCCAGGGCCACGGTGCCTTCCCAGTCGGCCTTGCCGCCCAGTGGCTCCATCACCTTGCGTACGCGGGAGATACGCCGCTCGGCGTTGGTGAAGGTGCCGTCCTTCTCGAGGAAGGAGCTGCCCGGCAGGAACACGTGGGCAAACTTGGCGGTTTCATTGAGGAAGATGTCCTGCACCACCACGCACTCCATGGCGGAGAGGGCCGCGGTGACGTGCTGGGTGTTGGGGTCGCTCTGGGCGATGTCCTCGCCCTGGCAGTACAGCGCCTTGAAAGTGCCGCCCAGGGCCGCCTCGAACATGTTGGGGATACGCAGGCCCGGGTCGGGCTGCAGGGTCACGCCCCAGGCCTGTTCGAACTGCGCGCGCACGGCCTCGTTGGAGACGTGGCGATAGCCCGGCAGCTCGTGGGGGAAGGAACCCATGTCGCACGAGCCCTGCACGTTGTTCTGGCCGCGCAGCGGGTTCACCCCGACGCCCTCGCGGCCGACGTTGCCGGTGGCCATGGCGAGGTTGGCGATGCCCATCACTGCGGTGCTGCCCTGGCTGTGCTCGGTGACGCCCAGGCCGTAGTAGATGGCCGCGTTGCCGCCGGTGGCGTAGAGGCGGGCGGCGGCGCGGATCTCTTCGGCGGGCACGCCGCAGACCGGGCCGAGCACTTCCGGGGCGTTCTCCGGCAGGCTGACGAAATCGCGCCAGCGGATGAAGTCGCTGGCCTCGCAGCGCGCATCGACGAAGTCCTGCTTGACCAGCCCCTCGGTGACGATGACGTGGGCCAGCGCGTTGAGCATGGCGACGTTGGTGCCGGGGCGCAGTTGCAGGTGCAGTTCGGCGCGGGCGTGGGGCGAATCGACCAGGTCGATGCGGCGCGGGTCGATGACGATCAATTGCGCGCCCTCGCGCAGGCGGCGCTTGAGCTGCGAGCCGAACACGGGGTGGGCGTCGGTGGGGTTGGCGCCCATCACCAGCACCACATCGGATTGCATCACCGAGTCGAAACTCTGGGTGCCGGCGGATTCGCCCAGGGTCTGCTTGAGGCCGTAGCCGGTGGGCGAGTGGCAGACCCGCGCACAGGTGTCGACGTTGTTGTTGCCGAACGCCGCGCGCACCAGTTTCTGCACCAGGTAGGTTTCTTCGTTGGTGCAGCGGCTGGAGGTGATGCCGCCGATGGAGTCGCGTCCGTACTTCTGCTGGATGCGGCGGAACTCGCTGGCGGCATAGGTGACCGCCTCGTCCCAGCTGACTTCCTGCCAGGGGTCGCTGATGTGCTGGCGGATCATCGGCCTGGTGATGCGATCCGGGTGGGTGGCGTAGCCCCAGGCGAAGCGGCCCTTGACGCAGGAGTGGCCGTGGTTGGCCTGGCCGTTCTTGTCCGGGACCATGCGTACCAGCTGGTCGCCCTTCATCTCCGCGCGGAAGGAGCAGCCTACTCCACAGTAGGCGCAGGTGGTGATGACGGCGCGTTCCGGCTGGCCGATCTCGACCACGCTCTTTTCCATCAGCGTGGCGGTGGGGCAGGCCTGCACGCAGGCGCCGCAGGAGACGCATTCGGAATCGAGGAAGTTCTCGCCGCCGGCCGCCGCCACTCGGGATTCGAAGCCGCGCCCCTCGATGGTCAGGGCGAAGGTGCCCTGGGTTTCCTCGCAGGCGCGCACGCAGCGGTTGCAGACGATGCACTTGCTCGGGTCGTAGTCGAAATAGGGGTTGGAGACGTCCTTCGCATCGCTCAGGTGGTTGGCGCCTTCATAGCCGTAGCGCACCTCGCGCAGGCCGACCTGGCCGGCCACCGTCTGCAGTTCGCAGTTGCCGTTGGCCGGGCAGGTCAGGCAGTCCAGCGGGTGGTCGGAGATGTACAGCTCCATGACGTTGCGCCGCAGGCTCGCCAGTTTCGGCGTCTGCGTGCGCACCACCATGCCTTCGCTGACCGGCGTGGTGCAGGAGGCCGGGTAGCCGCGCATGCCGTCGATTTCCACCAGGCACATGCGGCACGAGCCGAAGGCTTCCAGGCTTTCGGTGGCGCAGAGTTTCGGGATGGTGGTGCCCAGCAGGGCGGCGGCGCGCATCACCGAGGTACCGGCAGGGACGCTGATCTCGCGGCCGTCGATGCTCAGGCTGACCTGCACGTCGCTGTCGCGGGCCGGCGTGCCGAAATCGAGGTCGCTGGTGTTGCCAGCGGTGGACGTGGAGGGATCGAAATAGTTGATCACTGGTCGGCCTCCGAAGTCGCCAGACCGAAGTCGGCGGGGAAGTGCTTGAGGGCGCTGGCCACGGGGAAGGCGGTCATCCCGCCGAGGGCGCAGAGCGAGCCGTATTGCATGGTGTCGCAGAGGTCGGTGAGCAGCCGCGCCTGCTCTTCGCGGGCGCTGATGTCGGTGGCGGCGATCAGCCGGTCCACCACCTCCACGCCACGGGTCGAGCCGATGCGGCAGGGCGTGCATTTGCCGCAGGATTCCTCGGCGCAGAACTGCAGGGCGAAGCGGGCCATGCGCGCCATGTCCAGGCTGTCGTCGGCGACCACCACGCCGCCGTGGCCGAGCATGGCGCCGACGGCAGCGAAGGCCTCGTAATCCAGCGGCGTATCGAACTGCGCCGGCGGCACCCAGGCGCCCAGCGGGCCGCCGACCTGCGCGGCCTTCAACGGGCGGCCACTGGCGGTGCCGCCACCGTAGCCTTCCACCAGCTCGCGCAGGGTCAGGCCGAAGGCGCGTTCCACCAGCCCGCCATGGCGGACGTTGCCGGCCAGCTGGAAGGGCATGGTGCCCAGCGAGCGGCCCATGCCGAAGTCGCGGTAGAACTGCGCACCCTTGGCCATGATCACCGGGACCGAGGCGAGGGTGAGCACGTTGTGCACCAGCGTCGGCAGGCCGAACAGGCCTTGCAGCGCGGGCAGCGGCGGCTTGGCGCGGACCACGCCGCGCTTGCCTTCGAGCGAGTCCAGCAGGGCGGTTTCCTCGCCGCAGATGTAGGCGCCGGCGCCAACCCGTACTTCCAGTTCGAAGGCGCGGCCACTGCCGCAGACGTCTTCACCGAGGTAGCCGGCGTCGCGGGCGATTTTCACCGCCTGGTTGAGGGTGGCGATGGAATCCGGGTACTCCGAGCGCACATAGAGGTAGCCCATGCTCGCGCCGACGGCGAGGCCGGCGATGGCCATGCCCTCGATCAGCAGGAAGGGGTCGCCCTCCATCAGCATGCGGTCGGCGAAGGTGCCGGAGTCGCCTTCGTCGGCGTTGCACACCACGTACTTCCGCGGGCCTGCGGCGTCGCGAACGGTGCGCCACTTGATGCCGGCAGGGAAGGCTGCGCCACCACGGCCGCGCAGGCCGGAGTCGAGCACCGCGGCAACCACGTCGGCGCCGTCCATCGCGATGGCGCGGGCCAGGCCTTCGAAGCCGCCGTGGGCGCGATAGTCGTCCAGCGACAGCGGCCGGGTGATGCCGGCACGGGCGAACAGCAGGCGCTGCTGACTCTTCAGGTAAGGAATCTCTTCCACCGGCCCCAGGGACAGCGGGTGGCTGGCGGGATCGCTGGAAAGGGCGTCGAGCAGGGCGGGAACGTCACCCATCGTGAGCGGCCCGAAGCCCAGCCGGCCGTCCGCGCTTTCCAGTTCCACCAGCGGCTCCAGCCAGTAGAGGCCACGGGAGCTGGTGCGCTGGATCTGCACCGGTAACTGGCGGCGCTCGGCCTCGGTGACCAGGGCATCGGCCACTTCGTCGGCGCCCACCGCGCAGGCCACCGAGTCGCAGGGAACGAACAGCTTCAGCATGCGGCGTCCTCCCGGCATCCATTCACCAGCGCACGCAAGCGTTCGGGAGTGAGACGGGCGTGCACCCGGCCGTCCAGCTCCAGCGCCGGCGAGCAGGCACAGGCGCCCAGGCAGTACACCGGGCGCAGGGCGATGCCGCCGTCGGCGCTGGTGCCGTGGTCGTCCAGCCCCAGCTGTTCGCGCAGCTGCGCGGCCAGGGCTTCGGCGCCACGGCTCTGGCACGACTCGGCGCGGCACAGGCGCAGCGTATGGCGGGCCGGGGGCGCAGTGCGGAAGTCGTGGTAGAAGCTGATCACCCCGCGCACTTCGGCGACGCTGAGGTTCAGCGCGTGGGCGATCTCGGGAAGGGCATGGTCGGGGATGTAGCCGACGCAGTCCTGGATGGCGTGGAGCACCGGCAGCAGCGCGCCGGGGGTGGCCTTGAGACGTTCCAGCACGTCGTGGATCAGGGGCAGGTGAAGCGAATCATCAGGCATACAGCACACCTCGACATCGCAGGCGCCTCCCTCGGGCGGCGACCCGGAATCCTTCGGCTGCGGCGCGCCGCCCACGTCACGGTTGGCGTGGCTCTGCGGAGCGCCATTGTTGTTATTGTTGCAGTCCGGCCAGGCGTCTGTGCGCGCCCGGTCCTCGACAGTCTGGAAGATTGCCATCCCTCTGGATTAGGGATAGCACTCGAACGACCCTGCGTATCCTGAAACCGACAGGGAGCGCGAATGGCACCTTGTCCGCTCAGAGCCCCCTTGTTGGCCGGCAAAGCCCTCGGGCAGGACCGGCCGTCGACTTAACCTGCCCTCTGCCCATGACAACAAGAATCCGCGCCGCGGTTAAAAGAGGGGAGCCCCATGCCGAAACCCGCGACACCCTGGCCGCCGTTCGCCTTGCTGGCCCTGCTCGGCCTTGCCGGCTGTGGCGACGACACCGCGCCCAGCGCTACCCGCTCCGCCGCCACCCTGGCTCCCTCGGACCCGGCCCTGGCGAAAATCTATGACAACAGTTGCAAGCTGTGCCACGCCAACCCAGCCTCCGGAGCGCCGCAGGCGGGCGATGCGCAGGCCTGGCAACCACGCATAGCCCAGGGCACCGACAGCCTGCTGGACCACAGCATCAATGGCTTCAAGGGCATGCCGCCGATGGGCATGTGCATGCAGTGCTCGGAGGAAGAGTTCCTCGCGCTGATTTCCTTCATGTCCGGCCAGCCGGTCCAGTAGGGAGCGCCACTCGATGCCCATTCATCTCACCCGACGCCAACTCCTGCAGAACGCCGGTATTGCCGGTGCGTTCGTGGCGCTTTCCAGCAGCCCGCTGGCGGCCGAACTGGCCCGCGCGCCACGCCTTATCCCTTGGCGCAATTGGTCCGGCGGGCAGAGTTGCCTGCCGCAGGCGCGCCTGGCGCCGCAGAGTCTCGACGAACTGGTCCAGGTCATCCGCCAGGCCGAGGGCAAGGTGCGTCCGGTCGGCTCGGCGCATTCCTTCAGCGCCCTGGTGCCCACCGACGGCACGCTGGTCTCGCTGGCCTACTTCAACGGCCTGCTCGGCCACGACGCCGACACCTTGCAGGCGGAGTTCGCCGCCGGCACGCCCATGTCGCTCATGGGACCGGCACTGAAGGAGATCGGCCAGGCCCTGCCGAACATGGCGGACATCGACTACCAGACGCTGGCCGGGGCGATCTCCACCTCGACCCACGGCACTGGTGTCGGCTTCGGTTCCTATTCCACCCGCGTGACCGGCCTGCAACTGGTGACTGCCAGTGGCGAGGTGCTGGACTGCGACGCCCAGCGGCATCCCGAGGTGTTCAATGCCGCGCGGGTGTCCCTGGGCGCCTTCGGTGTTGCTACGCGAGTGCGCTTGCAGAACCGCCAGGCCTTTCGCCTGCGCGAACGGCAGTGGATAGCCAGCACCGAGGAGCTGCTGGAGGACGTGGAGAAGAACACCCGCGAGAACCAGCACTGGGAAATGCAGGTGCTCACCCATTCCGACTACGCGCTGGCCATCGCCCTGAACGAGACCGAGGACCCGGCCACGCCGCCGCTGGACCCGGCCGAGGAGGGCGGCAACGGCTATGTCGGCATCATCGAGAACCTCGACAAGTACGGCAGCGACTTCCCCGCCGCGCGGCGCTTCCTGCTCAACAGCCTGCGCCATGTCGCCAGCTTCGACGACCGGGTCGGCGACTCCTACGACATCTTTGCCAACGTGCGCAACGTGCGCTTCAACGAGATGGAATACTCGGTGCCGGCCGAGCACGGCCCGGCCTGCCTGCGCGAGATACTCAAGCTGATCAACGACAAGGACCTGCGCACCTGGTTCCCCATCGAGTACCGCTACGTGAAGGCCGACGATATTCCCCTGAGCATGTTCGAGGGGCGCGACAGCTGCTCGATCTCCGTGCACCAGCACTACAGCATGGACCACCACAACTTCTTCGCCGCCGTTGAGCCGATCTTCTGGAAGTACGCCGGCCGGCCGCACTGGGGCAAGCTGCACACGCTGAATGCACGCACGCTGCAACCGCTTTATCCGCGCTGGAAGGAATTCACCGAGGTGCGCCGCGAGCTGGACCCGCAGGGCAAGTTCCTCAATGCCCACCTGTCATCGATCCTGGGCGTGGCCTGACAAGGAAGAGAACCCATGAAACGACGCAATTTCCTCGCGGGCGCGGCAGGCGCCGGCGTCCTGCTCGCCGGTGCCGGCGCCTGGCTGCGGCCGGGCGACCACGGCGCCCCGTACGACGACTACTTCACCCAACTGAACCGCGAACTGCGCGAGCACGGGCCGATGCGCCCGGTGATGCTGATCGACCTCGACCGACTCGACCACAACGTCGACGTGGTCATGCAGTCGGTAGCCCGCACCGGCAAGCACCTGCGCGTGGTGGAGAAGTCCCTGCCATCGCCGCGATTGCTCGACTACATCGCCAAGCGTGCCGGCACCCGGCGGATGATGTCGTTCCACCAGCCCTTCCTCAATCACGATGCAGAACGCTTCCCCGATTCGGACCTGCTGCTGGGCAAGCCCCTGCCGGTGGGTTCGGCGCAGCAGTTCTACGAGAACCTTCGCGGATCGTTCGACCCGACGACCCAGCTGCAATGGCTGCTCGACACCCCCGAGCGCCTGCAGCAGTACCTGGCGCTGGCGCAAGGGCGCAGCACCCGGTTGCGGATCAATATCGAACTGGACGTGGGACTTCACCGGGGTGGTGTGGCCGACCACGACACCCTGGAGCGGATGCTCACGATCATCGGCGCCAACCCGCAGCACCTGGAGTTCGTCGGCTTCATGGGCTACGACCCCTTCGTCGGCATGGGCGTGCCGGAAGTCCTGGGTTCCTCGGAAGAGCTGTTCGCCAGGGTCATGCAGCTTTATGACGGCTTCGTCGATTACGCGCGCACCCGCCATGCGCCGCTGTGGAAGCCGGGGCTGACGCTCAATACCGCCGGTAGTCCGAGTTACCGGATGCATGAGAACGAGCGCACCAGCACCGAGGTGTCGGTGGGCTCGGCGCTGGTCAAGCCGACGCACTATGACCTGCCATCCCTGGTGGACCACCAGCCGGCTGCCTTCATCGCCACGCCGGTGATCAAGAGCACCGGCGCGGTGCGGATTCCGGCGCTGGACGACAAGTCGGCGATCTTCTCCTGGTGGGACCCGAACCAGCGGCAGACCTTCTTCGTCTATGGCGGCAACTGGATGGCCGAGCCCGAGTCGCCCAGGGGACTGCAGTTCAATGGCCTGTACGGGCGCAGCTCGAACCAGGAAATGGTCAACGGTTCCAGCGCCGTCGGCCTGAAGGTGGACGACCAGGTATTCCTGCGGCCGACCCAGTCCGAGTCGATCCTCCTGCAGTTCGGCGACCTGCTCGCGGTGCGGCAGGGGCGCATCGTCGAACAGTGGCCGGTTTACCGTTGAGGACGGCAGTGCGGTAGCGGAAAGCCCGGGCCGTGCGGCCTGGGCTTTTTCTTCCGGGTTTCCGGCGATGCCGTCCTTCGAAATATTCTGTTACGCCGTGTCTTGGCTTGTGAACGAACGCGTTATGATGGCTCCGCCGCGCGCCAGCCATAGAAGAACAAATCCAGGCGTGCCGTTCGAGAGCCGCCTCCATGTCCAACACCCTCCTCGATGCCCATTTCGACCTGGCCCAGGTTTCGCCCTTCCTGTTGCAGACCCTTGCCGAGGTCGCCGAGGAGAAGGGTGTGAGCAGCGAACGCCTGTGCCGTGGGTTGGGGTTCACCGCTGAGGAGTTGCAGGACCCGGCGCAGCGCGTTTCCCACCGGCAGACGGTGGCGATGATCCAGCGAGCCCTTGCGGCCCTGCCCGAGCGCGGCCTGGGATTGTGGGTCGGGCACCGCAACGTGCTCGGCACCCTCGGCCTGCTCGGCCATGTGCTGTCGCTGAGCAAGACCCTGCGCGATGCCTTCGAGCTCGGCCGGCGCTTCCAGCACACCACGGGCGGCATCGCCGTCTGCAACCTGCTGGAGGGGCCGCGGGAGAGCTTCATCGAAGTGGAGTGCCTGTTGCCGTTCGCCGATGTGCAGGTGTTCGCGGTAGAGGAGTTCTTCGCCAGCCTGCTGGTCTACAACCGCGCACTGATCGGTGACGAGTTCCAGCCGCTGCGCTTCGAGTTCACCCATGCCGCGCCCAGCTACGAGGCCGAGTACCGGCGCCTGCTGGGGCCGAACCTGCGCTTCGGCTGCCTGCACAACCGGGTGGCCATCGACACCCACTGGCTGGACCGGCAACTGCCGAGCCACCAGCCCGTGGCCCTGCGCCAGGCGCTCAATCTGCTGGAAGCGGAGTACAGCCAGGCGCCGCAGAAGGCCGGCCTGCTGGAGACGGTGGAGCGCGCCATCCTGCGCGACCTGCCGCACGGCAGCCCCATCGACAAGGTGGCCGGCGACCTCAACATGAGCAGCCGCACCCTGCGCCGCCGCCTGAGCGAGTACGGCACCACCTTCGAAGCCCTCCAGGAGCAAGTGCGCCGGGCGCGCGCCATGAGCCTGCTGAGCAACCCGGAGATGCCCATCGAGCGCATCGCCGAAGCCCTCGGCTATAGCGACGTGCGCGGCTTCCGCCGGGCCTTCAAGCGCTGGACGGGACAGAGTCCGTCCGCCTGTCGCGACGAGGTGGCGCAGGCGCATTGAAGCGGAGCCTGACGTTACCTTGACGCGGCACAAAGGTGTTCCCGGTCCTGGCGGGTATGGTTGTTCTGCCAATCAACCAGGAGAACACCATGTACGAACACGTACTGGCCGCCGTCGACGGCAGCCCTGTTTCCTTCCTCGCGCTGGCCGAAGGCGCGCGTCTGGTCCGCATGAGCGGTGGTGAGCTGCATGTCATCACCATCGTCGACCGCCCGCTGGGGCACATGCCTTACTACGCCAAGTACTACGACGCGCAGGCATTGCAAGTCGCTGCGGTCAAGGCCGCCGATGACATCCTGAACAAGGCGCGGGAGGTGGTCGCCGAGTATGCCGTGCCCGCCACTTTCCAGCAGGTCGCGATGGAAACCACCGGGGAGGAGGTCGCCGACCGCATCGAGATCGAGGCGGACGCGGTCAAGGCCGACGCCATCGTCATGGGGACGCACAGCCGCCATGGCCTGCACCGTCTCGTGCTGGGCAGCGTGGCAGAAGGGGTGCTGCAGTCGAGCAAGCGCCCGGTATTGCTGGTGCGTGCGCGCTGAATCTGTCGGGCCGGCTGCGGGGCTGCAGGCATCCGTTGTCGCGGCCGGAGCTGCCTTTCGTCGAGCAGTGCGGCGAACCCTGCGCCGCCATCGGCAAGGCGTCGGGAAATCGGCTGTACTGAAGAATCTCCATTCTGTGTTGCAGAAGGTGGCGCCATGACCCGTTCCCTGTTCACTGCGTTGGTGGCGGCGGCCTTCTTCGTCGCCTCGATCGGCACCGCCTGGGCCACCGAGCAGGGCAACCAGCGTCGCCAGGCGCGGGACGTGCGCCAGGAAACCCGCCAGGACGCGCGGCAGACCAAGCAGGATTGCCGCGCCGCCGACCAGCAATACAATGCCCAGTGCCGGCAGGATAAAAGACAGACCAAGCAGCAGGGGCGCGAGCGCGCGCGAGACATCAAGTACTGAATCGCCAGACAGACAAGTGCCGCACGGCGAATCGCCCTGCAACTGCTACGCTCGGTGGATTCACGCTGCCACGAAGGATCGTCATGCGCGCGCTCGCCCTCCCGTTTGTCCTTGCCCTGCTCGCCGGCTGCGCCGGTCCCGGCCATTTCGAGGCCGTTCCACCCGGCAGCCCTTCCAAGGCAGTGCTCTACCTGTACCGACCGGCTGCCGACAACCCTGGCCGCGAGCCGCTGCGCTTTTCCTACCCTGACGTGCTGATCGACGAGCAGAGCGTCGGCACGCTCAAGTTCAACGCCTACCGTCGTGTCGAGTTGGCGCCGGGCACTCACCAGATTCGCGTGACCGGCCTGACGCGTGCGGCCAGCTGGGAGCCGCGCGACATCAAGCAGAGCTTTTCCGTCGCGCCGGGTGAGATCAAGTACCTGAAGCTCGACGTGTGCTTCAACCTCAACGAGATGATGCTCGGCAATCCCGGCCCCAGCTACCTGATCCGCCTGACGCCGATGCGCGCCGACGATGCCGTCTACGAAATCCGCGAAACCAGTCCGCAAACACCCTGACGCAAGGAGTCGCCCGATGAGTGTGTCCCGTTGGATCTGCCTGTCCCTGGCCGCTGGTGTGCTCGTCGGCTGCCAGAGCCAGAAGAATGATGAACTCAGTTACCAGTACGACAGCACCGAGTCGGTTGCCAAGGGCGTGCCGGGTGGCACGATGACCGAAACGGAAGAGGTGCAGGCCAGCGTCAGCGCCATCGACCGTGGCAAACGCACCTTCACGCTCAAGGATGACCAGGGCAACACACGCACCCTGCAGGCCCCGTCGGAGATGCGCAATTTCGACCAGCTCAAGGTCGGCGACCGGGTACGGGCCATCGTCGCGCTCGAGCGACTGGTCTACCTGCGCGAACCCGGCCAGGAGAGCGGTGGCGGTGCGGCCGGATTGCTGGCGACCGGACAACCGGGTAGCAAGCCGGGCATGCTCGCGGCCGATACGGTGGAGATCACCGCCACGGTCAAATCCTTGGACACCGCCCGGCGTACCGCGACCCTGCAATTCGCCGATGGCAGCCAGCATACCGTCAACGTCCGCCCTGACGTGGTGATGAAGCAGGAGTACGTGGGCCGCCAGCTGGTGATGCGGGTGACTTCCGCCATTGCCGTCAGCGTGCAGCCGCAGTAGCGAATCTGCCCATGCCTGTCGGGGTTGGCGCTCCGGCAGCGGCAAACTCCCGGTTCGCGGGACGCTCGCTCCCGCAGATCAGCCGCTCTTGCGCACCTTCCGGATCCGAAATCAGAGGATAGGGCGGCTGTTCTCATGGGCTTCCGCCAGGCGCAGGGGGCTCTCGTAGGAGCAACTGGAACCCCGTTCCGGCGATTTCCCCTCTCCCTAACCCTCTCCCCGAAAGGCGAGGGGACCGTATGGGGCAAGGCGTCAGCTGGTACGGGCGGGTTCCTCTCCCTTTGGAGCGGGGCGCGCAGCCAGGGCGGGGGAGAAGGCCGGTCCCAGCAGAGGACTATTCCAGTAGGAGCGGTCTGGCTTGGTGCAGGCGCTCGCCATGTGCGCAGCGCGTCAGTGACCAACAGCCATGCGACACGCCTCCAGGCACCGCCGCGCCCGGAGCTGGTCCGGCAGTTCGAAGCCTTCGGTGAAATGCCGGCAGACCGGTTCCAGCCATTGCTGCGCGGCTTCCGCTTTACCCTGCGCGCTCCACAGCTCCGCCAGGCAGGTGGCCGAGCGTAGCTCCCAGGCCCGCGCGCCTTGCTGTTGCGCCAAGGCAAGCGCTCGCTTCAACAGCGTCTCGGCGCCCATGAGGGAGTCGCGGTCGCCTCGTTCGATCAGGGCGGCGGCGTGGTTGCGCAGGATTTCCGGCGCGCACCAGCCTGCCGCGCCGGTTCGTGCGCGCATCAGCTGCGCCTGATCGAAGGGCAGGGGACGACCACCCAGGGTCTGCACGATGTCGCGGACCAGGCCGACGGCGGGTGCCGGGGCGGCGGCCGAGTCGTCGAGCCGCATGGCCCACGCATAGTGCCGCGCCCAGTCGGTGAACAGCGGCACGCGATGGCGCTCGGCGACCTCAATCATCTGCTGCACGCGGCCATGCGCCTTGTCCAACTCGCCGTTGTAGAAGGCGATGACACAGCCAGCCGCCGCGAGGCTGTAGGCGATGGAGGCGCTGTGATCCATCTCGCAGGCCAGTTCGATGGCCTGTGTCGCCATGCGCTCGGCCTGTTCCGGCAGGCCGCGCAACCAGAGCGTGCGTGCCTGCGTGGCGAGGGAGGCGACCTGCTGGTCGTACTGCACGCCCAGGCAAGGGGCGAAGCGGTTGCCCTGGCGTTGCTCCTGCAGACGTCGCAGCACTTCTTCACCAACGGCCTGGGCGCGTACCTGGTCGCCCGAGTAATGCAATGCCAGCACCTTCAGGCGCAGCGCGCTGGTGGCGAGCATTTCGCCCTGGCCGTCGCTCAGACGGTCGAAATGCCGGCTCTGTTCGGCCGCCTTCTGGTACTGGCCGGCCCACAGCAGCACGGCCAGGCCGCCGGACAGCGCGGTGAGTTCACCGTTGAGGTCGCCGATCTGCTGGGCGAGGTAGCGGGCGCTCTGGAAGGCTTCGTCCGCCTGGCTGTTGCGCACGTCGTGGTAGGTCGTGTTGCCCAGTGCCAGTTCCAGGCGCATGGCCAGTGGCAGCGACGAAGCGGATTCGGTGCTGAGCAGGCCAAGTGCCGCGCTCACATAGGGACCGTATTCATGCAGCAGTGACAGCTCCTGCCAGAGCGGCGCCGAGCAGGCCGCGAGGTGGATTGCCTGGGCGTGCCGAACGTCCGCATGCAGGCCCCAGTCGAGGGCTGCGCGAACGTCTGCGAGCCACGGCGAATGTTGCTGGAGCCAGCCCAGCGAGGCAGACCGTTCCCATTCATCCTGGGCGGTTTGCATCGCGCCCTGGCAGAGCTGCAGGTGGCGTTCCCGGGCCTCGTGCAGTTCGCCGGCGGCCTGGAGCTTCTCCAGCGCGTAGACGCGGGTAGGTTCGAGCAGCCGGTAGGTGACCTGGTCGCTGCGGATTTCGGTGGTCAGCAAGGATTTGGCGGTCAGCTGGTTCACCAGCACGAAGGCCGCGCCGAGGTCCGCGGGCTGGCTGAGGACGGCGGCGATGGCATCCAGCGTGAAGCTGCCGCGGAACACGCTCAGGCGGCGCAGGCAGGATTGCTCCGCTGGGCGCAGCAACGCATAGCTCCAATCGAGCATCGCGCGAAGGTGTTCGTGGCGGTTGGGCGACTCATCGGACTGCAGCGCAAGGTCCAGGAAGCCGTCCCGCAGCAGCGCATCGATGCTGCCGTCGGCCTGGCCCAGGTGGCCGGCAGCCAGTTCCAGGGCCAGCGGAATGCCTTCCAGGCGCCGACAGATTTCGCCGACGCGGGGCAGGTCTTCAGGGCGGAGCTCGAAGTCCTCGTGGGTTTCCTTCGTCCGCTCGACGAGCAGCGCGACGGCGGGGTAGGCGAGGGCGTCCTCGACGCTGCCGACCTGCACCGGCGGGCAACCGAGCGGCCGTAGCGGCAGGATGTACTCGCCGGTGGCGCGCAGGCTTTCACGGCTGGTGGCGAGGATGTGGATCTGCGGCGCGTGGCGCAGCAGGCACTCGACCAGATGCGCGGCCGCCTCGATCAGGTGCTCGCAGTTGTCGATGAGCAGCAGCATCCGCCGATCGGCGACCTGGGTGCAGAGATGTTCCAGCGATTCGCCCGCCAGCCCCGGAATGCCCAGCGCGCAGGCGAGCGTACTGTTCAGCGGCCGCGCGTCCTGCAACTGGGTAAGGTCGAGCATGCGGATGCCGTGGGGGTATTGGCCGATGAAGCGCTCGGCGGCCTGCAGGGCGAGGCTGGTCTTGCCGATGCCGCCACAGCCCACCAGGCTGACGCAGCGACGTCGCGGCAACTCGGCGACCAGGCGCGCAAGCTCGGCTTCGCGGCCCAGCAGGCGATTGCGCCGGGGCGGCAGGTTGTGGTCCGCCGACGGGCCGTCCTGGGGGGCGGGCGTCGCCTGCGCCGAAACGATCAGCGGCTCGACGAAGCTGTAGCCGCGCAGCGCGATGGTGACGATGAAGCGCCGGCCGTTCTGGCCATCGCCCAGCGCCTTGCGCAGGGCGGTCATGTGCACCCGCAGGTTGCCTTCGTCGATGTCCTGGTCGGGCCAGGCGCGGGCCAGCAGCTCGCGCTTGCTGACCACTTCGCCTGCGCGCTCCAGCAGTGCCAGGAGGATGTCCAGCGCGCGCTGGCCAAGGCGCAGCGGGCGGCCCGCCTCGAGGATCACGCGGGACGCGGGGTAGATCTGGTAGGGGCCGAAATGAAGCACGGTTTCGACCCCTGCCATGGGCTCGGGAGTCATCGTCTGGTCGTCGCTTTCGCACGCTGGGGGCAGGTTTCGTGCCGGGGCGGGTGTCAGCCCGGCGGGCACATGTCCATCGACTCTGCGGTCGATTGGCCATTCATGGGAGATCGAACATCAGGGTAAACGACGCTTCAACGTTCAGCCATCCCGCCCCGGGCGGCTTTGCTCGGGCGGTGTGCTTAATATCGATTAACGCCGGCCACGATTCGGCATTGCCAACCGCCCCTGCAGCGGTTGTGCCGTGTCGCCTGCTTTTTGACTGCATGCCGCGCCGTGCAAGGCTTTGCACGGAGCTGACAGTCGCTTGCCGAGTGTGGCGCGCGCGACGCGGCCATTGCCCTTGCCGTCCGGCCATCGCTGCTTTCCCGGCTCCATGGGTTAATGCGGTTTAACCAGCTTTAACTCGCCGCCACCCCTGCGCCCGCAAAAAATGGTCTGCAGATCGCAGGGGAGGGACCAGCATGCTTCAGAGACTTATCAGCCAGATTCCAGTAAGCGCTCCCAAGCGCGACCTGGCCCCCTGGCAGAAGGAGCGCGCCCAGGCGCTGTTGCTCCAGCATCTGGACAGCGGCATCACAGTCAGTGACCTGGCCGCCGCCTGTGCGCTGTCGCGCAGCGATTTCACCCGCAAGTTCAAAGTCACCACCGGGTATTCGCCCCAGGCCTGGATGCGAATCCAGCGGGTGGAAAAGGCCAAGCAACTGATGCGCGAATCGTCCTTCCCGCTGGCCGAGATCGGCCTGCAATGCGGCTTCTGCGACCAGGCGCACTTCTGTCGGATCTTCTACCGCATCGAAGGCCTCACGCCCCTGAGCTGGCAGCGGCGCTTCCTCAATGCGGAGCGCGAATCCACCTGGCGACACGCGGGCTAGCCCGATCCACTCGGCGCACCTTTACGGGTGGTCGTTCTGAAAATAGAACGCTAGAGGCAATTTTTGCCGTCTGGTGCACCAAGGGTGTCGAAATTAATCTTTGTTCCATGCAGTGACGCGCTGCAAGACGAGTCCAAAACCTTTCCGGCCCAGCCGGCACCCACTGAAAGCAAATCGAGGATTTCACCATGACCAACGCCACCTACAATCGCCTGGACAAAGACAACGCCGCCGTACTGCTGGTCGACCACCAGGCCGGCCTGCTCTCGCTGGTCCGCGACATCGACCCGGACAAGTTCAAGAACAACGTGCTGGCGCTGGGCGACCTGGCGAAGTTCTTCAACCTGCCGACCATCCTCACCACCAGCTTCGAAACCGGCCCCAACGGCCCGCTGGTTCCCGAGCTGAAGGCCC